>CAXYUZ010000001.1:0-156379 GCA_964292275.1 uncultured Desulfuromonadaceae bacterium
TCCTAGCACACTTCGTTTTCACATCTATATTCCGCTTCAAATCAATGACGATGCCAGGATAACGCAGGCAGGGTCTGGTTTGATCCGGTATCAGGGGTTTTTATGCTAAACCAACAGATTATCAAGGAACTGATTTCAATAGTCGGCGCTGAAAACGTCGCCACAGATCAACAGGATCTGCTCTGCTATTCCTATGACGCAACACAGATGGAATTTCTGCCTGACGCGGTTGTTCACCCGGCCAACAGCGAAGAGGTTGCCGCGATTCTGCGTCTGGCAAACCGCGAACACTTCCCGGTCTTCCCGCGCGGTGCCGGCAGCGGCTTCACCGGCGGCAGCCTTCCCAAGGCAGGCGGCATCGTCCTGGTCACCACCCGCATGAACAAAATCCTGCGCATCGATACCGACAACCTGATTGCCGAGGTTGAACCGGGTGTTGTCACCGAGATATTCCAGCAGGAGGTTGAAAAGCTGGGGCTGTTCTATCCGCCCGATCCCGCATCACTCAAATTTTCCACCCTGGGGGGCAACGTGGCCGAGAATGCCGGCGGTCCACGCGCCGTCAAATACGGCTGCACCAAGGATTTCGTCATGGGACTGGAGGTTGTCCTGCCAACCGGCGCAATCATCCGCACCGGCGGAGAGACCTACAAGGGGGTTGTCGGCTACGACCTGACCAAGCTGCTCTGCGGCAGCGAAGGCACCCTGGGAATCATCACCAAGATCATCTTCCGCCTGCTGCCGTTTCCCGACGCCAAGAAAACCATGCTGACGATCTTCGACTCCATTGACGGCGCTGCCAAGGCGGTCTCCTCCATCATCGGCGCCAAGATCATCCCGACGACACTGGAATTCATGGACTACGCGACCCTGCAGTGCGTTGAACGCCGTTTCAACATCGGCATCCCACCCGAGGGGCGGGCCGTCCTGCTGATCGAGGTGGATGGCGACCGCGATCTGATCGAAAAGCAGGCCCAGCAGATCCACGACATCATCAAGCCGCTGGGACTGGTTCAGTTCCGTGCCGCAAAGGACAATGCCGAATCAGAGCAGCTCTGGAAGGTGCGTCGGCTTGTTTCCCCATCGTTGCGCGACGTCAATCCCGATAAATATAACGAGGATATCGTCGTGCCACGCAGCAAGGTGCCGGATGTCATCCGCCGCATTGAAAAAATTCATGAACGCTACGAGATGCCGATTGTCAACTTCGGCCATGCCGGAGACGGCAACATTCATGTCAATGTCATGATCGACAAGAAGATCCCCGGCATGGAGGAAAAGGCCCACGAGGCAATCCGCGAGATCTTTCAGGCCGCACTCGACCTTGGTGGAACCATGTCCGGCGAGCATGGCGTCGGCCTCTCCAAGGCCCCCTTCATCGAGCTGGAGCTGACACCGGATCAGATCACGGCCATGAAGTCGATCAAGCAGGCGCTGGATCCGAACAACATCCTCAACCCGGGCAAGATGTTCCCCTGGTAGGCTAAAACCCTGGAAGGCCGGCAATTATGGATACGGAAAAACAACGTGAAGAGGCCTCGCTGATTGGCCGCCTGCTCTCGCTGGAACTGCTGCTGATGCTGATGGGATGCGTCTCGCTCTTCCATGGCATCATAAAATTCAACCTGACCAACATCCTGCTCGGTCTGCTGCTGTTCCCCGGCGCAATCCTGCTGCTGAGACACCTCAGAAAGAGGGCTAAAGGCAACGAACAAGCCGAGCATGATCCGGAGAAATAATGAACACCGAAACCGCTGATATAATTCTGGCATCTGCCTCACCGAGACGTTCCGAACTAATGGCCTTGGCCGGAATTCCATGCCGTATTGTCCCGGCCGATATCTGTGAGGATGTACTGCCGGGCGAAAAACCGGCCGAGCACGTCATGCGTCTATCCCGTGAAAAGGCCGAGGCAGTATCGGGCAAAACGGATGGACGATTCTTTATCGGCGCCGACACCGTCGTGGTACTTGACGACCGGATCATGGGCAAACCCGGCAACGAAGAGGAGGCGCACGAGATGCTTTCTGCCCTGTCAGGCCGGGCACACCAGGTCATCACCGGCATAACCGTTTTTGTAAAGGAGAACGCCGTCTGCGTCAGCCAGGCGGTGCAGACCGAGGTCTTCTTCAAGGATCTGACGGAGAGTGAGATCAGCAGATATATTGCCAGCGGCTGTCCGATGGACAAGGCCGGGGCCTACGCCATCCAGGGTGGGGCAATCCACTTCATCCGCTCGATCAACGGCTCATACAGCAATGTTATCGGCCTCCCCATGACCGAACTGTACGAACTGCTCCAAACCATTCAGGCGGTCTGAACCGTCATGTCCATCGCCGACAATCTCCAACAGATCCGCAACAGCATCAACGACGCCGCCCTCCTTTGCGGCCGCAGCGGTAAGGATGTCAGACTGGTGACAGTCTCCAAGACCCGCCCTGCCGCCGACATCAGCGCCGCCTACGCCGCCGGCCAGACAATCTTCGGCGAAAACTACGTCCAGGAGCTCTGCAGCAAGGCCACCGAGGTGCAGGAGCCAGTTGACTGGCATTTCATCGGCCACCTGCAGAGCAACAAGGTCAAGTATATCGCCGACATCGTCAGCACGATCCACTCCGTTGACCGCCTCTCCCTGGCCAAAGAAATCAACCGTCAATGGGGACAACGGGGCAAGATCTGCAACATCCTGATCCAGGTCAACATATCCGGCGAGGAAACCAAAACAGGCACATCGGGAGATCAGGCGCTGGAACTGGTCCGCGAGGCCGCCAAGCTACCCAACATCCGCATCATGGGGCTGATGACCATGCCACCATTTTTTGACGACCCTGACGCCGCCCGCCCTTACTTCTCCGCCCTGCGGCAGCTTTTTGGACAGATCCGCGCTGCGGGCATTCCAGGGGTTGAGATGAATGCACTCTCCATGGGCATGTCGGGCGATTTCGAGGTCGCCATCCAGGAGGGGGCAACCCTGGTCAGGGTCGGAACCGCTATCTTCGGCCAGAGATAGGGCACCGTATGCAAAAAGTTCTGTACATATATTTATTTTCAGATATGTATATCAGCAGATTTTATTACCACGCGGCATCCGGAATGACAGGCAGCCAGCAGAGCTGTTATACGAATGCACCCTGGTATCAGACCACGACCTAAAGGAGAGCTCAAATGTCGGACATCAAGGGAACAAAAACCGAAAAGAACCTTCAGGAAGCCTTTGCAGGCGAATCACAGGCCCGCAACAAATACACCTACTTCGCCTCCGTAGCCAAGAAAGAGGGCTACGAAAGGATCGCCGAATATTTTCTGGAAACCGCCGAAAACGAGAAGGAGCATGCCAAACTGCACTTCAAATACCTGAGCGGCATCGGCTCAACCATTGACAACCTGAAGGCAGCTGCCGCAGGCGAGATGAAAGAACATACCGAGATGTATCCCCGCATGGCAAAAGAGGCTAAGGAAGAGGGCTTCACCGAGATTGCCTATGTTTTCGAGGCAATCGGAAAGATCGAGCAGGCCCATAAGGAACGCTACCTCAAGCTTCTCGAAGAGGTTGAAAGCGGCTCATTCTTCGCCAAAAGCGAGAGCGTCAAATGGAGATGCCGCAACTGCGGACACATCCACGAAGGCAAAGAGGCCCTCAAACTCTGCCCGGTCTGCAAACACCCCCAGGCATACTTTGAACTGGTTGAAGACCACTACTGAACCAGCCGGTCAATATTTGATTAAAGCAAAGGGTTGCGTCATAACGGCGCAACCCTTTTTTGTTTATCGCGGCTCATTCCGGTTTTAAATCAAGACTGTAAACGGTTGTTGGAAAGCGCCGGAATACGTCTATCAGTGATAACAGCCTCTTTTAAAAGTTAGTGATCAATCCGGGCTGCCGACCATAATAAAGGCCCCCCAGTAGAACGGATGCCGTTTTTTAGCCAGCATATTCAGCCGGGCCTGGCGCAGCGCCTGCCCCTTGCTGTTCCCCTGCGACATGAGCGTATAAAAATCAGCCATCAACGCTGTCGTCTCGAGGCTGGGGACGCTCCACAAACTCATCACTACCGTTCTGGCACCGGACAACAGGAAGGCACGTTTCAGCCCGAAAACCCCCTCTCCGGCCCGCACATCCCCCAAGCCGGTTTCACAGGCCGACAAGGTCACCAGATCGGTACCGTGCAGACGTAGCCCCAACACCCGTTCGGCACTAACCAGCCCTGCATCCGTGCCGCTTCCAATGGAACGGTTGGCGCCAGCCAGGACGATGCCGGAGCGCAACATTGGATTCGGGATATCTCTGTTCAGCCCTTCAACAAGGCTCGTTTTGAATAAAACCTTCAGCCCCCGGCTAGCAACCGCTGGGGCCGAACGCTCCGTATCAAGGAAATATCCGTGGGTGGCGATATGCAGTATCCGCGGATTCTTTACGCCAAACAGATTCTCCTCAACCGCTCTCCCCCCCTGGAAATTATCAATCCGGTAACCGGCCCCTTTCAGAACCGTGGCAATCGAGTCGGCCTCCTGCTTCGTATCCGGCAGCCGGTCAAAACGAAGCCCGCTGAACAGATTCGCCTGTCCACCCTTACGTACCGTGGCCTCAGACCGCTCTCGCTGTTGTGCCAGATCAAAATCAGGGTCGGCAATAATCACTGCCTGCCTGCTGCCCGCCGGTTCAGGATTGCTGCCGCGCGCAAGATCCCTGCCGGAGGCAATGTAATTGATCTGGTACTCTTCGGCAACGTAGCGGCCATTATCGCCTTTCAGCACCTCCAGCGGCATCAGGTTCAGTGCGCCGTCCGGGCTGACAAACAGGTTCCTGCGCCCCTGCAGGTGTGGAATCAGCGGTTTCAGCAACATGTTGTAGAGCTGAGTGGCATAGCCATCCAGCCGCCTTTGGTCGTGGCTCGATAACCCGGCGGCCTTTTTCTTCATCTCACCCAAATAGCCGCTGACAAGCGCATCAAGCACCTTGCGCTCGGCAATATCCACCAGCCTGACCGGTTCGCGGCTCCCCGGCAGAAGAATAAAGGCCAGATAATGGGGTTCTCCTGGCATCTGCAGCCTGAAATCAGACATGGTGATCTCGGCAAAATCGATATAGACGCTATCAGCCGGCAACAGCTCGGACAGCCGGCCGGTATCAATCCTGCCAAGCATATTTTCCAGTGCATAGCCCTTGCTAAGCCTGCTCAACTCAGCCTCCAGGGCCTGTTTCTCCCTTTCCAGCGACCTGACGGCCTCAGACCGCTGCGAGACCTGACCGCCAAAGAGCTGGGCAGCCGCCAGCTCGCGCCTGATCCGGGCCAACGCATCAAATTTCTGTTGAACCAGAGGGTCATCAGAACGGTACAAGGCAGCGCCATAACGCCCCTGGGCCTCCTGCACAGCCCCCTTCCACCTCAGCCAGCTATTCATGGCCTCGGAGACAGCCTGCTGGCTGAACGGCCCATACTGCTGGATGTGCGACAGATACCGTTTGACCTGCTGCAGCATGCCGCTAACATAGTTCAGCTTCTGCTGCTCGGAAAGGATCTGGAAGGCATCCTCCCGTCTCTGTTCATCAATACCGATCGCACCAGCAAACTGGCCGCTGGCCTCAGCATGAAATCCCTGGGCAGCCAGCACACTCCCCAGATTGGACATGGCCGTCGCCAGACTGGCATCATCCTCGCCCAACAGATCCCGTGTGGTTGAGATCACACCCCTGAGCAGCGCCTCTGCTGTTTTGTAATTGCCCAGATTGATATGAATCACCGCAATATTGTTCAGGCAGCTCAATGTTTTGGGATTACCCTCGCCCAGGGTGCTACGAAAAATTTTAAGGGCATGTTCGGCGAAGAGCAGTGAACTCCGGCTATCGCCAAGCTCCTGATAGACCTGGGCAAGATTGACATAATACTCGGCCACCACGGGCTGTGGTTTATCGCCATACGCCGTCAGTGCGCTATTAACCGCCTCGGTCAGTATCTTCTCGGCCTTTGCATACCGGCCGGTAGCCGTATAGAGGACACCCAGATCGTTTTTCGCACGCGCTACCTCCGGGTGATCAGCTCCCAAAATCGGCTGATACAGCTGTAACGCCTTGAGGGTCAACGCCTCTGCATCCTCATAACGCCTCATGTTGAAATACAGGTTCGCCAGGTTTTGCATACGACGCCCCCATTCCAGGCGCTGCCTGTCCATGGAGAGGTGCATCCGCTGGCTCAACCAGTCCGGCTGCGCAGACTTCTCGGCAATCGCCAGGACACGCTTCAGCAAAGGCTCTGCGTCGGAATAACGTGAGATGTGCATATACAGAACCGCCAGATTACTGAGCAGGCCGGTTTCGCCCCCCTTGTCCTCATCGGGAAGCGTTTTTTGAATATCCAGCGCCTGCAGGTACATCCGCTCGGCCTCCTTATAACGACCCAGCTCCTTATAAAGCCCGGCCAGGTTATTCAATGCCGAGACCATATAGACATGATTAGGCCCCAGTTCATTGCGAATCAGATCGCGCGCCCGCAGCAAATGCCGCTCGGCATCATCAAGACGCCCCATGGCCCTGTACACCGCAGCCAGGCGGTCAACAAACGGTGCTGTCCCGGCCGAATTATTGCCGTAGTTTTTCTGGGCCAGATCAAGAACCTTGAGCGCCTGTATTAGTGCCTGATCAAGCCTGCCCTGCTTGATGAACCGGTTCGTACGGTCAGACTGGGCATGCAGCAGATCACTCTGATCCTCCGCACAGAAGGCGTTTTGCGATATGGACAACAAAAACAGAAACAGGCAGACAGCAATTAATTTGAAAGAAAGACGTAACATGGCAGCACCATTTGGCTGATTCGGTTGAGGTGAAATAATTTGAACATGGACCGTGGCAATCCCCGCTGAAGATGTTACAATTTAACCCATCATATCAGAGGAGGTTTTTCATGAAAGCAAGAACAGCAGCACTACTGCTACAGTTTCTTTGTATCACACTTTTAAGCGCGATTCCCTTTAGCGCCTACGCGGAAGAGGCCACCGAGACCAGGGGCAGACGCATTGAGCGCCCTGCACCCGATGAGACCGTCCGGGCCGCCAGGAGAGCGCATTTCCGTTCAGTTGCCGCCGCTAAACTGGCAGAGAATCAGGGCGCTCTGGGCGTCCTGGTAAAACCGGTACACGGTGTTCAGGTTATGCGTGTTATGCCGGGCAGCCCCGCTGAGCAAGCGGGCATACAGCCTGGCGACATCATCCTCAACGTCAACAAAATTGCCGTCAACACAGGCGAACAACTCAAAAGCATAATTGCCAGCAGCGATAAATCCACCCCACTGCTGCTGAATATTTCCAGAAACAATCTGCCCATTTCCATCTCCGCCAAGCTCAACGGGCAGACAAGAATAGCTGCCGCCAGCCCCCCTGCCAGGCCCCTGAATGACGGCATCAACCCGGCCCAGACATCCGATGATCCCAGCTACGCATATACCAAGGAAAATCCGGTCAAACTGGGCAGCAATTCAGATCAGCTGCGTATGGCAGTAAGCAATTCATACGTCTACCTGAAACAACTGCGTGATAAAAACCGGCAGCCATTCAGATACCAGCGGGTCGGCAATGTCGGCCCCGGACCTGACGGCCATATCACTGACCATTACAAACTGACCGACTCCGAAGGTAATGAGCACAACATCTACATCGACATGTATCACCCTGAAAATAACCCGCTGGACTGCAAGGCACCCAAGGGGATGTTTATCGCCCAGTAATTGCAAAGCAGCAAAGGCTTTTGCAAAAATTCACCATGTTAGACACATCCAAAGGATACCCCCCTTAATCCCCCCTATTTTATAGGGGGGAAGCAAGCGTAGCGAAGCAGGGGGGTATGGTTTTGACTTTTTTTCAGCTTTTTGCAAGCGCATCAGCGCTGAGTAGTAAATTCAGAACGGCCATGCAGTAAAACTGCATGCCCGTTCTTGAATCTTGATCAGACAACCTTATCGATAAAACAAACCTGCTCAGTCACCTTCTTCACTATCGTCGAATGGAGTCGGCTGGTCCAGCCCCTCGATATACTTCAAAACAAAACGCTGGGCCACCTCGGCGGCACGGGGAATATCCCAGGATTCGAAATTGCGCTCCTCAACCAGGTTGCTGATCCCCCTGACCTCCAGACAATCGATCCCGAAACGAATGGCCGTCAAGGCAACGGCCGCCCCCTCCATATTCTCGCAGACAACGCCGAGACGCCGGGCCAGCTCCTCGCCACGCTCCAGAGTACCACTGCAGGCCGAAACCGTTGCAAAACGACCACGCACCATGGTAATGCCGCAATAATCGGCCAGCTGCATCGCCTTCTCAGCGGCATGGATTGAGAGCGGAATCTCATTGTAATAGCGCTGTTTACCCTGGGCAAAGGAAGGAAGATTGATCTCCTTCAGGTCGAGCCAGCCGGCAGAGGTCTGCACCCCCTCATCGGCCATGATCTCCGCCGTGGCAACGGCCAAGCCGCCGACGGCCAGATTGCTGCCCGGATAAGCGCCACCGCAACCGGCGCTGATAACCAGCGCGGGGTGGTGCCGCTCGATCATAACCGCCGTGGCTGCCGCGGCATTGATCTTGCCGACACCGCTGACGCAGACGATCACCGGCAGATTGCCGACAAAGCCCCTGACTGCCGTGAAGCCCGGCATGGGCATCCAGGTGGCATCGGCCAGCATCAGCTCCAGAAGTGCGGTTTCACGAGGTACCGCAGCAATCACCACAATCGGTCTCATATCCTGCCCCGCCTTATTTGCATCCCAATCATCAGCAACACGGCTCAACCCCGCTTGTCCAGTTCCACCGCCGCATAGGCGGAATGGTTATGAATCGACTCGAAATTCTCCGTTTCAACGGAAAACCAGGTGATATTCTCCAGCGCCGCCAACCGCGAATAGGCCTCCCGAACCATATCCTCCACAAAACGGGGATTTTCAAAGGCCTGCTCCGTAACATACTTTTCATCGCTCCGCTTAAGCAGGGAATAAAGCTGGCTGCTGCCGCACTGTTCGATCAGTTCAACAAGATCCTCAATCCAGATAAAGTCGCGGTAACGCACCCGGACGGTCATCACGCTGCGCTGGTTATGGGCGCCATAGCGGGAGAGCTCCTTGCTGCATGGGCAGAGAGATGTCAGCGGCACCTTGACCCCGAGGACAAAATCCATGTTATCGGTCATGGAGGCGCAAAACTCACAGGTGTACTCCATCAGGCTCTTTGCCCCGGAAACCGGCGCGGTCTTGTCGATGAAATAGGGAAACTGGATCTCCAGGTGCGCGCTCTCGGAACCAAGCCGCTCCTTCATCTCCTCCAGGATCACCTCCAGCTTGTCCAGTGCAATCTGTTCACGATAACGATTGAGGATCTCCACAAAACGGCTCATGTGGGTTCCCTTGAAATGGTGCGGCAGATCGACATACATATTGACGCGGGCAACGGTATGCTGAAGGGAACGGTTCTTGTCCATGACAACAACCGGATAGGTGATATCCTTGACCCCAACCTTTGCGATCGGAATCTTACGGTAATCGCGTGTTTTCTGCATATCAGGCATTGGGAGAGCGGCACACTCCTCACCACTGCATTCCGACATTTTCTTCTTCATAGACCATTCCCCGGGTTCAATATTTGTTCACCACCATCCGGCATGAGCCGTCTGACAACCTCCTGCCAGATCTGATCGCGGCCATCCCTGGAAAGCGCCGAAAAGTGAAAGAAATCCCCCTTGTCCCGCCCGATGGCAGCGGCAATCAGATTCGTCTGTTTTGCCCGCTCCGTCTTGGAGAGTTTATCGCATTTCGTCAGGACAAGAATGGCCGGGATATTGTAGTCCGACAACCAGCCGAGCATCTGCAGATCACCATCGGATGGTATCCGGCGTATATCCAGAATCAGCACCACCGCCTTGAGGCTGTCGCGGCGGGAGAGATAGGTTTCGATCATCGGCCCCCACTGTTTGCGCAACGCCGGTGGCGCCTTGGCATAACCGTAACCGGGCAGGTCCACCAGGGTCAGACAGCCATTGATATCAAAAAAATTGATCAGCTGTGTGCGGCCAGGGGTTGAACTGGTCCGGACAAGCGCCTTGCGGTTGGCCAGCACGTTGATCAGTGAAGACTTGCCGACATTCGAACGTCCGACAAAGGCGACCTCCGGCAGATCCGGCGGCGGATAATCCTTTGGCTTTACGGCACTTTTTATAAACTCGGCATACTTGACATCCATGACAAACCTCCGTTGTTGCGGCATTATAATGCGCCACTTTGCATTGATACAAGGCTTATTTGGTTTCCCTCCCAAACCGGACGCCCCGCAAATTTCGTAACCAGCCCCCGCCTGCAACGGATGTTGTAAAACTCCTTGCATTCAAGCTTCCATCCATAAACAAAAAAACATCAAATCAGATAGTCTTCACAAGTCTTGTATGTTATATAAAACAGAGTGTCGTTCCTTCCCATTTCACCGTAATGCGAAAGGCTCCGATGACGCAAAACCATCCCGATATCCTGCTGTGCGGGCTCAAACCAGGGTTGATCTTCTTCACCCTGCTGCCTCTGGCCGCCTACATGGTCTTTGCCGTAATCCCCTTCGGGACACCGTTAAAGATTACCGGCCACAAGGTTCACATGCTGGTTGCCAGCTTCCACTCCGAATTCTCCGTCCTGTGTTTCGATCTCTTCTTTATCAACAAATATATCAGCAGCATCCCTGGAACACTGACCACCACCCTTTTCCACGGCACCTGGCATGGCCTGTTTCTGCCACCGACTATCCGGTTCTCACTACCCCCCCTGGCAATCACGTTCTTTTCATCTGGATGCACAGAACATTGCCACGATTACACTATGACCAACTCATGCAACCGGGCTGGAAGGTACTGACACCGTTGATGCTGCTCAACATCGTTGCCACCGCCTTCCGGATGTTTATCAAACCTTAAACCACGGACATTGATGTCCGAAAAAACCTCAGGAGGATACGGATATGGAAAGCGTAAACACCAAGGATCGCAATGGTCACACACCGCTCATCACTGCCGCCAAAGAGGGACAAAAGGACTTTGTCATTGACCTGCTGCAGCGTGGGGCGGATCTGTCGCTGACAAGCGACAAGAACAAGACCGCCCTGCACTATGCAGCCGCCAACGGACACACCGAGGTTGTCAGGATGCTGATCGAAAAAGGTGCCAATCCGGATGCCCGCGACTGCCAGGGGCATACGCCGATCATGCTGGCCGCCATCTACGGCTGCAACAAGACCATCCAGGCCCTGCTTGACGGAGGCGCCAGCCCGGCCATCAAAACCAGCTCCGGCACAACCGCCGCGCAGTACGCCGAGAACAATGCCCACCCACTGGCCGCCGCCCTGCTGAAAAAGGGCGAACGGAGCAAAACCGGAAACGCATAAGGTCCTTGAAATATGCGGTCATCCCCGAACGGTTCTGTCGGGGATCGATTGCTTTCAACAAGTTAAAGGCTGGATTACGGCCAAAAACCGCCGATGAACGCCGATATACGCTGACAAATCAAAGAGTTGGGACCAAAATTGTCTTAGCCCAAAAGGTGAGTCTGCTTTTTTAAACAGAGCCTGTTTTTCTCGGCGTTCATCGGCGTGCTCGGCGGTTCGACAGCCTTTTTGAGGATTATTAAACAAACGATCTCCAGCAGCTCCGCCAAAGGGCATCAAACAATGAAGGCACGTGAATTGAAAAATCTGGGGATACCGGCCGGCGACTTGATGAGACTGGCCCTGAAGGCGATTAAACATGCGACCGAAAACGGGATGACTCAGGATCAGATCCGCGGCATCATCCGCAAGATCATCGCCCAGCCGGAGCAGTTCCTGGAGCATGGGATCTTCAGACCCTTTGCCGCAGGAATGGCAACCGGTCGGCGTGAACAGTCCAGATATTGCCAGCGCCAGGAACCGGCGCCATGGCAGAGCTGGGGGAGTGGACTGGAGGAGGGTGCCATCCAGCAGATGCGAAACGCCTGCATGCTCCCCATCGCACTCCGCGGCGCCCTGCTTCCCGATGCCCACCAGGGCTATGGGCTGCCGATTGGCGGCGTGCTGGCCACAAGCGGTGCCGTAATCCCCTATGCCGTTGGCATGGACATCGCCTGCCGCATGAAGCTGACGGTTCTGGATCTGCCGCTCTCCAGCCTGGAGCGGGGTGTGGACAGCCTGAAGAGGGCGATCCATGAGGAGACGCGCTTCGGCGTTGGGGCATCCTTCCACAGACGCCGTGAACATACGGTCATGGATGCAGGGCTATGGAGTTCTTCACCCCTGGTCGCCCAGTTGAAGGACAAGGCCTGGAGCCAACTGGGCACAAGCGGCAGCGGCAACCATTTTGTGGAGTTCGGCGAACTCTGGCTGCAGAACGACCGCCTGGGACTTGAATCAGGGACATACCTGGCCCTGCTGAGCCACAGCGGAAGCCGCGGAACCGGCAACGAGATTGCAACCCATTTCAGCCGGACAGCCCAGCGCATGCACCCGGAACTGCCCAAAGAACTGCAGCATCTGGCATGGCTAGAACTGACATCGCCGGAGGGGCATGACTACTGGAACGCCATGGAGCTGATGGGGCTTTACGCCTCGGCCAACCATGAACTGATCCACAAGGGCATCGCCGCCAACCTGGGTGCGCATGTACTGCTGGATATCGAGAACCACCATAACTTCGCCTGGCGGGAACGCCATGACGGGCAGGATGTGATCGTGCATCGCAAGGGTGCAACCCCAGCCGGCCGGGGTGTTGTGGGGATCATTCCCGGCTCCATGGCCACCCCCGGTTATGTGATCATGGGCAAGGGGAGCGAGCAATCACTCCACTCCGCATCCCACGGGGCGGGACGCAAGATGAGCCGCAAGGCGGCGAAAGAAAAATGCTCATGGAAAGAAGCGGAACGTTTTCTGAAGGAAAGAGGGGTAACACTGATATCCGGCGGTCTGGATGAGGTTCCCATGGCATACAAAGACATTGAGTCGGTCATGGAGGCCCAGAAAGACTTGGTGCAGATCCTGGCCCGCTTCATGCCGCGCCTGGTGAAAATGGCACCGGCCGGAGAACGGCCGGAGGACTGATTGCAACAGGGCATTTACTCACCCCAGACCAAGCAGTAACTTTATTGCCGGGATGCATCGAACCTTGCCTGCCCCGGTGTCAATCACATCCTCATAATCATTGGTCACAAGTATCGACTCTGCCGCTTCATGACCTGTCAGTGGCCTTGCGAAGCAGGCAAGCTCACGAGCCGGTATGGAGGTTTCAGAGGCATCCCCGTACCAGACCTGAATACGCTTGATGATCTTCATCCCTTGCTTGACCACAAAGTCGGTATCGCTGCCATTTGAATGATAATAGACCTCTTCATAGCGGCGCTTCAGATGGCAGAAAATAACATTCTCCACCAGCCACCCCATATCCTCCGAAAATGCGAAGGCAATCCGATTCCTCAGACCGGTGTCGATGGCGTAAGGCTTGAAACCAGCCCGCATGGTGCTTTTGAGGGAGTATGAAAACTTCTGCAGCTGGAACAGCAGGTAGCTTTCCATGATGGCGGAGACGTAATTCTCGGTCTTGTCCTGGGAAATGGTAAAGTTGTTTTTCAACTTGGTGATGCTGGTCGGCTTGGCAACATTTGTCAGCAGGTATACTGCCAGATTCCTCAGATTGGCCACATCCCGGATTTCATAGCGGGTGACGATATCCCGGTAGAGCAGATCTTCAAAATAGTTCTTCAGCAGCAGTTCCTTATCGTCCGACAGCTCTTTCAGCACGACCTCCGGGAACCCGCCGTATTTCAGGTACTGATGAAACAGGTTTCTGACCATCGGTTTCCTGGCCATGAAATCCAGATCCGTTGTAACTTCAAGATCATTGAAACGCAAAAACTCCTGAAACGATAGGGGGTAAACCTCAAATGAAACATGCCTGCCGGTCAGTTTGGTGCCGATCTCGCGTGAAAGCATCTGTGAGGACGATCCGGTAACAAAGATCTTGATCTCCTCGGTTTCACTGCGCCCCCGCACCCAACTCTCCCAGCCCGGTATATTCTGGACTTCATCCATAAAAAACCAGCACTTGCCATCCGGATACACCCTTTCCCGATAGGTACGGTATATCTGCTCAAGCAATTCTACCGAGTATTCCGATGAGAACAGCGGTTCTTCCAGATTGATTCTCAGAATTGCAGCCGGCCGAACATTCCGGGCAAGCAGTTCCTGGATAATCTGCGCCATCAGGGTTGATTTGCCGCAACGTCGCACACCCTTGAGAACAATAACCTCTCTGGAGTCCAATTGCCCGAGGCAGGCAGGGAGAATATCTCTTCGGATACCGGCATTGATGCTGCCGGTAGTCCAATAACGGTTGTAAGACGAAATAATTTCCAGAAGCTTGATTGCTTGCATAAATTTCACATTCCACCGATATATTTACCATCCCCACAAACAATATAACCGATATATCGGTGAGTCAACCCTATACTCACAAGAGGGGTCACCCTATAAAATCAGACATCCATACCAGCAGGGGCCCACACGGGAATACACCGGCCGGGGAACGGCCGGAGGATTGAATGCAACAGAATAAGCAGATGAAAATGATTTGACATGAAGCCCCAAGCACATATTCTTACGGCATATTTTTCACATGCCTTTTGTATGAATTCGATAAAGAAACGGTAGTTTCGTCTTTGTGAAATATCTGCTACCTGCCATATTTCCCCGATTGATGATGTGTTAAAAACAGTTGGCAGCTAATGCTCTTACAATTCGCGGCATATTCAATCTCCGCTCAACAATCAATCAATAAACAGCCTGTACCCTCATTGCTGTCCCGAAAAATCCATTGAACCCATAGTAACAATTCCTCCTATTTCATCGGAATATTAATACATTTTTCTGGAAGCACGATATTAATCAACTGTTTGTTTTTTGTATCCTGTATCCTGATAAAACGTTCTCTGCTATTCTGATTGTAATTTAGCAGTGCGATATATCGCCCATCTGGAGTTGCGGTCATTTCATACAACACGACAAGTGCCCCATCAACTTTTTCTTCACCAAGTGCAGCGCTATTGATTTCATGTAGCCTACCTTCAAGGTCTCGTTTAAAATAATGAATATAGCTTTGAACTTCCTCTTTCCCCCTGAACATAATAGAGCCATCGCTCAACAAAATCGGCATTTTTGAACCATGACTATAGGTAAAAACAGGTGTCAAATCTTTGTTAAGTACCGAACCATCCACAGGGGTCAGGAAGATAATATTTTCATGATATTTGGAGCTATATGTATCACGATATTTTTTTGCATCTCCACCATCCGGCAAGCGCATTGGGGAATCACCGGCATGCATAATCTTTTTACTATCGCGTGTAAAATAAGGGGGACTCATCTGGTAGAACCCGTACTGGGTAAGTCTGGTTTCCTTAGTGGTTTTAAGGTCAAATACATACAGATCATATCGAAGCGGCCTTGTTTTCTGCTTCCTTAATGGGCTACCTGCGGAACTTATGGTGCTTTTTAAAAATGCTACCTTGTTTTCATCATAGCTAAAGGAAGGCTGAGATTTAAAACCTAGGCTGGATGTCAGCGTTTTAAATTCGATGCCATCTGAACTCATTACGCCAATTTGGGCGTTTTCATAGATACACTGTCCTTTGTCGTCATGCGGCATTACAATGAAGACAAACCTGTTTGATACGGGGGAAAAACGTCCAAAAAGCACTTCTTCGTTACTATGCTTTGGAATATAACGGTACAGTGCGTTTTGGCTTCGATCAAAACGATAGATGGTACAGGCTTCAAAGTCCTTGTGACCACAACCATCGAAGAGCAGTTGAGAACCATCAGGTGAAATAGAAACGCTACTTATTTCCGTAAATTGGCCGAGGGATAGCGGTTTTTCAACTTTCTTACGATCATAACCACAAGCCGCAACCAGCATGGCACTACACAAAACTATAGCCAAGATACATTTCTTTACGCTATACCCCGGCGCATCTGCCTTTTGCAGCTGTTTGGTCATCACACCCTCCTTTATGACTGCACTTGCAAATTCCAGACTCAAATCGACATTTCCACTCTAATCCTCTTTTTCCGATCTATCTTCCTGGACAGTTGCCGCCACGGTATTAGCAGCTGATTTACGCTGTTTCCATTTTCTCAACAGAAAGAATACAAGACCGCCACCCAATGCCCATGGCAACGCCAATCCCAGGAATATGATCAGTCCCTGCAGTGATTTTGCAAATCCTTCCACACCATCCCCGAATCCTGAACGGATTGGTCCCCAGAAGCGACCGGAACTGGGCAGTGATGCGCCACTTTCATAGAGGTTCAGATTTATCGTAACCATTTCCGTCTGTACATCCCAGTTACGCTTGCGGGCCATAAAAACCTCGATCTCGCCGCGCACCCTGGTCAATTCCTTCTCAACCACCAGCACATCACTGATCTTACCGGCCCGCTGATACAGCTCCTTCAATCTGACCTCGGTAGCCTGGGCATTTTTCAGACGGGCATCCAGATCCACATACTCTTCGGTTATGTCATCGGCAGTGGAATTTTCTCTATCAATTCGTCCCATTTTCCTGATGGTGGTCAGGATGCCGCTTGACTTGCCAGCCGGCACCCGAATGCCAATCTCGCCAATATAAGTGCGTTTATCACGGCTGCTGCGAGTGCTTTTGAAGACATAGCCACCGCTGGCGTCTGCCAGTTGGGTCAAGGTTTCAACCGTATCGGCAATTGATTTCACCTCCAGGGCCAGTTCATGGGAAAGAATAATCTTGCGCTTGTTCTTCTGAGGCACCCCGGCCTCCTGAAGCGCCTTTGATGATTCAACCGGTGCGGCCGCAGGGGCCTTGGCAGGTGCAACGTCGGAGCGGGATACACTCGGCGCCGTTGGCCTGGCCATCTCCTCTTTCTTTTTACAGCCAGGCACAAGAACGATTAAAGCCGCAAACAGCAGAAACAGATGAAACCTGCGTATGGAAAAAACTGACATGATTTAAACCCCGTTTTGTTGTTTTGAGTGGTTATTGTCCAAACAGAAATTGTTTATTGCCCCAGTGGCCAACTATTTGAAGTGTCATGGGGCATTTACCCGACAATAAATCACAGCCACCACATCCCTTCAATATTTTTAATAATTTTTCTCTTCCCTTGCCACGCCCCTCCACTGCTTGCCTAGGATCAGGCGAACTGCTATATTCAGACGCTATTTGATTTTCTGACCAGCACTATTCTTTCGCTATTAAGAATGTCATCCCCGAATGCCTTTATCGGGGATCCATGGTTTCAGACTGATAAAAACTGGATTCCCGATCAGAATCGCTTCGGGAATGACATTTATTGTAACGAGCGGAGGATTGATGCCAATCAGATTTGATTTTCACTGACCGGGGTCAACCATGACAATGCTGAACGAGTTTTTAGATGCCGCAACCACCGCCGCCAGGCTTGCCGGGGCGTACCAGCGCTACCGCTTTTCATCGCCATTCACGATTGAGATGAAGGGGGACAAGGATCTGGTCACCGAGGTTGACAAGGAATCGGAACGCCTGATCGTCGAATCGCTGCTCTCCAGCTTTCCCGAGCATAACATCCTTGCCGAGGAGGGACGCTACCGGGAGACCGGATCACCCTTCCGCTGGATCATCGACCCGATCGACGGCACGACCAACTTTGCCCACGGCTTCCCCTGGTTCTGTTCATCCATCGCCCTTGAGGATCACGATGGTCTGGCAGTCGGTGTCATTTACAATCCGATCTACGACGAGACCTTTACCGCCGTCAGGGGAGAGGGCGCCTTCCTGAACGGTTGCCGTCTGCAGGTGTCGGCAAGCAGTCCGCTGCGGGACACGCTGCTGGGCACCGGCTTCCCCTACGACTGCGCCAGTGACCCGGCGAACAACTTCAACAACTTCATTGCCTTTCAAAAACAGGCCCGTGGCATCCGCCGGGCGGGCGCTGCGGCGCTGGACCTGGCCTGCGTGGCTGCCGGAAGACTGGATGGTTTCTGGGAATTGAAGCTGAAACCATGGGATATGGCGGCCGGTGTTCTGATGGTTATGGAGGCAGGCGGCACGGTCAGCGGCTTTGACGGTTCGCCATTTAATATCTCTACCGGGAGGGTGATCGCCAGCAACGGCCGGATCCATGCGGAGATGGTCGCCCTGCTGACAGAAACAGCCGCGGGGGGAGAACAATGACCCGCAAGACAAAGGCGCTGCTGATGAATGCCTTTCTGATCCCCGGCGCTGGCCAACTGTATTTGGGACGCAAGCTGTCCGGCATGATCCTGATTCTGATCATACACCTGTTCATGCTGCTGGCAGTGACCATCATCATGAAGGGAGCGGCACCGGCAATCGCCGAGCAGATATCCACCGGCTCGCTGAACAGCGCACTGCTGATGTCGGGAATGCAGCAGGTGGCCGGATACGGACGCACACTGATCGCCGCATTCCTTCTTACCTGGGGCTACGCGCTGGTTGATATCGCCAGAACAAAAACCGATCCATAACAGAAACCAGCCCCTGTGGCATAAATACTACACATCGCTTTCATTCAGTTTGACATTGAGCACCGTTATATGAGATAAAAATACAATTTTGCTCATGCAAACAGCTGTTTAACGGCAATAACAATACGTGGAGATTTCATGATTCATTCGCAGATAATTGGCAGTGGTGGCTATTCGCCGGACCGGATAATTAAAAACAGCTTCTTTGATAACCTTGTGGAGAACGCCGACGAATGGATCTTCTCCCGCACCGGTATCCGCGAGAGACGCTTTGCCGAGGAGGATCAGGCGACCTCTGACCTGGCAACCATTGCTGCCAGAAATGCCATTCAGAATGCCGGCATCAACGTTGAAGAGATTGACTGTATCATTGTCGGCACATCAACGCCGGATATGATGATCCCGGCAACCGCCTGCATGGTCCAGAAAAATATCGGCGCAAAAAACGCCTTTGCCTTTGATGTCAATGCGGTTTGCAGCAGCTTTATCTTCGCCATGGAGGTCGCGGACAACTTCATTGCCAGCGGCAGATACAAAACGATCCTGGCCATCGGCGCTGACACCTATTCCAAGATCCTCGATTTCAACGACAAGACCAGCTGCCCGCTCTTCGGCGATGGCGCCGGGGCTGTCATCCTGCGCGCCAGCGACACCCCCGGCAAGGGTGTGCTCAGCAGCTACATGCGCAGCGACGGTTCCGGCTGGGAACTGATCCAGGTGCCGTCATCGGGCTCACGCAAACCGATCACAGCCGAATCCATCGCCGCCAGCGACAACAAGTTCAAAATGGCTGGCAAGCAGGTCTACGTCTTCGCCACCGAGGTCATTCCGGAGATCATCACCACCCTCTGTAAAAACGGCGGCGTCACCCCCGATAATTTGACCTACATCATCCCCCACCAGGCAAATGTACGCATGATCGACTTCATCGCCAAAAAGTTCGGCTATGCAAAGGAACGCTTCCTGCTCAACCTTGATCGCTGCGGTAATACATCCGCTGCATCGGTGCCGCTTGTCATGGCTGAAAACCTGAACAACGGCACAATCAAACCAGGGGATCTGGTACTGATCATGGGTTTTGGCGGCGGACTTTCATGGGGTGGATTTCTGATCCGCTTCTAGACACTTGCAGACAGGCAGTCTCAGGGCCCCTCTCCATAAACTGGGCAGGGGTCTTGTTTTTCCCGATTAGCACTATTCTTCAGCTTTTAAAGAATGTCATCCCCGAATGCCTTTATCGGGGATCCATATTTTCAGACCAATAAAGGCTGAATTCCCGATCAGAAGCACTTCGGGAATGACAATACTTGTAACTAGCGGAAGATAGACGCTAATCTTTTATTTTTTAAACTTGATTTGAACGGATCACCAACCACCGGGGAGACCGGCTGAATGAAAACTGCTGCAACAATCGCACTGTTCTGCGCCGGGGGCGGGCTGACCCGCTACTACCTTTCCGGCTGGATTTACACGCTGTTAGGCCGTGCATTCCCCTACGGCACCTTTGCCGTCAACATCATCGGCGCCTACCTGATCGGCCTGATCATGGAACTGGGGATGCGCAGCACCGCCATCTCCGGCACACTGCGCATCGGCCTGACAGTCGGCTTCATGGGGGGGCTGACCACCTTTTCCACCTTCAGCTACGAAACATTCAAACTGCTTGAGGACGGCCAGTTCATGACCGCCTTTGTCAATATCCTGGCCAGTGTTGCCATCTGCCTGCTCTTCACATGGCTTGGAATCATCACCATCCGTTCGATTTCATAGGGGACAAGCATGTCAAAGATTATCAGCGAACAGATCCTGATGCGCATATTTATCGGCGAGGAAGACCGCTACAATGGACGCCCGCTATACGAGGCACTGCTGGAACTGCTCCGGGAAGAGGGCTTTTCAGGGGCAACCGTATTACGCGCAATTGCCGGATTCGGTGAGCACCATATCTGCCACACCCAGAAACTGCTCGACCTGTCGGCCAGCCTGCCGGTTATCATCGAGGTGATCGACAACATGGAACGGTTTGACGCCCTCATGCCGGCAATTGACCAGATGATGCAGGGGGGGACAATCACATTCGAACAGGTGCGCGTCGTCCGGTATTCACAGGCCGGGTAATCCTACAACTGCCCGTCTACGAAACTCTGGATGTGGCAAACCCCTCACCGGCAACAGACAGTGACAAACCCCGCCGCTGAAACAGCGCCTGCAGATCCGCCAGCGGCAACGCCTTCCGCCAGCCGCCATGAAAACTGTCGGCTACAAACAGAGTTCCTCCAGGTGCCAGCAGATCCACCAGATTATCGGCCAACCGTTCCAGCTCAGCGGCAGCGTTGACAATCGGCCCGCCCAGCAGACCGTTGCAGACAATCAAATCGTACGGTTCCAGACCATCAAAACCGACCTCAGCCAGCAGGTCACAACAGCTGAAGACAATCCCGTCATGATATTGCCAGCCATCCAGCCAGGCAGCAGCTGCCGGAACAGCGGTCGCAGCGCGTTCAGCAAGTGGCGTTTTGCGTGCATCCGCCACCCAGACCTCCAGCGGTTCCAGCGTCCACCCCGCAACGAGGTTATCATCCAGAGACCGCCCGGATTGCAGCAGTAGACCCACGAGATGCTGCCCCCCCTCACCGGTACCACAAGCAGCATCCAGCAGCCGCAAACCGGATCTTCGTCCGTTGCTGGCGAGCCAGGCGCGAATCTGTTCAAGCTGCCCTGGATAACGCCAGCGCCGGCCATAAAAACGAAGTGGCAAAAATGAATGCAGCATGAAACCGATTAACTGCTGGCGATCATCAAGCAACCGTTGCAGCAGGCGGGATGGGTCGGGACTGGTTTGATAGCAATCCGGCAGCGATACAAACAGATCGGCCCAGCTCAGCGGGTTATGAAAGGGGGTACTGGCAAACAGCGGTGGATAGGTCAGTGTTGCGCAATAGAGGCGACGAAAGACAGCGGCTATCTCCGCCAGCGGCAGATACAGCTCGCTCTGCAGCCGCACCTCGGCGGTCAGCTGCAGGCGTTCGGATATGAACGGTGGGGAGGCAAAACGAAGATAGTCGCGATAAAGACGGGCGAGCCGTTTAACAGCAGGGGCAAATGCCCCTGGGTCGGGATAGGCGATCAACTGATCCAGGAGCTGCCCCGGATCAGCCGGTATAATCGAATCTACGGAGCCAGGCTCCATCAATAGCTTTGCAGCGGCCGATAAAGGGTATCGCGCTCAACCGGAATCCGGTCAGCCTTTTTGATCATGCGAATGATCCCCTCCTTGGTCAGCGACTGTGGCGAGGAGGCGCCGGCATCGTGACCGATCTTCTCCTCGACGACGGTGCCATCCAGATCGTTGACCCCAAAGGCAAGCGAGACCTGGGCGACCTTCTCGCCGAGCATGATCCAGTAGGCCTTGATATGGTCGAAATTATCCAGAAAGATCCGTGCCACGGCCAGCGTTTTCAGGTCGTCCAGACCGGATGTCGCCTTGATGTCCAGCTTGAGATCGGAATTCTCCGGTTGAAAGGCCAGCGGAATGAATGCCTGGAAGCCGCCGGTCTCATCCTGCAGATCGCGGAGCATCTCCATATGGGCAACCCGGTCGGCATAGCTTTCCAAGTGGCCATAGAGCATGGTCGCATTGGTCTTCAGACCAGCCAAATGCGCCTGACGGATGATATCCAGCCAGCGCTTGCCGGATATCTTTTCCGGGCAGATCTTCTGACGGACCTCTTCCACCAGTATCTCGGCCCCGCCACCCGGCATGGAACCATGCCCGGCCGCAATCAGCCTCTGCAGGACATCGTCGACAGAGAGCCCGGAGATACGGGAGAAGTAATCAATCTCCACCGCGGTAAAGGCCTTGATGTGCAGCTGCGGGGCCTTTGCGCGAATGCCGCGCAACATCTCTTCGTAGAACTCAAACGGCAGGTCCGGATGCAATCCGCCAACAATATGAACCTCCGTGGCACCATCTGCCTCCGCCTCAATGGCGCGGCGATAGATCTCGTCCAGCGCAAGCGTATAGGCCCCTTCTTCACCGGTTGTCCGGGAGAAAGCGCAGAAGGCGCAGCGGTTTACACAGATATTGGTGGGATTGATATGGCGATTGACATTGAAAAAGACATTCTTGCCATTCTTGCGTTGATTGACCAGGGCGGCCATCTTGCCTATGGCAAGCAGTTCGTTGGACTCCAGCAGGTAGAGCGCCTCTGCGGCAGAGATGCGCTGGTTGCTGCGGATCTTTTCTTCGATGGTTTCTAAAGTTATCATGGGCAAAGTCTACGATAAAGCGCCCGCTGGTTCAAGATTTTTCGTCATAACCAAAGGGTTCAGACGGGATCATTCAGGGAGAATCCGCCAGCAGAACGCTGTTGCGCCCCACCTGCTTGACCCGGTACAACGCCGCATCGGCCCGCTTGAGAAGGCTCTCCTCCGTATCATCGACCTCAACCTCGGCCACACCAATGGAAAGGGTAATATTGACCGTCTGATCATCCAGAAGAAAGCGACTCTCACGCAGGGATTCGCAAAGTTTCCAGGCAACATCTGCCGCCGCCTTGCCACCGGCCTTGATCAGGATAAGGGCGAACTCATCGCCGCCAAAGCGGGCCAGAAAATCACTGCTGCGCAAGGTATCCTTGATCTTGAAGGCAACCCCTTTGATAATCCGGTCGCCAGCCGGATGCCCATAGGTATCATTGATGACCTTGAAATTATCCACATCGATCATCAGCAGCGAGAAGGGCTCGTCATAGCGCTTGCGCAAGCTGATCATCTCGGACAGCTTTTCATCAAAATAGGCCCGGTTTGCCAGCTGGGTCAGCCCGTCAATCCTGACCGCCGTCCGTAGCGCCTCAATCTGCTGGCGCTGCACCACCAGAAGATCCTGTGATGACCTCAACTCTTCGCGCAAGGTGTCGTTACTGAAAATAACCTTATCGATCTCAAGCATCAACATGGCGTGCGCCTCGGCAAGGTTCAAGGGGAGCTCCATCCTGTCGATACTGCTTCTGACGTCATCCAGTGTCTGGCTTGAAACCGTAGCAGCCTTGTCCGTGCGCTGAACCGCCGTTGCCAGGCTGAGCATAATGCTGCGGATAGTCTGGGCCGAATCGCTGATCTGCTGTTCACGGGGGTCAATCTTTTCAACGGCCGCAAGGTTCACCCCCTGCTCCATTTTATTGAAATCGGACCTTTTCTGATAACAGTGCAGCAAACGGGCAAACGGGGCGGTCAGCATCTTGACGAGCCAGTCCAGAAAGCCATTGATCTCCCTTGAATCAATCATTCTGGCCAGGGGATAAAAGATCAAGCCCAGCAAGGCGCCACCAATGAAAACCAGAACAAGAATCAGCAAATCCATCCCCAGCTCCTCAACCCACGTTTGCTATCCACTATAAAACAACGTTGTCCGGTTTGGTTCTTGCTTGCGTCACATAGCGACAATTTGATGGTAGACGGGGAATTCATTCCCCGGTCATTGTGGTAAAATATCACCACGTCACGTAAGTAAAGCAGGGAATTATGGCATCTAATTCGCGGGATAAATCCCCCGGCTACCATCATACGTCAATAATAGGGCTTAACAGCCTTAATGCAAAGATCTAACCGGGCAACACTGGATTTTTTCGATTTATTACTTTTGCACAGTTCCTTTTTTCAATAACGTCTATCGAATCAGCTCACGAATTCAGATATTCATCAATCTTCTCCGCCAGGGTGCTATAGATCCGGCGGCATTCGTTCTCATCCTTTTCCAGCAGCGTCACCCTGAAACCCTGGATTGGGGTTGAGAAGGATGATAGTGGCACGACACAGATGCCGGTGGCGGCGAGAATATGATAGACAAAACGTTTGTCCGTTGAAACCCCTGGTTGGTTGACCAAACCCTCCACCAACCCCTTGACCTCATCGTTGGCAATCGGAATCGACTGACGGTGATTGAGCAGCCCTTCCTTGAAGGCCACGGCCATGTAGAATGCGCCGTTGGTGCGGTTGACCTGCAGCGCAGGCACCTTGCTGAGGTAATCGTAGGTGATGTTGCTCATCTTCTCGTAGCGGCCGATCCGCTCTGCCAGATAATTATTGTATTCCGGGTGTTTCATGATGGTCGGGAAGACGGTCTGCGGCAGGGTTGTGGAGCAGACCTCGTTCATCTTGCCGCTCAGGATCAGGTTCACATATTTCCGGAACCCCTCATCCTTGTTGACGTTATAGAACTCGATCCAGCCGCAGCGTGAGCCGGGCCAGGGGAGCTCCTTGGAAATCCCCTTCAGGGAGAGGGCTGGAACGTCATCCCCAATAACATCACTGATCGGCACTGTTTTTTCACCGTTGTAAACGATATTGGTGTAGACCTCATCGGCAATGATAAACAGGTCGTATTCACGGGCAATGGCCACGATCTCTTCCAGCATCTCACGGGTATAGACCATACCGGTCGGGTTGTCCGGGTTGATGATCATGATGGCGCAGATATTCGGATTGAAGCGGACATAGCTGCGCATCTCGTCCAGATCGGGATACCATTTATCCTCCGGCTTGAGCCGGAACAGTGATGGTGCCGACTGGGCGTGATAGATCTCGCCCATGGTGTGGGTAGTGTAGGATGGCGACGGCATGAGCACCCTGGCACCGGCGCGCAGACAGCCGTAAACCTTGGCGATGGCATCGCCGAGACCGTTGAAGAAGATGATGTCGTCGGGGGTAATCTGCGCCCCTCCTCTGCCATTGGTCCGTTCGCAGATGAACTCACGGGTTTCCAGCACACCGCGGGTGTGGCAGTAGCCCCAGGTAGAGTCATCCATGATCGCCTGACTCACGATCTCCTTCATCCAGTCGGGGATGATCTCCCCCTTGGAGATCGGATCGCCGATATTCTCCCAGTTGATCTTGATGCCATGTTTCTGGAGCCTTTCGGCAACGTTGACGATATTTCGGATCTCATATGTAAGTTCACCAGCCCCGGGTGGTACCAATTTAATACGCATATATAACGAACCTCCAAAAAGGGTAGTCGATCATGTAAAAAAAAAGCCGCGGACTGCTGTCCACGGCTTTTACGATACGTTCAAATACGACGATCAGCGGGCAGCAACGACCTCTGCGGCATGACGCGCCGCCGCGATAATAGCTCGTGCTGCTATGTAATGGATCATCTTGTTCATGTTTCTTTTCAATAACATACCCTCTGATGATCGTCAACGCTTTTCAGGCAAGCAAATATCTACTGCAAACCGATCAGCAGTCGTCCATCCTCATCCCGCCAACGCAGGCGCCCCAACTGGTTCGGCTCCTGCAAGGCCACCGCCCAATCACCTTCAACCATGATCACCTTGAAGTTCTGCGCCGCTGTAACCGCAACCGGCACCGCATACCCCTGCCTGAAAAACTGGTAATATCGCTTTTGAAGACCTGGCAGCAGATAGGCGATTCGCCCCTTCAGAAACGAATCCCATGCCTGAAAATAACCAAAACGCTGCTGGGCAAACCACCCTTCCCGGCCGGCATCATCATACACCACCTGTGACCACTTTCCCTTACGGGCTGTAACAACCAGCTGCAGACGTTCCCTGTCGACCCCAAAGAGCCATTCATGCCTCGGAACTCTGGCCAGATCCAGCTCACCCAAGCGTCCAAGTCCAGGCTCATGGTAGAGCAGCAGGGGATCTGCAAAATCATCGGGGATATCAGCGAAAAGTGGTACAGTCAGAACCCCGGCACCAGAATAGGGGCGCATCCTGGGCGCCTTGCGGACTGTCTTTACGGCGGCATCGGCAAGCAGCGGTGACAATAAGACAAACAGTATGATCAGAAGAGATAGGGACTTCAGGCGAGGTATCTTGCAATCAGAATTCACAACATCACCCTTCAAACAGCATCTTCAGCGATTCCAGATAGGCCTCCGCCCCACAGCTGTTATCCAGCGGGGCCCAGGCGGCTGTCTCGGCCTCTGTCAACGGCAGATACGGCCCGGCCTTTGCCTCAAAAAAGACCGTCCCCGGCTCCAGGCTGACCGCCGTATGATAGACACCATGGGGGATATCAACGGCAAGGTTCCCGGTCGCTGCGGATAGCAGAACCTTGTCAAGCACCTGACCGCTCTCGGAAAAGAGAATTACACCCAAACGGCCGTTCATGATGATGAAGGCCTCATCCTTCTCCGGATCAAGGTGACGGTGGGGGCGGATATACGAATCCGGTTCAACGGCATTCAGCAGACGATGGCAGGCGGAGGTATCGCCAGGGTGCAGATTGAAATTTTTACGACGACGGGGCGATTGCGCCGCCTCTTCGGCAAAAGCGGCAAGCAGCTTGCGGTTTACAATCTTCATGACTGCACCTGTGAAAGCCTGTGAACGCAGTCAACCATGAAGCGTGCATTTTCCGGAGGAATTGTCGGCAATATGCCATGTCCAAGATTAAAGATGAAGCCGGGACGATTGTCATTTTCAGCCAGAATACGGGCCACCTGATGTTCAATCACGTCCTGCGGGGCAAACAGAACCGTCGGGTCCAGATTACCCTGCACCGCCACACTGCGTCCCAGCTGATCCCTGGCAGCGCCAAGATCCACATGCCAATCCAGCCCGATCACATTTCCACCGGCACGGTGAACCAGATCAAGCATGGTTCCGGCCCCCTTGACAAAATGGATCACCGGAATCCCCATCCGGTCCAGCCCGTTGATCAGGCGGTTGGTATACGGCAGAACATAACGTTCATAATCGGCCGGCGAAAGAATGCCACCCCATGTATCAAAAATCTGGATCGCCTCGGCACCAGCGTAAATCTGGGCATTCAGGTACTCAATGCTCATGCTGGTAATCTTTTCCATCAGGGCATCATAGACGTCCGGGGCGGAATAGAGCATCTTCTTGATGCTGGCAAAATCCTTGCTCCCCTTCCCCTCAACCATGTAACAGGCCAGGGTGAACGGCGCGCCGCCGAAACCGATCAACGGCACCTTGCCGCTAAGCTCGTTGCGCAGAATCTTGATTGTATCGATGACAAAGGAAAGTTCCTCTTCAATCACCGGTATGCGCAGGGCATCCACATCGGCCATGGAGGCGATTGGCTTTTCAAAGACCGGGCCGGGGACAAAATCCAGCTTCATCCCCATCGGCTCGATTGGTGTCAGGATATCAGAGAAGAGAATCGCCGCATCCACACCGAGAATATCAACAGGCTGAAGCGTTACCTCAGCGGCCAGCTCCGGTGTTTTGCACAGCTCCAGAAAGGTACATTTGGAGCGGACCTTCATGTATTCGGGCAGATAACGGCCAGCCTGACGCATCAGCCAAACCGGCGTGCGGTCGACCTCTTTTCCCCAACAGGCATCCAGAAAACGACTGTTCATTTTATCTCCCGGCAGTAATTTATTTTCATCCATAGTCCTGATCATAAACGATTGGCAGCAAACCATCGTAAAACTCCACGGTGCAGGGATTCTAATGGCAGAAGCAGGTCAAGTCAACCGGATTGCACCGCGTTAATCATTTTGCCACAAGATGATCCTGCCCGAAAACCGTCACCCGATCGCCGGGATAAAGCTTGCGGCCACGGCGCAGCTCAGGCTCGCCATTTACAAGCACCTCGCCGTTGACGATGATCTCCTTGGCCTCGCCACCGGATCCAACAACATTGACACACTTCAAAAAACTATCCAGCTTTATAAACTCCGTACTGATTTCAAACGACATTGGCACCCCTCCACTAAAAAAAACCGGCTATTTTCTTCAAAAAGAGCCGGCAGGATAAAAAAATGGGGACTGTCAAATGTCAGTCCCCAGAAGGTTTTTTAAATGGCGGAGAGGGTGAGATTCGAACTCACGGAGGCTATTAACCTCGGCGGTTTTCAAGACCGCTGCCTTAAACCGCTCGGCCACCTCTCCGTAATTTGAGTTGATGTATATAGCACAAACTTTTTTGAATTTCAAACAATAAGATTAGCAAATCCGTTCAAGACCGCCCATGTATGGACGCAACAATTCGGGAACAATCACGCTGCCATCCTCCTGCTGATAATTTTCCAGGATTGCCAGCAGGGTTCTGCCGACCGCCAGACCGGAACCATTCAAGGTATGGATAAATTCAGGCTTGGACTTTTCATCCTCACGGAAACGGATTCCTCCCCGGCGGGCCTGAAAATCACCGAAATTGCTGCAGGATGAAATCTCGCGGTAACAGCTCTGCCCCGGCAGCCAGACCTCAAGGTCATATGTTCTGGCAGCGGAAAAACCGATATCGGCGCTGCAGAGGGCCATGACACGATAGGGAAGCCCGAGCAGCTGCAATACCTTTTCAGCATGGCCGGTCAACTTTTCCAACTCGGCAGCGGAATCCGCCGGATGAACGAACTTGACCAGCTCAACCTTGTTAAACTGATGCTGACGAATCAGTCCACGGGTATCCTTGCCATACGAACCTGCCTCGCGACGGAAGCAGGGTGTGTAGGCGGTATAGCTGATCGGCAATTCACTCTTTTTCAAAATTTCGCCGCGATGGATATTGGTAACCGGCACCTCCGCGGTCGGGATCATGAAGAACTCAGGGTCTGCCGTCTTGAAAAGATCCTCTTCAAACTTGGGCAACTGCCCGGTGGCGGTCATGGTTTCACGGTTCACCAGAAACGGCGGCAATGTTTCGGTGTAGCCATGCTGCTCGGTATGCAAATCAAGCATGAAGTTGATCAACGCACGTTCCAGCCTGGCGCCAGCCCCGCGATAGAGCGTAAAACGCGCACCGGCAATCTTGACGCCCCGCTCGAAATCGAGAATGCCCAGATCCTCTCCGATTTCCCAGTGCGGCTTTGCCTTGAACGGCAATTCTTTGGCCTCGCCCCATGTCCTGATCTGAACATTATCCGCTTCCGAGCTGCCAAGCGGGGTTTCCGGCGCCGGCAGATTGGGCACCGTCAGCAGAAAGGCCTGCAACGCCTCGTCAGCCTGTTTCAACTCTTCATCCAGGGCCTTGATCTTCTGCGAAACCTCGCGCATTTCGACGATCTTGTCCTGAGCCTGACTTTTGTCCTTGATCTTGGCAATCTCATCGGAGACGGAGTTACGCAACGCCTTGAGAGACTCGCTCTCGCGCAGCAGGCCAAGACGCCGCTGGTCCTGTTCACGGAAACCGTCGAGATACGATGAACCGCCGCGAGTACGCAACCGCCGTTCGGCCTCATCCAGATTTTCACGGATAAATTTCAAATCAAGCATCTGAATACACCTTTATTTTTTATGTACAACCGTGTAAGTATTAGCATTGCAAGCAGCTTTCAGTCAATCCAAAAGAGCCCCCATGAAACCTATAACACAGATAATCACACTCCTGTCCGCCCTGTTGTTTCTGATTCCAGCCCCGTTGATCGCCGGAGAGGAAATCCTGATCCATGCCGTCGGCGATATCATGCTGGCCGGGCGCTGGGCGCCAACCCTGCGCAAACTCGGCTACGATCATCCCTTTGCCGCAGTCAGAAGTGAACTGGCCTGGGGCGACATCAATCTGGCCAACCTTGAATCCCCGATTTCTACAAAGGGACGCGAGTTCACCACAAAGAAATTCCGTTTCCGCGCCGAACCGGCCGTTGCCAAGGCCATTAAAAAAGCCGGTTTCAACCTGGTCACACTGGGCAACAACCACAGCATGGATTTTGGTGGCGCAGCCCTTCTGGATACACTAACACACCTGAAACAAGCCGAGATCGGCTGGGTCGGCGCCGGCAGCAACCTTGAGCAGGCCCGCCAGATGTCGCTACAAACGGTCAAAGGCAAAAAGATCGCCTTTCTGGGCTACTCACTGACCCAACCGCTGGAATTCTTTGCCACGGCCTCCCGCCCGGGGACCGCCCCCGGCTATGAGAAACTGATCATCCAAGACGTGGCTGCTGCCCGCAAACTGGCCGACTATGTAATCGTCTCGATCCACTGGGGCAAAGAGGGAAGCGGCCAGACCCAGGCATACCAGCGCAAGACCGCCCACAGCGCCATCGATGCCGGCGCCGATGCCATCATCGGCCACCACCCCCACGTACTGCAGGGTGTGGAACGCTACAAGAGCGGGATCATCTTCTACAGCCTGGGCAACTTCACCTTTGCCAGCAAAAGCAAAACCGCCGCAAACAGTGCCATCATCCGCCTCTGGCTGGGGGACAAACAGAAAACAGCCGAGGTACTACCACTGGATGTGCTTCATAGCCGGGTTGGCTTCCAGCCAAGGATCCTCAGCGGCAACCGCGCCAATACACTGGTTGATGGACTGGAAAAACTGTCCGCACCTTTCGGCACACAATTCATTCGCAAAAACGGCCGCTACTTCCTGACCTTCTAAGATGCGGATACTACTAACAACACTGCATGCCAAATACTCGCACGCCTCACTGGCTCTCCCCTACCTGGCGGCCTTCTCTGCCGGTCTGAATGATGTAGAGACCATCATCCGCGAGTACACCGTCAACGAACCACACGAGCAGAACCTGCGCCGGATTATGAGCGAGTGCTGCCCCGTGATCGCCTTCTCCTGCTACATCTGGAACATCGGCCAGACAATGCGACTGGCCTCCGACATCAAGAAGATTATGCCGGAGACAATCATCATCCTCGGTGGCCCGGAGGCATCCTACGGCGCCTTCGAATTGATGCAGCAGAACAGCGCCATCGATTTCATCATCAGCGGCGAGGGGGAAGCAACATTCCGGGCGCTGCTGCAGCATCTTCAGGCAAGAAGTCCAAAAGGTGATAACCTTGCAGAGCTGCACGAGATTCCGGCGCTCTTCTTCCGCGAGGGGAGCGACATTGCCACAGGCCCGCATCAAAAGGAATACATGCAGCTGGAGAGCATTCCATCTCCGTTCAGCGCCGGCCTGGTCGATACTGGCAAGCCGCTGATTTATTACGAGACATCCCGCGGCTGCCCGTTTTCATGCGCCTTCTGCCTTTCATCCAGAGAGGGGAAGGTTCGCTCCTTTTCCATGCAGCGCATCCAGGAGGACCTGACCTGGCTAATGGGACATGGCATCCGCCAAATCAAACTGGTCGACCGCACATTCAACTATGACGCAGCCAGGGCCAACCAAATCTGGCAATTCATCCTGGAGCACAATAAAACCAGCCATTTCCATTTCGAGATCGCTGCCGACCTGCTAACCGATGACAACCTGACACTGCTGGCCAGGGTTCCGGCAGACACATTCCGTTTTGAAATCGGTATCCAGTCCACATCAGACGAAACCCTGTCCAGCGTACAACGCAAGGCAAACCTGGAACAGATCTACCGGAATGTCCGGCGCCTACGGAGCGAAACCACCATCGAGCTGCACCTGGATCTGGTTGCCGGGCTCCCCCACGAAGATTACCAGGGACTGATCCGCTCTCTGGATACGGTCGCCTCGCTAAATCCCCAGGTAATCCAGATCGAACCGCTCAAACTTCTCAAGGGCGCGCCCATGCGGCGGATTGCCGAAGAATTCAGATACGCATACGCGGATGCCCCCCCTTACACGATTCTCGGCACCCCCTGGCTATCCTTTGAAGAGATCGGACGGATTGAAACGGTCGGCAGACTACTGGATCTATTCCATAACGAAGGTGGTTTCCAACATGCTTTGGCCATCACCGCCAGATACCATAGCCTAGCCGGGCTGATGGACCGCATTGCAGCAATGACGACGCCGGAAGAACTGCTGGGGAGAAACAGAAAAAGGCTCTATGAATTATTTGCACAACTGACCGGAAAAATCGTGCCGCAGGAGACACTTGAGGAACTACACGACGCACTCTTCTACGATTACTGCCTGCAGGAGATGCCGCTGATGGGCAAGCTTCCCGAATTCATCGTCAACCGTCAGGAACTGTGCAGCTGGCCAGGCAAAGGTGATTTACCGAAGGGGATAGAACTTCCACAGAACAGCCGAATCAAGCTGTTCCGCTTCAGATTCCGGCACAACTATCTTGAAAGCACGGAAACGGACAAGAACGGGGAGATCAGCTTCGTTTACATCTCCGGTGCGGGACAGGGATTAAAGATCATGGCGCTGTAGCAGTTGGCAGAGATTTCAAGTATACAAACATGAAAAAACCGTTCACCACAAAGGCACGAAGAACACTAAGAAATACAAGGAATGCTCATGGGGTGTTATTGAATACCCCGCTCTGCTGTCGGCATCACCTTGCCGGTAAATGAAAAGATTCAGCCAACTTATAGAATCTGCGCGGTAAATGACCGCCACATTAGGGATAAAACATGTTAACCATCGCCAAAGACGCCCAGGCCATGATCACAGAGAAGGGAGATTCCATCTTTCTGGACATGCCCAAAACCATTACCAGCTGCTGCTTTGACTATCAGGAGTGCCCAACGGTCAGATTCGGTGAACCACACGACCCCGCCCGGTATGACGTGAAGACCATCAACGGCGTCACAGTCTACGTCCCCCATCGCCTGCCCAACGATCCCCTGGAAATCGGAATCAGCAGTTTCCTGGGGATTAAGCGCCTGGTGCTGCGAGGGTGGAAGGTTCTGTAATAATTTGCAACAAAAACACAACAGATTGAATTTATTTTTGACATCGTTGAATCACTCTCATAATGCAGAAGGTTTTTATGCGTACCTCAACACTACGTGTTACATAGAACTCGAAGACAGACTTATACCGAAAGGACAAAAACTTATAATATTCGAAATGCTTTAAAGGAATGGCTCGCAGAGCGTGAATTTTACCTTTTGGGAATTTCTGCACTCAAACGCAATGAACCAACAACAGGCTTTAGTGAATTGGCACAGGGACTTGGCTTGATAAATTAAAAAAGCACCCCCCCAAAAAATAGATGGTGGCACCATACACCGCACCATTCTTCAATGTGATTGCAAATTTACCTTGTATTTTTGCAATCACATTGATACAAACGCAACATGAACAACATCAAGCGCACAACAATGGAAACCATCATTACCCGCCTGAACCATGAGCAGGTTGTGGCCCTTACCGGTGCACGCCAGACTGGCAAGACCACGCTCTGCGAAATGCAGCTCCCCGAACGACTTGGCCTTTCGTTTACATACATCACATTCGACGACCCCGACGAACGGCTTCGTTTTCAACGTTCAGCCGTGCAAATTCTGGAAAACATCACGACACCGCTGGTACTGCTTGACGAGGTACAAAAAATACCGCAACTATTCGACCCGCTGAAGCTAGTAGTGGACCGGGAACGGAAGAAACCTGTCAACGAACGAAAACGCTTTGTTTTAACCGGATCGTCGCAATTGCTGATGATGAAAAACATCCGCGAAACACTGGCCGGTCGGGTGGCACTCTGCCAGATGTACCCTTTTTCCCTCTTTGAACTGACAGGTGGTGATGAACCACCACTTCTCTCCCGAATATGGCAGGATCAGGCACTTTCGCCACTGGACGCCGGACGGCTCCCCCTGATTCCACCCAAGCGATTGCGTATCCTGCGCGGGGTGCGGGACGAACACCAACAATGGGGCGGTTATCCACCGGTGTGGCAACGCTCTGGAGAAACTGAACGGATGAATTGGCTCAAAGATTATCGCAAGACCTATCTAGAGCGGGATATTGCCGATGTGGGTCAGGTGGCGAACATCGATACTTTTGCCATGGCGCAGAGACTGTTATGTAGCCGCACCGCCAATCTGTTCTCCATCAGCGAGGTATCAAGGGATCTTGGGGTGACTGTCAATACAATCAAGAGATATTTAGAACTATTGACCATGTCGTTTCAGTGCATTCTACTCCCACCTTGGCATGAAAACGTCAGCAAGCGACTAATCAAGAGTCCAAAGCTCTTCTTTCCGGACGTTGGGCTGAACAGGGCTATCGTTGGGGATCTTTCCATCAGTCGCGGCGCTGCCTACGAAAGCTGGCTTTGCGCCGAACTTTTGAAGTGGAAACAACTTCAACCGGTGGAACCGGAGTTGTATTTCTACCGCACCGCGGCCGGAATGGAGGTGGATTTTCTGCTGACAAGCGAACACGGCATTATCCCCATCGAGGTAAAATCATCGGAACGGGTGACCGCTGCAGACGGCAGAAGCGTGGAAACATTCATGGCAGAGCACTCGAATGCAGCCAAGATAGGATTAGTAGTCTATCCGGGAGATGAGGTCGTTGAATTACGTCGAAATGTCTGGGGGATACCGGACTGGTATCTGCTTGGAGGCCTGTAACTATTGCCGCCATCAGACAGAAATTTTCAAATTTTACGGTAAACGTAACAACACAGAATGACAAGACATGAAAGAACAAGAACTAGACAAGCCAGAATAAATACAGGAAGCATCCCTGCATGGGATGACAATCAACTGGCAATCATGTCAAACATCAAATAAAAAAAGGCCGAAGATGCAGATTAAATCCACCTTCGGCCAATCAACCTCAAACAGATTAAAAGACTATTTTACAAGCTTCGAGAGCGCCTTGAAGTTATCGGTGCCGGCGACCTTCAGCAACTGAAACAGAACCGACTCCGTACAGGTCGGCACCGCACCGGTCAGGGTCATTGCCTCAATCGCTGTTTGCCAGTTTTCCTTGCTGCGGCTCATGACAGCATCCTTGACCAGATGCACCTCAAAACCGGCCTGACGGAGTTCAATCACCGTCTGCAGCAGGCAGACATGGGTTTCCATGCCGGTGATAATCACCTGGGTTCTGCCGGTTTTTTTAAGCGTCTCAACAAATTCAGGATTACCACAGCAGCTAAAGGTCATCTTTTCAAAACAGGGTGCATCACCGGCCTTTTCCTTCAGCTCAGGCAGTGTCCCCCCCAACCCGCGAACATACTGCTCGGTAATCAGAATCGGCATATTCAGACGTTGTGCGCCCTCCAGCAGGATGCCAACATTCTTGTTCAGCTTGGCCAGCACCTTTTCATCCATGGCCAAACAGAGCTTTTCCTGAATATCAATCACCACCAGAACCGCCTTTTCGCTATCCAGAAAGAAACGATCCATTATCGACATAAACCCAACCTCCAAAGTTTTTTATTTATTTCAACCCATATCAGCCTCTTGCAAAAAGCCTGAGACCGTCATTACCGAAGCGTTTTTGATCGGGAATCCAGAATCTAAAGGACTGCAAAACCTGGATCCCCGATAAGAGCATTCGGGGATGACAATCCTTTTCAGTCTCATATAGCAAGGCGCGACAAAAAACTAGTTGCGTTTCAGCTCAATCGCCAGCTCATTAATTTTCTTCCGCAACGTATTCCGGTTGATCCCGAGAATATCGGCAGCCTTGACCTGATTCCAACGGGTCTTCTCGAGGATGAAACGGATCAGGGGGCGCTCCACCTGTTGCAGGACAATGGCATGGATATCACCGTTTTCAATATTTTCAATGCCATGGAAACAGGCCCTGAGCTTTGCCTCAACGATCTCCTCAAGGGAGGCATCCTGCGGGGCCCCTGATGCAGCGCAGACAGCCGGCTGCAGCCCCTCAAAATCCGCCGGGGTCAGCATGGGGTCATTGGAAAGAATCACCGCCCGCTTGATGGTATTTTCAAGTTCACGCACATTGCCTGGCCATGAATGCGCCTTGAGCAATGCCATCGCCTCATCGGAAATCCGCTTGACAGGACCACCCAGCTCAAGGCAGATCCGCTCGATAAAATAGTTGACCAGCGCCGGCACATCATCACTTCGCTCACGCAGCGGGGCAAGCATGATCGGCACCACATTCAACCGGTAATAGAGATCCTCGCGAAACTCCTTCTGGCGCACCCTTTCCAGCAGTTCCTGGTTTGTTGCCGCAACCACCCGCACATCAACCGGGATGTTCTGCGTGCCGCCAACCCGGGTCACTTCCTGTTCCTGAAGCACACGCAGGATCTTGGCCTGCAGATCCAGTGGCATATCGCCAATCTCGTCCAGAAATATCGTACCATGGTTGGCCTGCTCGAATTTGCCCTGCTTCCGCTCCGTAGCCCCGGTAAAGGCCCCTTTTTCAGAACCGAACAGTTCGCTCTCCAGCAGATCACGCGGTATGGCGGCACAGTTGATCGCCACAAACGGTTTGCCCAGACGCGATGAATTAAAATGCACCGCCCGGGCAATCAGCTCCTTGCCGGTGCCTGATTCACCCTGAATCAGAATGGTCACATCACTATCTGCAACCTTACCGATAATCTTGTTGATATTCTGCATCGGCGGTGAATTGCCGATAATATTCTTCTCAACCTGGTAATGCTCCTTGAGTTCCTGTTTGAGAAGCGAAACCTGACCGGCCACCTGACGGGCACGACTGACCTTTTCCACAATCGCATCAATCACATCCAGGTCAAACGGCTTGGTGATATAGTCATAAGCCCCGCGCTTCATCGCCTCAACCGCATTCTTCATGCTTGCCTCGGCGGTCATGATCACCACCAGAAGATCACTCTTCATCTCACGGATACGGTCCAGCAGATCCAGCCCGGTCATACCGGGCATCTTGATATCAAGAATCGCCAGTTCATAGCTGTTTTCCCTGATCAGGGACAGCGCCTCACGACCATCCTGCGCAAGATCCACCTCAAACCCCTTCCGCTTTAACGCCTTGGAAAGGACCCAACGCATGCTCTCTTCATCATCGGCAACCAGAATTCTTGTAATCGACATAAATAACCCTCTATCTGTAATCAATAACTAATAAATCTATATTTTTAGCCACTTGCAAAAATTCGTAATATGTCATTCCGGCAGGTTTCTAGCCGGAATCCAGCTTTTGATTATTGAAAGCATGGATCCCCGACAGAAGCATTCGGGGATGACAATCTATTTTTACAAGAAACACCTACTGAATCAACGGAAGCAAAACCGTGAAGCGTGTACCGTGCCCGTGATCCGACTCCACCTTGATGATTCCGCGGTGTTCGGACACGATTTTATGACAGATCGCCAACCCCAGTCCTGTCCCGCCGGACTTTGTACTGAAAAACGGGGTCCAGATATTCTCCAGATCAGCAGCCGCAATGCCCGGGCCGTCGTCACTGATTTCCACCGCCACCATCCTTGATCGCCTTTCATTCTGCGACATGCTGTAGTCGGAAACAATACGGCTGCTGACCGTAATCCGTCCCGACTCCTCCACCGCCTCCAGGGCATTGCAGATCAGATTCAGAAACAGACGCGAGAGCAGATTTCCATCGGCCATGATATCGGGAATACTGGGATCAAAATGGGAAACCACCGTGATCTCACGCGCCGCGGCAACGGGACGCTGCAACAACAGAATATCGCCCAGGATTCTGTGCAAATTCACCGGGGCCATTTCCAGCCCGCGCGGCGATGCCAGCTCCAGCAGTTCCCGGATGATATGATCGATCCGCTCGGTTTCACGGATCATGACACCGGTATATTCCAACAGTTCACTATCTGCGGGAAGTTCACGTTCAAGCAGCTGCGCCGCCCCCTTGATTCCGCCCAACGGGTTCTTGACCTCATGGGCCAAACCAGTAGCCAGCGTGCCGACGGTTGAAAGCCGGTCAGCCTGACGGACAGCCGCCTCCAACTCGCGGACGTAGGTGATATCCTTAACGGTGACGATGACACCGATATTTTCGCCATTGGGGCGCATCAGCGGATAACATGCCACCGCCACAGGAATAACTCTGCCGATACTGCGCAGCACAACATTCTCATGATCGGCGATGGCAACACCCGTCGCCAGGGTCTTATTGATCATCTCGATCAATGTTTTCTCAAGATGAAACAACCTCTCGAACGGCGCACCGACTGCATTGCGGCTGGAAAAACCGGTAATCTCCTCCGCAGCCGGATTGCAGCGGGTAACAAGCCCGTCCATTCCGATAACAACAACGCCGTCACCAACGCTGTCGATTACAGTGGCTGAGTAATCATCCTGAATGTCGTTTTCGTTTTTCATTCTTTATCCGGGATAGTGCTGATTCTGTCGGTTATGGCCAGGATATCATCTACTGACACAGCGCTGTTGGCAGTTCGCCTGATCTCCGATGCACCGGCAAACCCCTTGGCGTACCAGCCGATATGCTTTTTCATTTCCCGCGCGGCGACTGACTCACCAAACTGCTGTTGATACAGTTCAAGGTGCGAACGTATTGCGACAGCACGCTGAATGTTGCTAACAGGTGCATAACTGCCGTTCTCCGCCAGACTCCTCACCTGTTCAAAAATCCAGGGGGCACCCAGCGCGCCACGGGCAACCATGACTCCGTCGCAACCGGTCTCAGCCAGCATTCGCAAACAATCGTCGGCGGTAAAAAGATCGCCGCTGCCAATCACCGGAATCGAAAGATCTGACTTCAAGCGGGTCAACTGGCTCCAGTCAGAAACGCCGGAAAACATCTGGCTGCGGCTGCGCGGATGAAGCGTGATGGCATCACACCCCTCCTCCTGGGCAATCCGGGCAATCTCGCCAAAGACATTGTCGCCGCAATGCCAGCCGGAACGGATTTTAATCGTCAATGGCAGGGTTGTAGCCTGCCGCACGGCACGCACAATCGCCGCTACCTTGGGCAGGTCCTGCAACAGGGCGCTCCCGGCACCGGTTCCAACCACCTTGCGCACCGGACAACCCATATTAATATCAATCAAATCACCCTGCCCGGCGACACGACGGGCAGCCTCGGCAAGATCATCCGGTTTGTCGCCAAACAGCTGTATGCCCAGCGGCCGATCCTCAGGGGTACTTCTCAACAAGGCCAGCGTATTGGCACCATCACGAACAAGGCCATTGACACTGACCATCTCGGTAAACGCCAGAGCAGCCCCCATACGGCGGCAGATGATACGGAAGGGCAGATTGGTGATTCCGGCAAGCGGGGCAAGCACGACGTTGTGCGCCAGAAGAAGACTGCCAATTTTCAATGACTTAAGCATGTTGAACACAATCTGGAAACAACGGAGGGAATAAAAAAACAATATTAATGCCTAAATTTTGTGCATATTAACACACACCCCAAAAATGGCAAGGGAATTTAAAAAAAATCCATAGAAACTTGGACTAGCGGCAAAACAGCATGTATATTTTCAGATATCGAATTGTGCTTTGAAAAAACAGAGGGGGAAAAACAGATGGACTTTAAACGATTATCTCAAATTGCAGTTGTGCTTTCACTTGCGTCTCTTGCCAACATATCATACGCCGATAACAGGGGTGAAGTACTTCTGGGTTTGTCCGCAACGCCCAAAACAGTGGAGATCCAGGTTGCATCGGGCGGCTGTACCGGCAAGGGCGATTTCAGGGTTGACCTGAACAGTGGGGGGGCCAAAACGGCACCATATTCAATCACATTTCACAGAACCAGAAATGATGACTGCAAGGCCTTCCTGCCGGACGGGGTTCAGCTCTCCTTCACAAGGGAAGAACTTGGTCTGACCGGAACATCGGAATTTATCGTAACCAATCGTTTTGGCAATACATCCCAACACCGCGTCGTCAACAAGAAGAGATACAACAGCAATCTGGCCCAGCCATGCCTTGACGCCACACGACAGGCCATCAACATGGATATCCAACGTTATCAGGGGTGGATAAAACAGGCTACAACCCCGGAAAGAAGGGCGGAACAGGAGAAGGGACTTGCACGTCTGAACGCCGAAAGACAGAGGTACGAAGCACTCTCCACCGAAGGGTACCAAATTCCCGAAAAACGCACCCTGACCGGGCAATACCAGGGCAATCAGATACTGTTCTTTGACGGCCAGAGCAAATCCGGCCCCTTCTATCATGTGGTTGCATCAGCAATCCCCCTGAAAAGCGGAAGCCGCTACGCATTCGAGTTCTACCCCGTATACCCGCGGGTATATCCGTTTCCGAGCCACTATATCTATGTCAGCAAGGCAGATCCGCTCAACCAGCAATAACGGCAAGAGATTAATCTGTTTTCTGGCTAAGACTGCCAACCAGCCCCCTATTTTCCCGCCGTGAAACGCAGAAAGGGGCGGATCAAAAAGACCCGCCCCCCTCATTATGCGTATCGCTCCGGCAACAGGCTACTTCACATCCACCTTGATCTGACGCGGTTTGACCTCATCCTTCTTCGGCAAGGTAATCGAGAGCACGCCACGCTCGCAGACCGCACTGATACCATCCTGCTGCACATTGGCAGGCAGACTGAAACTGCGCTGAAACGAGCCGAAGTAGCGCTCGATACGGTGATAGTTCTCCTTTTTCACATCGCTGCTATGCTTGCGCTCACCCTTGAGGGTCAGGGTATTGTCCTCGATGTGTACCTCAATATCCTTCTGATCCACATCCGGCAGTTCGGCCTTGATCACAATCGAATCCTCTGTCTCGTAGATATCCACGGATGGCTGCCAGATCCCCTCCTTGATATCCTCACCAGCCAGATCATGGTTCCAGGAAACATTAAGGAGCCGGTTCATCTGCTCCTGCATACTGCGCAATTCTCTTAAAGGGTTATACTTCACAAGTGCCATGATGATGCTTCCTCCTTGACGTTGATATGCGGCGGCCTAGCGACCTTTTAAAAAGATAATCCCCTTTTGCTAAATGTCAAGTAAGGGGTCATTTCTGACCAGCGCTTAAAACAGGGGCTAAAGCCCCTCCCGATCCTCTCCCGCCAGCATGGCAACAAACTGTTCCTCACTCAGGATCCTTAATCCCAGCTGCTGCGCCTTGGCAAGCTTGCTCCCCGCCTCTTCGCCGGCAACCACAAAACCGGTCTTCTTCGAGACCGAACCGACCACACTCCCCCCCTCATTCTCCACCATCTGCTTGGCCTCATCACGATTGAAACGGCTGAGCGAACCGGTGAAGACAAAACTCTGGCCGGTGAATCGACCGCCAATCTGTTTTTGGGCAACCGTCGGGGAGACCCCGGCCGCCAGCATACGCTCGATGATGGCAAGGTTGTCGCGGTTATCAAAGAAGGTCCGAATACTCTCGGCAACCGTCACGCCAATATCCCTGATTGTCAACAGCTCCTCCATCGACGCCCGTTCAAGCTGTTCCAGACTACCGAACGCCTTGGCAAGCGCCTTGGCCGTCCGCTCGCCCACATGGCGAATGCCAAGGGCAAAGATAAAACGGTGCAGCTCTTGCTGACGGCTGCGATTGATCGCCTCAAGCAGCTTTTCCGCCAGCCGGTCCCCCATCCGCTCGAAGCGCATGAAATCATCCTTGGTCAGGGTATAGATATCGGCAACATTGCTGACCAGCCCCAGCGTCAGCAGCTGCTCGACGTTTTTATCCCCCAGCCCCTCAATGTCCATGGCATTGCGCGATGCAAAGTGGATGATCGACTCCCGGATCTGCGGCGGACAGGCCAGCCCCATGCAGCGGATCGCCACCTCATCGGCAATATGGACGACCTCGGCAGCGCACTCCGGGCAGACCGCCGGCGGCGGCAGCGGACGTTCCGCGCCAGTCCGTTTTTCAGTCAGCACCCTGACCACGGCCGGGATGACATCACCGGCACGCTCGACAACAACATGATCACCGATACGGATATCCTTAAGCGCCATCTCATCCCAGTTATGCAGCGTCGCCCTGGCAACCGTCACCCCGGAGATCTCCACCGGCCGCAGACTGGCAACCGGCGTGATCACACCGGTTCGCCCGACAGAGGGAATGATATCCTCAACAACGGTCACGGCCTGGCGCGGCGGAAATTTGCAGGCAATCGCCCAGCGCGGGGAGCGGCTCTTCTCGCCCAACTCGCGCTGCAGGGCAAAGTCATCGACCTTGATGACCATACCGTCAATCTCGTAGGGAAGCGATTCACGCAACGCCTGCATCTCGTCATAAAAGGCAATCGCCCCGTTTATACCGCCAACCCGTCTGACCAACGGATTGACCGGCAGCCCCATCCCGGCGACTACATCCAGAAAGCGGCTTTGGGATGGATACTCCCCTCCCTCGACTACTCCAGGGGCATAACAGAACATCGACAACGGACGCCGGGCCGTTACCCTGGAATCCAGCTGACGCAGCGAACCGGCAGCGGCATTACGCGGATTGGCAAACGGCGGTTCGCCAGCTTCCTGTTTATCCTGATTTATCTTCTGAAAGGCCTCATGGGAGAGAAACACCTCACCACGCACCTCCAGCAGACCCGGAAGATTCTTACCTGTGAGCTGCTGCGGCAGCGTGCGGATCGTCTTCACATTCGCAGTCACATCCTCACCGGTTACACCGTCGCCACGGGTGGATGCAATTTCAAGGAGGCCGTCATGATAAACCAGCTCAACGGCCAGACCGTCGATCTTAGGCTCACAGATATAATCAATGGCCATATCCGGCGTAAATCCGAGAACCTTTCTGACCCGTTGGTCGAACTCGACAATCTCGGAATGATTGGTAGCATTTTCTAGCGAGAGTAACGGCAGACGATGGGTAACCGGCGCAAAACGGGAAACCGGGGCGCTTCCCACCTTAGCGGTCGGTGACAGGGGAGTTGCCAGCTCCGGGAAGCGCTCCTCTATCCCTTGAAGCTCCCGGAAGAGCCCATCATACTCGGCGTCGCTGATCTCCGGCGCATCCAGCTGATAATACATGCGGCTATGGTGTTCCAGCTGCTGACGCAACTCTGCCGCTCGCTTGGCGGCTGTCTCACTCTGGTTAACGACATCATCCAGCTGTAATTGCATCTGTTCCTCCCGCGGATCTGATTGACAGGCGTCAAGGTACAGTATTATTGTTTTCATTTCAATCACTGCCTAAATGAAAGAAACGTTATGAACCAGATCAAACTGGACTGGCTGAAAGGCTGGTTCGACAACTTTGTCCAGCCATTTCTGGAAACCGATGCCGACGGACTGAAAAACATCCTGCTCAAGGTGGAGCATACCCGCAAGGTCTGCGATGTCATGGAGATGATCACGACCGGCGAAGGACTTTCCGACCACGAAAGGTGCATCGCCGGGGCCGTGGCGCTGCTGCACGATGTTGGGCGTTTTCCGCAGTACAGGCGCTGGCGGACATTCCGCGACCGTGACTCGGACAACCACGCCAGAATGTCCATCGAGGTCATCCGCGAGAACAGGCTTCTGGAGGATATCAGCGCCAACGACCGGCTCATGATCGAGGAGGCGGTCCGGTTTCACAACCTGCTCCGAATCCCGCCGCGTCTGCAATCGCCCGGTGGGGTTTTCCTGCGCCTGATCAGGGATGCCGACAAGCTCGACATCTGGCGCGTATTCCTGACCTATTTCGATGCACCGGAATACGAACGGGCCTCGGCCGCACTGCTCGGCTTCCCTGAACTCCCCACGGTTTCTGATGTCTGCCTGGCGGCACTGACCAACCGGCAGGTTGTCAAACTGGACGACATCACCTGCGCCAACGACTTCAAACTGCTGCTGATCTCCTGGGCCTTTGACCTGAACTTCAAGGCATCATTCAGGATGATCCAAAAACAGGGATACCTGCAGGCCCTGGCCGCAACGCTGCCGGATATGCCAGAGACAAGAAAGGCCGTAATGGTCGCAGTAAGTCATGCGAACGAAAGTTGCGAATAGTGAAGGTTTCAACAGCATGGATGTGTTACGCGCTTGCTGACACACCCTGCCCATGTCAAAAAAATATCCCCAGGCAGTGCAAAGGCCCTGACCAAGCCAGACCATCGGCCACGTTTGACTTGACATAGCCGCAGAGATAGTCCACACACTGATGATATTCACAGACAATCATCCAAACAAACCATCCAAGGGGTGCCAGATGGCATTAAACAAACATAGGGTATCAACCGAAAAACTCTGCTGGTCCTGCGATTCCGCCTCGATGAATTTCAAGACAACCGCAGAGCTTCCCGATCTGGATGATGCCATCGGACAAAAACGGGCACTCCGCTCCATCGAATTCGGACTCGGCATGACTGGAACCGGTTTCAATCTCTATATCTCCGGGGAGACCGGTACCAGCCGCACCTCCACCATCCACAAAATCCTTAAAAAGCGGGCCAAGGGTGAGTCCCGCCCCAATGATTGGGTCTACGTCAACAACTTCAAGGACAACGACTCGGCTACGTCAATCTCTCTGCCAGCCGGCATGGGGGGCGAATTGACCGCCGACATGAAAGAGTTGATCGATGCCTTCAAGAAGGACATCCCCAAGGCGCTGGAGAGCAATGAATACGAGGCCCGCCGCACGGAGATCCTTGAAGAATACCAGACCGTCAGCAACGAGCTGTTTCAGAAGCTGGAAAAGGAATCGGCAAAACGGGGCTTTGCCATGCAGCGCACCGTCTCCGGGCTGGTGATTGTCCCCCAGAAGGACGGCCACAACTATACCCAGGAGGAGTACGCCGCCCTACCCGACAAGAAACGCGAGAAGCTGGATCTGGACAGCAAACGGTTGACCGAACAGCTGAACGATGTTCTGCGCCAGGTGCGCGAAAACGAGAAAAAGACCAAGGATGCTCTGGAACAGGCCGACCGCGAACTGGGCATGTCCTGTCTGGGGCACCGGCTTGATCCGCTGCGTGAGAAGTACAAGGATCTGGAAAAGCTTCTGGCATATCTGGACGCCGTACAGGAGGATATCCTCCAGAATCTGGAGGACTTCAAACCACAGGCGCAACAGCCGCAGATTCCCGGTATCCGCCTACCGCGCCAGGAGCCAAGCTTTGAACGCTACGAGGTCAACCTGCTGGTGGACAACAGCAAGACCGAAGGGGCCCCGGTCATCTTCGAGGCAAACCCGACCTACAACAACCTGTTCGGCCGCATCGAGCATGTCATGCAATACGGCGGGGTCGCGGTGACCGACTTCACCATGATCCGCTCCGGCGCACTGCATCGCGCCAATGGCGGTTATCTGATCATCGATGCCCGCGAGGTGCTGATGAATCCCTTTGTCTGGGATGCCCTCAAACGCTGTATCCGCACCGCTGAAATCCGCATCGAGGATGCACTGGAGCAGTATCGCTTCATGACCATGGTCTCCCTCAAACCGGAGGCAGTACAGCTCCAGGCAAAGATCATCATGATCGGCACCCCCTGGATCTACTACCTGCTCTTCTATCTCGACCCGGACTACCGCAAATTCTTCAAGGTCAAGGCTGAATTTGACAACACCATCGTCCGCACCCCTGAGGTCATGCGTGATTACGCCCTCTTCGTCGCCACCCACTGCCGCAACGAGGGACTGCTCCACTTCGACCGCAGCGGCATTGCCAGACTGCTGGAATACACATCACGCATGGTCGAGGATCAACAAAAACTCTCCTCGCAGTTCATGGAGATCGCCGATTTTATCCGCGAGGCCAGCTTCTGGGCCAAAAAGGACGGGCATGATATTGTCTCCGGCCACGACGTTCTGCGGGCGGCCGAGGAGAAGCTGTACCGCTTCAACCGCATTGAAGAACGGATGCAGGAACTGTACGAAGACGGAATCATCATGGTCGATACGGTTGGGGAGGTCGCCGGGCAGATCAACGGCCTTTCCGTGATCAGCCTGGGGGATCATACCTTTGGCCGGCCAGCCCGTATTACCGCCAGCGTCTACACCGGACAGGCCGGGATGGTCAACATCGAACGGGAGGTAAAACTCTCCGGACCAATTCACGACAAGGGGGTCATGATCCTGACCGGCTATCTGGGGGGGATCTTCGCCCAGGAACGCCCGCTGTCACTTTCCGCCTCAATCTGTTTCGAGCAGTCCTATGACGGCATCGATGGCGACAGCGCCTCATCCACAGAACTCTACGCCCTGCTCTCGGCCCTGTCAGGAATCCCGCTTGCCCAGGGGATAGCCGTCACCGGCAGCGTCAACCAACGCGGCATGATCCAGCCCATCGGCGGGGTCAATTACAAGATCGAGGGATTCTACGCCGTCTGCAAGGCGCAGGGACTGAATGGCAAGCAGGGGGTTATGATCCCCAAATCCAACGAACGAAACCTGATGCTGAATGACGAGGTTGTAGCAGCAGTCACAGCCGGCACCTTCAACATCTGGAGTATCGAAACCATCGAAGAGGGCATCGAGATCCTGACCGGCGTCAAGGCCGGCAGCCGTGGCAAAAATGGTAAATTCCCGAAGGCAACCGTCTACGGACATGTTGACGAGCGGCTGCGCAAGATGTCAGAATCACTGGAAAAGAACGACACAAAAAGACAGCCGACAGCCAAGGGTAGCCATGGGGCCAAATTGCGAAAAAAGTCCGCTGAATCCGACCAATAGTCGGGCTCAACACCAGCAACAATTACGACCTCAAAAACAGATTAACGACTAAATAGATGGAGACGAATATGGGAATTCAATGGAGGGAGTCACTGGCAATCGGGGTTGAGGAGATTGATAACCAGCACAAGGAACTTCTCGAACATTTTGACCGTCTGCTGGCAGCCTGCGAGGCCGGCAAGGGGATTGCGGAGCTTAAAAACCTGATCGGGTTTCTCAACCAGTACGTCATCAAGCATTTCAATGATGAAGAGGCACTGCAGATTAAATTCGAATACCCCGACTACCCGGCCCACAAAAAGGAGCATGAATTTTTTATCCAGCGCATCGCCAATCTTCAGGAGGAGATCAACAGGGACGGAGTGGCGGTCTATCATGTAATTGAAACAAACCAGCTTCTCTTCAAATGGCTGACAAACCACATTTCCAGTTCAGACAAAAAGCTTGGCCGCTTCATCCAGCCCATGAAAAAAGCGAACTGACCAACCACCCGCCCTGCAAATCCTCTAGGCGCAATCCTCACGCCATAGACACTGCTCCTGGAAACAAGTTTCTGCGTTACCGGTTGCAAAGCAGGGCTGATTTCCCTCAGCCTGCTGGATTGCCCGCACCATTTCGGTCTTTTTCATCTTTCCTGTTTTAATCTCATGTTGTTTTGCAATTGTCTTGATTTCGTCAAGCTTCATCATCACACTCCTCCTTTCTGCTTTTGAACTGCCAATAAAACTTTTAAAAGCATAATACAAGCCTGACAAAATTCAAGGTGCATAAGAAAATAATCATGTAACGAACTGTAAAAGTTATGTAACGCCACCCAGTTCCAGACAGGCTTTGACACATTTTTGCTACAAGTATAGAGTAGCAGCTGCAATTTAAAATCAAGGTTCAACCCAAACGGCTGGTATCAAAAGGCCTGGTAAAGATATGTCTGTCTCGATCCCATTCATTACAACCTTCTGCCTGACAATTGCCGGCATGATTGCTGTGGCTGCGGTCAGTTCCTGCAAGGTTCGCAGTGCCGACGACTTTTCACTGGCTGGCCGGCGTGCCGGCACATACCATGTAGCTGGCAGCATCCTCGGGACAATGATCGGCGGCGCCTCCACCATTGGAACCGTGCAGTTGGCCTTCCTCTACGGGCTTTCAGCCTGGTGGTTCACCCTCGGCTGCGGTGTCGCCTGCCTGTTCATGGCGCTGGCACTGGCACCGGCCCTGCGCGACGGCCAGGTTGAAACCGTCGCCCAATTCATCTCCCGCTACCACGGGGAGCGTGCAAGGGTCTGCGCCAGTATCTTCTCCGCCGCTGGAATGTTCCTGCATATCGTTGCCCAGCTGATGGCCGCTGGTGCCCTGCTGGCAACAATCTTCGATATTTCCTTCTTTTGGGGGGCGCTGGCGGCGCTCTGCCTGACCGCACTCTTCACCGTTGGCGGCGGCATGGCCAGCGCCGGTCCGCTCGGCATGATCAAGATGTTCCTGATCGGCATAACCATGCTGGCGGGGGGATTATTGGCGTTCTCACTGGTGGGCGGTATAGCTGGATTTCAATCGGCACTGCCCCCCTTCCCCTGGTTTTCACCCTTCGGCTACGGGGTCGGCAACGGACTTTCGGATTTCTGCTCACTGCTGGTGGGTGTTATCAGCACCCAGACCTATCTGCAGGCCATTTTTTCCAGCCGGGATATCAAAGCGGCCCGCAACGGAACCCTGATCTGTGCCGCCGTCATGCCACCAATCGGCCTGCTGGGCATCTCCATCGGGCTCTATATGCGTATCTCCTCACCCGGCATAGAGAGCGCCCAGACACTGCCACTTTTCCTGACGCAGCATTTCCACCCGGCCCTGACCGGGATCGCCTATGCCGCCCTGCTGATCACGGCCATTGGCACTGCTGCCGGCCTTGCAGTCGGCGTCAGCACAACGGTCATGATCGATATCATCAACCGGCTGAAGAGCAGCCGGCAAAACTCGTTGGCACTGCTGCGCATATTGACCTTTTTTACATTGGCCGCCGCCTTCTGCATTCTGGCCGCCCAGATAAACTCGGCAATCATGAAATGGAGCTATGTCTCCATGGGGTTGCGTGGTGCCACCATCTGTATACCGCTGCTGCTGGCAATTTTTCTCGGCAAACGCACAACCAGCACCGGCGGGGCTTTATCCATATTCCTTGCCCCACTGGCCGTACTGATCGCCGGATTCCTTTCCTCACCAATCCCGCCACTCTACGTTGGACTGCTAGTATCAATAGCCTGCATTGCCTACGGTTTTATTGCCAAACCATGCGCTGGACGATAGTTCGCTTGTTTCAATACAAAACGAGGGTGTGTTCTATGACGGCAGCTGTTCCATAAAGACAGGCCATCATCCTTTTGTTGCGTTATACAAATTCAGGTTTTATACTACCCGCTAAAGCGAAACGAAGGAGGATTTGAATGACGAAACATACGCACAAACCGGAATGTGTTATTGGTGATTTTGGCGAACGGGCCCCTAAAAAACAAAAACGTTGCGATATTGGCGACTTTGGAGAAGCTAACAGGGATCTGGAGAGTGACGCAGCGGAGAATATCGGTGACTTTGGCGAGGCAACACGTCAGGGTAGGGATGACGACGGACATATCGACGATTTCGGCGTGCCGGAAACTGAATCCACAGACAGCCAGACAGAACCGATTGGCGATTTCGGCGATCCTGCTCATGCCGAAAACAGCGACACGGCACAGATCGGTGATTTTGGCGAGGTGCTTAAAAAAAAGTAAAAAACAGGAGCTGTGAGATAAAGCATGACCTGAATACATTTTGACAGCATTTACAGGATCAACCGGATTTTAAAATCCGGCAAATCTGGCAGACCGCAATCTCCATAAAAAAGGGCAGACCAATAAATGATCTGCCCTTTTCAAATTTACATCGTCCAACCTCTACAATTCAATCCCGGCAATCCGGCTAAGCGCTTCTCGGTATTTATCAGAGGTCTTGCGAACAATCTCCTCCGGCAGTGGCGGCGCAGGCGCCTCCTTGTTCCAATCCAGTGTTTCCAGATAGTCACGCAGGAACTGCTTGTCGAAACTGGCCTGTGCCCCGCCCGGTTTATATTCGGACTTAAGCCAGAAACGGCTGGAATCCGGCGTCATGCACTCGTCAATGATGATCAGCTCGCCATCGTAAACGCCGAATTCAAATTTGGTATCGGCAATGATGATCCCCTTCTCATCGGCAAAATCACGGGCCCGGCTGTAGATCTTCAGCGTATATTCCCGAGCCTTCTCAGCCAGATCACGCCCGCACAGTTCCACCATCCGGTCAAAAGAGATGTTCTCGTCATGGGAACCAAGATCGGCCTTTGTGGACGGGGTGAAAATCGGTTGTTCCAGACGGTCTGATTCCTTCAGCCCGGCAGGGAGGACAATGCCGCAGATAGAGCCGGTTGCCTTGTAATCCTTCCAACCGGAACCGGAAACATAACCACGAACGATACATTCCACCGGCAGCGGCTGCGCCTTCCTGACCAGCATCGAGCGTCCCCTGAGCTGCGCGGCATAGGGCTGGCACTCCGCCGGGTACTCGGCCACATCGGTGGAGATGATATGATTTTTGACAATATCCTCCATCTGACTGAACCAGAAGCTGGAGATCGAGGTCAGCACCTCGCCCTTGTAGGGAATCGGCTCGTTCATAATAACATCAAAGGCCGAAATACGGTCGGAGGTAACCAGCAGCAGGGCTTCACCAAGGTCGTAGATATCACGTACCTTGCCGCGCGCAACCATCTTCAATCCTGAAAAATCGCTATTTATTAGTGTCTCTGACATTGTCGCTCCTTATTTGGTTTCCATCAAAAAACGCCAGACGGAAACTACTTATCCGTAATCAGTGCCTGATTGTATTCGATCTTTGCCTTGGCCCTCAGCCCCTTCAACCAGACGGAGAGCGCCTCCTGCTGCTTCTTAGGCAACAAAATCTGCTTCAGCTGAGCCTTTGCCTTTTCAAATTCACCCTTTGGCGCCTCAGTACGGCTCTTCAGACGAAAGGCATACCAGTTGCTGCCGACCCTGAAGGCCGATGTGGCAGCCGGGGATGCAGTCGTCAGCCTGAAGGCCGATTCGATCAATTCCGGTGAAACACCAATCCCTGGGATATCCCCCTTGGGGCTGTACCCAAAGCTACCGGTTGACTGGGTTGTCATGGTAGTTTTCGCGGCCAACTGGGCAGTTGCCTCAACGGCCCTCTTCTGGGCCAGATCAGCCGCCTTGGCCAGTTTGTACTTCAACTCAACCGCGCCCCTGACATCATTCAGTGGCGGGATGGCAGCTGCCTTACGTTCCCTGGCCTTGAAAAGATAGATCCCCTTGGTGGTTTCCACCGGTCCGCCAAGCTCACCCTGTTTCAATCCAAAGGCCGCCTTCAGCAATGCGCCCTCTCCTGCCACTTCAGCCGGCACGGCATTGGCACTAAACAAAGGCAGTTCCTGAACCTTGAGATGCAACTGTCCGGCAATCAGATTGAGATCAGCGGATTTGATATTTTTGTAGAGCGTATCGGCAGCCAGCTCAAAGGCCTGCTTGGAAGCCTTCTGCTTAATTAGATCTGCCTTGACCTTGTCCTTGACATCCTTGAATGGAATAGAACCATCCTTACCCTGCCAGCGGTCTAGATTCTTGTTGTAATGTGTTTCGATCTCCTCTTCCGTCACCTTGACACGGCTGATCTGTGATGCCGGATCGAGAATGATATAAGAGAGGGCAACCTTTTCCGGTGTCATGAAATCCTTCTGATTCCTCTGCAGATAGTCATTCAGCTCGGCATCGGTCACCTTCACCTCGGCAACCAGTTTGGCCGGGGCAAACTGGATATACTCAAGATCCAGTTTCTCAGTCATCTTTTTATAATGTGCCAGAGCCTCATCATCGCCGACGCTGACCTTTTCCAGAACGCTCTGCCTGACCTTACTTGTCAGCAGCTCGTTGGTGATCGACTTTTCAAAGTCCTGTGCCGTAATGCGGTTCTCACGGAGGAGACGCTGATAGAGATCAAAACTGAACACGCCATCCTTCTTGAAAACAGGCATCTTGGCAATCTCGGCCGTAATCTCATCCTTCTCGACAACGATTCCCATCCGCTTTGCCTCTTTAACAACCAGCAGATTATCCACCAGTCGATCCAGGGCAGCCTTTTTCAAACCGAGGGTTTTCTCCACTTCAGCAGGAAGAGACTGGCCGTAAAGCTGAAGATACATGTTCTTCATCTGATTGTAGGCATGCTGGTATTCGTCCAGCGAGATCTTGGTCCCATCCACCTTGGCGGCATAGTTGACTGTGCGCCCCGGCCCATCGTCACCCTTGCCCCAAACAACAAAGATCGTGCCGACAAACGAGAGCACAATAAAGGCAAAAACAAACTTGATGATAACTGACTGTTTTTTCTGACGGATAAGATCCAGCATGGGCAAAATGCTCCTTCATTTATTTGTATGTATGGAATTCAGAAAAAGGCCTTATCCCAATCGGAGGGATCGCGAATATTACTATAGGCATCAACCTATTGCAAGAGCTTGTTTTTACAGAACAAGAGCGGTCATCCCGGTTTACAAGCCGCACAGACCTGTGCTACCGTAAAATTCAATTGATCCCTTACAAGCGAGGTTTTTGATGGAACTCAGTTTTTCCAATCCAAATGAAGAGGTTGACCATCTGATCAAACGGCTGCTGGAGGTTGCCGGGAACATCCACCAACCAGAGGGTATTCGCGAGATGATTATCTCCAGCCTGAAGGCCGGCCAGGAGATAGACTACCCGGCAGATCTCAAGCTGATCAACAGCACCCTGCGCGAAATGCGCATGACCGCCAAGGTCTTTGCACCGTATCGCCAGCGCAAAAAGGTCACCATCTTCGGATCAGCAAGGACAGCGCCGGATGACGAGATGTATCAGAAGTGCATCCGTTTCAGCCAGGAGCTCGTCAAAAGGAACTACATGATCATCACCGGCGGCGGCCCAGGCATCATGCAGGCTGGAAACGAGGGGGCCGGAAGCGAGAACTCCTTTGCCGTCAATATCCGCCTCCCGTTCGAACAGGCACCCAATCCGGTCATGTTCCGCAATCCGCGCCTGATCACCTATAAATACTTTTTCAACCGCAAGGTTGCCTTTGTCAAAGAGGCCGACGCAGTTGCCGTCTTTCCCGGCGGTTTCGGCACACTGGACGAGGCTATGGAGGTCTTTACCCTGGTCCAGACCGGCAAAACCTCGCCAAAGCCGCTGATTTTGATCGACGACGAGAATGGTTACTGGGAACAGTTCTTCGACTTCGTCAAGGAAAGCCTGCTGGTCAAGGGCTTTATCTCCGGCGAAGACTTTTCGATCTTCACCATCACCAAAGACGAACAGGAAGCAGCCAGCGTTATCGAGAATTTCTACCGCAACTACCACTCCATGCGCTTCATTGACCACAAACTGGTTATCCGCCTGACCAAAGCACTGACCGCTGAACAGATCAACACCCTTGAAGAGGAGTTCCCCGAACTGGTTGAAAAAGGAAAAATCCACTGCTGCGGAAAATTCCCCGAGGAGTACGACGAACCGGATCTGGCCATGCTCCCCAGAATCGTACTCGCCTTTGACCATCACCATTACGGTCTGCTGCTGGCGTTCATTCACCGTATCAACACTTTTTAAATAGCAACTGGCAAGCAGAGCAATTCTGATTTCAAATCAAGGCCGAAACCATGCCAGCAGCGGGCAGAAACCGGGCCAGTCTGGGACAGGCCTTGATTCGGAATTGCCACAACGTATATTTTTTGACTTGCGTTTATCAGCCATGTTATAAATATCCACTTTTTTCAAATCCAACAGGAACGTTTTCTCACGCAGAGAGGGATCGCGATGAACCACTTTCAGTACAAAAACAATGAACTTTACGCAGAGGATGTCGCCATCAAGGAGATCGTTGCCAAGGTCGGCTCTCCGGTCTACATCTATTCAAACGCCACACTGGAAAGACACTACAAGGCCTTTGACGATGCCTTTAGCGAAATGCCGCATACAATCTGTTATTCGGTCAAGGCCAACTCGACCCAGTCGGTGCTGAGAACCTTCATCAACCTCGGCGGTGGCGTAGATATCGTCTCCGGGGGCGAGCTATACCGCGCACTCCAGGCGGGCGTTAACCCCCAAAAGGTGGTCTACTCCGGCGTTGGCAAAAAAGATGATGAAATCGAATATGCCCTGAACAGCGACATCCTGATGTTCAACGTGGAGTCGGAACAGGAATTGACACGCATCAGCGAGATTGCCAGCCGTATGGGCAAAAAGGCCGGCATCGCCATCCGTGTCAATCCCGATGTCGACCCGGGCACACACCCCTACATCACCACCGGACTAAAAAACGCCAAGTTCGGTATAACCATCGACAGGGCAATTGCCGAATACAACAGGGCAAAAGATCTTCCCGGGATTGAACTGCTCGGTATCGACTGCCATATCGGTAGCCAGCTGACCAAGGTCACACCGTTCGTAGATTCCATCAAAAAATTGCGCACGGTCATTGAAACCCTGAGGGGAATGGGAATCGACCTTAAATACTTTGATCTGGGTGGCGGCCTGGGCATCCAGTACAACGATGAGGAGCCACCACTTCCGTCCGACTACGGCAAGGAGATTGTTGCTGTGACAAAGGACCTGGGCATGCACCTGATCTTCGAACCGGGGCGCAACCTGGTCGGCAACGCCGGCATACTGACGGCCAAATGCCTCTACACCAAATCCCGCGACGATAAGAACTTCATTATGGTCGATGCCGGCATGAACGACCTTGCCCGCCCGGCACTCTACGGCTCATTCCACGGCGTCCTCCCGGTCGTCAAGTCCCAGGACGGCATGATTGTGGCCGACATTGTCGGTCCAATTTGCGAATCGGGCGACTTCCTCGTCAAGGATCGCGAGGTGCCGATGTTTGTCAGGGACGACCTGATGGCCTTCACATCCGCCGGTGCCTACGGTTTTGCCATGAGCAGCAGCTACAACAGCCGTCCGCGCGTTGCCGAGGTTATGGTCAAGGGGGACCGGTTTGAGGTCATCCGTGAGCGCGAGACCGTTGAAGAACTGATCAAGGGCGAAAAAATCGCCTCGTTCCTTTAAATCGGAATGAAACAACCTTCATGCCTCAAACTGGTCCTGTTTTTTACAGCGGCCATACTGCTCGGGACGGTTTCGGCCCAGGCGGGCGAATTCGAGGGTGAGCTTCTGGAGTTGATCAACAACTATCGCATCAGCCAGGAGTTGCCCCCCTTGAGGGGTTCGGCTATTCTGGAGCGGCTGGCTGCTGAACACAGCCTCTATATGAAGAGAGGCAGGCAGTTGAGTCATGACCGCTTCAACCAACGCTTTGAGAGCGCAACCAGGTACGGCGCAACAACCTGCGTCGAGAATGTCGGCTGGAACTATGCAACGGCCGAGGGGCAATTTGAAGGCTGGCAAAAATCCGCGGGACACGATGCAAACATGCTTAACCCGGATATCAATGAGGTCGGACTCGCCAGGGTCGGACCATACGTGACCATGTTTGCTTGTTTCAAACCGTAAAAAACCCTAGAAGGAGTCTGGATATGTTCAAGGGAAGCATTGTTGCCTTAATCACACCGTTTCTGAACGGAGCAGTGGATGAGGATAAACTGCGTCAACTGGTGGAATTTCATATTGAAAACGGAACCGATGCAATTGTTCCCTGTGGCACAACCGGTGAATCATCCACCCTTGACTATAACGAGCATATGGGCGTGATCAGAATCGTTATCGAACAGTGCCGCAAACGTATCCCGGTCATCGCCGGAACAGGCTCCAATTCAACGGCCGAAGCGATTGAACTGTCTCAGAAGGCCAAAGAGGCCGGAGCAGACGGCGTTCTGCTGGTTACCCCCTACTACAACAAACCGAGCCAGGAAGGGCTTTATCAACACTTCCGGGCAATTGCCGACGCTGTTGCGGTACCGCAGATGCTCTACAATGTCCCTGGGCGCACATCGGTGAATATGCTCCCGGAAACCGTTGCCCGACTGGCCGAGCACAAAAACATCGTTGCCATCAAGGAGGCAACCGGCTCGCTGCAACAGGCATCCGAGATCATCAATCTCTGCGGGGAGAGCCTGGCGGTCCTCTCCGGTGACGATTTCATCACCTTCCCGATGATGGCCTGCGGTGGCAAGGGAGTCATATCCGTAGTGTCCAATATCATGCCCGGGAAGGTTGCAGCACTGGTGGACGCCTTCTTCAACGGCGACATGGCCGAGGCGCAGCGCTTGCATCTGCACCTGCTGGATATCAGCAATGCCATGTTCATCGAAACCAACCCCGTACCGGTAAAAACCGCCTCGGCCATGCTGGGGCTCTGTACAGACGAGTTGAGACTGCCGCTTGTGCCCATGGCAGAAGTCAACCGCAACAAACTGGTAACAACCTTGAAGAGGTACGAATTGATCTGAGTCTAGCTCCAAATCAATCGATGAAACCAAGACGAGCCGACGAGAATAGTGCCTTGATTTGGAATTGACATAACGCAAAAAGAGCCTGCCATGCGTTTTTCCCACTTCTGTATAGTTTTTTTCACAACCCTGCTGCTGATGGCCGGATGTTCAACGACACCAAAAGGACTGAGGCGCATCGACGGTGCAATGGCTATACCTCGCAACGCCAAGGTTGGCATCACAGAATTCAACAACTGTGGTGGCGGCTATCAGGAAAAACACGACTCTTCGACCGATGCCCAGGACTGGAAAACGCAGTTTTTTAAAAAATGCCGCGAAATGGGGCATCCACATGTTTTTTCCAAACGTTTGCACTTGCGATTGGAAGAACATATCGGCAAAAGGCTTGTCACAGTAAAATCTGCAAAACCACACAAGCCAAAGCAAGTACTAATGGATGCAGCTCAATTAGACCTGGACTACATTATTGCCGGCGACCTGCTCTACCTGGGTGAATCTGAAAAAAGGACCGTTGCAGAAAGCCTTTTTTATGTGATTCGTGTTCGGGATTCCAGGATCATTCTGGCCGGCGGTGTCAAGAGGATCAGCGAAACGGCAAAGACGCTAGAGCTGATTGACGAAATCGCCAATGAACTTTATACCAAAGCATATACTGATTAAGAAGAGGATAGGAGATTTCATGATTAAAATATCGGTCTGCGGTGCCGCCGGGCGCATGGGACAACACATAATCAATTCAATCCATGAGACACAGGGCGTCCAACTCTCCGGCGTACTTGAACGTCCGGGACACCCACTTGTCGGCCAGGACATCGGACTGGTGGCCGGCTGCGGCGCAATGGGCGTAGTCATATCCGACGATCTGAATGCCGTCATTGCCGGCTGTGACGTCATGATCGACTTTACGACCCCCAAGATATCACTCAAGAACCTTGAGGCCTGCAGTCTGCAAAAAAAATCAATCATCATCGGCTCAACCGGCTTCACACCGGAAGAACGCCAACTGGCCGTTGAACTGACCAGAGAGATCCCGGCCGTACTGGCCCCGAACATGTCTGTCGGTGTCAACGTCTGTTTCAAGATCCTCAAGGATATTGCCAAGACACTGGGGGACGACTTTGATGTGGAGATCGTCGAGGCACACCACCGCCTGAAACAAGATGCCCCCTCCGGCACCGCTGTCAGGATGGGCGAGGTTGTTGCCGAGGCACTGGGGCGTGATTACAACAAGGTTGCCAACTTTCACCGCGAGGGAATCACCGGCGAAAGAACCCATGACGAAATCGGCATGCAGACCATCCGTGGCGGCGACATTGTCGGCGAGCATACAGTCTATTTCATCGGTATGGGCGAGCGGATCGAACTGTCGCACCGCGCCATGACCCGTGACATGTTCTCGAACGGGGCTGTTCGGGCGGCAAAATGGGTGGTTTCACAAAAACCGGGCCTTTACGATATGCAGGATGTTCTTGGCCTGCGCTGAAACAGCTAAAACGACGCAAATCAAATTTCAGAAGGAGAACAATAGACGTGGCACTTATCAACGATAACTATCTTAAATTGAAGGCAGGTTACCTGTTCCCTGAAATCGGCCGACGTGTCAGGGCCTTTTCCGAGGCCAATCCAGAGGCAAAGGTAATCCGGCTTGGAATCGGTGACGTTACTCACCCGCTGCCAGCGGCAATCCTCAAGGCGTTCCATGACGCCGTTGACGATCTGGGAACGGATGAGCGTTTTGCCGGCTACGGCCCGGAACAGGGATATGACTGGCTGATCAACGCAATCATCGAGAAATCCTATAACAAACTGGGCGTTGAGCTGAAGACATCAGAGATGTTTATCTCGGACGGGTCCAAATGCGACTGCGCCAATATCCTGGATATCTTTGCAATGGATAACGTTGTCGCCATTGGCGATCCGGTCTACCCGGTCTATAACGACACCAACGTCATGATCGGGCGCACCGGCGATGCCGATGAAAAGGGGTACTACAAGGGGATTGTCTACCTCCCCTGCCTGGAAGAAAACGGTTTCATCCCCTCACTGCCAACGGAAAAGGTTGATATCGTCTATCTCTGTTTTCCGAATAACCCCACCGGAACCGTTGCCAGCAAGGCTGAATTGAAAAAATGGGTTGATTACGCGCTGGCCAACGACGCAGTCATCTTATTTGATGCCGCCTACGAGGCGTTTATCACTGACCCAGAGATTCCACACTCCATCTACGAAATCGAAGGTGCAAAACAATGTGCCATCGAATTCCGTTCTTTTTCCAAGACAGCCGGTTTCACCGGTGTTCGCTGCGGGCTGGTAGTCGTACCGGAGGATGTAACCGGCAAGACATCCACCGGCGAGCGTTACAGCTTCAACAAGCTCTGGCTGCGCCGTACCACCACAAAATTCAATGGCGCCTCTTATCCGGTTCAGCGAGCAGCCGCCGCAGTATACTCCCCAGATGGCTGGAGTCAGACCAAGGAGATCATCGATTACTACATGGAGAACGCGCGGATCATTCGCGAGGGACTGAAGGATGCCGGCTGCACGGTTTTCGGCGGCGTCAATGCCCCCTATATCTGGCTGAAGACACCGGCCGGGATGACCAGCTGGGACTTCTTTGACAAGCTGCTGAATGAATGCAATGTTGTCGGCACACCAGGTTCAGGCTTTGGCCCAAGCGGCGAAGGTTATTTCCGGCTTTCCGCCTTCGGCAATCGTGACAATGTCATCGAGGCTGTTGAAAGAATCAAGAAGAATCTTAAAACAACCCTCTAACAGAATACCAGTTCCAGTAGACAGAAACAGGGACGCCAAACGGTGCCCCTGTTTCTGTTTGCAACATATTTCCTTATCAAGAATCAGATCAAAATATCATGCGGCGCCACCCTGCAGTCGCAACCTGCGTACGTCACAGGCCCTGAGCTGGGCATAGGCCAATTGCAGCAGCGCAATATCCTGACCAGACGGCGCACGTCGAATCAGATCCCCTAGAATATGATCAGCTTCAGTTGGACCGCCGCGTTCGACATCCCTCAACATGGAGGCGGTCAGGGTTGAATCCTTATCGGTCAGCACAGACCTGAAACGTCCCATGAATTGCGGCCGAGGTGTAAACCCGGCAAATTCGGCAATCAGGCGGCATTCCTCCAGAATAGCCAGCACCAGGTCACTCCCACCTGACTGGGCAATATCCCCGACCGAAGCACGCATCAGGCATGTGGCACTGGCCAGCGTGGCAAGAAAGACCCATTTTTCCCACATTTCCAACTCGATTGCGTTGCTGGTCCGCGAATCAAAATGAGTCGAGGCCATCATCTCCGCAATCATCTCTATACGGCCAGAACTGGTTCCGTCACGCTCTCCTAAAACCAGGGAATGGTTTGTATTCAGATGCACAATCACCCCAAGCGGGTCTACCGTTGCTGCGATCTGGCACAGGCCGCCGAGAACCTTTTCTGCGCCAAATCGTCTATCCAGCCGTTCAAGGTGCTGCATACCGTTCAGCAACGGCAGAATAACGGTATTCTCACCAACCGCTGCGGAAAAGGAGAGCATGGCCGATTCAAGGTCGTAAGCCTTGCAGCTCAGAATGATAAGGTCAAAGGGGGCTGTTATCTGCTCGGACAACAGTGTTGACGCCTTGGTAATTATATCGCCAAAGCTGCTGGAAATGACTAACCCGGACGCAGCAATCTGCTCAGCTCTTTTAGGACGCACAAGAAAGGTCACATCGTGTCCCGCCTCAAGCAGACGACCGCCGAAATATCCGCCCACTGCTCCTGCCCCAACCACCAGAGTTCGCATTACTATCTCCTTGTTCTGTCATTTCATCCGGCTAAAACGAATGATATTCAGCAGCAAAATGATTCTGTTTTTGTAGTATACTACAGTTCAGATTCATTTAAAGTCCCGGAGGATATAAATGAAAATTATCCTGATATTTCTAGCCCTACTGTTCCTTACCGCCAGATATGGGCAGGCCGGGGACATTTCAAATCTGGCAGACTGCAGCATAAGAATATTCAAAGAGATCAACAAGACAAAAATGTGGTCTGATAAGAAAAACAATATCTGCAGGGCGAGTATTACTGTGGAAAAACGGGAAGAGGGTATTTATGTCATGACCTGGAGATCAAGGCAGATAAATGGGGGCTGGACAACAACGGCCCTCTCCAGTGCCATGGGATATCATGAGGTTGCCAACCTAAAACAGCTCAACAGGGCTGCCAATGACATCAAGAAACGCTCGGCTCGCATCAGCCGTTGCCTGGAGTCAATCATCAGATCCAATGATCCGCTTGAATGTCGTGACCGGGCGGTAAAGTCGTATCTGGTGGGTGAGGGAACCGGCATTGAAAACAGACGGCTGATCTGGCTGGAGGATGACGGGCGGCACATCGTTGCAGAATATTCATACGGCACAACGACGGCCACCCTTTCTCCTCCGGCAGATCTGATGAATGGCGACAGCATACCGTCTGGAATGGTGATCGACCTGCATATCAAACGTTAGCCCTGTTTTCGATCCTGCTGGCTTTCAAACAGCTTGCGCTCCCACTTCCAGGCATCATTTATAATCATGCGCAGATCATTGAACCTGGGCTGCCATCCGGTAAGCCTGCCGATCTTTTCCGCACTGGCCACCAGGGATGCCGGATCTCCGGGACGCCGTTCTGACTCTACGACCTTAAAATCAACACCACTAACCTCTTTAACCACTTCAAGAACCTCACGCACACTGCTGCCGCGACCATAGCCGACATTCATTGCCGTTGATTCCCCCCCCTGTTCAAGATATGCCAGGGCATGCAGATGTGCCGCCGCCAGATCTTCAATGTGGATGTAATCGCGAATACCGGTCCCATCCGGGGTTGGATAATCGGTACCATAGATACCAACACTTGTCCGCTGTCCGAGAGCGGTCTGGCAGGCGACCTTGATCAAATGCGTCGCCTCGGGCATTCTCTGACCAAGACGGCTCTGGGGATCGGCTCCGGCCACATTGAAATAGCGCAGTGCGACATAACGCATATTATGAGCCGCTGCAACATCACGCAGCATCCATTCACTCATCAGTTTTGATGTACCATAGGGATTTATAGGCGATAAAAGGGATTCTTCACTGGCCGCGCCCCCCTCAGGAAAACCGTAGACCGCCGCCGTACTTGAAAATATGAAACGTTGTACGCCGTGCCTTGCACATGCATCGAGCAGACCCAATGTGTTCCGGGTGTTGTTGCTATAATACTTGATCGGCTTGGAAACCGATTCCGGCGCAACGATGGATGCGGCAAAGTGCAGCACCGTTGTAATGGCATGTTTTTCAAAGAGTCGATCCAGCGCATCTGCGTCAGACAGCTCACCAACCACCAACTCCTCACCATTCAACAACGCCTCGGCATAGCCGGTTGAGAGATTATCGAAAACAACGACCTTGCGGCCGGATTCGCTCAACTGCCTGACAACATGACTACCAATATAACCGCATCCCCCGGTTACCAGAATCTTATTCGACATCAATGCCCCCTCTACGACCCTCCAGCTGCGGATCGAAATAAATTTTACAAGAAACCATCAACAGCCTTAAATGCACGCGCCAGACGCTCATTCGAGTGTGCCTCCATCGTCCAGATCGCATCCGGGGCATATTTTTCCAGGAGCTGGAATAGCTTTGCGAAATCGATCCCACCCTCTCCAGGCGGCAGGTGTTCATCCGCCTGGCCATGATTGTCGTGGATATGCGCCTCGGCAATAAAGACGCCAAGCTCAGCAAACCACTCCTCGAGAGTATCAATCTTGAACATGTTCCAGTGCCCGACATCAAAACAGTGCCGAAACCGTTGATCATCAACGGTCTCCAGCAACCGCCTGATCATGGAGGGTTCTTTCTCAAAGATATTCTCGATTGCAATGACGGTGTCCAGTTCTTCTGCCATCGGCAAAAAGGCGTTCCAGAACTCGACACTGTTATCCAGCCAGGCCTGTTTGGCATTACCATAACGCAGGTCATCGTAACCAGGGTGAAAGACAATCACCCTGGGCCGCAGTATACCGGCCGCCTCAAAAATTTGTTCAAAACGGCAGCGGGTCGCATCCCTGATGATTCTGTCATGGGACCCCGGATTCAGATCCATAAACGTGGCATGAATTGTGGTTGACAGCCCGGCCTCGTGCAATATCCTTGCCTGACCGGCAAGACAATCCAGTTCCAGGGCATCAAGTGCATCCGAGGAGAAATAGACCTCCGGATTGTAGCGTTCATGGCAAAAATGATTAAGATTATCGGCAAGTCGCAGATAGGGGATATGGGCCTGGATCTGTTTAGGCATGGCTGGAATGCTCTTTTCGATGCTGTCTCGCCTTCAGCTCCAAAGGATGAAGAACCAGCTCTTCCAGTTTGACAATCGAGGAGGGTTCTCCAAGGACTATCAATGTATCATTTCCCTCAATTTTAACCTGTGAATGCGGGTTGAAGACCATTTTACCATTATGCTTCTTGATCCCGATTATAATTACCCCAGTCTCCTTACGGAACCCCGAACTGATCAGGGTCTCGCCGACAAAAACAGATTTTGGGTAAATTGTTATCTCCTCCATCTGCAGATCCATGTGCTCGCTACCGGTGGCAATCTCGATAAAATCGACAACGTTGGGCCTTAAAATCGATTGTGCCATCCTTGAACCACCGATGACATAGGGAGACACAACCTTGTTGGCGCCAGCCCGCTTAAGCTTTATATCGGACCCCTCCTCACCGGAACGGGCAAGTATATACAGATCAGGATTGAGACCGCGCGCTGTCAAGGTGATATAAACATTATCCGTATCAGAGGTAACAACTGAGATAAGTCCCTTGGCACGTTTAATCCCAGCCTTGAGCAGGGTTTCATCAAGGGTTGCATCTCCCCTCATATTCAGATAGCCATCTTCATTCAGTTTTTCAGACGCTTCCGGCAATTTTTCAACAACAACAAATGGTACGCCATTCGCATGAAATTCCTTGCAGATCAAAGAGCCAATCCGACCAAAACCGCAGATGATGTAATGTTCCTTCAATGCCTCAATTTTCTTATCCATACTTTTTCTCCCAATCACCCGCTGAATCTGCCCTTCAAACATAATCTGGGCCAGACTGCCGACAATATAACCCAAGACACTGACACCACCAACTATCAACAACATGGTAAAGGCCTTGCCCATGTCCGACAAGTCATGAACCTCTTTAAAACCAACGGTACCAAGGGTAATGACGGTCATGTAGATGGCATCCAGAAAACGCCATTTTTCAATTGTCATATATCCTGCAGTACCTGCCGAAAGCAACATGAGCAGCACCAACATGGAAATTTTCAAATGTCTAACCGGATCCACAAGCGCCTCCTGACTTGTCAAAATACCTTCTGGAAATTCAAAGTTCAAGGCATTCTTGATATATTGTCGCCCAAATCAATTTTCACATCGAGACTCCATCAGCCCAAATTAATTAACCCCGGATGATAACATTGACAAATTTTGCATGCAGTATACAATGCACAAAAAATTTTTATAGTTTTACGGAGAGCTGTGGCTATGAAAAAACCGCTGGAAAAGCATCTGACATTACGCGAAAAAATTCTTGAGAGTATTCGCGAGGCGATAATATCCGGTTCACTTAAGGCTGGCAGCAGAGTATCGGAGCCTGAACTGGCAGAGCGTTACGGCATTAGCCGCACCCCTATCCGCGAGGCGTTTCGCCAACTGGAATCTGAAGGCTACCTGACTGTTATTCCTCGACGCGGCGCAATTGTCAGTGAACTGAACATGAAAGAGGTTGAGGATTTTTACGCCATCAAGAGCATTCTCGAAGGATACGCAGCCCGCCAGGCCTGTGAACGATTGACAAGCAAGGATATTGAAAAATTGCAGGCCAACAATAAAAAACTTGGCGAGCTTGCTGAAAAGAATGACTTCAAGACTTTTTTCAAGGTCCACAATGAATTTCACACTATCTTTATCAATGCCTGTGACAATGAAAAACTGAAGGAGCTTATTTTCGGACTGGTCTCCAGATTTCAACGTCTGAGATATATGTCACTCAGCCTCCCCGGCCGGATGAAAATATCCGTACAGGAACATGAAAAGATCATCGAGGCATTCAGAACTAAAGACGCAGAATCCGCTGAAAAGATGGTCCGTAAAAATGCAGAATATGGCGGCAGGGTTCTCATCGATGGAGGCATTTCTCCATCACAGGCGGCTGAATTCCTGACCCACAGCTAACCACTCGATTTCATCATAATCATATTCAGGATCAAACTGACACCTCTTTACGCTTGAACTTAGCGGCATTTAATATAGAATGTTTCATATTATCAAACAGAATCATTTGGCATGCATCCAAGTTCTGATGAGGAAAAAATGTACAACCATAAAGCCTTTGCATTGATCCCTGCCGCTGGCATGGGCAAGAGAATGGGCGCAGCAATCAACAAACAGTACCTGGATCTTTCCGGCCAGCCGGTTCTGGCTCGGACCATAGCGGCATTTGAGCAGTCTGCCGCTATCTCTGGAATAATTCTCGTCATTCCAGAATCCGAAATCGGTTTCTGCAGAGAACAGATTGTAAATAAATTCGGGTTCACAAAGATTATCGACATCGTTGTCGGGGGAGCTGAGAGACAACAATCCGTTTTTAACGGCTTGGAAGCCCTTGCCAAACATGCCGCTGCTGACGACATTGTTCTGATTCATGACGGCGCACGCCCTTTTGTCAACGACAGGATGATCAACGAATCCATACAGACCGCTACCTCATACGATTGTGCCCTGGTCGCTGTTCCTTGCAAAGACACGATCAAGATTGTTTCTGACATGCAGGTCAAGAGCACCCCTGCCAGAGAGACACTATGGCAGGCACAGACCCCGCAGACATTCAAATACCAGACCATAGTTACTGCCCACAGAAGGTGTCTGTCAGATGCATTGGCTGTTACCGATGACGCATCGCTGATTGAATATTACAACGGCATAGTTAAAATCGTGCCGGGAGACTACAGAAACATCAAGATTACAACGCCAGAGGACTTAATACTGGCTGAAGCCTTTTTAGCAGACTCCAGGCAGGAGGTTTTGTGAGCGCCCTTAACACAAACAGTATTCTTGTCGTTGATGACGAGCCACTGATTACGACAATTCTGAAAATTCAACTTGAAGAGTCTGGCTATCTTGTTAATACAGCCACTGACGGAGACAGCTGCCTTGCTATCCTGGCCAAGCAGAGCTTCGACCTGATCCTGCTGGACATCTGGATGCCCAACATGAGTGGCGTCCAGCTTCTGGATATGATTATCAAATCAGGCTGTGATGCTGCAATCATCATGATGAGCGGTCACGGCAGTGAAAACCTTGCCGTAAACTGCATGAAGAACGGGGCAATGGACTATTTCACCAAACCGTTTGAATTGAATGATGTCCTGCAACGTGTTCAACAGGCGCTCGGCAACCGGAACACACTCTTGCAAAAGCAGCGTCTTGAACAGGAAAAGAACGACTTCGTCTCAATGCTTTCTCACGACATGAAAAACCCGCTGACAGCGGTTATCGGTTCAATTGACATCATCAAGGAAGGTCGCCTTGGTCCGGTTACAGAATCACAGTCAGAATTTCTGCAATGCGCAATTGACAGCTGCAATGAGGTCGTTGCCATGATCGACAACCTTCTGGATATCCACAGATTTGAAGCAGGCCAGATGCACCTAAATATTCAACCCAACAACCTGACAGATGTTTTGTCGGCAACTATAGATCGTTTTACCATGATGGCGGAGCGAGAGAACATTAACCTAAAATTTGTTTCAAATGGAGAAACCCCGCTTGTACCGCTGGATGCCAATGCATTTCCGCGGGTTGTCGCAAATCTACTCTCCAATGCCCTGCGATTCTCTCCAGAGAACGGCTCCATCAGCATATCCTTGACCACACTGCCCGCAGCCCATGTTGCCGAGATAAAAATTCCAGACTACGCACATATTAATATCCAACAGTTGCAAGATCATTGCAGTCAAATTGTTAAGATTGCGGTCAAGGACCAAGGTTTTGGGATTCATGAAGAGGATCAGGAATTCATCTTTGAAAGGTATGTGCAGTCACGCAAAAACAAGCGCGAGAGGGTTGGCACCGGACTTGGACTTGCCTACTGCAAGATGACAGTAAACAGCCTCGGCGGCACAATCTGGGTAGAAAGTGAACCTGGAAAGGGTAGCGAATTCATTTTACTGTTGCCAGCATCAAATTGTATTGATTAATTTCACTGCTTTCACCTTTTTATTCCAATTTCAAATCAAAGATGAAACCAAGGCGGTGAGTATTGAGGTGACGAAGGCGTACAATCCGTACGCTGAGGAGCTGAAGACGAGCCAACGAAGCTGGCGCTTTGATTTTAGATTGGTATTTCCATCGAGCAGACATAAAAAAAGAGCATCCAGCCATGGATGCTCTTTTTAATACGCAATAAATGCTGAAATTAGTATTCCATCGGCATTGCTTTAACTTCCTTTGCCGTAAAAACTGGGCCATCTTTACAAACATAAATATTACCGACGTTGCAACGTCCACATTTACCGATGCCGCACTTCATACGGTTTTCAAGGGTAGTGTAAACAGTTTCATCAGTGAAACCCAGTTTCTCAAGCACAGGCAATGTAAACTTGATCATGATCGGAGGACCACAGAGAAGGGCAATGGTATTCTCTGCAGACGGTGCAGCCTCCTCAAGTATTGTCGGAACAAAACCAACCTTACCGTCCCACTCAGCTGTTTCACCGCCTGGGTCAACGGTTTTAACCAAACGAACATCAGAACGTTCCTGCCATTCTTTAAGCTCATCCTTGTAAACCAGGTCAGCTACTGAACGAGCACCATAAACGATTGTAATGTCACCAAACTTGTCGCGCTGATCAAGGCAATTCCAAATCAGTGTACGAAGTGGTGGAAGTGCAATACCACCTGCAACAAATACAAGATTTTTTCCATAGAACTGCTCTATCGGGAAGGAATTACCATACGGTCCACGTACGGCCATTGTATCGCCAACTTCGAGGTTACGAAGCATCTCCGTAACACGTCCAACCCCTCTGTAAGTACACTCGATATAACCTTTACGGGTAGGAGAAGATGCAATACAAAATGTAACCTCACCTGCGCCAAAAAGTGAATATTCAGCAAACTGACCAGCACGAAAGGTGAAGTTCTCCCGCACGTCCTCATCTTGAAATACAAGTTTAAAAGTACGTACATCCGGAGTTTCAGCGGTAATCTTTTCAATAGTTACCAGATTTGGCAGATATACATTTTTGTTGCCATCGCACATAATAATATCCGTTCAAAATAAGATTTAGATCAATTACAGGATTGATAATTCAATTTACATCTTATTGATATCACCAACTACAGTGGCAATGTCAATATTTACTGGACAGCTCCTCGAACAGCGACCACACCCGGTACAGAGTGTCTGCCCAAATTTATCATCATAATACTTAAATTTGTGCATAATACGGTTACGATAACGCTTCGGCTGAAAATCTCTTGGATTATGGCCGGAAGCATGGTGTGTGAATTTCCAGAAACCGCATGAATCCCAGTTTTTACGACGCACGCCTTTTTTCTGGGTGCCTTCGTCAACAATGTCGAAACAATGGCAGGTAGGACAGATAAAGGCACAAGCACCACAACCTACACAGCGGGTTGCAATTGTATTCCAGAACGGGTGTTCAAAGTTCTGGTCAAGCCAGGCCTTGACCTTTTTAAGGTCAAAAGTTTCAACCGCTGGTGCAGCCAGGGCAACAGCCTTGGAGCTGCTAGGCTCAGCAAACAGTGACTGATGTGCCTGAATAAAAGCTTCACCCTTTTCACTGAATGTTTCGCAATTATATCCGCCACCCTCAACAGGTGTCAGGAATATATCTGCGCCCTTAGAATCAGCCGGTGACAAACCAACTGCTGTACAGAAGCAGGCATCATCCGCCTTAGTACAGGCCATACCAAGTATGGTAGTTTTGTTACGACGCTCAAGATAAAACTTATCCTTGTAATCCCATGAAAAAACAGAATCAAGCACCGGCATCGCGGCACAGTCACATGGTCTTACGCCGACAAGCACGGTCTCAGGGAATCTGGAGACATCGATATCGGAAAGATTGGTCTTCAAGCCTTCCTTTTCGTAGGTCATGAGATCTTCACAGACCGGGAAGAATGTCTCTTTGGCGGATCGACGAGGAAGTTCACTCAGGTTAACCTGCGCTGAAGAAGTCAATGGCTCATACAAAATTGTACCTGTATTGACTACTGGTGCTACGACTCGTTTTCCTTCCTTGATAGTGGCATCAAGGAGGGCATTGAAATTATTTTCTGATATGAATTTCTGCATAAGTTCCCTTTATTTAATGAAACTTTGATCGTCACTTTCAGTGAATGTATTCAGAGGACCACTTTCCTGAACATCAAGACCGACTTCAAAATCATACAGTTCTTTCAGTTCATTGGCCATTTTACGGTTCAAAAGGTTTATTGGAATGTCCATCGGGCATACGCGCTCACATTCACCACAACCTGAACAACGACCGGCAAGATGGGCAGCACGAACAAGATGCCATGAGAAATTGCCAGCTGGACGCGGTGTTGATTCAAGCATCTGTGGTTTATTGCGATCACAGATACATTGTTCACAGTAGCAGAATGGGCAGACCTGACGACAGGCATAACATTTAATACACTTTGCAAACTGCTCTTTCCAGAAAGCCCAACGTTCAGCAGGTGTTAATGCCTCAAGTCTGGCAATTTCAGCAGCATACCTGGCAGCAACGCCAGAATCAGCAGGGGCCTTCACATCAGGGATAAAATCAGCACCCTTTGGAAAGTGTACATCACACTCAAGACATTTAGAGGCAATGGTATCGGAGTTGAGCACTCTGGACGGTTCCATGGTTGTTGCAAGTACACCGGCACAAGGGATACCCATTACATAGATATCTTCACGCTTGAACTGAGACTCTGTAATTAAACCGATCAAGGCACGGAAGTCGCAGCCTTTTGCTACAATTCCGATTTTACCTTTCTTAGGAACTTCCTTTTTCGATTTAGTCAAGTACACAGCCAGATTATTAACACATGCCTGGGTGAATATCAGCTTTTCAGCATCAGCAGGATCCGTAATAATGATCGGCATGACAGAGTCTTTGCGACGTCCGGCTGCGTAGCCAACAACAGCAGTGACCAATCCTTCAGTGAGGATTCGCTTTGCCTCGTTCCTGATTGCCTCAGAAACGGTTGAATAGATGGATGAATCAATAGCAGTAGTTGTCATAAATTTACCTTATATTAGTGTTAAACCAAGATCAAATCATCAAGATTAACTAGACCAATGCTCCGGACCACTGTTCTTCTTTGGCAAGTTCTTTAAACTCAGCCATTGGTCCCATCTCACGCACACGCTCAGTAAGGTCGGTCACAACCTCAACCCACTTGCCACCCTCTGCAGCGGAAACCCATGAGAACTGAAGTCTATTCAAATCAACCCCAACAAACTCGAGCAGTTTTCGGAATGCCGCAAAACGCCTGCGGGCATGGAAGTTGCCGGCAATGTAGTGACAGTCGCCTGGATGACATCCAGAAATCAGTACACCATCAGCCCCCTGTTGAAAGGCCTTCAGAATAAAGACCGGATCAATACGTCCAGTACAAGGGAACTTCATTACACGGACATTGGAAGGATACTGCATACGGCTTGTGCCAGCCAAGTCAGCACCTGCATAAGTACACCAGGTACAAACAAATGCAATAATTTTGGGTTCAAAGTCATGTTTTTGCTTTTCAGCGTGCATAATCGATCCTATTCAAAAGTCTATATTAGGTAGCAAAAGGCACTATAAATCAATCTTCAGCCCTGATTTGGCAAGAAATCAAAGAGCCTCAATCATTGCAACAACCTGCTCATCGGTATAGCCTTCAAGCTCAATTGACTTGGAAGGACAGGTTGCCTGACAGGTACCACAGCCAGCACATACACCAGGGTTTACATAGGCAACTACTTTTATCAGATTGCCCTGTCTGTCACGAATCTCTTTTTCCTCAATAGCACCATATGCGCAAACTTTTTTACAAGCAAAACAGCCTACACAGGTTGTGCTATTAACCTTGGCAACAATCGGCTCTCTCTCAAGTGTGTCATATGCAAAGAGGGTCATAACCTTTGCTGCTGCGGCGGATGCCTGAGAAACTGATTCAGGAATATCCTTTGGTCCCTGACATGCACCAGCCAGGAAGATACCTGCGGTTGCACACTCAACTGGACGCAGTTTAGCGTGGGCCTCAGAGTAGAAGTTATACTTGTCGTATGAGATACCAAGTTTCTGAGCGAGCAGATCTGCACCTGGCTGCGGCATTACGGCGGTTGCAGTTACAACCATATCCGCTTCAATAAGTACCTGTTCACCAAGGTTACTATCGCTACCAACGACAACAATCTTGCCATCCTTTTCATAGAGACGCGAAACCATACCGCGGATATATACCGCCTGTTCCTGCTCGATTGAACGACGCCAGAACTCATCATAGTTTTTACCCGGTGTACGAGCATCCATATAGAACACAAATGCCTTGCCGCTATGCACCTTGTGATGATAGAGCATTGCATGTTTAGCAGTATACATGCAGCAGATCTTGGAACAGAAGGTGATACCTTTTTCGCGTGCGCGCGATCCAACACACTGAATAAAGACGATAGTTTCAGGAACCTTGCCATCGGAAGGTCTCTGAATGACACCGCCGGTTGGGCCCGATGCAGATGCAAGCCTCTCAAAGGTCATGCCATCAATAACATCCGGCAACGTGCCATAACCAAACTCACCATATCCATCGTAAGGACTTCCGGCTGGTTTCTTGTCAATGGTGTAGAGATCAAAACCGGTTGCAACAACAATTGCACCAACCGGTTCTATAATCATCTTGTCCTGCTGTTCATAATCAATCGCACCTGGTCCGCAAACCTTTGCACAAACACCGCACTTGCCGGTTTTGAACATCGTACAGTTTTCACGATCGATAACAGGTGTATTCGGAACAGCCTGCGGGAACGGCACATAGATTGCAGGCCTCATACCGAGGTTCTGATCAAACTTGTTAGGAATCTTTTTCTGAGGACACTTGGTTGTACAGATACCACATCCGGTACACTTGTCCTCATCGACAGAACGTGCCTTTTTACGGATCGTAATCTGGAAGTTGCCAATATAACCCTCAACCAGTTCAATTTCAGAATAGGTATAAAGTGTAATCCGCGGATGGTTTTTAAGATCAACCATCTTCGGAGTCATAATACACTGTGAGCAGTCGAGTGTCGGGAATGTCTCTGAAAGCTGCGCCATATGGCCACCGATTGATGGCTCACGCTCAACCATAACAACTTCGTGACCTGCGTCAGCGATGTCCAGAGCAGCCTGTATACCGGCAATACCACCACCGATAACCAGCGATCTTTTGGTAACCGGTACAGAGATCATTGGCAGCACGCGGTTTTTCTTGACGCGCTCAACCATCATGCCAACAATTTCCGTTGCCTTGTTAGTCGCTTCTTCGCGATCCTCATGTACCCAGGAAACATGCTCACGAATATTGGCCATTTCACAAAGGAACGGGTTTATCCCTGCTGACTCAACAGCCTTACGAAATGTCGGCTCGTGCATACGTGGCGAACAGGCAGCAACAACGATATGCGTAAGCTTTTCTTCCTGAATTTTAGTTTTGAGCAGGTTCTGGCCAGGATCAGAACACATGTACTTAAAGTCGGTCGCAAAAGCTACACCAGGAATTTTACCCGCATTAGCTGCAACACGCTCACAATCAACTGTCCTGGATATATTTTCGCCGCAGTGGCAAATAAATACGCCTATTCTTGACATCTAAAACCCCTTAATTTGACCAGTTCCAATGTTTTTTTGGCACAAGTTATTTAACAAATCTTATCAGAGAAGCTTCTTCTGATTCAGCAAAGGTTGCGGATCAACGATCAGCGCACTCAGACCAAGATCAGATGCAGACAAGCCCATTGCTACACCAAGCAGCTGTGACATATACATAATCGGCAGGTTATATTTTACATTGTAGGTTGTTTCAATCTCTGCTTGACGCATATCAAGATTTGCCTGACAGAGCGGACAGCCAACCATAATACAGTCTGCACCGGCACGCTTCGCAGACTCAAGGACAGAGCCACTCAGCTTGACAACAACATCGGTATGGGAAAGAGTCTGACTGGCCCCGCAACACTCGGTACGATGGGTCCAGTCAACAGGCTCACCACCCGCTGCCTTAACCAGCCCTTCCATAAGCTCTGGCATCTCACAGTCATCAAGATCAGGCACTCCTGGCGGTCTGGTCAACAGGCAACCATAATAGCAAGCAACCTTCAGACCTGCCAGAGGCTTCTTGACTGCCTTCTCAAGACGTTCACGTCCGACATCATTTGACAGAATATCAATCAAATGTTTAACCTTACGATCCAGAGGCACCTTGCCGTCAATTGCCTTTTCCACAAGGGCACGCTTTTCCTTATCATCAGCAAGTTCATGCTGAACTGTTTTCAACCGCGAAAAGCATGACGCACAGGCAACAGCAAGATCACCTTCAACCTTTTCTGCCAGCTCAAGATTCTTTGCCGAAAGCGACAGAGCAAGCATCCCATCACGATTGTGCGCCGGGGTAGAACCACAGCAAAACCAATCAGGAACCTCTGTCAAACCAATACCCAAAACCTTAAACAAAGCCTTGGTAGCGAGATCATAATCACTGGCCGTACCATGAAGCGAGCAGCCAGGGTAATATGCATAATTCAGATTTTCTGCGTTCTTACTCACAGAACCTCCCCTTTTTTGCGCATCTCTTCGATACGACTAAAAATCTTTTCGATATCAGCAATATTTCTGTTTGTATGGTGAGTCAATTTAAGCTTGCCCTTTGACAGCATATTTGGTCCCAGCGCAAGGTCCTTAAAGAAACGACCACTTCTCAGGTTGAATTCAGCCGCCAGCCGCATTTCATACAAACGCCCATAGGTACGAACGCTCTCAATAAACAGCTTGTTGGCCAACTGAACCTGGCTCTCTTCTGAGGCAACCCCCATTTCAACTGACAGCTTGCGCAAGGCATCATTTATAGCAGAGAGATGAACCTTTTGCGGACAGCGCGTTGAACAAGTCTCACATGAAACACAATACCAAATCGACTTACTCCTAAGCAGCTCTTTCCACTGCCCCATCTGCAGCATCCTCAGGATCTTGTTAGGCGAATAATCCATGAAAGAGGCAGATGGACAGCCAGCTGTACACTTTCCACACTGGAAGCAATGACTAATTGGTGTACCGGAAAGTTTATCAAGCTTACTGATAAAATCCTTACCCAGAGATTCGGCCGAGAGTTTTATTGTTGTATTTTTCACTCGTTATTCCCTTTAGTTTAACTAAAATCAAACGGCAATTATTTAACACTCTTCACACAAAAAATGTGCATCCACTATTTTCATTAATATGAAAGACGCACAATCAATCTATATTTTTTTATTATCACAAAACTATATTAACTGGCAAGCAAAATGTAAATTGGTCTGACCATACTACAAACCAGCTCAACCATAAGCTAAAACATGGTGCTAACAGCTACATCATTACCCTGTTTTATCGCAGACAGCGCGTCATTGCAGTCGATAACAACCTAAAACAAAAGAACTTTTCCAGAAAAGGACGTGTGGATGAATTCTGATCCAACAATTTTATCTCTTCAAAAAACCATAACAATGTTTCAATTCTATACACAAATGCATTTCAAATTGCAAACAAAATGTAGCTCATTTTGTTGTTTTTTTAGGTTTAATAAAAAACAGGTCCAGTGGCGGCCATCAAGCTATGACTGCAACGCAATTTTTACTGATACTTAATGACACGTCGCCCTGGTCATGAAAATCGTAACAAACCGCTATAAACCCGAGAACACTACAACATCCTCCAGCCTTGCAATAGATATGGGTAATTACATATACAACATCACGTTTGCCTTATTACTGATTTCAAGGACACACTATCTAAAAAGAAAGGCATTCACGAACTCATCATTCGGAATGCCTTTCTTGCAATCATCCAAAACCGTCTACTTGCCGCAGCACTTCTTGTATTTCAATCCGCTGCCGCATTTGCAGGGATCATTGCGACCAATTTTTTCCACAATCAATGGTTTCTGTTTTACCAGTTCGCCATCGGTAAAGTACCACTTGCCATCCTGTTTTTTAAACAGGGCGTTCTCATGATGTTTATGCAGAACCCCGTTGGCGTCATTATAACTGGCAATAAACTCAACCTCACCAGTGCTGTCCCCTGCGCCCCCCTTACAGCTATCAATGATCTCAAGCCCCAGCCATTCTGATTTTTCCGACCAGTCTTGTGTTGCCTGATGATCATACCCCTGACGGTGGTCCGGATGGGTACTTTCAAAAAGAAAATCCGTATCAACGACAGCGTGGGCTGAATAACGGGCCCTCATCAGGACTTCCGGGCTGTCGGCCGCCTTTGAACCCTTTATCACCGGTTGACAACAATCCGTAAAGGTTGCACCGCTTCCGCAGGGACATTTTTCCATATTCTCCATCTCCTTCCAATCTTCACTGAATTATTCGCAACACGCCGGCCAATCGCAGCCTGGTCCGTATTGCAATATTACTGGTACCGTTTAATGCATACCTTTGTAAAGCTTTTTTGGATAGGCCGGGAACAGTTTCAACATAAAAATTGCCCAATCTCCATATGCCTGTAACAGTCCCCTGCTATAAACGGTGTCATGAAAACATTAAAGACATTAAAAGCCGACCTGCATGTTCATTCCCGTTTCTCCAACAAGCCAACCTACTGGGCGATGAGAAAGATAGACTGCCCAGAGAGCTTTGTATCGCCACGCCATATCTATGACAAGGCGCGCGAGCGTGGAATGGACTTTATCACCATCACAGACCACAACACCATTGACGGGGCACTGGAGATTGCCCACCTGCCGGGTGCATTCATCAGCGCCGAGATCACAGCCCACTTTCCCGAAAACGGCTGCAAGATCCATGTGGTTGTCCTTGACATCAATGAGATTCAATACAGCGAGATTATGCGATTACGCAAGAATGTCCATGAGTTCATCGCCTATCTGCATCAACAAAAAATTGCACATTTTATTGCACACCCGCTCTATGCTCAAAATAACCAATTGACGCTGGAGATTATTGAAAAGTCACTACTGCTCTTCACCACACTTGAGGTGAAAAATGGCTGCCGCGCCAAACGCTTCAACGAGTTCACCCGGCACCTGGCAGACAACCTGACCCGGGAGACAATCGACACCCTGGCCAACCGGCACAACCTTCAACCCTATGGCGCAACCCCATGGCTGAAAGGCCAGGTTGGCGGTTCCGATGACCATAGCGGACTGTTCATAGCCCGCGCCCACACCGGTTCTCCCGCGGCCCACGACCTGAGCAGCTTCCTCGACTCAATCAAGACGGCCAAAAGCATCGCCATGGGTGAGAATGGCGGACCGTTGACAATGGCGCACAGCCTCTACGGGATCGGTCACAGTTTTTGCCGGGAACGCTTCGGAGAACGCCAGCGCTCATCAGCACCATTTGTAAACGCCCTGATGGACCGTTTTTTCAACAACGATGACACAAAAAATGGCTTGATCGACAAGATCAGGTTATTTGTCCTCAAAAACATGCCGGCGTCCCGGCGCCATGAACCGGAGAGCTTCGAGGGGCTGCTGGATCGCGAGGCAAAGCTGCTGTTGAATGACAGCGCCTTTCTCGCTGGAATTGAGGACAAAGACCAGAACCACAAGATATTCTCGATTACGAGCCGATTGGCCAACCGGCTGCTTCTGAACTACTGCAACCGCCTGATGTCACTTCCGATGGACGCCGGTTTCTTTGAATACCTGAACACGATTGGCACAATTGCCCTGGTTCACCTGCTCGTATCCCCCTACTACATGGCCTTTCACCACCAGCACAAGGGGAAGGAGTTGATCCGCGACATCCGCAGGTCACTGCCGGACTGTACCCCACCGGCCAGACAGGAAAAAACAGCCCTCTTCACCGACACCCTGGACGAAATCAACGGTGTTGCAATTACCATCAAACGGCTGATCAACACCGCCAGGGAGCGTGGTCTGGAGCTGAGCGTCATAACCTGCAGCAATGACCAGCAACGACAATTAACGGATGTTGTCCGCTTCGCTCCGGTCGGCGATTTTATCCTCCCCGAATATCCTGAGCTAAAGATGAACTTCCCGCCCATTCTGGATGTGATGGACTACATCGAACGGGAGGGATTTACCCGCATCCACATCAGCACACCTGGCACCGTTGGCCTGCTGGGCCTGCTCGTGGCGCGGCTGATGAACATTCCGGTTTCCGGCACCTACCATACCGACATTCCACAATATGTACGCGACCTGACCAATGATGATTTCATGGAGCAGGCCGCCTGGAGCTATATAATCTGGTTCTACAACCAGATGGAAGAGGTGATTGCCCCATCCTCCGGGACCCGCGAGCAACTGTTGCTGCGCGGCATAGCGGCTGACAAGATCAAGCCGCTCCCGCGCTGGGTTGATACGGCCCAATTTTCACCAATCCAACGCAAATCAGGTTTTTGGAAGGTACGCGGAATAGACGCGGAGCTAACCCTGCTCTATGTCGGTCGTATTTCAAAGGAAAAGGCATTGTGGCTTCTGTCCGATGCATTCTGTATGCTGGCGGATAAAGGCGCATCGATCGCACTGGCAATAGTCGGCGACGGTCCCTACAGGTCAGAGCTTGAAGAGCGGCTGCAAGGCTACCCGGTACTCTTCACCGGTTATCTTGAAGGGGAGTTGCTCCAAAGCGCTTACGCATCGGCCGATCTGTTCGTCTTTCCCAGCAGCACCGACACATTCGGCAACGTAGTCCTCGAGGCGCAGGCATCCGGCCTGCCGGTCATCGTTTCCGATCAGGGCGGACCATGTGAGCTGATCATCAAAAACAAAACCGGTCTGATCTTCAAGGCTGGCCATCTTGGGCAGCTATCTGCAGCAATTGAACAGATGATTGAAAATCCAATCCGAAGAAGACAGATGGGGATTGCCGCCCGGGAATTCACAATCAATAAAGGACCGGACAGTAACTCCACTTACAGCACAATTCTCGGCAGCAGGCATCCAGACACAGGCCAGCCAAAGACAGATACGCCATCACTGCCAATCAACAGCATCAGCCATTACGACCAGATGGCTCCAGCCGTCTGGCGCTGAATCAAACTTTAATGATTTGAAAAATCTGGATCCCCGACAGAGGCATTCGGGCATGACAATCTTTTTGCAAGAGACTCATTTGATTCAAAAATACTAAAGGGTGAAGGCCTGTCATTCGGCCTTCACCCTCTTCATTCCCGCCTCAAACCAATTGCAATATCTAACAGGGCTTTGAAAAACTACTGCGGAGAGCCGTCTGCTGCGTTGCGCGGTACTCGCAACCTTAGCTAACTAACTGTTATGCCTCGGCTGCTCCGTTCCGTGCGCCTTGCATCAGGCCTTCCTCATGACGTTTTTCAAAACCCTTCTAATCATTCAGTTTTCTGCGATTAATAAAGATCGAGCTGCCGATCTCCTGTTTGGCAAGTTTTTTCACATCCGTTGATATGGACGCCAATGCACCGTAGGAATCCACCGGGGTCAATTCGGTGTTGACAATCCCGATCGAGAGAGACAGCAGCTGGAATGTCTCCTGATCACCCTTGCGATTAACAGCGACATAAATCCCGGCATTAAAATCTTCATCACCATGCAGAAGGCGGCGCTGGGCTTCAAAGGTCTGGATAATCCGTCTGGCAACACCCTGGGCCATATGCGGCCCGGTTATAACAATAAAATCATCACCACCGATATGCCCACAGAAACTATCATCCTCACCGCAAGATGCAACGACGATCTCTGCCAGAGTCTTGATCACCTCGTCCCCCCGCTGAAAACCGTAGTAGTCATTGTAAGGCTTGAAATGATCCACATCGATATAGGCAATATCAAACGGAATCGAGGAATTGAGCCGGTCGTTGATTGCCCGCTGGATACTCTCGTTGCCAGGCAGACCGGTCAACGGGTTTGCCCCCTTGGCCAGGCTCAGATTGATTTCGGTAATCGCATTGATAAACATATTTACATCAACAATCCCCTTATAAACACCGTTGCTGGTCACACAAACATTATCTACACGAACACCAAGCCCCTCTGCCTGCAACGCCATGGCTACATCCCTGATATGATTATCCGCTTCAAAAACCAGCAATACCGGATTCATCAGGTCCCTTATCTTTTTGGAATGATTGATCTGGAACGCAAACCCGTGCATACCGATCACATGCTCCTCCAGAAAGGTTGAGCGATTAAGTATGCCAACAACCGTCCCATCCTCCACAACCGGCAGCACCAGCAGCCCCTTTTCTGTCTGAAAACGTTTCAGTGCACTGGAAAGGCTGTCGCTCGGACAGGCAGGTTCTATCTGACGGCAGATCTGTCCGATCTGATCTTCAACACAGCCACTGCGCTCATCCACCACAACCGGCAGCAGGTGTTCTACCTCCGGTAAGCCAGGATTTTCAACCACTGCGCAGGCAAGTGACTGCTTGACCGGCAGCTCCTCCTGAACAGCAACCTTGACACCACTCTGAAGATATTCCTCAAAGGCGGCGGCCTCAAGCGGCCTGGAAAAATAATACCCCTGAGCCTGATTGCAGGACTGTTGCCCCAAAAATTCCAGCTGTTCAAACGACTCCACCCCTTCCGCAACCACCTGCAGATTCATGGCATGGGCCATGGCAATCGTCGCTTCAACAATGGCGGCATCATCGGAATCATTCACCAGATCACGCACAAAGGAACGATCAACCTTGATCGTGTCAATCGGCAGATGTTTCAGATATGACAGTGACGAATAGCCGGTGCCGAAATCATCAACAGCAATAGCTATTCCGTACCCTTTCAACCGGATCAGTTTTTGTACCGTATCCTCGGAGTTGGCCATAATAGCGCTTTCAGTCAGCTCCAACTCGAGATATCCCGGTTCAAGGCCAGTCGAATCCAGCACAGACAGCACCTGTTCAACAAAGGTCTTCTCCATCAACTGCCGTGCGGAAATATTAACCGAGACCGGGACCCGGAGCAGCCCGGCATCCTGCCAGGCCTTATTCTGACGACAGGCCTCATGCAGCACCCATCCCCCCAGCCGCAGAATCATGCCATTCTCCTCTGCCACGCCGATAAACATATCTGGCGGGATAATCCCCTCACCAGGACGCCGCCAGCGAACAAGCGCCTCCATACCGGCCAGCTCAAGACCATCCACCAGCACCTTGGGCTGATAGCAGAGAAAAAATTCACCCTCATCAATGGCCCGTAACATTCCAGCTTCAATATTATATCGTTCGTGGGCCTTTCTGTTCATCGATTCGGAGTAAAACTGCGTCGTCACGCCAATCTGCCGGGCCTGATTCATGGCGATATGGGCATTTTGAACCAGAATTTCGGCCGTCAGCCCATCGGCCGGAAAACAGGCGACACCGATGCAGGCCGGAATTGAGAATTCGCCACTCTCTACAACCAGCGGCAGGGCAAAGATCTGCTGCAACCGGCTAATCACATTTGCCACATCACTGTCACTTTCAACCCGGCTGAGCATGATTGCAAACTCGTCCCGATGTACCCGGGCAACCGTATCGTACTGACGCAAGGTATCACTAATCCTTCTGGAGAGCGCCTTCATGACATGACTCCCGCCACTATGCCCCATAACATCCACAATCGCCTTGAACCCCGTCAAGCTGATATAGATAACCACCGTCTTGCGCCGTTCGCGAATATCCTGGGTGATGACATGATTGCAACGATCCATGAACAGATGATAATTGGGCAGGCCGGTCTCCTCGTCGTAGTTGGCCAAACGATGAATCCTGTCCCGCGCAGCCAGTTCAGTCGTTCGGTCGCGAACGATGGTGACAACACATTCAACACCTTCGACGGCAACCTTATGGGCAGAAACCGAACCGCTGAATCGCTGACCGTCACGGGCAGTGAATTTTGCCTTGAAATCCTTGACTGCCTGGCCCTCTTTAAGCATTTTTTTCAAACGGATATAGTCCAGGACAGACGCCCAGATATTGAAATCATGCGCCGGGCGGCCAATCACATCAGCTTCAGCATAACCGCTCATCGTTGTAAAACCGGAATTCACCTTCATAAAACGGCCATCAGACAAGCGATTGACGCAAATCGCATCCGGAGACGACTGAAAGGCGGCCTGGAGGATATTGGCGCTGCTCTGCAGCTCTCCCAGCAGCATCCTGGTCAGGCCATAGATCATACAACTGCTCAGGACCATGAACAGCAGTCCCTTTAAAAAGCTGAAATACTGGTACTGACCGACATCAGGCGAGATATTACCGGCGATTGTATCGGTCAGAAGTATCCAGAGCATGCCGCATGAAAAATAGACCAGCACAACTCCAAACGGAGAAAATCTTGTCAGCAATGATAACTTGAATGTGGGCTGTTTACTTACGGTCATCAATCTGTTTCCTTAAAAATATCGGGTATGAGTGCAAAAAGAAAATTACACGCTATACTTATACTTCATTGAAATCAGATCCGACGTTACAACTAGGCAAACAGTTGATTACAGTATCTAATGCACAACACTTTCTGAAAAACAGTCTAACGGAATATAACAAAACGGGTTGCGTCGAATCAAAAATAGTTTCCAAATCGGCTTAACTAAACACCGTTTCTGTTATTTCATAAGATCAGGATTTATCTATCCAGCAACAATAACGGACCAGGCGATTTCCGGTACTTTGGTAATACCAACAAACCACTTTTATATCAGCAAGTTAATTAAGTCGTCTGCGGGTATTGTTTTTTAGCAAAAGGCATATTATCGTTACATGGATTTAAAAAGTGATCGCCACGAGCATACAAACTCAAGATTTAAAACATCTTTATATTTCATAGATTCCGATAACACCGAAGACTACGTCAGTTGAGCATTATCAATTAACAAAAAAAGGAGAACGAAAAATGTTTGATCTGTTCAAGACCAAAGCGGAGGGAGTTGGTGCAGAAGTTTATCGCTTTAAAACCAAAAGCGAAGCAACCGATTTCATTTTGTCTTTCATGCAGAAAGAGGGCGTTGCCGATACAAAGGGCGGCTATGCCCTCTGGGCAGAAGGTCCTTTCCTCTCCGGCATCGACAAGAAAGCCCTGCAGGACAAGGTTTCAGGTCTGAAATTCGAGGTCACCCGCGATCTTTCCGCCGATGCCCTGATCGGCGTCAGTGAAGCAGGCTATGCACTGACCGATACCGGTTCACTGGTTACAGACCAGACTGCCATCGAACAGCGCCTCGTATCCACCCTGCCGGCCATGCACATCGCCATCATCGGCAGCGACCGGATCCTGGACGGCAAGCCAGCCGTTTTCCAAAAGATCAACCCATCCAACAGCAAGTACATCGCTTTCATAACCGGACCAAGCCGTACCGCAGATATCGAGCGCGTTCTGACTATCGGAGTACATGGACCAAAGAGACTTATCATCGTGTTTGTCGATGAGTTGGGAGGAGCAAACTAATGTCAAGCAATTTCAAAGAGTCAGTCAACAAGGCTGTCAACAACACCATCCTGACCGGTGCACTGGGCAGATTCTCAGAGGCATACAAGGTCAACCGCGCCAAATCATATGAGGGAATCGATTTTGAAGCCCTGCGTAAAACCATTGCCGAACGCAAGCAGTATGCCGCCCAGCATATCGAAGAACTGATTCCAAAATTCATCAAAAACGCCGAAGCAGCCGGCGCCAAGGTTTTTGTCGCCAGAAGCGCACAAGAGGCAAAGGATTATATCCTCAAGGTCGCTCAGGATAACAACGTCAAAAACATCGTTAAATCAAAGTCAATGGCCAGTGAAGAAATTCACCTTAACGACTACCTGATGAAACAGGGTATTGGCGTGAAGGAAACCGACCTTGGCGAATGGATCATCCAACTTGCCGGTCAGAAGCCATCACACATGGTTATGCCAGCGATTCACATGACTAAGGAAGAGGTTGCAGAACTGTTCGGCAAGGCCGTCAACGAACGTCTGACAACCGATATCCCCCGCCTTGTTGAGGTAGCCCGTAAAGAACTGCGTACAAAATTCCTCGAAGCCGACATGGGTATCTCCGGAGGCAACCTGGCCGTTGCTGAAACCGGCAGTATTGTTCTGGTTACCAACGAAGGCAATGCCAGAATGTGTACCACCCTGCCAAAGACCCACCTTGCGCTGGTTGGTATTGAAAAATTTGTCGAGAAATTCGAAGACATCGTACCGATTCTGACCGCCCTGCCACGCAGCGCCACCGCACAGGGACTGACCAGCTACTGCTCTGTCATCACCGGCGCAACCCAGAACACCGATGGTTCGATGAAGAACATGCACATCGTTCTGATGGACAACCGCCGTACCGAAATGGCCCACGACCTCAAGTTCGCACAGGCAATGCAGTGTATCCGCTGCGGTTCATGTCTGAATGTATGTCCGATCTTCCGCCTGGTTGGCGGCCACGTTTTCGGCAGCGTCTACACCGGCGGCATCGGCACCATCCTGACAGCCTGGTTTGAGCAGTTGCAGAACTCCGAAGACATCCAGGGACTCTGTATCCAGTGCGGCAACTGTAAAGAAGTCTGCCCAGGCATGCTCGACATTCCCGAAATGATCCTTGAAATCAGACGCCGTCTGGTGGTTGACAAAGGACAATCCCTGATCATGAAGGGGATCTTCTCCGTCGTTAACAACCGCTCACTGTTCCACACCATGATGCGGACCGCCTCGATTACCGGCAAACCGTTCACAAGCGGCGGCTTTATCCGCCATCTCCCCTTCTTCCTCTCCGACCTGACCGAAGGGCGCAGTCTTCCTGCAATCGCCGCCGTGCCTTTCAGGGATAAGTTCAAGAAGATCAAACAGACCGGCCCGTTCAAAGAAAAGGCCGCCTTCTATGCAGGCTGTCTGATTGACTTCGCCTACCCTGACATGGGTGAATCCATCATCAAGATCCTCAACAAGGCCGGCATTGAGGTTATCTTCCCACAGGGTCAGACATGCTGCGGCGCACCGGCACGCTACAACGGCGCCTATGAGGTTGCCGCCAACAACGCAACTGACAACATCAATGCCCTGTTGCAGGAAGATGTCAAATACGTAATCTCTGCATGCCCGACCTGTACCGTAGCACTCGAGCATGAGTTCATCAGCACCTACGAAAGCCTTGGCAAGACAGACATGCTTCCAAAGGCCAAGAAACTCGCTGAAAAGGCCACCGACTTCTCGACCCTGATCAAAAAGCTGGTTGATGAAGGACGTCTGACCATCAAGCAGGGACAGAACCTTGGCAAGCTGACCTACCATGACTCTTGCCACCTGAAGAGGACACTGCATGTCTCCGAACAACCTCGTGAACTGCTCCAGAAGGCAGGCTACGAGCTGACTGAAATGTTTGAATGCGATATGTGCTGCGGCATGGGTGGTTCCTACTCCATCAAACTGCCACAGATCTCGGCACCGATCCTTCAGCGCAAACTGGCCAACATCAAGGCAACCGGCGCAACAACGGTCGCCATGGACTGCCCGGGCTGCGTTATGCAGATTGGTGGCGGTATCGATCAGGACGGCGCCAAGATCAAGGTAAAACACACCCTTGAACTGCTGGTGGACAGAGTAGAAGCCGGAAAGAAATAACCATTCTCTCCGCGTAACAACCGAAAGGGCCTGCGTCATCTTGATGCAGGCCCTTTTCATTTATGCAGTGTTCCAGAGACACACGAAATCTACAAAATGTTTCCCGCCTGAAACAGCCTTGTAACCATGAAATGCTATGCTCCGCTAAAATATTTCTGGAGGTAGCAATGATTGAAAACCCGGCAGCCCAACCGACTGTAAAACAGCACAAGGCCATCAAATCAGCTGCCATGATTGCGACCGGTCTGTTCAGATCATTATCAATTAAAAGGCATTCTCCCAAAAATCGCAAACGGGAACAGGGCCTGATTCTGCAACAAAAGACACCACACATGGCCCATTGCCAGATCTACAGGGAAAGGGGGGCCGGATCGACACCAACCATCATCCTGGGCGGTTTTGTACCAGATGCAACCGAAACCGTTGAATTCCAGCGAAAACTGCTCAGCAAGCATGGCTCGATCTATTTCATCAACTACCCGCGCAACGGATTCTGCATGGAAATGTTCACCGCCCAGCTCTCTGATCTGATTGAGGAATTGGGGCGAAAGGGACAAAAACCGATCATACTCAGCGTCAGCTTTGGAGCAGGGTTGTTGATCGATTACCTTAAAAATGTAAACGAGACGATCCACCAATATATCCGTGCCATCATCCTGGCCAGCCCGGTAATCTGCACCGACGACCTTGTCAGACCAAGTGATGCAAGGCAGGGTGGCGTTCGTTTTCTGGAGAGCAGTGTAAAAAAGCTGATCGCGACCAACCCCGAAAACAGCAGTGAGGTCGACAGGCAGATTGAGCGTTCCAGGCGCTGTTTTCAGTCCCTCTTCAGCAGTGGCGCTGAAAACAGGGTTTTGAGTGTCAGACACCTCTCGATCCGTAAAAAGATCTATGACGTCATCAACAACACCTCTGCCAAGGGCGGCTTTGAGCGGATGATGGCGCTCAAGGGCTTCCGGTTCCCGACTGCGGATAAATCCATCTTCGCCGGCCCGGTACTGACACTTCTGGCCGAGAATGAAATCGACACGCTGGTCCCCAGCTCCCCCACCCTGAAACTGTTCCGGGATCACCAGTGCTACAGTGAGTTATTTCCAAACTGTGTCGTCAAGACGGTCCGCTCCAACAACCCGGAGGATGGCGTACCGCACGCCTCACTGATCTTTCACCACGAATTCTACAACAGCATCATTGACAGCTGGTACGAGCGCATGCTCTATCCTCGGCTGCAACTGGCGGTGTAACCAGACATGATCCGCCTTCTCACCCAAAACAGGCTTTCCCGGAAACTGATCAAGACAGCCGCTGTCTCACGTGCCAATCAATTCAAACAACGCAATCCACTGCAAAGCCAGCGGCAGATCTTCAATCAATTGCTTAAAACAGCCGCAAACACCTCATTTGGCAGGGACTACGGTTTCAGCCACCTTGCGGAGAAACCGTTTCAGGATGCCTACAGCAGTTTCAGGCAGCGAATCCCGATCAGAAATTTTCAGGAGTTCAGGGAGGCCTATTTCACCCCGCATGAATCGACCATGGCAGATGGCGGCAAAGATATCCGGCTCTGTAATGTGACCTGGCCGGGCAAGATCAGGCTGTTTTGCGAAACATCCGGCACCACGGCACCAACGAAGCATATCCCCTTTTCAGAGCAGATGTTCAAGGAGAACCGCCAAGCGGCACTGGATCTGATCTCATGTTATATCGCCAGTCACGGTGGCGAAGAGATCCTTGACGGTAAAATTCTGTACATGTCCGGTCCCACAACCCTGAGCCGGATGGAGAACGGCGCACTGAGCGGCGACATGAGCGCCATCACCCTCCGCCTCCGCCCCTGGTACCTAAAACCCTTCGTAGAGCCGCAAGAGACCATATCATCACTGCCATGGAATGAAAAACTGCAGGCCATGGCCGAATTGCTGCTGAGCGATCCAAAGATCAGGGTCATCTCCGGTGTCCCCCCCTGGATCCTGCTGCTTTTGCGACGCTGCGGAGAGATATCAGGAATGCCGGTCAGCAAGGCACTCCCTCAACTGAAGCTGATCATCCATGGCGGCACCAGCATAAAGCCGTATCAGCGAGAATTTGAGGAGCTGTTTGGTAACCGCATGCCTGAACTGATTGAACTGCTACCGTCATCAGAGGCGTTCATGGGTTTCCAGTGCGCCGGAGAGCCACAGATGCGCCTGACACCATACTACGGTGTCTTCTTCGAATTTGTCCGTTTTGAAGAGTTGGATGAAAACGGCAAGCCGGAGCCATATGCGCTGTCTTTTCCGCTGGAGCAGATCGAAACCGGGCAACGTTATTCCATCATACTCAGCAGTTGTGCCGGCCTGTGGCGTTATCACATCGGCGACACAATCCGTTTTAACAGCAAGGAACCATACCTGTTCGAGTTCACCGGCCGCGACCGTATTCTGGACAAACTGGAGGAAAAGGTCACCCAGGAAGAGCTCGAACGAACCGTATCCGAGATCAATCTGACTTCCGGAAACCGGATCAAGGAATTCATGGTAGGAACAGACACGACAACGCGCCGCCACATCTGGGTGGTCGCCGGTGAATTCAAACAGCCGGAACAGCTGAAACTAATCATAGATTCATCACTACAGGCACAAAACAGCGACTACAAGGCGTTCAGAAGACAGGGGCGCATCAAGGCACCCGAGATCATCTGCGCAGCCCCGGACGAGATCTATCACTGGTCAGAAAACGTACGCAACAAACTGGGCGGACAGACTAAAATCCCACATATCGACCCAACCGCCGACTCAATGCTTGTCAAAAGCCTGAGGCAATTTTGCGGCGACCGCAACCCAATCATCAGCAATTAGATTCTTTTTCACGGCAACCAACATTTTTATCAATTTGTTTGTTGACAGCCCAGAATCGTTATGGTAGAAAGTTCTTCTCTTTTTCAAGAGGAACTGAATATTCCCCAATAGCTCAGTTGGTAGAGCAGGTGACTGTTAATCACCTTGTCCCTGGTTCGAGTCCGGGTTGGGGAGCCAAAAAAAATCAAGCACTTACAAGACTTCTTGTAGGTGCTTTTTTGTTTTTCGGCTTCGTGTCATACTTGTGTCATACTTTCAGAGCTTGCTAGAGACAAATCTGTTTTAGCATTTAGGCCTTAACAAGTTTGAGATACATGCTGAAACGAAAAGTAAGGTGTGCTTTTACTTGTTGGAGTACTTTCGGAAGTATATTGAAAACATCGCCATCTGAAAGCCGCCTTTGGGTAATACGCTAACGCAAGTGAGTATATTTTTAACATACTAAAAAGCTTGTCAGAAAAACGTCCAGAAACTCGGCATAAATAATCGACAAAACGTGCAGCAAAGGCGTACCTGTGTTGAATCATGGTGTGCAAAAACTGTTTAGAAACTCTGTCAGAAAGTCTAGTTTTATCAACCAGTCATAGGGTTTGTACCCTTGCTATAATCTCACTCCTCTCATGGGGTTCGTATTTTCTTCCATCCATTGAGTGCTGCCTTCTTCTTTCCTTCGTTGGTAGTCGGCCCCGTAGATAATCCACCATGCAGCTTACATCTGCCATTGTAATAAATCCCCTTTTGCTTGCAGGGAGTCCCAGCTCTTGTTTTTGCACCACAATAAACCCGCTGCAATAACTCTTCAAATGTGAATTTCATTTTTTACCCCTTTAAAAAAAGGAGATGCAACAATTCGTTACATCCCCCCAGACTAATAATATGCTGTATTCGATTAATGCAAATGTGCTACTTCATGCCCCCAGCAACCACATTTCAGGGTTCGGTTCACTTCCATCAAATTCTGAAACATCCCTGTAACCGCCCACCGTTCAGGCTCTTCGATATCGTCCGGCTTTACTCCGTCATTTCCTTCTACTGCATCAATATATTGTGTCATATTTTTGACGACTACTTCAACAAGAGCTAATTTCATCAACAAATCTTCCACATGGACAACATCTTTTTCAGGGTCAGCCCCAATTTGAAAAGCGGTGATACTTGTTTTAGTTCCGCATTCGCAATTTTCATTTTTACACATAGCTTTAATCTCCTTTTATTTCGCGTTTGGTGGTTGTTAAGCTGCAATCAATTCTTGTTGCGTATTTGCTACGCCCTGCAATGCCGCCAGTGACTTTATAAGCTCGATACTACCCATTGATAAGTCCCCAGCCTTACAGAAGGCTACAGCCGCCCATATATGCACCATATGTTGCTTCCATGAAGCATCCGATTTTATCGACAATCTAAAAACGCGGTCGGACTCAACAGCAAACCAACGAAACAAATTGAGTTCATCTGCATGACAGATTTTACCAGTCAGATTCGCCGCCTGGTTTTCTGAAAGTTCCAGGATTTTTCCTATTGGAAATGTGACTTTTCCTTGAGGTGTTTTCACTGCAAATGGTTCGACAATTAAATATTTCATGTCAGCACCTCAAAATCAGTTTGGCTTAGATCTAAAACATCACCTGACAAACTGCCAAACTCAACAACGGTGGTACTTTGAAGGTCTTTGTTATTTGACTGTTTTTCTGGGGTATTGCCAAACTGACCGGGTATGCAATTCCAGTTTGGCAGTTTTTCTCCCCCTATAGGGTCGGCCAAACTGCCAAACGGAATTGGTCGATATATAATGGAGTTCTGAAGCCCTCTATCAGTAGTCCAGAAACGGCCAATTCCACGCTTCAATAATGCCCGGATTTTTTTGTCTCCACCAAAATCAAAACCACCATCATCATTTGCTGCTTTTATGGTCTCGCATTGCTTGGCGCAGGAACTAATGCTGATCCTTGAAATTATGCTATGCAAATATTCCATTGCCTCATCATCTGGATTTTTTGCCAGTGTAAAGACCTCTTGCTCTGTATCGAATGACAAAAACACTCTATGCGGCCTGTAACGGGTTTTTTTACCAGTACCGAAGCGATAGACCTTATCAGGAGCATCATCTTCGTCATCAGCTTCCTGTTCACTGCCAGCCTTAGCAGTCTGATAGAGTGCAAGCGTCTGATCACATAAATCAAAAATTGCCCCGCTTCCCTTAAATTGGCGGTCGTTACCTTTTGGTGTGTGGTGCAGAAGTACCACCGTTGCCCCGGCGTCCCTTAGTTGACGCATACGGCGCATAATGAGAGTCATTACTTCACTGTTGTTCTCATCACCAGAATGTGCAGAACGAAGCGTATCAAACACAAACACCGCGCCAGGGTAGAGTTTTAACAACTCCTGGTATGCTGTCCAATCAGCTTTATCAAGTGAAGGCGGGTTACCCCCTGAATCCCAAAAAAGAACACCCTCAACGGCTGTGCGTTTGGCACGTTCACTTAATACCGCTAGGCTATTTTCAAAATCAACCACTATCACCTGCGTTTTAACAGTATCCATTCCAAATACAGAAACACCTCGATCAATTGCATCTGCCAATATCATCATTAGAGTTGTCTTGCCGATACCGCCGCGTCCATAGAGAAGTATCACCGCCCCACGGGGAATAATCCCATCAATCAACCACTCTATTTTAATATCAAGAGCGCGAAGGTCACGGCCTGATTTAAGATGAAAACAAGGGGCTTCTGTGACAACATCCGTATCAGGTGCATGTGTTGGTATAGGCTCAACCATTGCAGCCGATTGTAGGCAAGATATGACAGCGTCTTTTCCTGAGATTGCATAAAGGTCGTTTACATCATCCCCATCGTCACCGGGGAAGGTAGGGATTGCCAGACGTGCGCCTGTTGCCATTGCTGCCTCTGTCGCTTTAGTTATTCCCGGATTACCAACCTTTAAGCGGTCATTGTCAGCAACAAAAATCATATCGTAATCGTTACTACCGGCGGCTCTTATAGTTTTGCCAACCTCAAGTAGATTGCCACAATCAAAACAGATAATCACAGTTGCACCGGTCAGCTCATGGACAGTGCAACCAGTCGCCCAGCCCTCGACTAAATAAACAGTTTTGCCATTTCCTTTGATTACAAAATATGCTCCAGCTTTTTCAGTTCCAGTAAGAAACTTTTTTGAACCGTCCGACATAATGATCTGCAAACCAACCAGAATTTTAGATTTATAGAGAGGGATTAAGAGCATGTCCCGCAACTGCTTTGCACCGTATGGCTTATTATTTTTCTTTAGAGGGTAGGGATGATCTGCTTTAGCATCGTGTGCTGATCCAAGCATCTTGGCTGCCTTGGTTCTACAAACAGCACGAACTTCCTGCAATGCCTTGTCACGCTCTATTTGTGCTTCTTTACGGCGTTTATTTGCCTGTTCACGCTGTTCAGTGGTCAGCGTATTATCTGCTTTTGCTTGCCAGTTGATACCATCTTGTAATCTGGAATAATGCCCAAAACTACCCGCCGGTATGTCATCACCATGAAGGATATACCAAAGATCCTTTTTACCGGGTCGGTCTTGCCTGTCGCGTACATGGGCATGAAGAATACCATCATCAATAAGCGGCTCTTCTGGGTCGCAGCCGTTGCTCCTCATATACTCGGTGAATTGTTCAATATGGCTGTTCATAGTTCTACCTCCATACAGGGATAGAGATAGCAAACACCACGAAAATCAGAATACAAACTGAAATGCTTTGGCTGGTCTGTGTCGTACTGCTTGATGATATATGTTGTTTGCTGAATATGTTGTTTTGTGGTAGAGTTCCGGCTGTTAGTTGCCCTTTTTGAACCCCGTTCTGGTTGCCCTCCAGCGCGGGGTTTTGTTGTTTTAGACATGGCCTGTAACTCCCCCGGCCTTTGGTTTTCGACCTCGTTTACTATCAGGGGCAACCGGCTTGACGCTTCCGACTGTTACGATCTGCCGATTCAGCAACCATTCATCAATTTCACTTTCCAACCATCCAACAAGGCCGGGGGAAATTTGCCGTCTTGCTGGGAACTGTCCCAGACGTTCAAGCCTCCATTGCGTTGAAGCTGCAAGTCCTGTCTTTGCCAACATCGGTTTTCTTCTAATCAATTTCATTTTTGATGCTCCTTTCGGATTCTGTGGCAAAAGGTCAATAAAAAACCCGTTGCCTTTGGTTTCAGTCGGTAAGTCCTGAAACGAAAGTACACGGGTTCGGGGAGGTAAACACGGTACGGAAAACAAAAAAAACCGTCCCCCTGTTAAAATGGGACGGCCTTGTGACTTACTGTGTGATCTGCAATTACGGTTGTTCTGAAGGGCTACGCTTAGCTGTAGAGACTATTTTATTGCGGGTTCCAACAGGGAATTGTTGCAAGAATTGGTCTGCTTCTTCAACACTTATAATATGGGGCCCGTGCACTTGAATGTAATTTAAAAATTTGTTTGTCTTGAATTTCTTGTACCATTTAAAAATTGTCTCGCCGTCTACATCTGTTTGAAGTCCAAATGCTGTATTATTATTAAACTTTGTTTCTCTAAACTTTTCCGCGACATATTCACATGATTTTTCAATAGATATGCCCCAATAATGGTTCAGATTGCAAATTTCTACCATAAGAGGCCATCTGACTTTGTTCGTCACACGTTCTCTGTATAGAGTTTTTTTCAAACCCATATAATCATCTAGTTTGACATTATCTCCTTTGGCTGCTCGTTTGAAATACGTTTTAAAGATATTTGCCATTTCATCAAGTACCCATAGAGGTGGGTAAATATTCAATTCTTGACAAACAATAAATGTTTCCAACAGTCTAACAGGGCTTTTATCGCCTTCAATAACGCCGTTCCCCTCATAATTGCCTTTTTGAAGGAATGCCCATCGAAGCCGGTTCCGCTTTGGTTCGTCAATGTCGTCAGTTCTGAAAGGCTCAATAATGATATTGTTGAGATAATCAAAAAACTCATTATGTTTCATAAGTTTTTTTGGTGGTCTTTTCAAAAAACAACCGCCCACAAAAGGTTCTGTTTCGTTTGGATCTGCCGTATCTGATACTAAAATCATGGCTTGCGCTCCTGTTGCGCCCTGGTGGTTGTCGCGGGAAACCGCCCCAGGAAGGCGGCTTATCATCTGGCCGGACTATCCCGCGAAAGTGTAATAATTTATATATTGACTCTTAAAACCGTGATTTTCATTCGTCCAGTAGATTTTTATTCTGTTCGAGTAACATGGCGAACTTTTTATTAACCGCCATTAAATATAACATCACGCCGACCATTTAAAATAAAAGCCTCTTGGTTCTTTGCCCGTACTGCTTTTGTATTTATATCAACCTCCCAATGGGCGTCAATTTTCTTTGAATTACACCGATAATGCACATATACATTATATGTATTATTTCCTGCTGCTACTGCTTCCCATCCGTCAAATTCAACGAACGTTCCACCGCCTTTAAGCATTTGCATTAATACCGCAAAATAAGAAATTATATCCGTCTGTGACCCATCTATGGTGACAGGGCAACGCTTTACCATTTCCATTGCTTTTTCTTCGTTTGCGCTTGATGTGATCTGTTGAACTGTTGGCGGTGTTTGTGTGTTAGTGCTGGCAGATTTCGGCATAATTGCCGGGATAACAAACGCAACCAAAAACAAAAACCCAAACATAACAGCGATAGCAGCAGTCACAAAACTTGTGGTAAGTTTTTTCCGGCAATACGGGCAGATTTTAGCCTCAAAAGGGATTTCCATTTTACAATATCTGCATGGTTTTTTTCGGTCTTTTACGGCCTGTTTTGCGGCTTCTCTTTGTGCTATTTCAGCCGCTTTCTTTTCATCATAAAGCCGCTTCTTTTCTGCCTCAACCGTCTTTTCTGCTTCCCGTTCCCATTCCCGCTGCGTTTTCTCTGCCTGTTTTTTCAAATATTTCTCTACGATCAGGCCACAGCCGGGGCATGTTGTGAATGGAACATCAGATACAGATCCGCATGACGGGCATTTAGTTAAAGTTTTCAAGACATCTCCCCCTTTGCTTTATCAAACGACAGGATAAAAGCTAAAATCTATTTGAAGCATACAACATTTTCCCACTTTCAGTAGCCCTGTACCGCCTTTTTTGAAGCTGTTATCGGAATGACATTGTTTTCCTTGCCGGTGATTATGCTCTTTATCTTCCGTTCAAGGGTTTCAAGTGCAGCCTGTTTTTCATCATCAAAATCATGTTGATTGTAAATTCCATCTAGTTTTCCCATTTTATGATTCAACACACGTTCCCGATGTTCAAACTTGATCTTTGACGCAGCCATCAAGGTGGCCGCCGTTCTTCGGCAATCGTGCGGCGTGAAGTGATCAATCCCTAGACGGTTCTCTGTCGCTGGCTTTCCATCCTTCTGATAAAGCGGGTTTCCTTTTACGTCAGTCAACGGATATGCCAGGTTACGGCCAACAGCGACAGCAAGAGCAGTATCTCCTAGCGGTCGATTACTCTCCTTAATCGGACTGGGAAAAATGTAGCCGTCATATTTGCCGTCTATCGGCATTTCTCTTGAGCCTTTAGCTTGTGATATGGACTCTGAGACAATCTCCATTACAAGGCTTGATAAATATACTCGGTGCGCTCGTTTGTTCTTTGCCCTCTCTGCCGGAATCGTCCACCATTGCCCATCAATCTCATTGGTGTGCATTCCAACCACTTCACCTGGTCGCTGTGCTGTCAAGAAAATCAGCTTTAACGCCCTCTTGGTTTCACCGGACATATTAAGGTCAGTTCTATTCAGGTTTTCCCATAAAATTTTGATTTCTTTTTCCGATAAAGCCCGTGTTCGTTCTTTACGATCTGAGGGGAGTTTTAATCCAGTGCAGGGATTATGCTGTGATATGTCTCTTTCTATAGCAAAATTATACATCTTGCGAATTACGCAAAAACAAAGATTTGCCATAATAGGCGCGCCCCGGTCAACGATGCTTTCCATTAAGAGCGTAACGTCACGCTTTACAACATCCTTTGCCTTACGCTTACCCCAGGCCGGAATAACATCACGGTTCAGGATTGCTTCATCTTTTTTCCAAGAGCGTTTTTTAACTTTGGCGTGTTTTTCGATGTATTCAATTACAAGGCCGGCAACAGTGGGATTTCTTTTGTGTTCTGCATCCGCTACTATCCGGCGTTCAGCTTTCAATTTAATTTCTTTCACTGGGTCGGCACCATCTGCTTTACCTCGCCGTAAATCTTTCACCTGCAATGATGCTTTCAAATATTCATCCCGTGCATCTTTTAAACTCATTGTCGGATACTCTCCCAAGGTCAATAGCTTCTGAACTCCATCAACCTTGTACTTAAATATGAACACCTTAATACCGGACGGGTAAACACGGATCCCAAAACCTGTTTCACCTTCAGCCATGCAAAAGAAAATTTTGGTTTCTGCCTTCAGATTCTTCACCGTGAGGTCATCAAATTTTTTCTTCATGGTCACATCTCCCGTGTCATACTTCGTGTCATACCTTTACGCTCGCGTCATACTTGTGTCATACTTTTAAGAGTTGTCAGAGGATAAAAGAAATGAAATGATTTAAGAAAAGGAATACAGCTTTACAGTTTGAATGTCAATAAGTTATGGCGGATCATGTGAAATGATTTGATAAAAGAAAATACGTAATGATTTCAAAATAGCAGGTGACTGTTAATCACCTTGTCCCTGGTTCGAGTCCGGGTTGGGGAGCCAAAGACACAAGGGCTTAACCAGAAATGGTTAAGCCCTTTTTGTTTTTTTACAACCAGCCAGATCGCATCCTAGACACAACCCAATAAATTCAAAAACCAACACAGCAAACCATTGCGCTAACAATTAATAATCCAGCCAGACTACCAACACTCAAATATAGTCAGACCGCATCAAAGACTGATGCCGCCTTCTGTTTCGCGATTATTCATCCGACATTGCCATCTAACCAGACTGTGATATGTTTACAACAAGATCCTTTTCAGGCAAATCGAACTCTATCCTCTTATTATCTGCTATTTTTGCAACCAGACGCAGGGAGCAAACAGTGGAAGATCTTTCCCTACAATTCGAAAATGCACTCTTGGCAATTGACCGTTTGGGCGCCAAAAATCTGATTACATCCGCATCTGATCGGCTGCCACCAATGGAGCTTGTGGATCAGGTGATTGTTTCAGCCCTCACGCGCATCGGCAGCAAATGGGAACGGGGCGAGATCGCCCTGGCGCAGGTCTACATGGGTGGGCGCATTTGCGAGGAGTTGGTCGACACACTGCTTCCCCTTGGCGATCCACAGCGCAAGAATCAACCTCCCATGGCAATAGCCACACTTGACGATTATCATATGCTCGGCAAACGCATTGTTTATTCCGTGATGCGCGCAGCAGGTTTCGATCTGAAGGATTATGGCCGCATGACGGCTGATCAGCTCATCAAAAGGGTAAAAGCCGACCAAACCCGCATCCTCATGATTTCCACACTGATGCTGAACTCCGCCTTACATGTGGCTGATCTCGTTGATGGCCTTAAAGCAGAACAGCAGAACGTGAAGGTAATTGTCGGCGGCGCCCCCTTTATTTTTGATTCCCGGCTATGGCGGGATGTCAAGGCAGATGCCGTGGCGCTATCCGCATCTGACGTGGTTGCTGTAATTGAATCTATTACGGAGGGCATGGTATGAAGAGCGAAAACATGACCTCCATGCAACGGGTGCTAACCGCACTAAGTCATAGGGAAGCAGACCGGGTCCCGTTTTTTCTGCTGGTTACAATGCACGGGGCAAAAGAACTGGGGCTCTCCATCCGCGATTATTTTGCAAAAGGGGAGCATGTGGCGGAAGGTCAAATCCGTATGCGAGCCAAATACGGCCATGACTGCCTGTACAGTTTTTTCTATGCGGCCATGGAAATAGAGGCCTGGGGTGGCGAGGTGATCTACAGCCAGGATGGCCCGCCAAACTCCGGTGCCCCGTTTATTCAGAATAGAGAGAGCATCCCGCAACTGAAGGCACCGCTGATCAAAAACAGCCCCTGCCTCCATAAAAAGCTCAAGGCGATCGAGTTGATGAAGAAGCGTGTCGGCGATGAATGTCCGATTATCGGAGTTGTCATGTCCCCCTTCTCGATTCCGGTCATGCAGATGGGATTTGAGCCATACCTCGATCTGATGATGGAAAGGCCGGATCTGTTCGAGAAACTGATCCGGGTCAACGAGGAATTCTGCGTTGAATGGGCCAATGCCCAACTTGCGGCAGGCGCAACAGCGATCTGCTATTTTGATCCTGTATCTTCAACGACAATCATCCCACGAGAGCTTTTTTTACAGACCGGTTTTGAGACAGCAAAACGCGTACTGTCAAAAATAAAGGGCCCTTTGGCAACCCACCTCGCTTCCGGCCGCATACTTCCAATAATCAGCGATATCATCCAGACTGGCGCTGCCGCCGTCGGTGTCAGCTGTCTGGAAAACCTGGCCGAGATCAAATGCGCCTGCCAAAACAAAATCAGCATTGTTGGCAACCTAAACGGCATAGAAATGCGCCGTTGGAGCGCAGCGGAAACAGAAAAAAAAGTCTGTCAGGCAATTGCACAGGCAGGGCATGGCGGAGGTTTCATCCTCTCTGATAACCACGGCGAAATTCCATATCAGGTGCCAGATGACGTGCTGGCCTCGATTGGTGAATCTGTCCGCCGCTGGGGACGTTACCCGCTGAATAAAGAGATCAACAATGAGCACTAAGGTAGCTTTCGTGTTCTGCGAACATTATGCCATTGAAGCCCGCAGTGCAATTGCAGCAGAAACATTGGCAAATGCCGTTGTGGCAGCCATCCCCGCCAGATGCGGACGCCCGCCACTAACCTCCGCTGAACTGGCTGCTGTCATCGAACCGCTGGGTGATGTACAACATATCGAGATATTCGGCGGATGCTGCCTGAACAATCTTTCCGAATACTTTGCAAATGGCTATTGCGTTCATATCCATAAACAAGAGAACTGTTTCAATCTAATCGCCGCCCCGGAACTGATCAGCGGCTGTTTAAAAAACGGTGCCTACCTGACCACCCCCGACTGGCTGGTGAATTGGCCTGCCAATATGAAACACCTTGGGCTGGATCAGGAAACAGCCCGAGAGATGTTTTCCGAAACAACCAATTGCATCGTACTGCTGGATACAGGAATTGATACGCGGAGCGCGGAACAACTGTTGCAGTTTGCAGAATACGTGGCCCGCCCCCACGAAACGCTTTACACCGGCATTGCCCTCCTGCGACTATTGATTTCCAAAACGTTTCAGGCCCGGCAATACGAGGACCAGCTCAAGAAAAGTAAAGACGATTATCGCACACTACAACAACAGGCGGCCATGTCTGCCATGGCAATCGATCTGTTGACCAATCTGGCCTCAATTGTTGATCAGGAGCATGCCATAGAAGGTATGCTGGATGTCTACAGCATGCTTTTCGCCCCTCAAAAAATCAATTATCTCGATTTTCATTACGGGCGGCCTGACAAGCTTTGGACCAGACCGCCTTGTACCAACGACGAGGAATTGAATATCATCAGAACCAGACTAACGGTGGCAAACCAGGATTGTAACCATACTGAATCCGGGCGAGGATTTATTCTGCGCATCGTCAGACGCGAACTGGTCATTGGTGTAATTGAGATTGACGATGTCGCTTTTCCGGAACATATCGACCAATATCTTAACCAGGCGATGGGAATTGCAAATATCAGCGTCCTCCCCATTGATAATGCCCGCAAATACCAACGACTGGTCGAGACGGAAGACAACCTCAGAAAGGCCAATCAGCAGCTTGTTCAGCTGGCCACAACAGACCCTTTGACTGGCATAGCAAACAGACGTAGCTACGACGTATACATTGAAAAAGAGTGGAAACGAATGCTGCGCGAGAACACGCCCTTGTCGCTGATCATCTGCGATATCGATTTTTTCAAGAACTTTAACGACCATTACGGCCATAAAGCCGGGGATGTTTGCCTGCAAAAAGTGGCGCAGACCATCCATGACCAGGCATTACGTCCTGGCGATGTGGCGGCGCGTTATGGTGGAGAAGAGTTTGTAATAATCTTACCAGCCACAACTGCGGAAGGTGCTTATCATATTGCCGAAAGAACAAGGTTGGCAGTTGAACAGCAGGCTATTCCGCATGATTATTCCGAGGTCGCTCCATATGTCACTATCAGTGTAGGTGTATCTCAGATTACCCAGCAAGAGGCAGTGAAACTATCAATTTCATCACTGTTCCATGCCGCCGATGTTGCTTTGTATAATGCAAAAAAGCAGGGGCGCAATCGTTCGGTTATTCATAAAAAAACCTTATGACAACACCCCTTCAAAAGCCCTCTTCTCTGCGCTAAAGGGTATCTCTTGCAGAACAAGCATCAAATACACAATCATTGAAGCATACTACCTGTCGGCTGTTTTACCGTTTCCATCATTTAGGGCACGCCCCTCGAACAACAGCAAATCCCCCTTGAAGTACCTGCCAACGCCCTGATGTTCCCAGAAAGACTCGGCACCGTTACTATAACGGGCCCCGGAACCTGACATAGCCACCGGGAGCGTCAGCTTGCGGCCATCCGGCAAAGTCAGCAGCACCTGATTTTGCTTCAGATCAAAAACCGCCTTAAGCAGCTTACCATCACTAGATCGATACATTGCGCTGCTTTGCTGCCCGGCAGAGCTCACATTCACAGTCAGATTAAATGTCTGGACCGGCGCGACACCCTTTTCCCACGGCCGGCGATATACCAGCTTCAGGGCGGATTTCCCCAGCTGCACGGCTGTAAAACTAAACCTGAACTTGCCACCGGCGCCAACCCGGTCAGAATCCGAAACAAATCCGGCATCAGCTTCTGCGGCCAGTACCCGGCGGTTGACCGCGGCCAGCTCCCAGCGATAACCAGTGGTTGGGTTGCCCGGCAGCGTAATGCTCAGCTTTTCGGCAAGGGGGACAGAAATACTCCTGCCATTGTCACGTTCACCCAGTTCAAGCGCCTGAACGGATAATGGAATAAGGGCCAGCAGTATGATTAAACAGATTAACTTCATAGGCCTTCCTTTCGTCTGCAAATATTGGCAGGCCCCTCTCAACGCCAGGGGCCTGCCCGGAAATTTCAGAAAAACATATGTTCCTGATTAATAACACCTGAGCTACTGTTTGTCAGCCTTGCCATCCCTTGAATCTTCACCATCCTTCGGCCACCCCCTGAAGATTACCGCCAGATAACGTAAACCATCCACCGCCAGCTTGGCAAATACATTGATGGTATATTTGACCAGCTCTGACAACACCCAGGCAAGCGCTACCATGGCCAGAATAAAAATCGCCTTCAGGAATATCGTTCCAACGCCCAGACCGCTGATTCCGTTCCAAACCATCATAATGAACTGCATAACAGACCTCCCGTTCGGCATCTAATCTGCAAACGCCTCTACCCATAAGCCTATCACTATTTTCAAAAATTACATGCCATCGCCAGCACTACCCCATATCACGGAACAGCCCAACCATCTTGCCAACGATGGTTACCTCGCCATGATCAGGGCACAGGACAATCGGCTCCATATCGGGATTTGCCGGTTGCAGCAAGATGTGATCATCCTGGCGGTAAAACTGCTTCAGGGTGGCGTCACCATTGACCATCACCGCCACGATATCACCATTGTCAACGGTCTGCTGCGGCCTGATCATGGCAAAATCACCGTCCAGAATCCCCTTGTTGATCATCGACTCACCCTCCACCCGCAGGAAGAAACACCCCGCCCCCTTGACCAGCGACTTGTCAATGGCGAGGTGACCGACAACATCCTCAACCACCGGATGCAGCTGACCGGCGCGGATCCGGCCGGCAATCGGCAATGAAACCGTTGCAGCCGTCGCCTGGGTCAGGGAGATCCCGCGTGAACTTCCCTCGCGGCGGCGCAGGTAACCTTTTCGCTCCAGCGCCTCCAGATGATGCATGGCGGTGACAGTGCCACTGGTGCCAATATGTGCCGAGATCTCACGCAATGTCGGCGGACAACCCTGCTGCTGCAGATAATCAGCTATGAACTTGTAAACCTGCTCTTGACGGGGGGTAAGACGCTCCATGAGGTTGACTCCTGATATACCGCTTGAATAGTATATCAAATGATATATAATGACACACCATGTGTCAATGATTGTTGGCTTACCAGCCAGTGCATAGTAAATTGATATATCCACGAAAGAGATCAGATCTAAGATGAGCAGACTGGACCTGCAACAACGGCTGGAAATCCTGGCCGACAGCGCCAAATACGATGTTTCCTGTTCCTCCAGCGGCAGCAGCCGCAAGGGTACCGCTGGAGGCGTCGGCAGCACCGCTGCCAGCGGCATCTGCCACAGCTGGACCGCCGACGGCCGCTGCATCTCGCTGCTGAAGATCCTGCTGACCAACAGCTGCCTCTACGACTGCGCCTACTGCGTCAACCGCTGCAGCAACCCCGTTCCGCGCACCGCCCTGACACCGGACGAGGTTGTCAGGCTGACCATGGACTTCTACCGCCGCAATTACATCGAAGGGCTGTTCCTCAGCACGGGTGTTTTCCGCTCCCCTGATCACACCATGGAGCAGCTGATCATTGTCGCCCGCAAATTGCGACATGAGGAGCGCTTCAACGGCTATATCCACATGAAGGTCGTGCCAGGGGCCGACCCGCTGCTGATCAGAGAGATCGGGCTCTACGCTGACCGGGTCAGTATCAATATCGAGCTCCCCTCCAGCCGCAGCCTGCAGCTGCTGGCGCCGGACAAGAGCCGCCAGTCGCTGATCGGCCCCATGCGTCAGCTGAGCGGCCTGATCGAGTCCGCCCGCCAGGAACGCCGGTCTTCCGCCAAGGCGCCGCAGTTCGCCCCCGGCGGCCAGACTACCCAGCTGATTGTTGGCGCCACGCCGGAGAGCGACCTGGAGATCATCAAACTCTCCGAGGGGCTCTATCAGCGGCTGGCCATGAAGCGGGTCTACTATTCCGCCTTTGTGGCCGTATCCAGCGACAACCGCTTGCCCGCGCTTGCCGTCCCCCCGCTGCTGCGCGAGCACCGGCTCTACCAGGCCGATTGGCTGCTGCGTTTCTACGGATTCAACGCCGATGAGCTGCTGGATCAGAACAACCCTAACCTGGATATGCGACTGGATCCCAAAACCGGCTGGGCCATGCGCCACCTGGAGCTGTTTCCGGTGGAGGTCAACCGCGCCGACTACCAGGTGCTGCTGCGGGTACCCGGCATCGGCGTGCGCTCCGCCCAGCGCATAGTGGCGGCACGCCGCTCCGCTATCCTGAGAGAGGAACAGTTGAAGCGCCTGGGTGTGGTACTCAGCCGGGCACGTTATTTCATCACCGCAAACGGACAGTATCTGGGCGGCATTCGAATGGACGGGCCAGAGCTGGCCTCCCGCCTGATCACCCCGAAGAGGCGCAGTGCGGCCCTGGACCAGTTGGAGCTATTCCAGCCAGCGGTTTATGCCTCCGCCGTTACGGGAGAGCTATGATGCAGCGCTATCGTTATCAGGATGGATTTGAAGGTTTTCTCTGCGCCGTATCCCACTGTCTGGCCGCTGGCGTTGAACCGGCCGGTTTTCTGTGTGGCGATGTTGCAGCGGAAGCGGATCTGTTCGCAGAAATAGTGACTGAAATTGCAACGAATCGACAAACGGCACTACAGTTCCGGGGAAGATTTATCGAGGCCGTCTCCCAGCCGGCATTTGCAACGGCCCGCTACGCCTTCCACAGCCAGCAACCAGACCGGGAACGGCTCCTCTGGCGCTACTTCAAACTGGGATTCAGGGTTGGCAAACGGATGCCTGACATGCTGGCCGAGCGTGACGTTGCCACGGTCGACCGGCTTGGGCGGGGGGTCGCCCATGAGGCCCACAAATACAAAGGCTTTGTACGCTTCCGCGAGGTAACCCAGGGATTCCTCTACGCCCGCATCGAACCGCAGGCCGACATCCTCCCCTTCCTGGCGCCGCACTTTGTCCAGCGGGTCGGCGACCGCCACTGGATGATCCACGACATTGGGCGTTCAGAGGCGGCCATCTATGATCTGAGACAGTGGCGGTTACTACAGGGTGTGGAATTGAGCGAGACGCCAGAGTATACGCAGGCGGAGGAGGAGTGTACGGGGCTGTGGCAGCATTACTTCAAGCGAATGGCCATCAAGGAGCGGCATAACCCGAAACTACAGCAGCAACACGTGCCGCTGCGCAGCCGCAGGTATCTGCTGGAGTTTGAACAGCAAGATCTATAATCAACCGGACCGAACCGGACAGGTCACGACTTAAACCTTTCAATCAGACGTGTCTCTTGCAAAAAATGTCATCCCCGAATGCCTCTGTCGGAGATCCAGATTGTTCAAACTTTTAAAGAGTGGATTCCCGACCAGGATCGCTTCGGGAATGACAGACTTGGACTTTTACAAGGGACTCAGACGACAATACTTATTCCCAATTGCCGCAAACAGGCATAAACTGACCCGCATTCCCCATCTCCATTTTGAAGATCGCAAGATTCCACTATGTCCAGACTATTAAGCGAAAGCGTACCCCGCACAATCATAAAAATGGCCGTTCCCATGCTGGCGGGAACATTTGCCATGAACATGTACAACCTTGCCAATACCTGGTTTGTGTCGAGGCTGGGCACGGATGCGCTGGCCGCCATATCATTCACCTTCCCGGTGGTCATGCTGCTGATGTTCCTGACGCGCGGGCTGGGGAGCGGAGCGTTGACACTGGTGGCACATGCCATCGGCGGCAATGACCGTGCCCGGGCCGCCACACTGACTACACATGCCATCATTCTGGCAGTGCTGTTTGCCGTGGTGGTCTCTGTTCTGGGACTTTTAACCATCGAGCCTCTCTTTATGCAGCTGGGTGCCAGCGGTGAAACGCTGCGGCTGGTGGATAGCTACATGCGGATCTGGTATCTGGGCGCGGTGGTGATGGTATTGCAGATTGTTACCATAGATATCATTGTCAGCACCGGCAGCACCAAGGTGGTCAGCGCGCTGATGGTGGGCAGCACCCTGCTGAACGTGCTGCTGGACATGGGGCTGATCTTCGGCCGATTCGGCATGCCGCAGATGGGCATTGTCGGCGCAGCCCTGGCAACGCTGATCTCCCAGCTGGCTGCGCTGCTGGTGGCGTTTTACATCCTGGCCGGCAAGATGAGGCTGATCGACACCGGCAGTCTCAAGGTCGAAGCGCTGTTCCAGTCCTTCAAACAGATCATGCGTTTTGGCATACCTGGCGCATTGGGGATGATCCTGACCCCGATTTCGGCGGCGGTAATCATCAAGATGGTGGCCGCCTACGGCAACCCGGCGGTTGCGGCCATGGGGGTGGCCAGCCGGATCGAGATGTTTGCCTTTATGATCCCCATGTCGGTGGGGATGTCGCTGATTCCTTTTGTGGCGCAGAACTTTGGTGGCGGGAGGCTGGACCGCATCCGGCAGGCCCGCCGGTTCAGCATGTCGTTCGCCGTGTTGTACGGTGTGTTCATCGGCCTGATGTTCTTTGTCTTTGCAGAACGGATGGCGTCTCTGTTTTCGACGGAACAGGCGGTGATTGACGTATTATGCAGCTTTGTCTATATCACCTGCATGGGTTACGGCATGCTGGAGGTTCACCGTTATGCCGGATTCATGATTACAGGCGCCCACTATCCCCTGCAGGCTTCCCTGCTAAACATCATCCGTGTTGCGGTGCTGCTGATCCCCCTTGCGGTTGTCAGCGGTCACCTGTTCGGCCTGCATGGCATTTTCTGGAGCAGATTGGCCACAGACCTGATCTGTGGCATGATCGGCATCTGGTGGTCCGGCAGAATGCTGACCAGGGCGGAGCAGACGTCAAAAAGGGCATGCCTCAATTCTTGACAGTTGAAACCTCTCTGGCGTGTAGAATAAAAACGGTCCAAGTTGAGACCAGTCACTTCCTCATAAGCCCCCATCTGAGGCCCTTACAGAATGTTTGTCATCCCCCGAAGGCCGTTGTCGGGGATCCAGAGCTTTAAGACCGTTAGAATCTGGATTCCCGATTATAATGAGCTCGGGAATAACAATTCTAGACTTTTGCAAAAACTTTTATTTATACATTCTTATGGCATGCCGCCTGAGCTCTCGCATACCATCCAGCTTGAGCTTTTCGATAATCCGGGCAAAGTACGACTCAACCGTTCGGCGGCTGATTGAGAGTTCGTCCGCTATCTCGGTAGAAGACCCGCCATATCCAAGCATGCGGATCACCTGTTTCTCCCGTTCACTGAGCTGCGTCTCCCTTACGCCAACCTCTCCCGGCAGGATCATGCTGGCAAGGCTTGATCTACAACGCGGGCTGACATAACGCTCGCCCCCCAGAACAGCCGCTACGGCCTGCTGCAGTATCTCGGCCGGCTCGCGCTTGGTGACATAGCCCACTGCCCCGGCATTGAAGGCGCTTTCAATTACAGCCTGATCTTCATACATGGAATAGACAATCACCCCGGCACCATGTTCACGTATTTCCGCAATCAGATCCAGACCGTTTTCCTCCCCCAGGGAGATATCCAGCAGCGCCAGATCAACCCTGTTCACCTCCAGAAGCGAGACGGCGCTCTTGCGGCTGTCGGCCTCAAAACAGACATAGCCGCCATCCAGGGAGAGCAGCAACCTCACCCCCTGCCGCACGGCAGGGTGGTCATCAATCAACAGGATTACGGCACGATCATCTTTACAGTTTGTCATAACCAGCCCCATTCTCCGAGATGATGGCGCAGGGCAGTTTACAGACCACACTGGTGCCGCCACCTTCAACATCGGCAAGCTCAAGCACGCCACCGATCATCCTTGCCCGATACTGCATTATGCCACTGCCGAGACCACCAGAAGACCTGGCGGCAGCCTTGCGCCCGATCCCGTTATCACTGATTTTAATCTCAATACCGACGCCGGTGCAATCAAACTCCACCCGGATATTCTCGGCACTGGCATGCTTGACGGCATTGGTAATCGCCTCCTGGGCGATGCGGTAGAGCTGGATCAGATGACTGTTGGTGCAGTTGTCGCACCTGCGTCTCTGGCTGAATTCGATATCAATACCGCTCGACAGGGCAAAACGGCTTGCCAGCTCCTCCAGCGAGGGAATTATCCCAACCGGATCAAACTCGACCGGACAGAGGCCACGGGAGAGGTCGTAGGCATGATTGACCGATTCATCCAGCAGCTCTGAAAGCTGGGCCAGCTCCGGCTGTTCTTCAGCGCCAGTCGTCAGCCTGCGCTTTAACACAGAAAAACGCAGCCTTGCCGCGGTCAACTGCTGACACAGGCCGTCATGCAGATCATGGCTGATGCGACGCCGTTCATCCTCACTGATCTGGACAACCTTCTGCTCCAACCGGCTTCGTTCGTTCATCTGCTCTTCCAGGTCCAGGTTCTTGCAGCCCAGCTCCCTGGAAAGCAGTTCGACGGCGCTGAAGGCCTTTGCAAAACGGAGCGACAGGGCAAATGCCTGAAACAGTACAAAGAAAAACATGCCGATATGAATCAGATAGACTGATTGAATGATCTGCAATTGATAGAGGATGTCATTAACGGCAACAGAGCCCAAAACGACAAAACCGGCAAGAATAAATACCGCCCCCTCACGGCTATTCCTGTATGCCCGATAAAGCATGGCAATGGAATAAAGTATCAAGGCAATTGTTGCCAGATAATAAGCAGGCAGGAATGAGGTCAGCAGCACCAGTGGTGCAAGCAGGGAAAAGAGAAGGACAACCAACGTGAGAGGCCAGAGAAAGCGGAGCAGACGCGACGAAAACTCCTGACCGTAGAGCGTGCAGAAAAAGGCATAGCCAACCGGCAGGGAGAGGAGGAATAAAAACAGATCCAGACGTAAGAGGAGCAGTTGCGGCAATGGCAGAAAGAGCGAGAGCACCCAGCCACTGGAATTTGAAACCAGAATATTGGCACACCAGATCAGGCAGTATAGCCCGAAATAGAGCGGTGCGCGATTGACCCTGCGAAAAAGAAAAAAAACGAGATGATAAAGCCCCATAATCAGCAGGCTGCCGATACAGAACAGTGCCACCCCCCACTGCCTGACCTGCCAGCGTTCAACATCCTTTTCCTCTCCAAACAGGATTGAAGCGGTCACGCCGCCGTCACGGAAATGATGGTTGGATACCTGCAGAACCAGCTCGACCGGACTGTTATCGACCGTGAAACCGGGCATCTGCAATGAGGCGCTGACAACCTCGCCCGCCAGATCTTTACTGACAGTACCGCTTTCCGCCAGCGGCTTGCCATTTACCCATAACCGGTAGGCAGAGCTGATATCAAACAGCCGCAGAACCATTTTATGAGCGCCGGCGACCGGGGCGATCACCAGCCGGAAGGTTGCACACCCCTGCCCCTCCAGCCTCTTGCCATCAATCTCAAGACCTCTCCAGGTTGAAGGAAGATTGATGTAGCCGCTTCCTTTTGGCTCTGCCCCGGCCCTGAAATCAGCCGGGGTCAGCAACTCTCCCGGATAAAACGCCCACTCGCCATCAAGACGAATCACCTTAAACGACTCAAGATCACTGGCGGCAATACTCATAAAACCGCGCTGCGCAGATGGCATTGAGCTGCCACCCGGTCTGCAGCCAGCAACAGCAGTCATGGAGAGGCAGACCACTAACAGCATGAAAAATCGGGATAACAATTGATGCGGACGCATAGAGTGGACTCAAATCACTGTTCAACCTGTCTCAAAACAGGCAACGGTGTATTTACATGTGCGCTTGACGTTCACAGACAGAATGGACACTCTACCGTTTAACAGCTGTCAGTTCAACCGCTATAAACCGGGTATTCAAAAGTTTCGCCAGACACTTTTTCAGAGCCGCCCGCTAAACGGCTGCCCCTGATGCTGCGCCCGCTCACCCGTCCTGTCCCGATCAACCCTGCCCCACCAGTATGACATCGTAGTCGCTAATCTTCTCTACGATCGTTTGACTGCAAGGCATCAAAAAAGGGCTCAAACAGATCAGCGACATAGATCGCAGCGCCGGCCAATACAAAGCCGCATCGCCAAACATAGATGTTGATGGAAAGGCAACGACAGGACAAAACTTTCAAATAGCCGAACATCAAACTTTCAATTAGACGATATTATTTCTTTCAAATAGCCGATATTTTCTGTATTATTTTTCACTATGAACGATTCCTCCCTTTATCCGCGTTACCTTCAGAATCATCTTCACGAAGCACTGACCGACTCGCCGGTAGTACTGATTCATGGGCCTCGTCAGTGCGGCAAAAGCACCCTGGCGCGCAATATCGGCGAACAGGCGGGGTATGCCTACCACACCTTTGATGATGATGTTCTTCGGGCAGCTGCCAGCGCCGACCCGGTACGCTTTATCGGAGACCTTGATGATAAGGTGATTCTTGACGAGGTGCAGCGTGTACCCGAGCTGTTTACCTCACTTAAGGCAGCGATTGACCGGAAGCGCACCCCCGGTCGCTTTATCCTGACCGGTTCTGCCAATGTGCTGCTAGTTCCGATGCTAGCCGATTCCCTGGCCGGACGGATGGAAATCCTCCGGCTGCACCCGCTGGCGCAGGCCGAACTGGCTGGTGTCCGGGGAGATTTTCCCGCCAAGCTATTCAAGGGAGAATTCAAGATCGCCTCGCACAAACGGCTCGGCCATGAATTGGCGGAGCGGATAGTTGCCGGGGGATACCCAGCTGCATTGGCCCGGTCAACACCACGCCGCCGCGCAATCTGGTACCGGGATTATATTGAGACACTTGTCCAGCGTGATGTGCGGCAACTAGCCCGCATCAGCCAACTGGACGCCTTGCCACGCTTGCTGACACTGGCTGCCGGACAGACGGCGCGGATGCTCAACATCAGCGACCTGGCATCGCCATTCCAGGTCAGCCGCCCAACGATCCGTGATTACCTGACTCTGCTTGACAACGTGTTTCTACTGGATGAACTGCAACCGTGGCACAGCAATCGCCTGAGCCGTCTGATAAAAACACCCAAGCTGCACCTGGGTGACAGCGGCGTGGCGTGTGCACTGCTCGGCATATCCGCGGAAACACTCATGGCCGACCGCCAGCTTATGGGGCAGATGCTAGAGACCTTTATCTATCAAGAAATACGCCGCCAGGCCGATTGGCATGAATCGCCGGTTGCGTTGTACCATTTCCGCGACAAAGACGGTGTCGAGGTAGATATTGTTCTGGAATCCGAAGGCCGCTACCTGGCCGGGATAGAGGTAAAAGCAGCAGCCACCGTTACATCGGCTGATTTTCGCGGTTTAAAAAAACTGCGGGACGCCACTACCGAACGCTTCAGCGCCGGGGTAGTACTGTATGACGGCGAGGTAACGGCATCATTCGGCGATCGCCTGTTTGCCGTGCCGATTAGGACGCTGTGGGAAGCACGGTAAACATTATGAAGAAGTGTTCCATTTGAAAGGATGACAATGAAAAACACTTTCAGGGAACAACCTGTCCATGTGGCAGTGGAAAGAAGTTCAAGAAATGCTGCATTGGGAAATAAATGTAAATATATGGTGGAATGTCTCAACCAAATACATTTTTGGGATAAACCATTACAGACATCACCACCTCAATAAAATACTTCACTTTTCTCAGCCGTGCACCGGCACGACGTAGACCAAGGCCACTAAGCGCAAGTCACCCACAAGCCGCTTCTCTTGCTTACTGTACTAGAACTACTGCATCACGATGCCATCAAAAAGACCAGAGACTTCCCGCCTATTAATTCATTCAGCCCTATCTCCTGCTATCGAAAACGCTCTCCCAGAAAAACAAGCGAGGGCAGGCTGATATATCAAAAACCAGCCAGCCCCCATATCTGTTATTACATAGCGCTTCTCAACACCTATCAACAGTTGAATTAGAACGCCGCACGCATGATCTGAAGCGCCTCTGCCTTGCCGATAACAGCCAGAGTACCAAGTTCTCCATCTTCAACCGCCTTTTCTGCCATTGTTTCCAGATCTTGCTCCTTTGCTCCTGCCTCGCGCAGGTTGGCTGGCATCCTGATAGTCTTGTAGAATGCCTCCAGCGCCGCTACACCGGCCTCTGCAGCTACAGCATCATCAGCTGCCCGTATGTCGAATACATTTCTGGCAAAGCGGGCGAAAATAGGCATCTGTTGCGGAGCGGCGTCCATGGTATAAAGCATCCAGGCTGGTGTCAGCAGGGCCAGTGTGACTCCGTGGGTCATGTCGTACATACTGGAAAATTCATGCCCCATGCCGTGGAGCGGGAAAGAGAGCGCCTTCTTGCCAAGTCCGAACTGAAACCCGGCCAGCGCCATGGAGCTTGCCCACATGACATTGGCACGGGCATCATAATCTTTCGGATTTGCCAGCAGTTTTGGCGCATCCTCAATAACGGCCTTCATTACCCCTTCGTTCATCCGATCTTGCACATTTGTATTTGACTCCGGTGCAAAGTACAACTCCATCAAATGACAGAGAATATCCGCCACACCAGCCATCGTGTGATATTCAGGCACCGTAAAGGTATATTCCGGATCCAGGATTGAAAACAGCGGATTGAGTAATGGATGCATCAGGACCTTTTTCTTGTGATCCTCGCCAACCGTAATGACCGCCCCCATGTCCAGTTCAGAGCCTGTCCCGGCCATAGTCAGGATTGTAGCCAGCGGCGCCGCTGCCGTAATGGGTGAAAGACCGGTATCATCACGGAACAGATCGGAGACAGGGCCATCATATTTAACGCCTGCAGCAATCCCCTTGCAGGCATCCAAGGTGGAGCCGCCCCCTACCCCCAGGATGAAATCGCAGCCATTTTCGCGATAAATCCTGATCCCCTCTTCCACGCTTTCAACCCGCGGGTTGGGCTGGATGCCGCTCAGCTCCACATAGGTCAAACCGGACTTGTTCAACTGTTCTATGGTTGCATCATAGATGCCGTTAGACTTGATGCTGCCGCCGCCGTAGGCCAGCAGCACCTTGCTGCCGCCATGTACCTTGATGGTTTCTCCAAGCACCTCGATCTGCCCCTTGCCGAAGTATGCCGTAGTTGGAATGCTGAAAACAAAGTTGTTCATATTGTTTCTCCTTATTTAATAAGTTGAAATGTTGTCGGAAATGGTTTTGCCAGCATATGGTTCATTTATCCGTATGGTTACATTAGCGCTATCCACTTCCCCCCACCAGCGCTGCCCGTTATTCACATTTTTCATACTGACCGCTTCCCCCATCACAGGGGTAATCACCGGCACCTTCTTCAGATCGCCCAGCGCTACGATCCGGTCAAAGGGATCGTGCCAGGCGTGCATGGAGAGATCAAAGGTGCCGTTGTGGATCGGCAGCAGACGTTTCCCCCCCAGATCCAGATGGGCCTGGATGCTCTCCTGCGGATGCATGTGAATTTTCGGCCATTTGGCGTTATAGGCCCCGGTCTCAAGCATGGTCAGATCAAACGGACCGTACTTCGCGCCGATTTTCTTGAAACCGTCGAAATAGCCGCTGTCGCCACTGAAGAACAGCCGTTTGTCCCCTGCCAGAATAACCCATGAGGCCCACTGGGTGCTGTTTTTACTGAACAGACCACGGCCGGAGAAATGCTGCGCCGGCGTGGCGGCCAAACGGACAGAGCCAACCTCCGTCTCCTGCCACCAGTCCAGTTGACGCACCCTGTCCGCCGCCACCCCCCATTCCACCAGAATATCCCCCACCCCCAACGGCGTCAGAAACAGTTCCGTCTTCTCCGCCAGCTCCATGATCGAGGCATGGTCGAGATGATCATAGTGATCGTGGGAGATAATCACCCCCTTGATCGGCGGCAGCTCTTCGATACTGACCGGAGGGCTGTGAAAGCGGGCCGGGCCGGCCCACTGTACCGGCGAAGCCCGCCGGGAAAACACCGGATCAGTCAACCAGAACTCTCCCTGCAGTTTCATCAGCAGGGTGGAGTGCCCCAGCCGCCATACCGTATTATCCGGCGCAGCCAGCAGCTGTCCCCTTGACAGGGAGTGTAACGGGATATTGCCAGCCGGGCGGGTATCGGCAGGTTTATTAAAAAAGAAATCCCACATGGTGCGGGCCTGATCCAGCTTACTCCCGCTGGTCACCATAACCGGATTCTTCCGGTCACTTTCCAGCGATAAGGCCGAGCGGGCATGGACGGAACTGTTGTTATTGAGCAAAATAATTGACATTGCGGTTAAAACTCCTGCAATCAGGATAAAGATGATTATTCGTTTCCTTACGCTGTAATGTTGGGCAGATAACATCATTCAGACATGCTTTCCCATAGCGTACGCCTCTCCCATCGCCGGGCTCTTCTTGATATCCCCGGCATTCCAGGCGCCGGTCCCGTAGATCACCCCTTTTTCCCTGGCCCCGCTCAGGCAGGAAACAAATCCCCTCAGTCCCTCCAGGGTTCTTTCCAGCAGTTTTTTTCCGCTGACAGCGGCAGTCATGATGAAGTAGATCTCCTTGTTGCTGATTGCGGTGTAGCGGGCATAGGTTCTGTCGATCAATGTCTTCAACTGTCCGTTCATACTGTAAAAATAGACCGGGGTAGCCATGACAAGCACATCGGCGTTGATCATCCTGTCGAGAATCTCTGCCATATCGTCTTTGTGAACACAGCTGCCGCCATTCCTCTGGCAGGCGTCACAGGCCGTACAGAAATTGATTTCCCTGTCTCTCAGGGACACCTTCTCGACCTGATGCCCAGCCTCGCTTGCCCCGGAAACAAACTGATCGCACAAAAGATCAGAATTGCCCCCCTTCCTCGGGCTGGCGGAAATAACCAGAATCTTCTTTTTCATTGATAACGTCCTTTCGTCCTGTCTTTTCCCTGCAATATCCGCATTCAGGGCAGCTTTTGATACGCCTCGTCGGAAACCGGCTCAAGCCACTCATGGGAAGCCCCTTCCGCCGGAACAGCCACGGCCAGATGATCAAACCAGCTGTCTTTGGCCGCCCCATGCCAATGCTTGGTTTCTGGGGGGATATTGACCACATCGCCAGGACGCAGTTCACGGGCAGGCTTGCCCCATTGCTGATACCAGCCACGCCCACCGGTCACGAGAAGGATCTGCCCCCCTTTACGATGGATATGCCAAAAGTTGCGGCAGCCTGGCTCAAAGGTGACGTTAGCGATCTTGACCCTTTCAGTAGAAAGCATTTTCAGATAGCTGGTGCCAGTAAAATATTTGGCATAGGCATCATTCCTGTCTCCGCGCGGGAACAGGCCGATGCCGGCTGCATCACCCATGCTCTTTGCCGCCTCAACCGCCGGCCGCTCTCCGGCTGTCTGCTTTCCCGTGCCCAGCACCTTATCCAACACGGCGGCAGCATTGTCGGCAACCTTCGGGCCGCATTTGCCCCGCAGCACGCCCACCAGTTCACGCAGTTGTTCATCAGTCAGGCCGTTATGCCTACTGATGGCCATGTGCGCCTGCAGTTGGGGATTAACCCCGTCGATATTGGCCAAGGCGGCAACGGTTGCCAGTTCCCGCTCCTGCCAATTTAGCACGTCACGCTGGAAGATGTCGCCAAACAGGTGCCCCTTCAGGAACTGGTCAATGGCCGGGGCAAAATCATACAGCCGCCCGGCCACAGGCTGACCGACCAGCCTGGTCTGGTTTTTAGTACCAAAGTCAAGACTGCTTCTGCCGGTCGGCATTGGGCTGGCATCCCTGCCAATTTCATCCCTGATCCCCTTTTTCCCCCGCTCGTCCAGAACAGTCATGAACGTGTTGATTCCGTTCAGACTGCGCGGAAAGCCCGCATAGGCGTAAAGCTGAACAAGCACTTCCTTGATCTCGTTCACGGTCAGCCCGGCATCCAGCCCCGCTGCCAAGGCCGGCTTCAAGCGGTCCAGATCACCGTTGGCGGTGAAAGCGGCGATGGGAATGATCGCCCGCTGCCTTGTGTTCAATGCCTGTTTAATTTCCATGGTTTCCGCTCCGAATATGGCTGTACAACTGAATAATGTTAAAAACATGACTGCAGCGAACAAGGTGATGATTTTGCTCATAACAACCTCCATATATTTTCTAAAAAACTTCAGCTTAGATCAATTTACAACGGTTAATCCAGCCCCTTACTCTTCAAAAATCTGGACATCTGATCTGCGATTTCGAGATTATTCAAATCCGAAAAGGGAAAGTGCGTATTGCCGCGGATACCGATCTCCGGCAAATGCACGACAGTAACATCACCGCCATGTCGATTAACGGCATCCGCCCAGAGCCTTGCCATCGCCAGACGCACACGCCAGCCGTCCTGCCCCGGATTAGCCACCGGTTCCTTAGGGATGAAATCACCGTAGTAAATGATGATCGGAACCTTGGTGAGCTTCATGAACTCAGCTTTGGGTATGGCGACCGGCTCCAGCGCACCGACAGAACTTGGCATGGGAGGTGGCACTTCCCCTTCCGGGAAGACAAAGCCACTACCCGGTTCGTAGGATACGATGGCCCGGATACGCGGATTCTTCACCGCAGCCAGCCAGCCCATGCCACCGCTGTGAGAGTGCGTAACCAGAATGCCGGGGCCGATCCTGTCGAACAGGGCGGAGACCGCATCACTGGTCACCTTGACGTCGATGGGACCGGTATCCGGTATCATGGAACGGAAGTACTGTTCAAGCGCTTCTTTGGAACGCGAGAACTGCACGCCGGGGAAATAGTCGGGCCAGACTCCGACCCGGAAGGTATTGAACCAGCGCTGTTCATCGGGCGTAGCGCTGATTGTTCCACCGATCGTACCTCGTCCAGCCGTTCCGCGGCGCGGCTGATCAATCAGGTAGGTCGCGAATTGCCGCCGCAAAAAAATGTTCTGATATCCCTCGCGACCATCCGGCGTAGTTTCCCACGTCTTGGAAAACTGCCCGAAGCCATGCCACATAACCAAAGGCAATTTTCTGGCATTGACCGGCACCTGATAGAACACCCGTGCGTGGTCGCCATGCAGGGTTTGCCCGCCGGACGATGGTTTCATCGTATCGAAGGTGCCGGGGCTTTTAATGACGGTGCCGCCGACGGCAAAACTGCCCTGTTCCTGAATCATGAGCGGTTTCGCCTGATCTGCCTGGGCGGCCATGGCCAGTGGTGACGCTGCCATCGATGCAAATAAAAGCGCAGCCAGGATTCTAACAGTGTGACGTTTGATGTTCATAGAGTTCCTTTCGCATTGTTGAGCAGGTCAGGAGAGTCGTGGATCAGAGTGTTTTACCGAAAAACTGGCCCAGCTTATCCAACGCCTGATTCACGTAGGGCTGTTTCCAGTAGGTTTCGATATGAGTAGCACCTTCGAGCCTGAACAGTTCTTTATCCTTCGTGCCGGTGGCCTTGGTGAAGGCATCCTCGCTCATGTAAAGACTATCAGCCTTGCTGCCAGCGATCATCAACAACGGCTTGTTTATGAGTTCGATCTGGTTGTTGGCATCAAAACGCATCAGGTCAAGCAGACTGCTCAGCGTATAGCGGAAGGTAGAGTTAGGGTGAGCGTGCGACTTGCCATAGTATTCAAAACCTTGCCGGTACAGATCGAACGGTAATTTGGCGATCTGTTCATCAGTCAGCTTGGCATCGCCGGTATAAACGATCTTACCCCCGGCCGCTTCCTGGGCGCGGGCATCTGAAGCCTGCTGCAAGCGAGCCTGAATCGTGTTCAGCTGTGAATCCACATAGCCATTGCGACGTACCCGCCCGGAGTTGAACATGCTCAATGTTGCAATCGACTTGAAGCGTTTATCGGTTTGGGCAGCGGCCAGAGAATAGCCACCGCCACCACAGAGACCAAGTAAGCCGAGACGGGTGGCATCGACGCCAGCATACTGGCTGATGTAATCAGCCATGCCATGAATATCTTCAATCCGGTTAGCCGGCTTATCCACATGGCGGGGCAGGCCTCCGCTGGCGCCTTGATAGGCCGCATCCGCAGTAATGGTAATATACCCCTGTTCAGCCAAGCGCTGGGCATACAGACCTGCGACCTGTTCTTTCACGCCACCATTGGGGTGGGCCACCACGATCGCCGGGTACTTCTTGCTGCTGTCATAGTTTGCGGGGGTATAAATGTTGGCAGAGATATCGATACCATTAAGTTTGTAAGTTACAGGGTGAATATTGACTTTGCCTTTGACATTTTCGGTAATTGCACCTTCATAGGCCAAAGTAAACGGATTCAGTTTGTAGTCGGCTGCCATGGCTGCTCCTGATGAGATAGTGAGAATTGCTGTTAAAAATAACGATACGACTTTCAATCTGGACATTGTTTTCTCCTTGTCAGATAAGTCTGGTCAGATCTCCGGTTTACGAATCCCAATCCAGTTCGTAACTTCAGGATCGCGATGATTAAATACTGAGTTTTCACTTCTTCAACGGTGCCTCTACATCAGAAAAAACCTGTACAAAATCCGGCAGGCGGGCCCCACTAATCTTGATTGCCGCAACAGACTTATTCAGTTCAGCCAGCTCGGAGTTTGAGAAACGAACCGCAACTGCACCCACATTCTGAAGCATATGCTCCATATGCGTCGTTCCGGGAATTGGTACGATCCACGGTTTCTGCGCCAGCAACCATGCCAACGCAATTTGAGCCGGGGTAGCAGACTTTCGTTCCGCCCATTTTTTTACCAATTCCACCAGCACCATGTTGTGCGGCAGATTCTCCGGCGAAAACCGGGACTCTGTTCCTCTGAAGTCACCAGGGGCAAATCGTGTATTAGCATCAATCCAACCTGTCAGGAATTGCACACCAAGTGGGCTCCAAGGCACAAAGCCAATACCAAGTTCTTCGCAAACTGGGATTACTTCCTTCTCCGGGCCACGCCATAGCATGGAATATTCGCTCTGAACCGCACTGACCGGCAACTCGGCATGAGCCCGCCGCAGAGTTTTGAGCCCCATCTCGGAGAGCCCCCAATGCAGGACCTTACCCTGATCCATCAATTTCTTAACCGCCCCTGCAACATCTTCTATTGGCACTTGCGGATCAACCCGGTGTTGATAGAGAAGATCAATGCGATCCGTTCTAAGACGCTTGAGCATCCTTTCAACTACCTGTTTGATATGCTCCGGGCGGCTATTCAGTCCCGGAAGGCGCTTGCCTGTTTCCTGATCTATGTTCCAGCCGAACTTGGTGGCAATAACAACCTTATTGCGGAAGGGAGCTACTCCTTCACCAAGTATGCGTTCAACCTCGAATGGTCCGTAAGCCTCGGCTGCGTCGAAAAAGGTGACTCCTTGATCAAAGGCGGTGCGGATGACACTGATCATTTCCGGTCGGTAAGGCACTGTGGTTTCATACTTGCGGCTCATGTTCTGAACCCCGAGACCAATGCTCGACACCTCCAGTGAGCCGAGTCTGCGCTTTCCCCTGCTTGGCTGTTGGTGCGGCTTGGCTGCGCCTGCCGCTCCTTGTCCAGTCTGAACCTGTGCGGCTGTGGAAATGTGGGGCAGCAGCGATACTGCGGCCACAGCTGCTCCTGCTATCAGAAACTTGCGACGATCCGGCATAGCCGGGGCACCTTCTTGAACCTGGTTGTTTTGTCTATTATCCATTGAGCTAGCTCCTTCTTTTTTGTGTTCGATTATTTCGCCGCAAACCGGATTGCCCAGAATGGAAAAGACGCTTCTGGATTGTATGCCTTCATCATTTCTTCCGCCTGGGCGGGAATAACAAACCTAGTTTTGTGCAAGGGCATCAACAACTGGGAATGGTGCTACTGTAGACCGGGCCGCCATGGCAGCCCCCAGCCAGGAGATCGTCTCACCCAGGTGCTGCATATTGCGCAGCGCCTCGGCATCATCAAGCACTTCACCTTTCTGGCGCCCCACCCCCAGATTCCAGTACAGGGAGCCGGGCACGATCATGGCCGAGATCTGGAACATGTGGCTAATGCTGTCATAGACATGTGTGCCGCCACCGCGCCGCACCGCCACGACCGCTGCACCGATCTTGCCGGTGAATGCCCCGCCGTTTGCCAATGCAACAAAGCCGGCCCGGTCGATCAGCGCCTTCATTTCCGATGTCATGTCGGCAAAATAGGTTGGTGAACCAAGCAGAATGGCATCGGCTGCATACATCTTCTGCAGGTATTCGTTGACCACGTCACTATCGATGGCGCAGCGGCCGTTCTTTCTCTCAACGCAGACCATACAGGCATGGCAACCCCAGACCTGCTTGCCACCGATACGCAGATACTCGGTTTCCCAGCCAGCCGCCGCCAGCGGCTCAAGCACCTTTTTCAGCAGGATTTCCGTATTGCCGCCCGCCCTGGGGCTGCCGTTGATTGCCAGCACTTTCAGCCTTGATCCTTTTTCAGACATAAAAAACTCCTTCTAAATTTTCAGAATACCTTCCAGTTCAACAAGCCGCCCGGTCCGTTTTGAGTTGATAATTGCATTCTACTTGAGCAGTCATAAACCCTGTAGAACGATCCTCTCGATTTATTGCCTGATTCTGCAAATGACTCAGAAAGCATTTGTTAAGCGGAAAACTGCCTGTTAAGATCCTACAAACAAAACCACAACAAAACTTCATTTATACAGACAATTAGGAGGACTTATGGACATGGAATTGGAAGCCGCAAGAAGCAGTTTGGGGGAAAGCATTGCCCGATTAGCCAAAGATGGAGAGCTGTTCGAAACCGCCATCCCCGGGTTGGCACTATTCAAGAGGGAAGAGCCGACCGAACCGGTCAGCGGCATGTATGTGCCCAGTGTCTGCCTGGTCACCCAGGGGGCCAAGCGGGTGATACTGGGTGAGGAGACATTTGTATATAACGCGCAGAACTACCTGATTACCTCCGTTGATCTGCCTACGATTGTGCAGATCACTGAGGCCAGCCCGGACAAACCATATCTGGGGCTAAGATTCAAGCTGGACATGCGCGAGGTTTCACAGCTGATGGTGGACAGCAATCTACCGGGGCCGCGCGAGCAGCAGTCCAACCGCGGCATGGCCACCGGCGAGATAAACGTGCCTCTGCTGACGGCCTTTCAGCGTCTGGTGGATCTGCTGGATGAGCAACAGGACATCCCCATACTGGCACCGGTCATCCAGCGGGAGATCACCTATCGCCTGCTGGTTGGCGACCAGGGGGCACGACTGCGCCAGATCGCTTCGACCGGCAGCCAGAGCCAGCAGATCGCCCGCGCCATTGAATGGCTGAAGGCCAACTATACCCAGCCGTTAAAGATCGAGGAACTGGCTGCCCAGGCCCGCATGAGCAGTTCATCCTTTCACAACCACTTCCGCTCCATGACCGCCTTGAGTCCACTGCAGTTCCAAAAGCACCTGCGCCTGCATGAAGCCAGACGACTGATGCTGACAGAACAGCTGGATGCAGCCAGTGCGGCGTTCGAGGTTGGTTACGAAAGTCCCTCCCAGTTCAGCCGGGAATATAACCGCCTGTTCGGTGCGCCGCCGCTGAGGGATATCTCCAAATTACGTCTGATAGTTACAGCGGCATAGATTTTTAGCGCTGCAGCCACAAATCGTTTTCCAACAAATGACAACCGGCCACAGAGAACAGAGATAATCGATTCGGGATTAAACTCTGTGGCTGGCTCCCATTACATCAAACAATCTCCCCTCTACCCAACCGGCAGTTTTTTCTTACTTACCATTACATTTAGCAATTTGCAGGATCAGGCAAGAATTCAATGTGATCGATCTATCCCCTGTTGTCTGTCCTGAAGTAAGCTGTCACCATCAATTCAACCGCAACAAAAGGAGCAAACGACATGAACAATTTCATCTTCAGCATTCCGACCACCGCCTATTTCGGCAAGGGGCAGATCAAGGTGCTTGGTGAAACCATCAAACAGAATGGCGCCAGCAAGGTGCTGCTGGCCTATGGCGGCGGCAGCATCAAGACCAACGGCATCTACGCGGCGGTGGTTGAACAACTGACCGGGGCAGGATTGGGTTTTGTGGAGTTGAGCGGTATCCAGCCTAACCCGCGCATCGAAAGCGCGGAGGAGGGGATCCGTCTCTACCGTCAAAACGGCTGCGATTTCATTCTGGCCGTGGGGGGCGGTTCCACCTTGGACTGCTGCAAGGCCATTGCTGCCGGTGTCAATCATGACGGCCCGGTCGCCGATCTCTTCGTCAACGAGTCCGGCCTCTCCCCGATTACGGCAGCGGCGCCGCTGGCCACGATCCTGACCATGGCCGGGACCGGTTCGGAACTTGACATGGGGGCGGTCATCACCGTCGGCGCTGACCACAAGAAAAAGGTTCTGCTGCACCCGCTGCTCAACCCCCGATTTTCCATCCTCGACCCGGAATATACCTTCACGGTGCCGGAACATCACACCATGGCTGGCGTGGCCGATATTCTCTGTCACCTGATGGAGCAATACTTCACCCCTGATTCGGGGGCAAGGGTTCAGGACCGCATGAACGAAGGGGTCATGAAGGCGGTCATCGCGGACGCGCCAAAGCTGCTGGCTGATCCACGAGATTATGATGCCCGCGCCAACATCATGTGGGCCAGCTCCATGGCCCTGGCCGGATTCCAGTTCGTACTCGGCAAGCCTGGGTTCCCCTTCCCCCTGCACGGCATGGGGCACGAACTCTCCAGCATGTACGACATGACCCACGGCGTCACCCTGGCCCTGCTGACCCCGCCCTGGATGCGTCTTACCATGGCTGCCGCCCCCCAGCACCTGCCGGTATTTGCCCGTTTCGCCAGAAATGTTTTCGACATACAGGAGGTGGATGATACCGCGGCCGCCGAGGCAGGGATCAAGGCTCTGGAATCATTCTATGCCGCCATCAAAATGCCGGCCAACCTGCGCGAGGCCGGGGCAAAGGAAGCCGATCTGGAAGTCATGGCAGAGAAGGCGGTCGAAAACGGAAGGCTGGGGATATTGACATCCATCGGAAGCGATGAGGCACTGCAGATCATGCGGGCGGCATTCTAAGGCCGGCCAAACCAGCAAACGTTATTAATGCAGGACAATTTGACTCTGCCCTAAGTCCCCCCAGCCTTTGCAGGCGGGGGGACTATTGCAACGATACAAACCCTCCTGCCCCACTGCGGGCTTACTTCATATTTTTGTTGAAGAACTCAACGATCTTGTCAAACGGAATTTTGTCCATCCGGTCGTAGAGGTCGACGTGGTTGGCGCCCTTGATGATCAGGAGTTCCTTCGGCTGCGCAGCCGCCGCGTAGGCGGTTTCGCTGAAGTAGCGCGAATGGGCGTTTTCACCGTGGATCAACAGAATGGGGCGCGGCGAGATTTCCGCGATGTTGGTCATCAGCGGCGCGTTCATGAACGACAGGCCGCTGGTGATCGTCCACGAGCTGTTCGAGTTGATCGCCCGGTGGTGGAAGCCGCGCTTCGGCGATTTGTAGTAGTCGGCGTAATCCACCAGGAACTGCGGTTCGCCGCCTTTCAGCTCGTTGAATTTCGGGCCTAGCGTCGGGGCGCCTTTTTCTGCATCTTTCCAACGCTGCTGGCTCAACTGCTCCAACATCTGAGTGCGCTGTCCGGCGGTCATGCTGTCGTTGTAGCCTTTGGACATCACGCGCGACATATCGTACATGGTGCTGGTGACAACGGCCTTGATGCGCTTATCCACTGCGGTTGCATTCAGTGCCAGACCACCCCAGCCGCAGACGCCAATGATGCCGATGCGCTCGCGATCGACAGATGCGTGCAGTCCAAGAAAGTCCACCGCGGCGCTGAAATCTTCGGTGTTGATGTCGGGAGAGGCCACATGGCGCGGCTCGCCGCTGCTTTCTCCGGTATACGAGGGGTCAAACGCCAGCGCAACGTAGCCCCGCTCGGCCATTGTCTGCGCGTACAGACCGGAAGACTGTTCCTTCACCGCGCCGAATGGACCGCCGACGGCAATGGCTGCGAGTCGTTGGTTGCCACGGTTCTTCGGCAGATAAAGATCGGCTGCCAAGGTAATGCCGTAACGGTTTCTGAAGGTTACTTTCTGATGTTCGACAGCTTTGCTTCTTGGGAAAGTTTTATCCCAGGTTTGGGTCAGTTGCATGGCATCTCCTCGCGTTGGTAGTTTTAATTCCGCTAATGCCGGCAGCGCGCTAATTAACATTAATGCACTCGCAATGAGAGAGCATTGGATCAGTTTCCTGCGAGATACGGGGTTGTTCATGAGATGTCTCCTTTTGTCTTTGACAAACTAATTGGTGGAACGCGGTTCGGCTGAATACTTGCGTTACGCTGTCGGAACAGCTTCGGGTATTCCGGCAGTCTTATTGGCTTTTGCATGCAGATACGTGATGTATGTCATACAGGCTGCGCAGCAGAGCAGGAAAGCGCTGAACAGAAAGGTGCTTTCATACCCATGCCTGTCAAAAAAATAGCCACCGGCAGAAGCCCCTGCGGCGATTGCGAGTTGGACCAGGGCAACCATCAAACCGCCACCGGCCTCGGCGTCATCCGGCATGGTTTGGCTGACCCATGCCCACCAGCCTACAGGCGCGGAGGTTCCAAGTAATCCCCATAGGCAAACCAGCGCGAATACGGCCCACAGGGAATGGCCGAATGCAATCAGGGCCAGAGCGACCAGCATGAGCAGAAAGGAAAGACAAACCATGACAAGCAATAGCCTCTTTTTTAGCGCGTAACCGATGGCAAAGGTGCCGATCAATCCAAAAACGCCCATCCCCAGTAGAATCAACGACAGCTGGTTCGTGGTCACCCCGGTCACATTTTCGAGAAAAGGACGCAAATAGGTAAAGAGAGTGAATTGTCCCATAAAGAAGAGCATGGTTGCACTCATCCCCAGGGCAACCTGCCGCCGGGCCAGAAGCTTGAGCACGGCCATCGGGCCCTTGCCGGTTGGGGATTTTGGAGCAGGGATGGCGGGAAGGCTCAGCCATAGCCAGACAAATGCGACCATTACAACAGGTACGATGCAGAAAAAAGCGCCACGCCACCCTATGATGCCACCAAGAAAGCTCCCGAGTGGCGCCGCAACCATGGTGGAAAATGCGTTTCCGCCGTTGAAAATCGCCAGTGCTTTGGGAACCGAGGCCGCAGGAACGAGACGCATGGCGACTGCGGCGGACATGGACCAGAATCCACCGACGGAAACACCAAGAAATGACCGCCCAATCATGAGAACCATGACATCGGGGGCCAGGGCAACCAACGTACCAGACACAACCATCAGGAATGTAAAGAAAAGCAGGACATGACGCCGGTCGAACCGCCCAATCATGGATGTTAAGAACAGACTCGTCAGAACGGCAAATAACCCGGAGATAGAGATGGATTGCCCGGCTACGCCTTCCGTAATATGCAGGTCGGACGCTATGGGTGTTAAAAGACTCAAGGGCAGAAACTCCGAGGCAATCAGCACCATCACGCATAAGGACATGGCCCAGACAGCCCCCCAAGCCGAAGCCTGCCGGGCAGGCATTTCCACGATATCATTATATGTTTGTTCAATCGTTGACATGTGTAACTAATCCTTTTCTATGTTGTGTCACTTCTCCGGCCTCTTGTTAAATTCATCCTACCCTGGATGATAAAAGCGGGGATAGATCAATCCTCTAAACTTCTTGCCTGATCATATAAAACTATCCACAAATGTTGTAAGACATCATCAGGCTTGATAGTATGACGGTATTATACAGAATGACAAAATTTCACATCAAAGTCGGGCAGATATGGGGTTTATATGAAAAACAGAAGGGAAGTGGCACTCGAAACACTAAGAGGAAGTATTGCCCGATGGACAAGCGAAGGTGAGCAGAATCCAGGCGCGATCCCTTCTTTGTCATTATTTCGGGAAGACGGACCTACCGACCCCATCAGCGCGGTGTACGAGCCCAGTGTCTGCATGGTTGTGCAGGGTGCTAAACGCGTGCTGCTCGGAAATGAAACGTATGTGTATAACGAGCAGCAGTATTTGATCACTTCCGTTGACCTGCCGGCATTTTTTCAGGTCATTGAAGCAAGCAAAGAAAAGCCATTACTGGGGCTAAAGCTGACGTTTGACATACAGGAGGTTTCCCGGTTGCTGATTGACAGCAATTTTCCTCACCATCGGGCGCAACGATCCGCTCATGGCATGGCAACCAGCGAGATCACCCTGCCACTGCTCACCGCCTTTCAGCGTCTTGTCGACCTGCTTGATGAAGCGCAAGACATTCAGATGCTTGCGCCGATCATTCAGAAGGAGATTGTTTACCTTTTACTTGCGGGAGAACAGGGGGCGCGTCTACGCCAGATAGCGGCGGCGGGAAGCCAGAGTCAACAGATAGCGCGGATAATTGAATGGCTGAAAAATAACTACACACAGCAGCTTCGTATCGATGATCTGGCTTCTCAGGCACGCATGAGCACCGCTTCATTTCATAACCATTTTCGGTCCATTACCGCTTTAAGCCCATTGCAGTACCAAAAGCATCTGCGCCTGCACGAAGCCAGACGGCTGATGCTGGCGGAGTCACTGGACGCCGCCACCGCAGCGTTTCAGGTCGGCTACGAGAGCCCGTCGCAATTCAGCCGCGAATACAATCGCCTGTTCGGCGCACCACCACTACGGGATGTCACCAGACTGCGGCAGACATCTACTTGAAATAACGATCAAAAAAATACCTGATTAGCACTGATCCTCCGGCCACCCTCTCCCTCAGGGAGAGGGGACAATTTAGTCGCCGTAGCGGAAGGTTGATGCTAATCAGTAAAAAATATGTACTTCAAGAAAAAGAGCGAACAAAAACTACCGGCCGGTCAGCTGCTCCAGTTTTTCCGGATAACGGGCCCCGTGGATACTGATCTGGGCGGCGGCATTGTCCATGTCGCGCAGCTCTTCACTGGAAAGCTGGATAGAAACGGCCCCAAGATTTTCGTCCAGGCGTGATAATTTTGTTGTGCCCGGAATCGGGACAATCCACGTTTTCTGGGCCAGCAGCCAGGCCAGTGCAATCTGGGCCGGCGTGGCATTCTTTTCCGTTGCGATCCGGGCCAGCAGATCAACCAGCGCCTGGTTCGCCTTGAGCGCCTCCGGCGTGAACCTGGGGAGTGAACTGCGGAAATCCGTACTGTCAAAGGTTGTAGCCGCATCCATCTTGCCAGTCAGAAACCCCTTTCCCAACGGGCTATAAGGTACAAGACCGATCCCGAGTTCTTCCAGCGCCTGCAACAATCCCTCCTCAGGGCGTCTGAACCAGAGCGAATACTCATTCTGAACCGTGGTAACCGGCTGAACCGCGTGGGCGCGGCGGATAGTCTCAACGCCGGCCTCAGAGAGGCCGAAATGCTTGACCTTCCCCTCCTGGATCAACTGCTTCACCGCCCCGGCCACATCTTCAATCGGCACATCCGGATCGACACGGTGTTGATAGAACAAGTCGATAACATCCGTCCTGAGACGCCGGAGTGACGCCTCGGCCACCTCCCTGATATGCTCCGGGCGGCTGTTCAATACCGGTCCGCCGCTCCCCTTCATCGCCCTTGGATCCACACTGGTGTCAAAACCGAACTTGGTGGCGATAACAACCTGGTCGCGCAGCGGCTCCAGCGCTTCACCGACCAGATCCTCATTGGTAAAGGGGCCATAAACCTCCGCCGTATCAAAGAAGGTGACACCCCGTTCAACAGCACCCCGCAGCAGATTAATCATCTCCTGCCGGTCTTTTGGCAGACCATATGAAAAACTCATCCCCATACACCCCAACCCAAGTGCTGAAACCTCCAAGCCGTTTTTTCCCAATATCCGTTTTTGCATAAGCATTCCTCCAGGTGATCTGCTATTCTTTTAAAGATGAGTATATTCTATTCCCAAACATCCAAAGCGAGTAGATCAATCCTCCTGTTTTCTTGCCTGATCCTGCAATAAGATCCAGAAATATTGTAAATACCGGCAACGGTTGATATTATTTTGACATAACAAACCTCTAAAACAACCAGCATACAACCTGTTAGAGCAGCACGGAGAACGAGATGAAAACAGCGATAGAAACCGTGGCAGAGAGCATTGCCCGATATACCGGAAGGGAAGAACTATTTACAACCGCGATTCCAGGACTGTCTCTTTTTAAACGCGAGGAATTGACCGGACCGGTCTGTGGTACATACGAACCGAGCATCTGCATGGTGGCTCAGGGGGCCAAGCGGGTGCTGCTAGGGGATGAGGTTTTTATATATGATGCCAATCATTATCTGATTACCTCGGTGAACCTTCCTACGGTGGTACAGATTACCGAGGCCAGCCGCGAGAAACCTTATCTTGGGTTAAAGCTGAAACTTGATCTGCGCGAGGTTTCGCAGCTGATGGTGGACAGCAATCTGCCGGCGCCCCGTGAACAGCAGCCAAGCCGCGGCATGGCCACCGGCGAGGTAACCATGCCGCTGTTGGCTACGTTTCAACGATTGATCGCCCTGCTTGATGAACCGCAGGATATCCCCATTCTGTCACCAATCATCAAGCGCGAGATTATCTACCGCCTGCTGGTTGGGGATCAGGGAACCCGTCTGCGACAGATCGCTTCGGCCGGCAGCCAGAGCCAGCAGATAGCCCAGGTGATCGAGTGGTTGAAGGCCAACTATACCCAGCCATTGAAGATTGATGATCTGGCATCCCAGGCTCGCATGAGTAGTTCATCGTTCCACAATCACTTCCGCTCCATGACCGCCCTGAGCCCGCTGCAGTTCCAGAAGCATCTCCGTCTGCATGAAGCACGTCGCCTGATGCTGGCGGAATCGCTGGATGCGGCCAGCGCTGCATTTGAGGTTGGTTACGAGAGTCCCTCCCAATTCAGCCGCGAATACAACCGCCTGTTCGGGGCACCTCCGCTGCGGGATATAACTAGATTAAGACAGGATGCGGTGCCAGCATAACGAGAAACCAACGATGTAGGATTTTATGAAATCCTCGCAGTTAATTCCTACCAAACAGCATTTTTAAAAATCTGGAACAATCTATTGACCTTCTGGAAAACCGTGCTAAAGTGGACTCAAATAGTCTTGTTAGAAAAACAGGGGGGTACAAAATGTCATTGGAAGGAAGCAAAGCGCCTGAGTTCGTATTACAGGGGAGCGACGGAAAGGCACACTCATTGTCTGAATATTCTGGAAAAACCGTTGTAATATATTTCTATCCCAAGGACAGCACACCCGGCTGCACAAAAGAGGCCTGCGGCTTCAGGGATAACTATCAGGAATTACAGGACAAGGGCATTATCCTGTTCGGGGTGAGCAAGGACAGTCTTAGCGCACACAGCAAATTCATTGGCAACCACAACCTCCCCTTTGTGCTGTTAACAGACCCTGACACAAGCATGATGCAGGCGTATCAGGCATTTGGGGAAAAGGTCACCTGCGGCAAGAAGAGCATGGGAATCATCCGTTCCACCGTCATAATCGGTCCGGATGGCATTGTGAAAAAACATTGGCAAAAGGTCGCCAAGGCCGAACAGCATCCGGAAGAGGTTCTCCAGCAGTTACGAGCCTGATCCGTAAAACGCCCCCTTCTGCGAAAGATGGGGGCGTTTTCATATCCAACCGGATTTCAAACCAGGGCTATGGATCACAATCTGACCTACAGCCCCTTGGCCGCGTATATTCCCGGTGCATTGCGCCAGTACCCCTTGTAATCAAGCCCATAACCGAACAGAAAGCGATCGCCAACCTCGAGGGCAGAAAAATCAGCCCGCAGGCCAGGCATTACCTTGCGCAGGTGAAGTTTTTCCACCAAAACAGCCGAAAAAACAGCCTGACACCCCTGCTGACGGCAGTATTCGGCAACCGAGGCAAGCGTCACCCCCTCGTCAAGAATATCATCCAGCAGCAACACCGTTCTCCCGGCAAGCTCCGTACGTGGCCGGGCGATCCATTTCAGGTTATCTCCACTGACCTCCTGACCATAACGGCTGGCATGCAGGTAATCGACCTCCAACGGAAAATGCAGTTTTGTCAGCAGTTGGCCGGCAAAGATTATTCCGCCGTTCATGATCGTCAACACAACCGGATTGGACGCGCCGAGCCGCTCTGTAATATCAACGGCCATCCTGGCAATCGCCGCCGTTACGGCATCCTCTGAAACCAAAAGGTCCGCCTCACGGAAGACCTTCAATGCCTCTGTAGAATCCATGACTACCCCTTTCGCCTTACGTAGACAATCCGCTCAATGCCACCCATATCATGCATGGTGCCAACCGGGCCGTAGCCGCCGCACTCACGGAATATGTCAACCACATCCCGCGCCTGACCAATACCTATCTCCAGCAGCAGGGCACCATCGGGACGCAGAAAGTCCGTGGCGGCCGGGATCAGCTTCCTGTAAAAATCAAGACCATCGGCTCCGCCATCCAGCGCCTGCAGCGGATCCCAGAAACGCACCTCCGGCTCAAGGGTATCTATATCAGCCGTTGGAATATAGGGTGGATTGGAAATAATCAGGTCAAAGGTTCGGCCGCTAACCGGTTCGAACAGGGAACCGGAGAGGAATTCCACATCCGCGCCATTTTTCAATGCATTGCGCCGGGCAACAGCAAGCGCCTGCTCCGACAGATCCACAGCAACGACCTTTGCCCCCGGCAGATGTTTGGAGAGCACAATGGCAATACAGCCACTGCCGGTACCGATATCAAGCACCGCTGTGGCATCAGGCACCATTTCAAGCGCCTCAGACACCAACCGCTCCGTGTCAAATCGCGGCACAAGGACATCCGCAGACACCTCGAAATCAAAACCACAAAATTCCTGGCTGCCAAGGATATGTTGCAGCGGCTCCCGCTTGGCCCGCCGCGTAACCATTGCACGAAAAAGGGCCAATTCATCATCATTAAGCGGTTTTTCAAAATTGAGATAAAGGCCAACCCGATCAAGTCCGGTCACCGCAGAGAGCATCCACTCTGCCTCCAGACGTGCATTGACAACCCCCTTACCACCCAGATACCCCTTGGTCCAGTTGAGGAGTTTCAAGGTTGTCCAGACCTCCTGTTGCTCTACACTACCAGTTTTTTCAGACATTTAACCAATCTCCAGAACACTATATTAATCCCCACTGAAACATCAGCCGCCAAAACGGAAGGCAATTTAAACAGCCCCATAATAATTTTATTCTCTTCGAATAACAGCAAAAATATGCTACATAGGCAAGAATAGTCTGAAAAATACGGCATAGTACAGCTCTGATCATATACAGGAAGATCTTGCCGCTGGCATTTCTTCACTTTCAAACAAAATTCAGGAGGCAGCAAATGTCTGAACAGAATCCGCAGGTCATCATCGAAACATCCATGGGCAACATCACCATAGAGCTTTTCAAGGAAAAGGCGCCGATCACCGTTAAAAACTTCCTCAATTACGTCAAGGACGGCTTCTATGATGGCCTGATCTTTCACCGCGTCATCAAGGATTTCATGATTCAGGGGGGCGGAATGAGTGAATCCCTGGAGCAGAAAAAACCTAAGTTTGCCATCAAGAACGAGGCAACCAACGGACTTCAGAACAAACGTGGCACCCTTGCAATGGCACGTACCGCTGTTGTCGACTCCGCCACCTCCCAGTTTTTCATCAATACCGTCGACAATGCCTTCCTTGATCACCAGGGCAAACAGCCCGACCGCTTCGGCTACTGCGTCTTCGGACAGGTTGTCGAGGGAATGGAAGCGGTTGACGCCATCCGCGTTGTTAAAACCGGCCATAAAAACGGCCACAGCGACGTTCCGGTTGAGCCGGTTTTCATCAAGTCCGCCCGGCTGGTTGAAGCCTGACAGTAAATCACGCTACAGATAATAAATGCCCCGCCATCAGAAGATAGGCGGGGCATTTTCGTATCGGCAACAGACAGCAAATATCCTTTTTCTTTGCTTTCATTGTAAAAAACTATATAATTTTTCATTTTTCAATAACCCGCATGATCTCCATTTCAATGGAGTCACCTGAAAGGGATACACAGAATAATGGACAAGACAATCAGCAAGAAGATGCTTGTCAATGTACTTCACCCGGAAGAAACCCGCGTTGCCATCGTGCATGACGGACGCCTGATGGAGCTGAATATTGAGATAAGCGGCAAGGAACAGACCAAGGGGAATATCTATAAAGGGGTTGTCCTGCGTGTTGAGCCTGGACTGCAGGCAGCCTTCGTGGATATCGGGCGGGCAAAACCGGGCTTTCTCCAGATGGGTGAACTGCACCCGGATTTCTGGCAGTGGCGTGAAGACATCCCCGAAGAGCAGCGCAAACGACGGCCACGCATCCAGGAGGTTCTCCGTCGCGGCCAGGAGATTATTGTCCAGGTCGAGAAGGACGAGCGCGACAACAAGGGCTCCGCCCTGACAACCTACCTGTCACTCCCCGGACGCTATATGGTCATTATGCCAGGCAGCGACTCCAGCGGCATATCACGCAAGGTTGAGCAGGAATCCGTGCGCAAGGGACTGAAAGAGATCATTGCCGAGATGAATATACCCGAGGGAATCGGCTATATCATCCGCACCGAGGCAGTCGGCAGAAGCCCGGAGGAACTGCACAAAGATCTGGAAAGCCTGCTGGAACTGTATAACGGCATCAAGCAGGATGCCGCGGAGCGTGTTGGCGCCGGTGAGGTTTACCAGGATAAAGGGCTGATCATCCGCACCATCCGCGACTATTTCTCCGATGATATCGACGAGGTGCTGGTAGACAGCAAGGAGGCCTACAACGCCGCCAAGGAGTTTTTCCGCGAAACAATGCCCAAGTGCGAAAAGCTGGTCAAACTGCACCGGGAAAAACGACCGATCTTTTCCCGGTTTCAACTGGAAGAGCAGATTGACCAAATTTACGAAAAGCGGGTCAGCCTCCCCTCCGGCGGATACCTGATCATCGAGCCGACCGAGGCTCTGGTCAGCATTGACGTCAACTCCGGCAAGAGCAGCGGTGAAAAGGGGATTGAAGACACCGCATTCAAGACAAATATGGAGGCTGCCGAGGAGGCTGCCCGTCAGTTGCGCCTGCGCGACCTCGGCGGTCTGATCGTCATCGACTTCATCGACATGCGCGACCGGAAACATAATCACGAGGTTGAAAAAACACTCAAGCAGGCACTCAAGGCCGACAAGGCCCGCGTCAACCTGGGGAGGATATCCGACTTCGGTCTGCTGGAGATGTCGCGCCAGAGAATCGCCAAAACACTGAACGACGCCATCCATCTGGCCTGCCCGCACTGCGAGGGGCGCGGCAAGGTCAAATCCGTTGAAGCAATGGCGCTATCCTTCCTGCGCAAGGTGCATGGCGCCGCTGCCAAGGGGACGGTTGCCGAGGTTCATGGCGGACTGCCGCTGGAGGTTGCCTACTATCTCCTCAACCGCAAAAAGCGGGAACTGACCCAGATCGAAAATGATTACGACATCGAGGTAACCGTTAAGGGAAAGACTTCCTTCCTGTTGAACGAGCTGGAACTGGAGATTGTCAAACGGGAAAAACTGCCCCAAGAGACCACAAAGAGCGATGAGGCTGCGACACGCCCATCCTTGACGGCTGCCGCCACTGAAGGTGCAGATACCGACGACATCAAGGAATTAGCGCAGAGAGAAACGACCGGAACCGACCCGGCTAAGAAGCGTAAGCGGAGACGAAAGAAAAAGAAGAGCAGCGCCGAACCAGAAACAGGGGCCGGTCTGACTGAACAGGCGGTCGAAACGCCTCTGGAAGCGTACAAGGATACCATCGAGATAACGGAAGAGTCTCAGGATAAGACCGTTACAATAGATACCGAGGCAGAATCAGCGGAGCCAGCCGACGGCGAGGCTGTTGCAAAGAAGCGCAAGCGGAGAAGGACACGCAAACCGGCCCGCCCAATTGACGTTGAGGCGACCGAAGCTGCAGCAGATTCGTCCAATGACACAGCCGTTCCGACTGACACCCCGCCGCCCACCGCCACACAGGATGCGGGTGCGAAGAAGGCAGCGGAGCAGACTGACAGCTTTGACAGCACGGAGACAGCAGCGGCAAAACCGGTCAAGCGGACCAGAAAGCCGCGCACAACAAAGAAGAGCGAGCCGCAGGAACCGGTGACAAGCAGTCCGGCAGCAGCAAGCGCCGCACCTCTCCCGGAGCCAGAGACCGCCAGCGAGACCGCAGAGGCGAAGCCGGCAAAACCTCGCCGCAAGGCTCCGGCAAAGAAAGTGGCTGTCAGCGAACCGATACCAGAAGCGGAGGCGGGTGAGGTTAAAAAACCGAAGCCAAGGACACGCAGCAAGAAAAAAGAGCCGGAAAGTCAGTAGATTAGCACACAAACGGCCTTTATCAAATGCCAGCTTTTTTGCTTGACGTTACACAACATCGGGGATATTTTTAGCAGTCTTTTCCCGTATGACCACCTTATTTATCCAGAAAGGCACGACAAAAAATGGAAGAACTCAGTGAACTGCTCCTGCAGAGGAGAAGGAAGGTCGATACCCTCTGGGAAGCAGGTATAAACCCGTACCCAAATGATTTCAAACCGGAACACACATCGGAAGATATCTTCAAGACATATAACGACAAAAAACAGATTGCTGCTGATGAGACCCGCTTCACCGTTGCCGGCCGGATTATCGCCCGCCGCTCCTTTGGCAAGGCCGCCTTTGTCCAGCTGCAGGATCGCAAGGGGCGTATCCAGCTTTACATCCGCAAGGACGAGATTGGCGAAGAGGCTTTTACTGTTTTCGAATCATTTGATATCGGTGACATCGTCGGCGCCGAAGGCTTTCCCTTCCGCACAAAAACCGGCGAACTATCACTGCACATCAAGACCATCCGCCTGCTGGTCAAATCATTGCTGCCACTGCCTGAAAAATTTCACGGCCTGACCGATGTGGAAACCCGCTACCGTCAGCGCTATGTAGATCTGATCGTTAACCCTGAAGTCCGCGAACTGTTCGTCAAGCGCTCCAGAATCGTCAACCTGATCCGCAAATTCATGGCTGACCGCGACTTCCTGGAAGTCGAGACACCGATGATGCACCAGATCCCGGGCGGAGCCACCGCTCGTCCGTTCATCACACACCACAATACGCTCGATATGGAGCTTTATCTGCGGATTGCACCGGAACTGTACCTGAAGCGTCTGGTGGTCGGCGGACTTGACCGCGTCTTTGAAATCAACCGTAACTTCAGGAACGAGGGGATTTCAATCCGCCACAACCCTGAATTTACCATGATGGAATTTTATCAGGCCTATGCCACATACGAAGACCTGATGGATTTTACCGAAGAACTGTTCTGCCATGTCGCCCAGGAGGTGCTGGGCACACTGGACTTCACCAATCAGGGGCTTGAGATCAGCTTCCAGCGACCATGGAAACGCCTGACCGTCCGCGAGGCAATTCTGGAGTATGGGGATATCGACGCCAAGAAACTGGAAGACCGCGAACTGGCCCTGGTCTATGCGCGCAGCCTCGGCCTCGACCTGCCAACGGATATCGGTTACGGCAAGCTGTTGATGGAGATTTTCGAGGAAGTCGCCGAACACAAGCTGATCCAGCCGACATTCATAACCGCCTATCCGACGGAGATTTCACCGCTTTCACGCAAGAACGACCACAATCCCGACATCGTCGACCGCTTTGAGCTGTTCATCGGCGGGCGCGAAATCGCTAACGCCTTCTCGGAGCTGAATGATCCGGTGGATCAGAAGGAACGCTTCCTGGCCCAGGTGGCTGAAAAGGACAAGGGAGACGAAGAGGCGCACTATATGGACGAAGACTATGTCCGCGCCCTGGAGTACGGACTGCCGCCGACCGCCGGTGAAGGTATCGGCATTGACCGGCTTGTCATGCTGCTTACCGATGCGGCATCCATCCGTGATGTAATCCTATTCCCGCAGCTGCGGAAGGTATCACGCTGAACAGGAACACGGAAACGGACCTATGCCATTTGAACTGTTAATCGGCCTGCGCTATCTCAAGGCAAAGCGCAAGACGACATTTATATCCATCATCACCTTTATCTCCACGGCCGGCGTTGCCCTGGGGGTAATGGCGCTGATCATCGTGCTGGCAGTCATGACCGGCTTTGAAGAGGATCTCAAGGAAAAAATCCTCGGTACCAATGCCCATGTGGTTGTCATCCACAATGGCACACCGATGGAGGATTACCAGCAGGTCATGGAACGGCTGAAAAAGGTCGACGGGGTTACTGCCGCCACCCCCTTCATCTATAACCAGGTCATGCTTTCATCGGGCAAGAATGTCTCCGGTGTGGTTTTACGGGGTATTGATGTCAACTCCGACCGACTCGTCACCAGGATCAGCAAGTCGATCACTGAAGGGAGCATGGATAGACTTGATCCAAGCCTGAGCGATGGCGCCAACGCCCTTCCTGGACTGCTTGTCGGCAAGGAACTGGCCAAACACCTCAATCTTTCCGTGGGTGACCAGGTCAACGTGGTCTCGCCGATGGGGAATATCACGCCACTCGGCATCATGCCCAAGATGAAGCCGTTTCGGGTTTGCGCCATCTTCAACACAGGTATGTTTGAATACGACTCCACCCTGGGATATGTCAGTCTGGGGCAGGCGCAGAGTTTTTTTGACCTGGGCGACACCGTGACCGGGATTCAGCTCAAGGTCAAGGATGTCTATCATACGGGTGAACTGGCAAAAAAAATCAATGCCATGCTCGGACCAGGCTACTACGCCCGCGACTGGATGCAGATGAACCGCAATATCCTTTTTGCGCTAAAGACAGAAAAGATTGTCATGTTTATCATTCTGACCCTGATCGTCCTGGTAGCCGCTTTCGGCATCGCCTCCACGCTCTTCATGGTTGTCATGGAAAAGACCAGGGACATTGCCATCCTTAAATCCATGGGGGCCAGCGGGGCCAGCATCATGAAGATATTCGTGCTGGAGGGACTGATCATCGGTGTCACCGGCACGATTCTGGGCGTTGCCTCCGGCCTGATTATTGCCCTTAACCTGGAGCCGATCATCAATTTCATCCAGAAGGTGACCGGGCAGAATTTTTTCAGTAAGGATATCTATTACCTGGATCATTTTCCATCCCAGGTCATACCGGCGGATGTTGTGCTGATTTCACTGACCGCCATACTGATCTCGTTCATTGCCACACTCTATCCGGCGTGGCAGGCATCAAAAATGCTGCCAGCCGAGGCGTTGCGCTATGAGTAATCTGCTGGAGATCCAGGACATCCATAAATCTTACGACAAGGGGTCAAGCCGTGTTGACGTACTGAACGGAATCAACATGACTATCCAGCAGGGTACAACAACCGCGCTGGTGGGCACCTCCGGGGCCGGGAAGAGCACCCTGCTCCACCTTCTAGGGGCACTAGACCGTCCTTCGTCCGGCAAAATACTCTTCCATGGCGAAGATCTTTTCAGCAAAAGCGATCACGAACTGGCCACGTTCCGCAACAAAAGCATCGGCTTTATCTTTCAGTTTCACCACCTGCTGCCGGAGTTCAGCGCACTGGAGAATGTCATGATGCCCGCGCTGATCGCCAGAACCCCCAGAAACAGGGCAACGGCGATTGCCGAGGAGTTGTTGAATGATGTCGGGCTTGGCCAGCGCATGACACACCGCCCGGGAGAGCTCTCCGGCGGGGAACAGCAACGGGTTGCCATCGCCAGGGCACTCGCCCTTTCTCCGGAACTGCTCCTGGCAGATGAACCAACCGGCAACCTTGACATGAAGACCAGTGCCGGCGTTCACACCCTGCTTTGCGAATTGCGGGCAAAGAAGGGATTGACACTGGTGGTTGTCACCCATAATGAACACCTGGCCGCCGCAATGGATAAAACCGTACATCTGGTAGATGGACGCATAGAATAATTATATTTCGATCGTAAACAGCGAGGAACGAGTGTCCATATCATCTTACGTAGTACCGGCTGTAATCGCTACACAACTGGCATTTGCCGCAGTTGCCGGCGCAGAGGGCGAAAAGATTGTCGAGGTTGCCGTCGAGGGAAACAAGCGCATCGAGGCGGCCGCCATACTGAATGTAGTCCGGCTGAAGGCAGGGGACACTGTCTACAGCGACAAAACCGATGCGGATCTGCGGGCCATCTATAAACTGGGACATTTCAAAGAGGTGATTGTCTCAACCAAGCCATCCCCCAAGGGGAATGTTCTGGTTTACACGGTCACTGAAAAAGCGGTCATTCGTGACATCCGTTTTGACGGCAACAAGGAATTATCGACCAGTAAACTGAAAGAGGTTCTGGAAATCAAACAGAACGCCATCTTCTCACCCAAGGAACTGGCCAAGAGCATTACAAAGCTTAAAAAACTGTATCAGGAAAACGGCTACTACCTGGCCGAAATCACCGAAACGGTTGAAAAACGCGACAAGAACGATATGACCGTCACGTTCAGGATCAACGAAGGCAAGAAGGTTCTGATCCGCAAAATCACCCTGGAGGGGAACAAGGCCTTCAGCAACAGCACGCTGAAAGGAAACCGCCTCCTGCTCAAGATGGGAATAATCGAAACCAAGGAAAAGTGGTTCATGTCCTGGCTGACCGATGCCGGAACATACAAGGAAGAAGCCCTTAAAAATGACTCACTTCTGATTGCGGATTACTACCTGAACCACGGTTATATGAATGTCAAGGTAGGAGAACCGGTTGTCAAACTGACCGAAGACAAAGAGGCGCTTGAGGTTACGATCGGGATAACAGAGGGGGATCAGTACCGGGTTGGCAATATCGATTTCAAGGGCGAACTGCTCGAGACAGCCGAGACACTCCACAGCAAGATAAAACTGGAAAAGGGTGAAATATTCAACCGTTCCGTTGTTCGCTCAGACATTGCCACCCTGACAGATCTCTACGGCGACAAGGGGTATGCCTTTGCAACGGCGAACCCGGCCACCAAGGTCGATGAGAGCAAAAAGATCGTTGACCTGAGCTACGATATGGAAAAGGGTGATCTCATCTATATCGAACGGGTTGGAATCGCCGGCAACTCCAAGACAAGGGACAAGGTCATCCGTCGTGAGATGCGCATCAAGGAGGGGGAACTTTTCAGCGCCACCGGCATGAAACAGAGCAAAAAGAACCTGATGAACACCGGCTATTTTGAGGATGTCTCCATTGCAACGCCCAAGGGGAGTTCAAGCAATAAAATGAACGTGGCCACTGAAGTCAAGGAAAAACCGACCGGCACATTCAGCATCGGCGGCGGCTACAGTACGCTGGACGGCATTATCGGCCAGGGCTCGATTGCCCAGAACAACTTCCTCGGCCTGGGTTTGAAGGGCAACCTGTCCGGCTCCATCGGCGGCAAATCACAGACCTACTCCGTCGGGCTCACAGATCCCTACTTCCTTGATTCAAAATGGTCCTTTGGCGGCGACATCTACCGTTCCGAGCGTGACTATCTGGACTACACCCGACGTCTGACCGGTGCCGACATCCGTGGCGGCTACCCGATCAACGACAACATCAGCACATTCCTGATGTACAAGTTTGAGGTCAAGGATCTCTACAACCCGACTGCTGGCTACAGGGCCATGCATGACGATCCAACAACAGCCGACCTCTACCCGCTTGGCACATCAACCACCAGTGCCTTCACGGCAAGTATCACCCACAACAATACCGACTACCGCCTTGATCCTTCCACCGGTTTCATCAACTCGATCTCGGCCGAATATGCCGGTGTGGGGGGCACAAACCGCTATGCCCGTTACATCACCACCAATACCTGGTTCAAGCCGCTCTACAAGAAACTGATCTTTTCCACCAAGCTGGAGCTGGGCTACATCCATGAGGTCGGCCAGAAGGTGCCGATCGATGAGAAGTTCTATCTGGGTGGGATCAACTCCCTGCGCGGCTACAAGGCGCGCACCGTCTCGCCAACCACAATCAAAAGGGATGTCATCACTGACACCACGACAACCCCATATACTAAAGGTGACCAGCTGGTCTACATGGGGGGCAACAAGGAGGCCTTCGGCCAGACCGAGCTGACCTTCCCGCTGCTTGCCGAGTTCGGCATCAAGGGGGTTACCTTCTTTGACTACGGTAATTCCTACGGTGAAAACGACAAGATGTTCAGCTCCATACTGATGAGTTACGGCGCCGGTATCCGCTGGCAATCCCCCATCGGTCCATTGCGGCTCGAATACGGTATTCCGGTCAATCCGCGCAGCGGCATCGATAACAAGAGCGGACGATTTGAATTTTCCATCGGAAGCATGTTCTAGGCATACATATAAAGCAAAAGGAGCAGGATCATGAAACGTTTGATTTCAGCAGTAATCATTGCAGTAACATTTGCAGCAGGAACGGCCTTTGCGGCTGATTCAAAGATTGGTTACATCGATATGCAACGGGCAATCAGCAGCTCGGAACAAGGCAAGGATGCCAAGGATCAACTGGCAGCCAAGGTGAAGTCTTATCAGGAACAGATCAACACCCGCCAGGAAGAGCTTAAAAAACTGAAGGATCAGCTGGAAAAGCAGGGTCTGGTCATGGATGAACGTGCACGTGCCGCCAAGGAAAAGGACTACCAGCAGAAGCTGAAGGAATTTCAGCGTTTCACAAAGGATGCCGAGGATGATCTGCAAACCAAAGACCGCGAACTGACCGGAAAAATCCTTGAAAAGATGGAGCGTGTCATCCGGGAATATGCAAAGGACAAGGGCTATTCTTTCATCTTTGTTAAAAACGAGACCATGCTTTACGCCGACAGCAGTGCCGACTTGACTGACGCCATTTTGAAGCGGGTCAATAAGTAGTAATCATTGTACAGAAGATAAGCACATAACAAAAACCAGAACAGGGAATCCACATGCCTGAGACAAAAACAATCAATGATCTGGCAATCTACCTGGGCGGAACGGTCAAGGGGGATGGCGACGTTGTCATCAACGGCCTGGCACCTCTGGAAGCCGCCACGGCTGACAAGATCACATTTCTAGCAAACCCCAAATACGCATCAAAGGTTGCTGAAACCGGGGCCGGGGCAGTACTGATGGCACCGGGGGGCGAGGCATACGGCCGTAATGTGATTGAGGTTGCCAACCCGTACCTCGGCTTTGCCAAACTGCTGACACTGTTTTATGTGCAAAAGCCGACACCAAGCGGTGTAAATGAAAACGCCAGCATAGGAAACAACGTCAAGCTGGGGGCAGATATTTCGATCCACCCAGGTGCATTCATCGGCGATGGTGTCAGCATCGGTGACCGCTGTGTAATCCATCCGGGGGCGGTTTTATATCCTGGGGTAACCATCGGGGCCGATTCGGTCATCCACGCCAATGCAGTGATCCGCGAACGCTGCCGGCTTGGCAGACGCTGTGTCATACAGCCGGGTGCCGTAATCGGTAGCGACGGTTTTGGTTACGCCCCGGATGGACAGGGCTACTACCCTATCCCGCAGATTGGTATTGTCATACTTGAGGACGACGTCGAGATCGGTGCCAACACCTGTATCGACAGGGCGGCCCTTGAGGCGACCCAGATAAAACGCGGCACAAAGCTGGATAACCTGGTTCAGATCGCACACAACTGCGTGGTTGGTGAAGACTGCATGATCGTCTCCCAGGTTGGAATTTCCGGCAGCACAAAAATCGGCAACCACGTCACCCTGGCCGGACAGGTTGGTGTCGCCGGACACCTGACCATCGGCGATAACGTCATGGTTGGCGCCCAATCCGGCATACCTGGCTCATTACCGGCAAATGCCGGTTACAGCGGAACCCCGGCCATAGCGCACAAGGATTGGCTGAAGTCAATGGCCATGATCCCGCGTCTGCCGGACCTGCGCAAGACCGTCTCTGCGCTGGAAAAACGGATTGCCGAACTGGAAGCCAGGCTGGGAAACAAATAACATCAGCAACGGGATCATTCAACAGAACAATCGGTTCGAATATCCAGGATTAAAATAACAAGAACGAGGTATGCAAATGATAATGGACATCAACGCAATCATGAAGATTCTTCCCCACCGTTACCCATTCCTGATGGTGGATCGCATCGTAGAACTTGAGGCAGGCAAACGCTGCGTCGGCATTAAAAATGTCAGCATCAACGAGCCATTCTTCCAGGGACATTTCCCGGGACACCCGGTCATGCCTGGGGTACTGATTGTCGAGGCAATGGCACAGGTAGCGGGCATCATGGCCTACATGGCATCGGATGACGAGACCAAAAAAAAGGTCAGCTACTTCATGTCAATCGACAGCGCCAAGTTCAGGAAACCGGTTTTCCCCGGTGACCAGCTGCGCATTGAAATCGAAACCAATTTCTGTAAACGTGGCATCTGGGGCGTCAACGGCAAGGTCTATGTGGGTGAAAACCTCGTCACAGAGGCCGTCCTCAAGGCAACCTTTGCAGACTCGGCAACGGAACGTTAATCAAGTGCACATCGCTATCGGGGAGATAAAATGATACATCCAAGCGCGATTATCGACAGCACAGCCTGCCTGGCTGAAAGTGTCGAAGTTGGACCATTCGCCATCATCGGACGCGATGTAAAAATCGGAGCCGGCAGCAAGATCGGCCCCCATGCAGTGATCGGTGACTGGACGGAGATCGGTGAAAACAACCATATCTTCCACCATACAACCGTCGGCGCAGAGCCGCAGGATCTCAAATATCGCGGCGAAGAAACCTGGACCCGTATCGGCAACGGCAACATCATCCGTGAATATGCCACCATCCATCGCGGCACAGTAACCGGTTGCAGCGAAACGGTTGTCGGCAACAACAACCTGTTCATGGCCTATTCCCATGTCGCCCATGACTGCCGGATCGGCAACGGGGTTGTTATGGCCAATGTCGCCACACTGGCCGGGCATGTCACGGTTGAAGACAATGCCATTCTGGGCGGACTTGTCGCAATCCACCAGTTCAGCACAATCGGTGCATACGCCATGATTGGCGGCGGCACCATGGTTGGGCTGGATGTCATCCCCTACTCCATCGCCACCAGCGGCAAGCGAGATGCCACACTGCGCGGCCTCAACCTGATCGGACTCAAGCGCCGCGGTTTTTCGGACGAATCCATCAGCAACCTGAAAAAGGCCTATAAAACCCTCTTCATGGCGGATTTGAAGCTTCCTGAGGCAACCGCCAGAATCAAGGCCGAAATCATCGGCTGTCCTGAAGTAGATTATCTGCTCGCCTTTATCGAGCGTTCACAACGGGGCATCTGCCGCGGATGACTCCAGTACGAGGTGACAATGTCACCCCATCCCCCGCCATCTCCGGTGACAAACGAATCATGATTGTCGCCGGAGAGGCGTCAGGTGACATGTACGGCGCGGACCTTGTCCGCGACATGCTCCACTGCAACCCGCAGATTTCCTTTTTCGGCATTGGCGGCAAACGGATGCGCGAGGCAGGCGTCACAACGCTGATTGACTCAGCTGCCATGGCAGTCATGGGGCTGATCGAGGTTGCCAAGCATTTTCGGATCATATCATCCGCCTACCTGCAACTTACCCGAATACTGCGCCGCGAGCCCCCCGACCTGCTGATCCTGATCGATTATCCCGGTTTCAACCTAAGACTGGCTAAGGCAGCCAAGTCAGCAGGGATAAAGGTACTCTACTACATCAGCCCCAAGGTCTGGGCCTGGAAGGCGGGCAGGATCAAACAGATTGCCGCCACTGTAAACCGGATGGCAGTCATCTTCCCCTTCGAAGTCCCCTTGTATGAACAGGCCGGTGTTTCAACAACCTTCGTCGGCCACCCGCTCTATGATCTGGTTCAGGTTGACAAGAGCCGTGACAGTGCTGCCGCATCCTTCGGTCTTGATCCTCAGCGAAGAATCATCGGCCTCTTTCCCGGCAGCCGCCGCAGTGAAATAGAACGGATCATGCCGAGCATTATCGCGGCCGCCGTACTGCTTAAGCAGCGTTATCCCGATGTGCAGTTTGTAATCCCGCTGGCATCCACACTGAACGACAACGATATTCTGCCAGCCTTTGACAGCGCCGGGGTTCAGGCAACGATAACCCGTGAACGAATTCACGACCTGATCAGGGGCTGTGACGCCATCATCTCTGTTTCCGGAACTGTTACCCTGGAGATTGCCCTGGTTGGCACACCGATGATAATCATCTACAAACTGGCCCCAATGACCTATCAGATCGCCAAACGGCTAGTGAAGATCAGGCATATCGGGCTTTGCAATATCATTGCCGGCAAAACGATCGTCAAGGAGCTGATCCAGGGTGAGGCCAACCCGGCGGCCATTTCGGACGAGATAACACAGATACTCGACAACAGCAATTACAACCGGGACATGCGTCAGGAACTGACCGAAGTACGCGCAATGCTAGGCAAGGGGGGCGCATCACGCAACGTCGCCCGAATGGCGATAGAACTAATGGAATCAAAATGAACAAAACCCTGCTACGAACACTCGGATACTTTAAACCATACTGGAAACTGCTGCTGCTGTCGGCGATCTGCTCTGCTGTCGTTGGCACCATGGACGCCGGCCTGGTTGCCCTGACCCGGGATGTCCTTGAAGAGTCCCTTTCCAAAAAGAACACAACGATCTTTCTGTTGATTCCGGTCGGAATCATCCTGCTCTTTGTCATTCGCGGCATTACCCGTTTCAGCTACGATACCAGCATCAAACTGGCGGGACAGAAGGCGATCCAGGATATCCGTAACGCCATGTATGCCAGCAACACCAGGCTGGATATGGCATTCTTCAACCGCAACGCAGCAGGCGAGCTAATGTCGCGCATGACCAATGATATCGGCGCGATGCAGGACGGCGTCGCCAACATCGTTACAGGACTGTTTCGCGATCTGATCTCAGTCTTTGCACTGCTCGGCTATCTCTTTTACCTGAACTGGAAACTGGCGCTGCTGTCGTTCGTGGCAATCCCGGCAACCGCATACCCGGCAAAACTGCTCGGCAAAAAGATCAAGAACTCCTCGCGCCAAAGCCTGAACATCATGGGAGGCATCACCGCCATACTCCAGGAAAGTTTTTCCGGAATCAAGGTCATCAAAGCCTTCGGGCTGGAGACAAAGGCCATCGAGCGCTTCAGGGATGCAAACCTGCAATACTTCAACCAGATGCGCAAATTCATCAAATACGAGTCACTGGCAACCCCGGTCTCCGAAATAATCATATCCCTCGGCATAGCCGCCGTGATCTATTTTGGCGGCAGCCAGGTCATGACCGGCCATATGTCCGCAGTGGACCTATTTGCCTTTATCGGCGCCATGACACTGCTTGCCAGGCCGGTTAACAAACTGCAAGGGGCCTACAGCACACTGCAACGCTCCATCGGGGCAGCAGAACGCGTCTTCCAGTTGCTTGACGAACCGCGTGAGATTATCGACCGCCAGAATGCAATCGATATCGAACGATCATCGGGAGAGATCTCATTTAAGAATGTCTCCTTCTCCTACGGTGAAGAACCGGTATTGTCCGACATTACCTTTACGGTACAACGCAACCAGATGGTCGCACTGGTCGGGCCATCGGGTGGCGGCAAATCCACACTGGCCTCGCTGATCCCCCGCTTTTACGATGTCAAGCAGGGCTCCATCTGTATTGACGGACGGGACATCCGTGAGATAACACTTAAATCGCTCTCTGCGCAAATTGCCCTTGTTGATCAGGAAACAACGCTCTTCCACGATAGTATTGCCAATAATATCCGCTACGGCAAACCTGACGCGGATATGACAGAGGTGATCCAGGCAGCGGAGGCGGCCTTTGCCCATGACTTCATCTCCAGCCTGCCGGATGGCTATGACACCAGCATCGGTGATCGCGGCATACGCCTCTCGGGGGGGCAGCGCCAGCGGATCTGCATAGCGCGGGCAATCCTTAAAAACGCACCGATCCTGATCCTGGACGAGGCAACCAGCGCACTGGATACGGAGAGCGAGCAGATGGTTCAGCAGGCGCTGGACAACCTGATGACCAACCGGACAACAATTGTTATTGCCCACCGCCTATCCACCGTACTGCACGCCGATCAGATCATTGTCATTGAAAACGGTCACATCGCGGAAAGCGGCTCACACGACGACCTGCTCAACAACTCCGGTCTTTACAGCCGTCTACACTCGCTGCAATTCAGCGACAGGGACGAAAACATGGTAAACGAGCTATGAAACAGATCTTATGGTCCATACAGGCGGCGGCCTTTTATATTTTCACCTGGTGCGCGGCCATCATTCCAAATCGCCACATCCCACGGATCGGCCGCTGGATCGGTTTTCTGATGTCGCGGTTTATCCCCAAACGCCGCAAGATCGCCATCGACAACATCCGCCAGGCAATGCCGTACATGAAAAAGAGCCCGTTCTGGAACTGCACGCTGGAGTCAGCAGAGGAGATTGCCGATGAAACCTTTGCCCACCTGGGCATGTCGTTGATGGAGACCTGCAAGCTGTACCACGGCCGGGGAAAAGAGATTCTGGACAACATCGAAATCCGTGGCCGTGAACACTACGAAAAGGCCAGGGCAAAGAACAAGGGGCTTGTATTCATCACCGGACACTGCGGCAACTGGGAACTAATCGCCCTGGCATTCAAACATTACTTCGACGACAATATGTCCGTAATCGCCCGTCGCCAGAACAACCCGTACCTGAACAGCATGGTTGCCAAAATGCGCATGCGCTACGACAACCAGATCATCTACAAACAGGGGGCAATGAAACCGATCATCTCCGTGCTGCGCAAGAAGGGGGTCATCGGGATCCTGACCGACCAGACCGTCTTCGAGGACGAAGGGGTGCTGATCAATGTCCTCGGCAGAAAGGCCTGGGCCACCAAGGCAGCGGTCGTTATTGGCCAGAAAACCGGTGTACCGCTGGTACCGGCATATATCCACCGCGAAGGGGATCGCCACGTCATTACCATTTCGGCGGAACATGAATTGATCAACGAACAGTCGGAAACCGCACTTCACCAGAATGTACAATCCCTCTCAAACTATCTCGAGGATTTCGTCTGCGCCCACCCGACTGACTGGTACTGGGTCCACAGGCGCTGGAAACGCGCCGGGGAACCAGCCGAATGAACCGTTCCATCTTTATGGAAGCAGCAATCCTGATAACAGGCCTGATTATCGCCACGGTGATCATCGCCTTTTACAACCTGGACTTGAGAACATCCGCGCTGTTCTTTATCGATGGCGACTGGCCTATCGGCAAGGAATTCCCCTGGAAGACACTCTACCGCGCAGACCGCTACCCTGCCATCGGCCTGGCTTTTTTGGGGCTGGTCATTTTCATCGCCAATGCCTGGCGTCCCGGCAGGCAGCAACGCGCCCGCCAGGGTGCCTTTCTGGTACTACTACTGCTGCTTGGCCCAGGACTGTTCGTCAATGTAATTTTCAAGGATCACTGGGGACGCCCCAGACCACGGGAGGTTACGGAATTTTCCGGCAAGAAGCAGTTTCTGCAACCATGGCAGAGGGGGATTGACGGCCAGGGGAGATCATTCCCATCCGGGCATGCCTCGGCTGCCTTTTACATGATTTCGCCCTACTTCATCCATCGCCGCAAAAACAGGCGTTTGGCCTACGGCTGGCTGGCCGCTGGAATGACCTTCGGTATCTTGATGAGTATCGCCCGCATCAGCCAGGGAGGACACTTTCTGAGCGATAACCTCTGGGCATTCGGGTTTGTCTACCTCTGTTCCCTCTTGCTCTGCGCCGTTCTGAAACCTGACATAACGGCAAGACCAGCAACGTTCCCCCAACCCTGAGCATGTTTTACCTAATCTACAATACGATCTCCATATTCCTGTTTCTGCCGGTAATCATCTTTCACATCTACCGTTCCGTCAGCCGTGGCAGAAAAGCGGCTCTGGCCGAACGGCTCGGCTGGATAAACGAGAAAGACCTGGCCCTGATTGGCGGACGCAAGACCATCTGGCTCCATGCCGTTTCGGTTGGCGAAACCATTGCGGCCAAACCGCTGCTGAAGGCATTGCGCAGCCAATATCCGCTGCACGCCATTCTGATCTCCAACACTACGGAGACAGGACGCGGGGTCGCGGAGGGATTGGCAGAAAAGGATCTCTGCATCTATTTCCCCTTCGACTTCTCCCCGGCGGTCTCTCATCTGCTGGACAGAATAAGACCAGAGCTGATTATCATCATGGAGACTGAGATCTGGCCCAACTTCAACCGTGCCGCACACAAACGGGGCATTCCACTGCTGCTGGCCAACGGCCGTATTTCCGACCGTTCATTCAAGGGATATCAGCGCTTCAGCTGGTTCTTCAAACATCCCCTGAGACAATTTACTTCAATACAGATGCAAAGCAGTGCCGATGCAGAGCGGATCAAGACGATCGGCGCCCCGGATTCAATCGTCCATGTCGCCGGAAACCTGAAATACGATATCCCCTGTTCGCCCGCCACAACGTCGAAAAGAGTGGCGTTACGCGAAAAATTCAGCATTCCCTCCGCCGCGCTGGTCATCACGGCGGCCAGTACACACCCCGGCGAGGACGAGATTATCCTCGACTGTTACCGGAGATTGCAGGCAGGACACCGCAATCTCTTTCTGGTGCTGGTACCGCGCCATCCGGAACGTGCCGGAGAGATTGCCCAGCTGGCAAACCGTCTGGCAATTGGCTGTACCCGCCGCACGTCACTCCAGACAGACCATCCCTCCCTGGCCTGCGGCGAGATGCTGCTGGTCGACACAATCGGTGAAATGATGAGCATCTATGCACTTTCAGACATGGCCTTCGTTGGCGGCAGTCTGGTGGCGACAGGCGGACATAACCTGCTCGAACCGGCATCACTGGGGACCCCCTGCCTGTTCGGCCCACACATGACAAATTTCCGCGAGATTGCGGCAATGGTGCTGGATTACCAGGCAGGAATCCAGGTTGATACGGGCCAACGGCTGACAGAGGAGATCGGCAAACTGATCGATACCCCTGAACGACGCCTTGCAATCGGACAAAACGGCCTGAAGATGGTCATGGAAAACGGCGGTGCAACCGAGAGGCACATGCGAGCCGTGGCGGAACTGCTATGAAGAGACAGCTAAGCCAGCAATGGCGCGAATTTGCCAGCGGCCAGAACGGCTCTCTACTCTGGACGATACTACTCTGCCTGTTGATACCACTGAGTATGGTCTATGGCGTCATCATGCGCCTGCGCTGGGCGGGCTATAAGAGCGGGCTTTTGAAATCCCGGCGCCTGGAAAGGCCGGTCATCTCCATCGGCAACATTACGGTCGGAGGCACGGGCAAGACCCCGGTGACGATACAGATTGCCCGCTTTCTGATCGATCATGGCTTCAAGGTGGCAGTCCTGTCACGGGGATATGGCGGCAGCCTGGAAGGAGAGATAGCAATTGTCAGCGATGGAGAGCAAATCATCCTTACAGCAGAGGAGTCTGGCGATGAACCTTACCTGCTGGCCTCCAGCATACCCGGCCTGATCGTTGTCATTGGCAGCGACCGCTACAGCGCCGGCCAATTGGCAATCAGCAAGTTTTCACCGGACATATTCCTGCTTGACGATGGTTTCCAGCACCTGCGCCTGCAGCGCGACCTTGATATCCTCCTGCTTGACCACGCAAGACCGCTTGGCAATGGCTGGACATTACCAGCCGGGATTCTGCGCGAACCCAAAGCAGCCCTGGCGCGTGCCGGCATCACAATCCAGACCCGCACCCCCAAAACATATTCAGGTCAGAATCTGATCTCGGTAAGCTACTGCCTGAAATCTGCCCGACCACTCAACGGCGGCGAGGCCATTGAGCTGAAAGAGCTTCAAAATCACAGGGTATTCGCCTTTGCAGGCATTGCCGAACCAGAGCAGTTCTTCGTTGAGCTGAGATCAACAGGCATAAACATCGTTGGAACACTCCATTTGCCGGACCACCAAGCATACACCAATCAGATCGAAGAAGAAATCAACCGGCAACTGGAACTAAGCGCTGCAGAACTGGCCATCACAACCGAAAAGGATGGCGTCAAGCTGTCCGGCTGCCCCACCCGGCTCAGCGAGCTGATCATGCTGGCACCACTTGAGCTGCAGATAAAAAATCAGCCGTTGCTGGAACAAAAGATACTCAATCTGCTTCAAAAATAGCATTGGTTATGGCATTATACCCTGATTTCAGGAGACCAGCAGACAATGCACTCAAATGACCTTTTTAAAATACTCGCCTGCCCGTCATGCAAAGGGTCTTTGTCCCCTTCTATTCAGGGCGACGCCCTGGTCTGTAAACCCTGTGCGCTCAAATTCAAAATCGTGGGAGATATCCCGGTCATGCTGATTGACGAGGCCGAAAAACTACCCGTCAATTCACCGGAGCTGAATGCCGGATGCAGCCGATAGAGCGAAATAGCCTCAAGCGGATACTGGTTCGCGCCGTAAACTGGGTCGGAGACGCAGTCATGACGACCCCGGCCCTGGGGTTGATCCGTGAATATTTTCCTGATGCAGAGATCACACTACTGGCAAACCCGGCAGTGGCCGCACTCTTCACACCGCACAACTACATAGACAAAACCGTGATTTTTCACCGCAATGGAATTCACAGGGGAATTGGCGGCCGTCTACGCCTGGCCCGGGAATTAAGGGCAAATCGCTTTGATGCCTGCTTTATCCTCCCCAACTCATTTGAATCAGCCCTTGTCCCCTGGCTGGCCCGTATCCCGAAACGACTGGGGAAATCCAGTGATGGTCGGGGATTACTGCTAACCGACACGTTCAGGGAGACACCGGCGCAAAACACAACCAGACATGAGGTTGAATACTATCTGAACCTTTTGCATAGTTTTGGGATTGAAGGGGCGCCACCGCCGCCACGCCTCTGCATCACAGACCGCGAGCGGGAGAGTGCAAACCATCGGCTGGCGGGGTTCAATATTAAACCCGATGATTTTCTGATCGGCATTAATCCGGGGGCCGCCTACGGTTCAGCCAAACGCTGGTATCCTGAACGGTTTGCAGAGGTTGGCAGACGACTTTGGCAGACATGGAACGCCAGATGTATCATTTTCGGAGGGCCAAACGAACTCGAAATGGCCGCAGCAATTGAACAGCGGCTGGACGGAAATGGAATCAATCTGGCTGGCAAGACCACCATGCGAGAGCTGATGGCGCTAATCGAGCGATGTGACTATTTCATTACCAACGATTCCGGCCCGATGCATATTGCAGCGGCACTGGGCACCCCGCTAACGGCCATATTCGGTTCTACGGATCATACAACCACATCACCCTACACCAGCAACGCCGTGATTGTCCGCAAGGAAATCCCCTGCGCCCCGTGCAAACTGCGCCAATGCCCGAAAGACCATCAATGTATGCTGGCAGTAACGGTAGATGATGTTGTCACTGCATCCATAAATCTCCAAAACCGGAACCAGGGAAAATATACTTAATATGAAAAAACTGGTTCTATTTTTTGAGAAACTGTACAACTACCATCTGGTCAAGGATGTTGGCCAGATTCCGTATATGCTTGGCAAATATTTTGATTATGATGCAACGATCTGCTGCCAGAACAACTTCCGCTTAAAGGATTAACTGATGAACCCAACCCCTAAAATATCAGCCTATATCATCACCTACAACGAGGAACGCAATATTGGTGATGCCGTTAAAAGCGTTCTCTGGGCGGACGAAGTGGTTGTGGTGGACTCTTACAGCACGGACAGAACCGCCGAAATTGCATCTGCACTGGGTGCCCGGATTGTCCAGATTAAATTTGAAGGTTTCGGCAAACTCCGCACAGCCGCCATCGCCAGTACAAAATATGAATGGGTGTTCAGCCTTGATACGGACGAGCGCTGCACGGAGGCTGCCCGCGATGAAATCCGCTCCATCACTTCCAGACCGGACGCCGCTGATGCCTATTTTACACCGCGGCGAAATGTATTCATGGGGCGCTGGATCAAGCATTGCGGTTTCTACCCGGATTTCCGTCAGCCGCAGCTGTTCAGACGGGGTGCCATGACCTTTGACGAGGCGATGGTCCACGAGGGATATACCGTAAATGGTCGTACAGAGTATATGAGCAACTACATCTGGCAATACCCGTATCGCGACCTTTCCCAAATGATCGGCAAGATGGAGCGTTACTCTACGCTGGGGGCACAAAAGCTGACCGACCGCGGCAAACGTTCATCGATGCTGACCGCATTCACCCATGGATTGGTGGCCTTTATCCGTATTTATATCTTCAAACTCGGTTTTCTGGACGGCTGGCCTGGATTTGTGATCTCTTTTGGAAACTTTGAGGGGACATTCTATCGCTACGCCAAAAAGGCCGAAACAGATGCCGGATGGAGTCAGATAGGGACTGGGCATAATGAGCGATAAAACCATCATTACAGTAATTGTTTCAACCTACAACTCACCTGCATACTTAGAACGTGTATTACAAGCATACAGTCACCAGACTCAATTTCCTGATGAACTACTAATAGCAGATGATGGCTCTACAGCGGAGACGGCTGTCTTGGTAGCAAATTTTGCCCATTCGGCACCTTTTGCTGTGCATCATATTTGGCATGAGGACAATGGCTTTAGAAAGGCTGAAATCCACAACAAAGCAATTTCTGCAGCAAAAGGAAATTATATTATTTTTACCGATGGAGATTGTATACCACACCCCAAATTCGTGAGAGACCATATTGCTGCTATTAAAAGTGGCTGTTTTGTAATCGGCAAAAGGATGCTTGTAAACAAAGCACTTTCACATAACTTTAGATTTAAGGGCATCTTGTCAGCCATTATTCAATGTATTTCGGGTAATCTATCAGGTGTACATCACCTGCTGAGACTTCCATGGCTGATCCTGTCACACAAAGGCTTGCATGGCATTCGAGGCTGCAACATGGCCATGTTTCGCTCAGACCTACTAGCAATCAATGGATTTAATCAAGACATTACCGGCTGGGGACGTGAGGATTCCGAGCTTGTCGCCCGCCTGTTCGCCTATGGCTTAAAACGCCTTGATCTACCATTTGCTGCCATGGTGTTTCATCTTTGGCATCCCGAAAACAGCCGGAACAACCTGGGTAAAAACGATCAACTGCTTGAGGAAACCGTCACTTCAGGCAGTTTCCGTTGCAATAACGGCATCGTCAAGGAACAGTAGGTCTATTTCTATGGGCAACCGTTATGAACAAAAGAAAACGGCAACTATCCTGATCTGCTCAATCCGGCTGATTGGTGATGTCATCCTGACAACACCACTGATTGATCTGCTGCATCGACACTACCCGGAGGCATCCATCGACCTGCTGATTGCAGCCGGTTCCGGCTCTTTCCTGCGCCAGGACCCCAGGGTACGCAATGTTATTGAGGTCAAATCCCGTCAGATTGGCGTCAAAAACGAGGAATCAACGGCAACGGTTTTAAAGCAGATCTTTCGGAAATACGACCTGGCCATCAACATGAACGCATCCGATCGCGGCAACATTGCCACAGCACTTGCCGGATGCAGAGAGAGAGTCGGCTTTTATGAAGACAAGGGTGCTCTAAGCCGTCTTTGGAAAAGACTGTTGCTCAACAAGGCGCTCCCCTATGATACGGAATGTCATGCAGCACGGATTTGCGAAAAGGTGGCCAGATCGCTCGGCATAACCGTTGACAGACTCAAGGTATCCATCTACTGGAACGAAGAAGACAAACGGGTTGTCCAGAGGGCCCTTCAGGAAGGCCAGCAGACAAAACCATATATTGTCATGCACCCCTTTGCCCGTTGGGATTATAAATACTGGCCACTGGAAAACTTTGTCCGGCTTAACGACCAGCTTTTCGAGACATTCGGCCTGCGCTGCGTCTGGACATCCTCTCCGGCACCGGATGAACTGGTGTTGCTGGAAAAATACGCCGGTCTCTGCCGCCACAAACCAGTCACCATCCCCGGCAGCCTGTCATTGAACCAGATCACCTGCCTGATAGCCGATTCCGCACTCTATATCGGCCTTGACACCGCCATTTCGCACCTGGCAGCGTCAACATCGGTTCCAATGATCGCCCTTTATGGCCCGACATTAACCAGGCGCTGGTTTCCATGGAACAATGAAGGTCCCATAGATCAATTCGCCGGATGTGAGCGAAACAGGCTTCGTAATGGCCAGACCATCCTGCTTCAGGAGAGCTGTATCAATGAGAACTGCATCAGGCCTGACTGCCAGAACCAGTGCCTGCCACGAATAAGACCCGAACAGGTTTTTGCAGAGGCAAAGCAGCTTCTTCAAGAGCAAGGTTTTGAATTGCTAAAAACAGACAGTGCAGGGGACGCATGAACGAACAGACCAGTGACATAGCCTTTGTAACCGTAAACTACAACACCCATAGCCTTGTCGCGGATATGCTCTCATTTTTCCAATCAGCAGATCTGCCATTCAGTTTTCAGCTCGTCATAGTTGACAACAATTCCACAGACGGCTCCCACGAAATGCTCTCGCAACAGAGCTGTGCCGCGTATATTCCGGCAGGAAAAAATTTGGGTTATGGCAGGGCAATCAACCTCGGTATTGCAGCAACTGCCAGCAGATACATCTGCGCCTTGAACACTGATGTAATCCTTGATGCGGAAGTGCTGACAAAATTATGGATTTATATGCAGTCTCACCCTGAGTGTGGTGTTGTCTCACCACGGATTGTCAATCGTGACGGTTCAACCCAGGGATTCATCTTCTTCCACTCCCCGCTATCAATACTCTTTAATCCGCTCAGCAAACTGCTCTCTTCAACATTAAAACGAAGGATCGAGCGCGCAACCCGCCCACTACAGGTCGATGGCGTTCTGGGTGCCTTCTTTCTGATCCGTCGTAGCGCCTTTAGAGACAATCAACTCTTTGATGAAGATTTCTTTTTTTACTACGAGGATACAGACCTGGCCCACCGCCTGATGTATGAAGGGGTTCGCTGCATGGCATTGCCAGACTGCGCACTTGTACACCTGGGGGGATCATCCACCTCCATTGAAGGGGCAAAGATATTTTACAAGAGCAAACGTACCTATCTCGAAAAACATTACGGCCGCCGCTTCGCTGAACGCATTGCAACCCTCGACAAATTCAGGTTGAACCTGAAATCATTCAAATACCGTTTGCTTTCATCAATAATCGGCACCGTTAAGATCAAGCAGAAACGGGATTTCTACAGCGCCATGCAGCAGGCAATCACCCCTGGCGGAGATTCAAAATGACAGACAACAGCATCCCGGCGGCAATTGCCAACAGGGCCATGGTGCCACTGATCGCACTTAGTTTTTTTGCCCTGGCAATCGGCACGGCTCCGCTGACAATTACAACATTAACGACCCTCGGGATCTGGATCTTATCCGGCAGCTGCTGGCGCAACAGACAGGAGTGGCTCGGCAGCAACTGGCTCATACCGCTGCTACTGCTGATTATCCTCCCCTGGCTTGGCATGCTCTGGTCAGATGCTGCAAACCACAAGCTCAACTTCGCCCAGCGGAGCTACTACTGGCTCTTTGCCCTTGTTGCCGCCAGTTGGCTCAAGGAAGAGGCGTCATTACTCAAGGTCATCTACAGCTATATTGCGGCCATGCTGCTTACGGCATTGATCGTACTGCTTTATTCGTTCTCAATCATAAACAATGCCTGCTTCATGACCGGAATCATTCAAAAGGGATACATCACCTACTCGCTTCTGCTCGTTGTTGCCGCGCTCATGCTGGCACGCTTCTTCCGTGAAGCCGGCACAAGTCAGCGAAAAATCGTCATCCTGATCGCCATTACCACCCTGGCCGTTGCAGTGACACAGTTAAGCGGCCGCAGCGGCTATCTGGCATTGCTGCTCCTGTCACCATGGCTATTCCTGACCATGTTCGGCATCCGCAGAATGCTGCCGGTCATGGTTGCCACAATCATCATCATCGCACTGACACTATCATCACAGCGGGTACAACAACGGCTTGCCCTGATCCCGCAAGAGATCAACAGATACCAGTCCGGTGACAAAAGTGAAACATCCGTTGGCGCACGCTTGCAGATGTGGCAGGATGGATGGCAGGTTTTCAGAAACCATCCCATTCTCGGCGCCGGCACCGCCGGACTCTGGCACGAAACAAACCAGTTGCGCCCCGGGCATGGCATAAACCACCCCCACAACAGCTATCTCTACGTAGCCGCAAACTACGGCATTTTCGGTATTCTGATCTATGGTTGGCTGCTGCTGATTACACTCCGTCGCGCCTGGATGGCACGCAACACCCTGGCAGGTCACACAATCCTCTCATTTTTGATTGTCATCATGATCGGCAGCATGACTGACACACAACTCCTTTCACTGGCAACCGGCATTGCAGCGGGCTTTATTGTTGGTCTGCCAACCCCAGACGAGAACCAATGCGCATCCTCATAGTCAAGACATCCGCCATGGGTGACATCATTCACGCACTGCCGGTTCTGGAGCTGATCCAAACCCTCTCACCGAAGGCAGAAATCGACTGGATTGTCGAAGAGCCTTTTGCAGATCTGCTCTCCGGTAATCCGCTGATTTCCAGACTGCATATCATCAGCACCAAACGCTGGAAAAAGTCGATCCTGTCAACCGAAACCAGAAAACAAATTGCAGATGTTCTCAAAGAGTTACGCGGTCGCCGTTATGACATTGTGTTCGATATTCAGGGCAACCTGAAAAGCGGGATCATTGCCCTGTTGAGCGGATGCGGCAGGCGTATCGGCCTTGCGAAAGAACGGCTTCAGGAGCGGATCAATGCCATTTTCACCAATGAAAGGCCGGCGGTCCACCCCGCTGACGACCACGCCACATCCCGCTATCTGCGAGTGATCAGCTCAACACTTGGCAACGGAAACGGCTACCACCAAACGGGCTGCATGATTCACACCTCAGCGGAAGAAAATCATGCAGCAAAAAGACTCCTGATTGCCAACCCCGGTTCGCCGCATCTGCTCTTTCACTGCGGCACGACCTGGCAGACCAAGTTCTGGTCCGAATCGGGCTGGATCGAACTGGGTAGATTGGTTAAAGAATATTTTCCGCAGGCGGTAATTCACCTCTCCTGGGGGAATGAATCAGAGCGAAACGCCGCCGAACGGATAGCAACAGGCATTGGCCCAGCAGCACAACTGCTGCAGCGCTACAGCATCAAGGGGATAACCGCCGTAATCAAACAGATGGACGTGCTGATTGCCGGTGATACCGGACTGACCCACCTCGCCGCCTGCGTAGACACTCCAACGGTATCATTCTACAGGGCCAGTGATGGCAGCATCAGCGGACCCCGCGGGGAAAGACACATTATTGTCCAGTCACCATTGCACTGCAGCAAATGCCTGCGCACCTCCTGCCCGCAGGATGTGGAGTGCCGCAAGAGTATCCGGGCGGAATCGATTCTGGAGGGAGTGATTTCACTAAGCCCGCTCTTCAAATCTCCACCACGAACCATCAACAGAGGTGACGCAGCATGAACATCGCCCTTATCCGCCTCTCATCACTGGGAGATATCATCCTGGCCATGGCGTCGCTACAGATCATACGAAAACATATTCCGGACTGCAGGATCACCTGGGTGACTGACAGCCGGTTTTCCGAAATTCTGCAACACAACCCGGATATTGCCGAGTGCGTCAGCATAGACCTGAAGGGAATCAAGAAGAGCCGCAGTTTTTTTCGCCTGACCAAGGCATTCCGGCTGCTGAGCTCACTGGAAAAATTTGACGCCGTTATCGATATGCACGGCATGATCAAATCTGCAATTACCGGTGCCATTCTCAAGGGGGGGGTATACGGTTTTGACCGAAGCCTGATCAAGGAACCGCTCTCATCGATATTCTACCAGCGGAGCTGCCATATACCGCTGGAACAGCCGGCAGCCACCCGTTTCGCAAAGCTGGCCGGCGCCTGTCTGGGCTTTGACATCAGCGATGCCGACATGCAGAATCTGAGTCCATTCCTGTTCTGCGATGAGAAAGACAGAGCAGCGGTAAGGGAACATTTCATATCCAGCCGCCCCAACATTCTCATGGTGCCGGAAACCAGCGCCCCTTACAAAAACTATCCTCCGGAACGCTTCGCAAAACTTGCCGCCATGCTGGATGCCAATATCCTCCTCTGTCACGGCAACGCCAGGGAACTGGCCGCTGCCAACCGGATAGCGCAACTATCTAAAAATACACGCGTCCTGCCATCAATAACCCTGAACCAGCTCAAGGGGGCAGTCGCCATGTGTGACCTGGTTATTGGCGGGGATTCAGGGCCAACCCATATCGCCTGGGGGTGCGGAGTTCCCTCCATTACGCTTTACGGTGCCACCCCGATCTGCACCCCGCCGTCAGAGATCAATCTGACAATCAAGAGTGACACCAGGATTAATTACCGCAGCATCAACAGTCGTGACTACTCCGTCTGTGAAATCAGCGAGGATGAAATCGTCCATCTGGCCAATACCCTTCTGGAGAACCGCCCCTCCTCCCGCAAGAGCCAGATATAAAAATTCCTGATTAGCGCCAATCTTCCCCTGGTTACAAAACTTGTCATTCCCGAGGCGATTCTGATCGGGAATCCTGCTTTTAACAGGCTGAAAGCATGGATCCCCGATACAGGCGTTCGGGGATGACATTTTTAATATCGGAAGAACTAGTGCTAATAAGATAAATATTCATCAATAAGCATTTACAGGAAGGTCTATGGCATTACACAGCTTTTCGAGAACAGAACTACTGATCGGCTCCGACGGACTGGACAATCTGCACAACCGCCATGTCTTGATCTGCGGCATCGGCGGTGTCGGCAGCTATGCAGCCGAGGCGATAGGCAGAAGTGGGGTAGGTAAAATCACACTGGTGGATTTTGACGATATCTGCCTGACCAATATCAACCGGCAGATACATGCCCTGCGGAGCACGGTCGGACGGCTGAAGGTTGATGTCATGGCAGAACGATTGAGTGACATTAATCCGGATGCAGAGATTATCCCGATTGGAAAGTTTTTTTCCCGTGAAAATGCCAAAGAACTACTGAGCTCCAGGCCGGATTATGTTCTGGATGCCATTGACCACTTTACCGCCAAGGCGGAGTTGATCCGCTGCTGCATTGCCATGAATATTCCGGTGATCTCCAGCATGGGGGCTGCCAACAAGCTTGATCCGGGGCTGATCCGGGTTGATGACATATCCGCCTCCAAAAACTGCCGCATGGCACGGAGCATGCGCAAGATTTTGCGAAATAGCGGCATTGAAAACGGTGTCAAGGTGGTCTATTCAACGGAACTGCATCGTGAAATCAATACAGACTCATCATCTGCCTGCGGCAGCGACTGCATCTGCCCCAACCACGATGACCAGCGTTTCAGCTGCGGCCACCGCCGGGTCATCCTGGGGAGCATCGCCTACATACCGTCCATCTTCGGCCTGACCATGGCAGGAGTTGTTGTCAACGAACTACTTAAGCCCTATCAGTCAAAGCCCAACTAGCAATCAAAATCGTATTACAGCAAATATAGAAACGGCATAAGAACCAATCCTATGCCGTTTCTATGCTACTTTTGAAGCAGTATGCCATAAAGTTGTTCTTTTCTTCTGAGTAACTTCATCGTAAGTATTTGAATTTATGTAATCAAGCCGTTTGGGG
>CAXYUZ010000002.1:0-136853 GCA_964292275.1 uncultured Desulfuromonadaceae bacterium
GCTCGGATCAAACTGACACGTCTTTATCCGAAATTATAACTGTTACATGGTACTACGGTATTTCTTTTGTTATTCATGATAATTTTTCCTTTCGTGCTTCTATCAATGTTTTTCGTTGCTGGAGTTTGAGCGTTGTACATCGTGAAGTGTCAAATGTCACGTAAAAACAGCTACATATAATTTTTTATGGCCAGTCTTTTCTGATGCCAAATGATAATTTAAAAAACCGGTTGACGATGTTATAAGCATACTTAAAGAGTTCAGCCCAACTTCAGTTATTGTCAGCCTTATAAGAAAGGGTTTTATTATGAATGAGCAATCGATTGCAATTTTGCATTGCAATAAGTCTGGTAAGATAAGTGACAAATGGGAGTCATACCTTGGTTACTATGACTCTGTTTTTGGCCCATTGCGCCACAATTCAATTTCAATGTTGGAAATTGGAGTGCAGAATGGTGGGTCGCTAGAAACTTGGTCTAAGTATTTCGCGTCTGGAAAAAGTTTTATCGGCTGCGACATTAATCCTCAATGTGGCTTGCTTAAATATGATGATCCACGAATCAGTATAGTTGTTGGTGACGCTAATGTAGCATCATCTCTACGGGCAATCCGTGCTATCAGTCCGGAGTTGGATATTATTATAGATGACGGATCTCATAAGTCAGATGATATATTGATGTCTTTTATAAATTATTTTCCTATGGTTAAGCCTGGTGGGCTGTATGTCATTGAAGATACCCATACGCTCTACAACGATGCGTTTGGAGGAGGTATTTTAAACGAATTCAGTGCCTATTCGTTCTTTAAGAAGTTGATTGATGTAATAAATTTCCAGTTTTGGTGCGATGAACTTTCAATCAATACATTCTTTAGGACATTTTTCCCGCTTCATTCGGTACCAGACTTTATACTCAATGGGTGGGTTGATGCAGTTGAATTCAGAAACTCCATTATCAGTATTAAGAAAGCTAAAACTTCTGGGCATGAAAAGCTGGGTAAACGAGTCGTTTCTGGTAGTTTGGCACAGATACAATCTTTCGGTGGCGTTGTTTGTAATTAGCATCCGGTGTACATGTCCTGTTATACTGATTTTGATAACTAACATATAACTTCTGATATAATTTATTGAGTAATGGTTAATTGTTTCTACGGTCCGTAATCTTGGTGTTTAGCCTGAATATCTTTAGTATCATCTCGTTCTATGCTGCATTCAATATGACACTAAAATTACTGCTTTGGTATCTGATAAAGCTCTACATAGATTGGGCGAGACATTGCTCCCGCTTTAAAATTATATTGAAAGCAAACGTGAATCATGCGTCGTTGATTTAGAGTTAGTTGTCGTATTTTTCCCTTTTAAATTGGCACAAACGGCATATCAATTAATTTGGTCAGTATATAGATTAATCATTGCTAGTCCTGGTTTTGTTGACCATTATATTGATAATTCGGCGCATGACAGCCGTTTTCCGGGAATTGGGACCGGTTTCCAGTTTGGCCAATGCCTCATCAAGTTGTCCTTTTTCCGCTAGTTGTTGAACATTGGTCAGTATGTGGGGTATATATCCGCTCTCCAGCAATTCTCTGTTGTTTTCACGATCTGCAATTCCACGCCATTTATTTAGGAACAATAAGCGGTTTCTATAAAGTATTTCTCCAGCAGTTTCAGCCTTCTCGTAATAGTGTATTTCTCTCAGTGCCCGGATGGTGCCGCTCCAATGATGGTTGTAGGCTGAGGTGGGCACGATATAGTTTTTCAGGCCTGCCTGCCTGATCTGCAAACCCAGGTCCCATTCCTCGAAATAGCAGGGGGTGAATCCATTTTCAAACCGGATGGTCTTTTCGGTGAAGTGCCTGAGTTTGATCGCAAAAAAGAATCCGGAAACGGCATCCACTTCTATTGGATGGTTGAAGGAGCCTTTATCAAAGTAGCAATAATCGCGAGCAAGCTCAAATTCGAAGAAACAGCCCTGTGGGCCGACACAAGCGGCATCTGGAAGGTTGTATAATGCTTGTTCTAGGGCGTCGACTGCGGAACATTGAACGTGCAGATCTGCATTTAGAATGAATACGGTCGGCGTGGCTGCCATCTCAATGCCAAGATTCCATGCCCTGGCTACGCCAATATTCTGCTTCATAATGGCATAACGGTTGATGCGTGGATGATTTTTAAGCTGTTCGGCCACCTCCAAGCCATTAAAGACGACAATCACATCGCCTTCGATAGCTTCCAGATCACGCAGGAGCGTAGCAATGTTGTATTCGCTGGCCGGCGACATATCAAGGACCGGAATGACGAAACTGCGCCGGGCTGTGCTGATGCAGCACCCTGCAGGAACATCCGCATCAATGGCCGGCACACCGGCAAGCGAGCGTTGGCGCAGTTCCTGTGCTGAAAACGTGTCTGCCTTGCCGCCTAGGGCCACCGCCAGCAGATCATCCACACGGTGGGCGTAGGTATGGGCGTTGTGGACCAGTTTACGGCCACGGGCTGCAATCTGTTCCCGCAGTTCTGCGTTATCCAGATAGAAGAGTGCCGTGTCGCAAATGTTCGGGTCGGTGTAAACTGCGTAATCCTCGCCGTCGCGGAAAAGTTCGTCCTGGCCGCTGTTTCTGGCCATGTCGGTCAGGAGCATCGTGCCGGTGGACATGACTTCGAATACCCGCATGTTCAGGTCGTTTCTGACCGCCTCGTTGAATACGATCAGGGACTGCGAGAACAACCGGGCCATGTCGTCCCAGAAGCAGCGCTCGTAATGAACCGGCACCTTGCTGGACAGCTGCGTAAGCAGGGCCTCGCGCCGCGAAGTTGGCTGAACGCCGCCGACAAACCCGACAGTATGTATTTTCGGCAATCCGGCAGGCGCGTGCACCTCAGGGTCGCACCCTAGCGGTAGCCAGTGTGCGCGCATGCCCAGCTTGCGGAATTCGTCCAGGTACTCTCGCTGGGCAAGGAAAACCATATCAAACTGACTGGCCCACTTCAGGTGCATGGTAAGATTGAGGTGGGAGTCGATCAGGTAACACACCTTGGGGCAGGGCAGAGCATCCAGGTTCTGCGGGAAATAGCCACCCACGGACTCGATCCAGAGATACAGGTCCGGTCGGTCTGCAGGAGCGGTATTTGCAAGGATCTGCGCCATGTCCGGATTTGCTCCGGTAGGAAGATCCTGGTCAACTATCTGCAGTTTCATGTTTTGCAACTGCCATTTTTCAATTAAATCATCTGGTAAGCGGGGGCCAATAGTGGTTGTCTTGTAGTGTTTTCTAAAAGCACGTTCAAAGTACACAGCTGTTGTGACAGGATATGAAACGAAGGCAAGCCAGATATTGAAGTTGTTCATTTAGAAATCCTTACTACAAAAGGTTTTGGAAATATTATGCCTTTTTGCAAATAAAGCCCCAGTATTCATCAGGTCCCATACCAGTGGTAAACTTGAATCTAGCCTCATCGCATACTTTAAGGCTGCAACGACTTATCAGGGATAGCCAAGCACCATGACCGAGTACACTATAGTGATTGGGGTTTGTTTCATGGTGGCAGGATGTTTCCGGGGCCGGTATTTCCAGGTACAAGAGCCCGCCAGGAGCCAATACCCTTGTGAACTCTGTAAGCGTAAAGTATGGGAAGATGCTGTGTTCAATCACATGGCGTGCCCAAATGAAATTAAATAATCCATCTTGGAATTCAAGGAATGACTGGTCCATTTTGCGCACATCATGTCCATCTTCACGACAGATACGCACATCTTCGTCATTCAATGTAATGCCAATTGTAGACAAGTAGCCTTTTTTCCGTAATATTTTCAGGGCTGGGCCTTGACCACAGCCAATATCAAGGATGCGTGAACATTCATTCACATTATATTGTGTGAGTAGAGTGTCAAGAACCTTGTTGGTAATTTCTGAATGAATAAATGATGGAGCTTCGGGATAAGTCTCACTCTCAATCTTGTCAACAAAGGAAACAAGGCGGCTAATGCCTTTAAATGATATGTCCATCAAGGAGCTCCTTAAATCAGTTGTGTGAAAAGATACACATTGTTTCAAGCTTGGTGGCAATGTGGTGGAATTGACGAGCAGCCTTGTCCCAAGCAAGCCGTTTCATATCTTCAGCGGCAACCTGATTTTTATGGATATTTGTCTCTCGATTGAGATATGCAAATTCCATCTGTTCTATTAACTCATCTACCGAAATTTCATGCCATACAGCAGACGGTTGCCCTGCACTGTCTTTGACCAGGATTGGAGAATAGTTTTTCAGTGGGAAGGCATTTTGTTCGGTAATTACGTCGGCGTGCCCTGTTGCATCGCTGGCAATCACTGTACGGCCGCAGGCCATGTATTCGCACATGACCATGTTGTTTCCCCCTTCGCAGCGGTTGGGGAAGATGCCGATATCAGTCTGCTGATAGATCTGTCTGATCAGGCTGTTGTCCATCAATGGGGCTAGATAAACTCGTTCTGGTGGGATACCGTTATCATGAAGCGTGCGCTGTAGAATGGTCAGGCAATCATCGTTTGATGGCTGGAATTTTATATGCGGAGATTGAGCCATGGTCGCAACAGAAAACGGCCATTGATTGACCCATGAGCAGGCCAGGTATACGTCATGGTGGCGTTGCATTATGACCCGCATGGCGGCAATAACTAGGTCCTGTCCTTTACGGTACTCAAATTTACCACCGGAAAAGATAATAAAACGGCCATCCTCTGGCCGATGTGGTGTTGGGTGAAAGTTGACGGGATCAATGCCCTGCAATATTGTTGCGGTTTGTTTGACCCCGCCTATGCGCAATTGATGCTCGCACCACGAAGAACCGGCTACAATACAATCCCATTCCCTAGCCGCGCGCCTAGTATGGCGCAGCACCTCGATATCATTTTCGAAAAAACAGTAGCCGATGTTGATTTTATTCCAAGCGGCGGGATTCATGGGCCGCAGGTCATGACCACTGATGCAATGAAGCGTCACATCTTCCAGGTATTGCAGTTTTGAAATCTCTCTGGTCAGGTATTCACCGGCAATCCCCCAGCCATGGACTCTGCCGCTCGGCATGGATACAATCAATTTGTGGTGCTTTCCAGCTTGGCCAGCTGCTGCTGTGCTTCTCTATCCCACGGCTGTAGTGTCAGCACCCGCTCCAGGAAGAATCTGGCATCGGAAAGGTTGCCGATTTGCTGGCAGATGGAGGCGATGGCCTTGAGGATCTCAATATCCTGCGGGAATTTTGCCTGCAGAGTTACATACATTTCCAGTGCCTTCTCCAATTCATAGAATTCCATGTAAAGCAGATCGGCCAGGTTTTTTTTGAAAATTTTGCTGGTTGGTTGCATGTCAACCGCCTTTTCGTGATATTGGCGGGCCTTGTCGCGGTTGCCGCTTCTCTGGTAAAGAACCCCCAGATCGTTGCAGGCCACAGCGTTTTCCGGCTGCTCGTCAACCAGCTTTTCCAGTAGAGAGATTGCCTCCGGCATTTTGTCTGCCTTGATCAGTGACTGGGTTTCATTGTAGAGGTCGACAGGATTATCAGCTTTTACAGTAGCCGTCGGGAATATGTTCTTGAAATCAGGTGTGGCGAGCTTGTTTTCTGGAACAACCGGAGTTTCTCTCTTAGGTACGGGTTGGCTGGGAGTGAACGAAGGTGCAGAGATCTGTTTGGCTGCGGACTGTAGTGGCAGGGCCTGGGCAACGGTCTTTACGTTTGATGCCGGTGGAAGCTGGGCTAGCGTGGCCAGTGCATCGGCGTTGGAGGCGTCAAGCTGCAGAGTCTTGTTGAAGTACTGCCTGGCTTGCTCCCTGCGGCCGATCTGTAGAGAAATGGTGCCCAAGGCATTCAGCGCCTCCAGGTCGGACGGGTTGTCGTTAAGGATTTGCTGATAGATGCCGATTGCCTCACTAGCCCACTCCAGTTCAACAAAGTAAAAGTCAGCCAGATTTTTACGGAAGTTAATGTCCTGTGAGTCCAGTTTGTGTGCCTTCTCATAGTGGGCAAGGGCCTTCAGAGAATTTCCGTTCTGATAGTACATGACAGCCAGATCATTATGCGCCGGCGCAAAATCAGGATAAATTTTGAGGAAATCATTGATATGCCGGATCCCCTCACTCAACTCGACATCACTAATGGCAGTCAGGATTTTTCCGTATGTGGCGGCCCCTTCAATCCGAATCATGTTCTGGTTTTGTGGTGAATTCATGTTCCCTCGCTAGGTGTAATTTTATATCTGCTGTTTGAAGTTGTTTAAATGTGGATAGTTTCAGCTATATTAGCCATTTTTTGGGATCAAAACCGTATATGGATGTATAGAGAAAAGTAAGGTCAAGTTCAATAAAAACATGAGCCTACAGCAAACAATTGTGCCGAAGGCTCATTATCCTGCTAAACAGTATTTGATTTAAATTTAAATGGTCGTGCTTGCAACCGGCTAGAAACTAGTTGTCTTTGCCCCTTCAATCTGATCCGCAGAGGTATCCATTGATCTGCCCAGTGCATCCTTGCCGGAAAATTTGAATACAATATGTGAAGGGTCAATAGTTGCATTGCCCGCTGCATTTTGTTGGACAGCAAAGGTTACCTTGGCCTGCATGGTTGTCGGGTCATAGGTCACGAAGAGCGGTATCCGTGGAATCGCAGTGTCTGAGCCATCGAGCTTTGTGATATAGAATCCTCCCGAGGCATCGTTGGCCTTGGAGATCTCCCAGTTAGAAGCATCCATGACAGAGGCGACATCCATTTTATTGCTGAACTGAATGGCAACGGTCATCTTAGAACTGGAATTGGGGCTAAGCAGGGACGGATCCAGCATCCAGAGTGGTGTGCCAGCGCCAAGAATCTGGTTGAAGTTGGTGTTGCCGCCTTGATCCATGTAGTCGATAGTCGGGTTTTCCAACAGGTATTGCAGGTCTGAGCTTTCAGACGCGCCAGCTTTCTGTAGTATTTTTAGTTGTTTTTGTGCCTCATCGGTATTGCCGACCGCATTATAGGCATAGCCAAGCTCATAGTTTGCGGCGGAGAAACCAGACTTGAGACTCAGTGCCTTTTTCAGGACGGTAATGGCCTTGTCATATTGCCCTTCCTTGTTATAAACCGTGCCAAGACTGTAGTATACGTTACCATCATTCGGTGAGATGGTTTTTACCTTGTTAAAGGCTGTTTCCGCCTCAGAGTAGCGTCCGAGCTGCATGTATTGATGTCCAAGCGTGTAAACCGGCAACGGATCGCTGGGATCCAGCTTTGCCGCGGTTTTCAGTTCCTTCTCGGAGTTGGTGAAGTCTTTGGCCTGTATATAAGCGTTGGCCAGGTTGGTGTGTGCCTCGCTGGAGGTTGGTGTGATCTGGAGTATTGCCTTATAGGCCTTGATGGCCTCATAGGTATTACCCTTGGCGAGATTGATCTTGGCAATATATGTATTGGCGGTTGTATTAGTTGGTTCAAAGGCCAATGCCTGCTTGAATGCCGTCAGGGCTTCATCGTTACGGCTTTCGGACATCAGGGTGGATGCCCGCAATATGGCGTACTGAGCCAGCTGCGACCGTTGTGCGCTGGGGTCTTGCCCTAGTACTGAAAGAGGATCAGCAGAGGCATCAAAGAATGATGACATGTTATATCTCCTGCAGTTATTGTTGTTTTTAATATCGGTATTTTATGTGATTTGTTGAGCCTTTTTTACAGAAGCCGTTATAAAAGTTTTCTGTTCAGACAGCCATTTTTCCCTGTTTGCCTGTCTGGAAAGCTTGCCAGAAGAACTTTTTATCAGCCTGTGTGGCGGATTCTTCCATTTAATCCTCTCCTTGCAGTTGGTTGGTATGTTTTGTCAGATTAGCTCGTAATACCCCGACAAGATTATGAATGATCCCTGCCCAATCATCCGCAGCAGTGGCGCGGAAGAGCTTCATGGAAGGATACCATGGAGAATCGCTCCTTTCCAGCATCCAGCGCCAGTCCGGTGCGTAGGGTAGCATTGTCCAGACCGGTTTTTGCATGACGCCGGCCAGGTGGGCTACGGCGGTATCAATGGTGATAATCAAATCCATCCGGCTGACCAGTGCGGCGCTGTCGGAAAAATCATGAATCAGACCGGTCAGGTCTTGAAGCGCTATGGCAGGTTTTCCTGCCGGTGTAACCTGTAGCGAATACCAATCGATACCGGGAAGTTCACACAGTGGCTGCAATGCCTCGGCGGGACAGCTTCTGGCCGGATCCGGGTAGCTTTTGCCGCTCCAGCAAAGTCCGATTTTCCGTTTTCCATTGTCAGGTATCAGTTGTTTCCAGCGCTCCGCTGTAGCCGGGTTTATCTTCGGCGTGGCGATGGCTGGAATTGTATCCAGTGTTGTCCCGAAGATGAATGCCAGACTGAGCAGTGGCAGGTGCAGGTCAAATTCGGGCAGTACATCGCCGGTTGCTACCACCTGGGCAATCTTCGGGATTCCGCGCATCAGGCTGACCAGTGGTGGTTGGCATTCAAAGATGACCCTGGCTCCCAGGGATGCAACCATCGGTATGTAGCGGCAGAACTGGAGTGTGTCGCCAAACCCCTGTTCGGCATGGATCAGGATGGTCTTGCCGTTGATATCCTCACCGCGCCACGCCGGCTGGTGAAAGTTGCGGGTGGGGGAGGTGAAGTCTCGCTTGCGCCAGCGCCATTCGTATTCTCTCCAACCGTTTGTTAGATCTCCTCTGAGTAGCAGTAGCAGTCCCCGGTTCCAGTGCGCCTCGGCATGGTTCGGGGCAGCGGCCAGTACCTCTTCACAGGCCTGCAGCGCCTCGTTCTCGCGCCGTAAGGATTGCAGGCAGCTGGCCATGGCCACCCGGGAATCATGAAGTCCCGGCATAATTTCAAGTGCGCGTTGGTAACAGTCGGTCGCCTCGGAGAAACGGCGCAGTGCCAGCAGGGTGGTGCCGCGGTTATTCCACGGGGCGGCAAGATTCGGTGCCTTGGCGATCATCTCGTCATACAGTAGCAGCGCCTCAGCGTAGCGCCCAAGGGAGTGCAGCGCATGGGCTGCTGCCAGTTTGCAATCTGTATGATCGCTATCAAGTAGCAGCGCCTTGCGGAGCATAAAAAGCGCCTGTGCGTGGCGGTTCTGTTGCAGCAGCAGCAGGGCGGTCGCATGGATCTCCGTGACGACCTCACCGTATCCCTGCTGCGCTCCAACCGGCATATTCTGCGGCCCGGCAGACATTTAGCGGTTGCGCCTGTCCGGCCGTGCAATCTCGAACTTATCCAGCCGGTATTGCAGGGTTTTGTAACTCATTCCCAGCAGTTGGGCTGCCTTGCCGATAACCCAATCTGCCCGTTCCATGGCCTTGATGATCAGGCCGCGCTCCAGCTGTTCAAAATCAACCCCTTCCGGCGGCAGGTCAAAGGGAACACCACCTGCCATCAGTCCGGTGGTTGAAATCTCGGCTGGCAGATCGCCTGGTTCGATAAAATTGGTTTCCGCCATCAGCACTGCCCGCTCAATCACCGACTCCAGCTGGCGGACGTTGCCGGGCCAGGTGTAGTTCATCAACAGTTTCAGGGCTGGTTTGGATATGCCGTCCATGGCAATCCCGGAGGCCTGGCTGTATTTGCGGACGAAGAATTCGGCCAGGGTCTTGACATCGTTGCCCCGCTCACGCAACGGCGGCAGGTTGATGCGGATTACGTTCAGGCGGTAGAAGAGATCCTCGCGGAACCCCCCCCGTTTGATCTCCTGTTCCAGCTCCTTGTTGGTGGCGGACACAATCCGTACATCCAGCGGTACATTGACCTTACCACCGACCCGTCTGATCTCCTTCTCCTGGATCGCACGCAGCAGCTTGGCCTGCATGGAAACGTTCATCTCGCCGATCTCGTCCAGAAATACCGTTCCGCCGTTTGACGCCTCGAAAATGCCCATCTCGCGGGCACTGGCGCCGGTAAAGCTTCCCTTTTCATGGCCGAACAGTTCACTCTCGATCAGGGTGTCCGGGATCGCGGCGCAGTTGATTGCCATGAACGGTTTGTCCTTGCGCTGGCTGCTTTCGTGGATCGCCCGGGCGATCAGCTCCTTGCCGGTGCCGGATTCACCGACGATCAGGACGGTGGAGGTGGTGGCGGCAATCTTGGCGACAATGCGGAAGACCTCGGTTATCTTCGGATGCTGGCCGAGCATGTTCGGGATTGTCTTGATCTCAGCCACCCGTTTTTGCAGGACGGTGTTCTCGTGAAGCAGGTTGATCCGTTCAAAGGCGCGTTTGAGTGTCAGCACCAGATTGTCCCGCTCCAGCGGCTTCTCCAGATAATCAAAGGCGCCGATGCGCATGGCCTCAACGGCAGAATCCACCGAACCGTGGGCGGTCATGATGATGACACACTGGTTCGGATCATCGGCAATCACATGTTCCAGCAGATCCATGCCGCTCTGGCCGGACATCTGCAGGTCGGTCATGATCAGGTCAAATTCGCGCCTGTCCAATTGGTCAAGCGCCTCGCGCACGGAACTGACATCGACGATATCATACCCCTCCTTTTTGAGGATCAGGTTGAGTATGTCGCGTTGCCCCTTTTCATCATCTACAATCAATATGCTTCCACGGCGGTCGGCCATGATCTAATCCCCCTGGGACGAACTGTCCTGTTCTTCAGTCTGCTTCTGCGGCAGTATGACGGTGAAGGTGGTTCCTTCGCCCGGCTGACTGTCAACGGAGATGCTGCCGCCATGCTCCTTGATGATCCTTTCGGTGATCGCCAGCCCCAGTCCGATACCCACATCCTTGGTGGTGAAATAGGGCTGGAAAATTTTTGCAATATCGTCCGGCTTTATGCCGTGTCCCTGATCGCTAAAGGTCAGCCTGATGTCATGGCCACATTCCTCAGCGCCGACGGTGATTGTGCCGCCGTCCGGCATGGCCTGTCCTGCATTGGAGATGAAATTGAGGATGCAGTTGCGGATCAGCTCCTGATCTATCCAGAGCGGTGGCAGGTCAACCGCTATGTTTTGAACCACGGTAATCCGCTGCTCGTTCAGTTTGTCCTGCAGAATCGGCAACACCCTGGAAAGCAGGTCACTGAAAACTGCTTCGCAACGGCGCAGCTTCAGTGGTCGGCCATAGTTCATGAAATTGACCACCATGTAGTTTGCACGGCGGACCTCTTCCTTGATCTTGCCGGTCAGCTCCTCCAGTTCGGCGTTCTTCTCCGCGTCATCACTTTTAAATTCTGACTTGAGGTGATCGATGGCCAGACTGATATAGTTGAGCGGGTTGCGGATCTCATGGGCAATACCCGATGCCAGCTGGCCGACCCGGGAGAGGTGCTCGGCTTCATAGAGCCGTTTTTCCAGGGCCTCCCGCTCGCGCAGCTTTTCGACCATGTTGTTGAAGCCGGATGCCAGTTCACCGATCTCGTCATCGTTTTCAACCTGAATGGTTACGGAGAGGTCGCCGGCGGAGACCCGTTTGAAGTCATCTACCAGATTCTGGATCGGTTCGGTGTAGCGTCGGGCAAGAAAGATTGTCAGCGCGATGCCGACGGTGAAGACCATGCTGGTGGCAAACAGGCGGCGGATGAAATTGGCATGCTGCAGATCGCGAATATTGTCGAGCAGCATGTTGATCTGGACATAGCCGAGGTGTTCATCGCCGACAATGACCGGGACAACAACCTCATATGGCCGCTGGGAAAGGATGCTGCTGCCGCTGCTTGGGCGTGGTGCAGAATGGGCCCGCTTTTCCAGTTTTTTGATATCGCGTTTTTTACCGATTTTTTCCGGATCGGATGAGTCGATGATCTCGCCGTCACTGTTGAAGATGCTGATCTCGTTGATCCCCTTGTCACGCGCCTTGGAGAGGTATTCATTCAGCCGGGATGTCTCTGCCTCGGAAGTGAGGTCTTCGATACTCATCTGAATAGCCTTGGAAATCTCTTGGGAGCTTTCCTGAATTTCGTTGACCAGATCATTCTGGGCATACTGGTTGAGCATGAACAGGGTGATCATGGCAAGTATGAGCAGTGAAAGCATTATGATGATCAGACGGGAGTTCAACTTCATGGGAGCCTTGGGCCTCTGTATAATTTCTTGCAGGGAGCGGCAGATAAATGCAGTTCAATATATAGTAGCGCTGTTATGGAAACAAGAGTGATTAGCGTACCCTATTTTCAGTGGGCATCATTTTTAGATCCAGACCGGTCAAGTGTATTCTTGACACCCTATGGAATGGAGTGATACAAACGACCGCTACAGACGTAAACTATCAAAAAACAATTGTTATACCAATCCAAAATCAAAGCGCTACCTTGCTTCGACGCTGCTCTGCACAAGTCTTGGCTTGTCTTTGGCTCATCAACGCACTGATATTGTACGCCTTCGTCGCTTCAATCCTCGCCGTTTTTGCCTTATTTTTGATTTTAAATTGGTATTAAATCAGGTTTAAGTCCTATGAAATTATCTATTCCCGTTGTTCTCTTATTGCTTCTGGCAGGGTTTGTCTCCGGTTGTACCAGCTATATTCCAAAGGATGACATGGTTCTGCTTCCCTGTGACAACTGTGGGGAGAAGGTCAAGCTTGTCACCATACCGCTGCCGGTCATCGCATCAACCCCCAACGAGGGGATTACAATGGGTGGCTTGGGCGCCTTCCTCTTTCATGACAAGAATGACGAGATTACAACCATGCTGGCCCCGCAGGTTAACCATAACAAGTATTCCGGTGTCACCACCTCACTGTATGGTTCAATCTATCCCAAGCCGGAGCGCAATTTCGAGTTCAACTTATCATATTCGACCAAGATCAACTATGACTATGAGTTGAGGATGAAAGACACCTCGCTGTTGGATAAAAAACTGGATCTGAACCTCTTTGCCTACGCCTTTGCCGATGGTTCGGCCCGTTTCTACGGATTCCATGCCAACAGTTCACAGCAGATGGAGACCAATTATACCAGTGAAGAGCGCGGCTATACATTTCTGGTCGGATATAAGATTGCCGATAATCTGCAGCTGATTCTGGGAAACCGTTTTCGTGATGTTGATATCAGAAACGGTGCGGTGACCAAGGTTCCGGCAACAACAAGCAAATTTTCCGTGGCGGACGTGCCGGGGCTGGATGGCTTCACCGCCCATGCAAACAAATTGGGTTTTGTTTACAGCACCCTTGATAATCGTGATACGCCAACCTCCGGTTATTATGGCAAGGTATCGGTGGAGCAGAGTCTCAAGGCATTGCGCAGTTCCGCCGATTACCGCCATTACGAGGCAGAGGTCAAGGGGTTTATCCCTCTGGATAACGCCCGTTATATCAGTGTGTTCAGGCTGATGTACAATCAGACCCTGGGGAATGATGTTCCCTTTCTGGAACGGAGTATCCTGGGTGGTGAGAACAGCCTGCGTGGTTACGGGCGTAATCGTTTTATCGACAGCAGCTTCCTGCTCTGCAACCTGGAGGAGCGGATTCGTCTTTTCCGCTGGCAGATCTTCAATGTTACTGCCGATTGGGAGATTGCCCCATTTGTTGATCTGGGGGCGGTTATGGAGTCATTGGACAAGGCCACGGTCAAAAGCTTTGAATTTAATCCCGGGGTTGGCTTCAGGGCCATTGTTCGCCCCAATATTGTTGGCCGGGTCGATTTGGGCGTCGGCAAGAATGGCCCGGCGATCTTTGTTGGTCTTGGTTATCCGTTTTAAAAGTGGCGGATTCAAGCTCGAAGTGCAATAGGTGCCGATGCATTAGGATTAGCATGTTTCACTGTTAATAGCTGCTCATGGTGTTCAGTGTAGTTGTTATTAAATTGAGAATGGCAGGCATTTCCGACTGGTTGTTTATGTAATATGAGGCCGCCGTCCGACTCTCCCCTCCGATATGTATGCCGAAGATGTCCGCATTTTTCAGCAGAAAGACCTCTTCATCAGTAACATCATCTCCAAAGAAAACAGACCGCCTGACACCTAGTTTATTCATGGCAGCCAGCAGCGCCTCACCTTTTGTAGGCGCTGTCATCGGCAGCAGATTTACAACAAATTTCCCCCCAATACTTCTCGGGCCCGGTTCAAGTTTTGTGACAGCGGCATCAATCCGTTCAAGCGCGCTTTCGCGGTCGTCAGCCTTGCGGTAATGAAGCGACAGCGATTCCCCCTTTGGCTCGAATTCTATGCCCTGAACATCACGCAGCTCCCTCTGGAGCTGCTCCTGCCATGAGTTGCAGTCTTGAATAAAACTGCTGTTCGGGACAGATGACCATTCAGCGCCGTGGTTGCCGATAAGCAGGTGCGGTTCCACGCCAAGAATGGCCAGGGCATCCTGTCTCGACCTGCCGGTGATAACGGCAACTTTGGCAAGCCTGATCAGTCGCTGCAGGGCGGCGCGCACCTGCTCGTCAAGCTGCGCGGCTGAATAGTCCTCGACAATCGGCGCCAGGGTGCCGTCCAGGTCAAAGGCAAACAGGGTGTCAGGTGACAGATAGGCGGCAAAGGCCGCAAGCCCTTTCGAGCTGAACAGGTAAACAGGCATCATGACTCCTTTCCGATTCTGCTTGCCAGCTTCTCCCGCTGGCGGACACGGGCAGCGTCCAGAAGCATTCTGCCGGCCCAGCGATAGACATTAAAGTCCCTCACCAGCGCCCTCATGCTAAGCATGCGCTCGCGCTGTTCAAAATCAGGCATGGTCAGAGCCCGATAGAGCGCTTCTGCGGTCTGTTCGATATGGTACGGATTGACGATGAGCGCCTCGTGCAGTTCATGGGCCGCCCCGGTAAACTGGCTCAATACCAGTACGCCCTGCTCGTCGTCGCGGGAAGCGACAAACTCTTTTGCCACCAGGTTCATGCCGTCGTGTAGGCTGGTCACCATGCAGACATCCGCAGCCCGGTAGTAACGGTTGATCACTTCCGGCTCATGGTGCTCGGCCTTGAGGCAAATAGGCTGCCAGGTTCCATCTGAGAAGCGCTGGTTGATGCGCGTGGCCAGGTTGCGTACCTGCGCTTCAAATGCCTGGTAATCATCGAGGGCCGAGCGGGTAGGCGCTGCTATCTGGATAAATGTAAAGTGTCCAATCATCTCCGGATACATTTCCAACAGCTTTTCCACGGCCCGGAAACGCTCCAGAATCCCTTTGGTATAGTCCTGTCGATCCACTCCAATCCCGATTTTGTGACCCAGCGGTAAGCCCAGCGTCGTACAGATTTCGGAACGGCACTGCTCGATGGATGGTTGTGTATCCTGCCAGGGGGGCGGCCACTGAATCGAGATCGGATAGCTTTCCACCATGGTCAGGTTTCCATGACGGGAAATAGTGGAAGATTCGTGCTCGATGCGTGTTTCCAGATAGCGGTCCACGGTTTCCAGGAAGTTCTTGCAGTGGAAAGGTGTGTGAAATCCGAGGATGGTGCTGCCGAGCATGCCTTTGAGCAGTTCCTCCCTCCAGGGGCAGATGCCGAATGACTCGGGGTTTGGCCAGGGGATGTGCCAGAAGGTGATAATGGTCGCCTTGGGGAGCGCCTTGCGGATCATGCCGGGCAGCAGCGCGAAGTGATAATCCTGCACCAGTACGACCGGGTCATCGCTGTCCGCCTCTTTTACCACCGCATCGGCAAAGCGCTGGTTGATTGCCACATACTGCAGCCAGTCGCTGGAGCGAAAAATCGGGCGCACGTGGGCGATGTGGCAGAGCGGCCAAAGGCCCTCGTTGGCAAAACCGTAATAATAACCGCTTTCTTCCTCTTTGGTCAGCCAGATGCGCCGCAGTGTGTATTCGGGATCATGCGGCGGCACCTGAACCCGGTCATGACTGTCTGCAGTCTCCCGGTCGGCGTTGCCGCTGCCGTGGGCGATCCAGGTGCCGGAGCAGGCGCGCATGACCGGTTCGACGGCAGTCACCAGGCCGCTGGCCGGACGATGTACCCGGATTTCGCCATCTTCCTCGCTGTGGATGTACGGTTCGCGGTTAGAAACAACGATGATCCGTTCGCCGGTAAGCTGTTTGTGGAGCAGACGGCGAAGGGAATCGGGACTCCAGGTGATGGTGGAGTCATCGGCAAAGCGCCGTTCGCTGTCCAGCGCCCGCAGCAGTGTCCGCAGGTCGCCCACCAGCGGCTGCATTTCAGAGGCAACCGCCGGCTGGGAAAACGGCTTCAGAATCCCTTCGCCGCGCAGCATCGCCCGCACCCCTTCCATCCAGCCGCGCCAGCTGAGATGCGCCACAAACACCGTGATGACGGAGATGACAACCCCCAGCAGTGCAAAGAGCATGATCACGTATTTGCGGGTATCGGCGCTGCGGCGCTCGACAAAACTCATGTCATGGACCAGGACCAGCGATCCTTTTTGCATCCCTTCCTGCTCGATGGGATGAATGGCGACATGGACAGCACCCTGGGGCAGCCTGTGAAGCGGGTTGGCGCCTTTGGCCGAGGAACAGTCCAGTGATGCCGGAAAGGTTGGAGTGCGGTAGAGCATTTTACCGGTGTCATCACAGTAGCCAAGGGCCAGCAGCCGTTCATCCTTTATTGTCCGCAGCAGCAGCGCATTGATCCTGGCCTTGTTCTCCTGTCGGACAAGCTCAACCAGCGGCTCATGCAGCGTATTGGCAATCAGTCTGGAGCGGATATCCATATCTCTGACGAACCAGACTTGAGTCATCCGGTCAACCAGCGGCACAACCGCATAGGCCAGCAGTCCCAGAGCGATCGCCAGCGGGACCACGAACCGCAGTGAAAGTTTTAGCGAACGAAACGAAAAACCGGAACTTTCATTTTTCATCGGGCCTCCTTGGCTGTTCCCTTTTGTACCCTTCTTTTATTTGCGGACAATACGAAGCGTAACCGTGCCTGATTTTCTTAGCCTGTTTGTGGAACGCATCGATATTGATTCGTTCGGAACCGAGAGATTTTGAGTAAGGTGCTGTTTCACAGCGGACAACCTTTTTATGTCGTTTCTTGCTTGCGATTCCAGCAGGAACCTGAATGTTCCATTCACTGGCGACAACTGCCTGATGATGGCCAATGACTCAGCGCTTGTTGCTGAAAGAGCGCCTGCATCGTCAAAGATGAGTGGCGTGAGCAATGGCACGGTTGTTAATGATAAGGCTACAGGCAGTTTCAGAGACTGCTCGACAAGCCGGCTTAAAAGTGCTTTTTCGTCTTCGCTTACCGGGTAGTCACGCTTTATGGAGGCGGAAACCTGAACAGATCCTTCTTTGTCTCCAAAGGTTAGTCTGACATCGGAAACAGGAAAAGGCGCGAGAGCCCGGGACAGCTCGTTTTCAGCTTTTATGGCAAGCTGAGTCACCTTGTTTCTGATCTGGAGGGCGGTCTCGATCTGTGGCGCCGGTTGAGTCGCGACCTTCAGAAGAGGCAGCTCTACCGGTTTTTTGTACACATCCTCCGATGCTACTATCACCTGCTCCAGCATAACTTCCAGCGGCATCTTCAATAGTCCGGCGAGATCCTGCTCAATTTTCTGTTTTGATTCTGCATCGATATATTTCACCGTGTTGACCGAAGCTTTTATAATGAGTTTGCCGTTCTGCGGCAGATAGCTGTAGCTGGTCATGCGCGAGGCCTGTTCCTTGTTGAGCTGACCTTTCAGCGCGTTTTCAATATTTTTTTTCTCTTTGACTTTTTTGATGTCCACAACAAGAGTGTAAACAAGCGGTATGGAGATCAGCATCAGTAGAGTAAAAATAATCAGCAGCCGTTTGCGGGGAGAATACTGCTGCACTTCTGTGTGCCTTGATCTGAAACCCAGGATCAGAAAGACGAGATCCGAAGTCAGTACAATGGCCACAAAGTTGGTAAAAAACAGCAGGAAGCCTCCGGAGGCCAGCATGAACTGTCCGGTGCCGATACCGTATCCGGTTACGCTCAGTGGAGGTATTACAGCGGTGGCAACCGCTACGCCGGTAGCTGTTATCAGGTAGTTGCGTCTGGTGCAAAGTGCAATTGCGCCGACAATTCCTGAAAGGACGGCTACGAACATATCAAAAATATTCGGGCGCACTCTGGCCAGTATCTCGGCTGTCGGCTCATTCAAAGGGGATAAAAATGAAAAAAAGGCAGTTACCAGAATAGTCAGTCCGACGCTGACTGCGATTGTTTTGAAGGCCCGTCTGGCAAGCGGCAGATCCCCAATGGCGAATGCCAGGCTTGAAGATATGATCGGTCCCATCAGAGGAGAAATCAGCATGGCGCCGATAACTACTGCAGTACTGTTTGTCAGAAGACCCAAAAGGGCAATCAGGCCAGCCAATAGAAGAATAATGTAGTAGACCCAGGAGTGTTCTACTCCAGCAACTACTTCTTTAATTACTTCCCGGTGATTGACCATGTTGGACTTTCCGGCCAGATAATCGGTGAATAATTTTATCTTTTTAAGGATGTAATCAATGTTCATGATTCCTCCAGTTGAAACAAACATGGCGAATCTGTACCCTCAATAAGCGCTGTCCCAGCGTTTACTCAGCCGAATGGCCGCATTGATCAGTCCGACCATGCTGTAGGTCTGGACAAAGTTGCCCCACTGCTCTCCCGTTTGGATATTTATATGTTCGGCAATCAGGCCGTGGCGGTTATGCCGCGACAGCAGGTTTTTAAACAGCAGTTTGGCTTCTTCGCTGCGCCCGAGAGCCACCAGGGCATAGATATACCAATAGGTGCAGACAACGAAGGCATTTTCAGGCGCACCGAAGTCGTCCTCCTCAATGTACCTGAAAATATAGTCACCCCGTCGCAACTCCCGCTCGATTACCTCAACGGTTGATGCGAAACGTGGGTCATCCGCTGACAGGAAACCTACGTCATGCAGAAGCAGCATGCTGGCATCAAGCGTATCTCCCTCGAATGATGCCACATAGGCCTGTTTGTCCTCGCTCCAGCCGCGCCGGTAAATCACCATGTAAATAATGTCGGCGTGATTGCGCCAGTAGTCGGCACGTTCTTTCAAACCCAGTTTTTGGGCGATCAGCGCCAGCCTGTCGCAGGCAGCCCAGCACATTACGCTCGAAAACGTATGAACGCGCCTGGTTCCGCGAAGCTCCCACAGTCCCGCATCAGGCTGATCGTATGCCTTGACGGCAGCTTCGCCCAGCGGCTCCAGTCGTTGGAAGAGAGTCTCATCTCCCCGCTGCATCAGGCGCTGATCGAAAAATACATGGGCAACAGCCAGAATGGCCGAGCCATATACATCATGCTGAATCTGCGTATATGCCTGGTTTCCGACCCGTACCGGTCCCATCCCCCGATATCCGTTTAGAGTTGTCACTTCACTCTCTTCCAGGCGTGTCTTGCCGTCAATGCCGTAGACTGGTTGCAGGGTTCCGTCAACAGAGCCGGCGGCGACATTGACCAGATACCTCAGGTAACGCTCCATGGTATGGGTGGTGCCGAGACGGTTCAATGCGTTGACCACAAAATAGGCGTCACGCAGCCAACAGTAGCGATAATCCCAGTTTCTGCCGGAATTTGGCGATTCGGGTATGGAGGTGGTCATGGCCGCCACAATGGCGCCGGTGTCATCAAAGGTATTCAGTTTCAGGGTAATCGCTGCGCGAATGACTTCATCCTGCCATTCAAACGGAATACCCAGATCGCGCACCCATTCGTGCCAGTAAGCCAGGGTTTCGTCCTTGAATCTCCGTGCCAGTTCATGACTATTTTCCTGAATGGTCTCGTCGGGACCAAAAATGAGCGACAGTTCGTCTTCAAGTATGAAAGGGAGTTCCTGGAGGATGGCTGTTATGGATGCATCGGTTGTAACCCGTAGCGACATGTCGGCTAATACGTAGCGGATATGGTGGCTTCCATTGGTAAATTCACACTGTTCGCCGCCGTAGTTTCTGGCTGGCCGGATACGGATGCAGATTCTGGGACTCCCCTGTATTCGACGAATCTGCCTGATCAGCATCATCGGGGTGAACATGCGACCATATTTTCTGAAACGCGGAGAAAAGTCGCTGATTTCCACAACCGATCCCCGCACATCGGTAATGCGTGTTACCAGGACGGCAGAGTTGGGCAGATAGCTCTGTTCCGAGCTACTCTGGTCAAGTACCTCAATGGAACAATAGCCTTTTCCCTCACCGATTCCATGCTCTTGCAAAAGCGAATTGAATACCGGATCCCCGTCGAAGCGGGGCAGACAGTACCAGACAATTTCTGCCGAAGCATCAATCAGCGCAGCTACCTGCCCATTACCGATCAGTGCCAGATCAAGAGTATTTTTCATGATAATTGCCTTTTCTGTTTTAATTTTAATATAAAATCAGCATTCAGCTAATCCTTTTGATTTTAAGTAATTTCGCCATGGCAACGCCGGTTATTGCTGCAACAATGCTAAACATTGCGCCCATCTTGGCGGCACCTTTTATCGCAATATCGGTAAACGCTTCTCCGCATACAAATAGCGCTACGGTAAATCCGGTGCCGGCAATCATACCGGCCACTAGCAATTCTCGTCTGCGCATGCCTCTGGGCATGCCGAAACCCAGACGTGTTGCAAGCCATCCAAAGCCGAAAATTCCGGCAGTCTTACCAATAACAAGCGCTGCCAGTACAATCCAGCTAACTGTTCCAATACTGGAAAACTCAACTCCTGCATTGGCCAGTCCAAACATGAAAAGACCGAAATCAACCACTATTTTCCACTCATGTTCAAACTGATTCATAGGCGAACGGTCAGCAGGGTCATCTTCAAATATCTTTTTAGATTCCCATTTTGAATGGGGTAAAAACGGTACGATAAAAACAAGCGCCAGTGCAGGGTGCAGATGGGCACTATGTAGGCCTGTCCAGCTTAAGACCCCGCCTAGAACCAGATAGTACCAGTAGTTTTGGACTTTCAAGTTGCGTAGAACGTAAGCGACCAGCATTCCAAGGCAGGTCAGCAGCAACCAGACAGGCTCAGTAGGCAAGTTGGGGTTTGGATAGAATATGGCAATTATGGCCAGTCCGATGGCATCATCCGCCACGGCCAGCAGAAGCAGGTACGAGACAGCCGGGTGCCGGTCTCCGAATGCCATACGTGCAGCCAGCCAAGCCAGAGCAATATCGGTAGCCGTAGGGATACCCCATCCCCTTGTCAGCTCTGAAGAACCAAAGAAGGAATTAAATATAAAATAAACGGCAATTGGTCCGACTACGCCGCCCAGGGTTCCCAGCAGCGGGTTGATAGCCTTGGAGGCTGGATTCAAACTGCCACCAGGCAGACAGCTTTGTGTGATTTCAACGGCAGCAATGGCGAAAAAAAGTACCATAAAAAGTTCATTTGAAATGAAATGAAAAGACAAACCGCCAAACAACGGCTCGTAAACAAATTTGTTGTAAGTATCAGGCGACAGGTTGGCCCAGTACATGGCAGCTATAACACCGGCAATCAGTGGTATTGAAAATTCCCTTAACAGATTTAAACGACGTTTCATGTATTAATCCTTAAAGTGCTTGTAGCTTTTTGTAAGCTACGGATCGGCTGCTTCTGCGACATTTCACCTCGAAGAAAGTACTTAGGTGTAATCAATCGGCAACATTGAAGCGGTTTTGTGTCAGTGCAACAAAAGAAAAGCAGATTTAAAATTATTTCCGCAAAATTGTAGGTTCCGGCTTAACCATGCAGCGGTCGAGGGGGGATATCCTCTGCTCCAAGAATCCGCACGATTAAATGCATTCCCTCAATTACGGTGTTAAAATCCTTGTCTGACAACTCCTCAAGACCTTTCAGCAGGACGGTCTGTGTTACTTCAGGAGATTTGGCAACAATTTCAATTCCGGCCTTAGTCGGTTCCAGATGGACTGATCTGCGGTCTTTGCTTGAGCGTGTTCGTGTTACCAGTCCCTTTTCTTCAAGCCTGTCGATTATTCCGACAACTGTTGCCGGGGTTAGATACATCAAGCGCGCAAGGTCTGAAACGCGTATTGGTGATTCATTGCCTAATACCTTCAAGGCCCATAGTTGGGGAGCAGTCAGCCGTGTTGAACGTTCGGCATCTTTTGAATATTTGATTGTTGCTTGAAATATGCGTCGGAAGTTGTCAATTACTTCAGTAATTTCTTCCCGTTTGTTGCTCATCAGTGCCCCATGGTTGATTAGATGAAATGGTTTGCATTGCTAATAATTAGTTACGCAAACTTTATGTTAATTGCCTTGTATCGTCAATAGCTGTGTTTGTTGATGTATGTTCTGCCAATGCTGTCAGGGATAGATAGGCGGAGTGAAGAACAATCCTGTCTTTTGATCTTTACTCTGGTATTGGTAGCGTAGGTATGGCTTTAATAAATTTTTCGAAACTTGCTTTGATAAGAGAATAAAATTGCTGGCGCTTTACCCCGCAGTTTGCTGCGGGGTAGTACACTGAATTATTTGCTTTTATGCCGTTTTCTGATCCATTTTTCCATTTCGATGATGATGTAGACCATAAAAGATGCGCCGATAATCGGAATCCACTCCTGCAGGCCGATGGAGCTTGTTCCAAATGCGATGTGCATAATCGGAAGATAGGTGAAGAGCAGTTGTAGTCCGACCATGATCCCTACCCCCCATAGCAGCCATCTGTTGCTGAATAGCCCGATTTTGAAGATCGACAGTTTCAGTGAGCGGCAGTTGAACAGGTAGAATAGTTCTCCGAAGACAAAAACATTGCTGGCGCAGGTACGGGCGACTGCCAGTGAGCTTCCCTGGCGCAGCTGCCATTCAAACAGTCCGAATGATCCCAGCAGGAGCAGGAAGCCGACCAGGATGATCCGTATTTTGACCTCATGTGTCATCAGCGGCTGGCGCGGGTCCATCGGGGGACGTGACATGATGCCCGGTTCCTTTGGCTCAAAGGCCAGCATCAGACCAAGCAGCACGGCGGTTGTCATGTTGATCCAGAGGATCTGCACCGGCAGTATTGGCAGCTGGGTTCCGGCAAAAACAGCAACCATGATCACCAGTCCCTCACCCAGGTTGGTCGGCAGTGTCCAGGTAATGAACTTGACCAGATTGTCATAGACACCGCGTCCCTCTTCAACCGCCGCTTCAATGGTCGAGAAGTTGTCGTCGGTCAGCAGCATATCGGCCGCTTCACGGGCAACTTCTGTTCCGCCAACCCCCATTGCCACGCCGATATCGGCCTGCCGCAGCGCCGGGGCGTCATTAACACCATCTCCGGTCATGGCAACCACATGGCCTCGCGCCTGCAGCGCCTCCACAAGGCGCAGTTTCTGTTCCGGTGCCACCCGGGCAAAAACGGCTGTTTTCTCGGCCATCTCCAGCAGATCACTGTCAGAAAGTGCCGCCAGATCGCGCCCCGTAAGCACCATGGCTTCCGACCCACTGTTCAGACCGATCTGCCCCGCAATACTAGCAGCGGTAACGGCATGGTCGCCGGTAATCATCTTGACCTGGATGCCGGCGGCCTGACAGGCCCGTACGGCAGCAACTGCCTCTGGCCGTGGCGGATCAATCATCCCCTGCAGTCCCAGAAAGACCATGCCGCTGGCGATATCTTCATGATCCAGATGTTCTATGTTATTTTTGGGCCTTAGCCGGGCAAAGGCCAGAACGCGCAGCCCCCGCTCCGCCATCTCCTCTGCCTGTCTCTGCCAGAAATGATGATCCATGGGCTGGCTTGTCCCGTTTGGTGAGAGCATCCAGCTACAGCGCTCCAGCACGCTCTCTGTGCTTCCTTTCATGTAGATCAGGGTCTGGTTGTTGTCGTTGTGCATGGTTGCCATGTACTGGTGTTGGGATTCGAAGGGGATTGCGTCAATGCGTGGATTTATGACAGTAATTTCGGACGACGTTATTCCCGATTTGCGGGCGGCAACCAGCAGCGCCCCCTCTGTTGGGTCCCCTTCAATCTGCCATTCGCCGTTGACTTTGCCCAGTGTGGCGTCATTGCAGAGTGCCCCTGCCTGAAGGCACTCCTCCAGCGCCGGCTGTTCAGCCGGGTTGATGGTCTCATTGTTGCGGCTGAAGAAGCCGACAGGGGTATAGCCAGCGCCGGAAAGCTGGTATAGCTCGCCGCCAGCGGCAATCTCCAGGACGGTCATCTGATTCTGGGTCAGAGTGCCGGTCTTGTCGGAGCAGATGATGGTCGTGCTTCCCAGTGTTTCAACCGCTGGCAGTTTACGGATGATGGCATTTTGTTTGGCCATCTTGGCTACGCCGATGGCCAGGGTTATGGTTACAGCGGCCGGCAACCCCTCCGGGATCGCGCCGACAGCCAGGGCGACAACGGCCATGAACATCTCCAGCCACCCTTCGCCACGCAGTATGCCGACAAAGAATGTAACGGCCGAAAGTGCGAGGATGACGTAGAGCAGGACGTTGCTAAAACGGGTCAGTTTTTTGGTTAGCGGTGTTGCCAGGATATCGGCCGAGGCGATCATCTCGTTGATGCGGCCGATTTCGGTCTGGTCGCCGGTTGCAACCACAATTCCGCTGGCCACGCCGTAGGTTACCAGGGTTGATGAATAGGCCATGTTGCAGCGGTCACCCAGTTGGGTATCATGGGCCAGTGTCGCGGTTTTTTTAAGACTGGGCAGTGATTCTCCGGTCAACGCCGATTCGTTGACCTGTAGTTCCCGGCAGCTGATCAGCCGTAGGTCTGCCGGAACCTTGTCGCCGGATTGCAGGAAGACAATATCCCCCGGTACCAGTTCTGCCGCCGGTATCTGCCGCCGTTCCCCGCTGCGCAGCACGGTTGCGCTGCTTGTCACAATCCGGCTCAGGGCGTCAATCGCCTTGACCGCCTTGATTTCCTGAAGAAAACCGATGATTGCATTGACCAGGACAACGCCATAGATAACCCCGGCATCAACCCATTCCTGCAAAAAAGAGGTGATAATTGCCGAGGCGAGCAGGATATAGATCAGTGGTTGGTGGAACTGGAGCAGGAAGATGACCAGGCTGCTCTTTCCCTTTTTGGGGGTAATCAGGTTCGGGCCGAACTGTTCCTGGCGGTGACGGATCTCAAATGTATCCAGCCCTTGAATGGTAGATGTCTCCAGTAGTTCGACAATCTCGTTTTCTGGTAGATGGTGCCAATGTTCGTCAAGGAGTGTTTTCATTCATTCGCTCCGTTCGGTTGGGGGGCTGTCAGCTTCTTTCGTTGTTAGCCATTGCTCTATAGATGCCGCCCAGGGAAAGCAGCTCCGATTCTGTGCCTGATTCGGTAATTTTTCCATTCTTAAGGACAATAATCCGGTCGCAATCCCGGAATGCGGAGAGTCTCTGGGATACGATCAATACCGTTCTCCCGGTGTAGAACTGGCGCAGCGATGAGAGAATCTCGTCTTCCCGGCCGGCATCCACGGCCGAAAGTGGATCATCCAGTAGCAGAATCTGCGGGGCGGTCAGCAGGGCGCGGGCGATGGAGAGACGCTGTCTCTGCCCCCCGGAGAGGGTAACCCCCTTTTCGCCAATCATGGTCTCCATGCCATCGCGGAAGCCATTGATGTCCTCGCTGAAACCGGCCTGGCGTGCCGCCTCGTTTGCATCGCCATCGTTGCAAGCATAACAGATATTTTCAAGGATGCTGCGCGAGAAGAGAAAAGTTTCCTGCGGAACATAGCCGATCAGCGTCCGTAGACCTCTAACCGTCAGCTGGTTGATATCAACCCCATCGATTTTGAGCATGCCATTTCTGACCGGCAGCAGTCTCGGGATCAGCTTGAGCAAGGTTGATTTGCCGCTGCCGATCTCTCCGGTTATGCCGATCGTTTCGCCAGCCCTGATGCGGAACGAGATCCCCTCCAGTATTCTGGTCTGGCCATATTCAAAGTCAAGGTTATTGAATTCGATAGTATCCTCTATGGCCGTTGCCTCAACGGCATCGCTTGAATCGGAGACCTCCGGTTCGGTGGAGAGGATTGCATTCAGGCGTGCCATGGAGGATGCCCCGCGCTGGGAAAGGGTCATGATCCAGCCCAGCATGACAGTCGGCCAGACCAGCATGGCCAGATAGCCGCTGAAGGCGACAAAGTCCCCCAGGGTGATGGCGTTGCTGATGACCAACCGGCTGCCGGCAAAGAGGACGACCAGTGTGGCGGCGCCGGTTGCCGTGGCCATGACAGGCACAATCAGGCCGCGCAGGCGGGCCAGTGTCAGGTTTTGATCAAGGTATTCCCGGGCGGATGCATCGAAGATCTCCTGAAAGTGTTCTTCACGGCAGTATGAGCGGATCAGCCGCACGGATGAAACGGATTCCTCGGCCAGACTGGTCAGCTGGGCCAATTTTTCCTGGGCAATCAGTGATTCCCGGTACATCCGGTTGCTGATCTTTTTTACGATCAGCAGCATGATCGGGAAGGGGAGGATGGCCAGTAGTGTCAGCAGCGGATGGATGCTCGTCATCAGGGTAACGGCAGAAATGTAGAGGATGACGGTATTCATGCTGCTCATCACGCCGAAACCGGCCAGCATGCGTACATTGGTCAGGTCGTTGGAGAAGCGGGAGAGGATGTCGCCGGTCCGGTTGGCTGAGAAGAAGCTGTTGTCCAGTTTGAGCAGATGCTTGAAGAGGTCGTTGCGGATGTTGAATTCGATGATTCGTGCTGCGTTCAGCACCGTGGTGCGTGAGTAGATCCGTGTGACGCAGTGCAGCAGGGCGCAGATGATAATCAGCAGGGCGTATCTTGAGACGCTCTGGCTTGCGCTGTCCGGTTTCTGCAGTGCATCCACGGCAAGCTTCATCAGCCAGGGGATCAGCATGGCAAATCCGTTCGTGGCAATCAGGAACCCGGCGCCAGCGAGATAACGCCTGCGGTTTGAACGGATATAGGTTAGCAGTCTGGCCAGTTCTTTGATGGTTTTACCTCGCGGATGACGTTTGTAACAGCGCATTGAAAAACTACTGCGGAGAGCCGTCTGCGGCGTTGCAAAGGTCACCGTAACCTCGGCTGACTACCTGTTATGCCTCGGCTGATCCGTTCCGTGCGCCTTGCATCCGCCCTTCCTCATGACGTTTTTAAAGCCCTGTTAGAACTCGATATTAGGCCGGATTACAGCGGTCAGGTTCTGGAAATCCTTGTCACGCAGTGAGCCGGAATAGCGGGCCGGGTCCTCCCAGATCAGGCCGACATCCATCTTGAAGGCGACATGCCATGCCTTGATCGGAAATTTTTTGCCGATAATATATTCCTGCCGCAACAGTCGTCCATCCCTGGCCGAGAAGTCCCAGCGAAAATCGATTGTGCTGTTGTGCATGAAGCTGAGCAGGTTGCCGAGATAGTCCAGGTTACTTCGCCTCAACCCCAGGTAGAAACTGTTGGCGATTTCCGGATTGTCGTGGACCTTTGCACCGACCCGGAAACTCCAGGACTGTTTCTGATCCCTGAAGATCCAGTCTCCCTTGGTCTTCCACTCCACTTCCAGATTATGGTCCGGTATCAGGACATTGCGCTTGATATGCTGATTTGAGTAGCTGGCCATATACCCCATGTAACCCTTGTTGGAACCAACCTTTCCCTCTCCCGGCTTGACAAAGCTGACCATGTCGCCAAAAAAGATCGAAAAGGCATAGGGCTCCTGAAAGCCGGCGGTGATTGCCTCAATCAGGTTGATATTGCTGCTACCGATGTTGAAATCACGATAAAAATCAGGGACATAATGTTTAGCTGCCACACCTAATAAGGGCATGGGGAAGACGGCGGCCTCCAGCAGCATGTAGCGGGGAACCAGCGAGTCAACGAACAGTCTGCGGTAGACCTGGAATTCATTCATATCGGTCAGCACGGCGATTGGCTGGCTGGTAAGCGGGATATGCAGGGAAACCTGACTGTAATAGGGGTCCAGTTCGTGGACAAACTCGGTTTTTGCCTCCGCTTGTGGTTCCGCCGTTGGCTGTGCGGTCTGGGGCTGGGCAGGAGGGGCTGTTTCCTCGGCCAGGGCTGGCATGCTGAAGACAAGCAGGCTGAATAGGAGCAGATAATAGAGAAGTCGGTTCATGTAGATCCCGTTTCAAAGAGAGGTTGAAATCAAGCTTACATCCTTGCAGGGCTGTTTTCAATCGTCAGTATGTTTCTTGTTGCATTGTAAACCAGCACTGTACAGGTTTTGCAAGAATATTTCCCGATCGTCATATTCATGTAACGTATACCTGTTATAAAATTTAAAAAAATGATGTTATGGGAGGAGAAATGCTTTTTTCAGCATTGGCAGATGCCTGTAAGGTTGTTCGCAGCATTGTTTCTCAGGGGATAACACGGCAGAGCAGGACGGCTGATCTGGTGTTGTTCAAAACAGGTGACCACCTGGAAGAATTTCATGAGTATGATCCTGCCAAAGGATGGGTGATTCATGGAGCATTTGCAACATTAAAGGATGAAACTCAAGTATGGCAATAGAATATCCGTCTGAATTGATATCCGGCATTCCTGAGATTGATCAGCAGCATCAGGATCTCTTCTTTATGTATAATGAATTCTCTGAGGCCCTTGGCGATGGCAAGAGCGAGGAGGCTGTATTCCGGTTGTTTGCCAGTCTGGAGGACTTTACCGCCAATCATTTCAGCTATGAGGAGCGTCTGATCGAAAAGAGCGGTTATCCAAAAGCAGAGGTACATATCCAGGAGCATGCCCATACAATTGAAACGTTGAAACGGTTCAAGGAGATCATCCATAGCGAGCCATTGACCAAGGAGTTGCTGTTGTCGATAACAAGACAATTGATCAGGGTTTTGGTAAACCATGTAAAAAATTGCGATATGCGTGTCTGCCAGCATCTGCTGGGATTGAAGGAGCTTAACCGTTCTGCAGCAGCGCCTTGTGCGGCAGATGGAAGAGACAAAAGAATCGGTGAGATTATGGTTGATTTGAAGATGGTCCGCCCTGAATCAGTGGCGCTTGCCCTGGATAAGCAGAGAGAGATCGGACAGAGGCTTGGGGATCTGCTGGTCTCTATGGGGGCTGCCAAGGCGGAGGATGTGATTGAGGCCTATGCCATTCAGATCGGAATACTCGGCAAGAACCCTGAAAGTGCCGCTCTGCCCCCGGTAATGGCTTGATTCAGTAGAATAATGCCTGGTTTGAATCTTTCTTGAAATTGAATCGTCTTAAAAGCGATAGCCGATCCCGCCCAGCAAGATGTCTGTATCCCGATTATAATCCGTAACAATGCGATGCCATGATGTTCGCAAATTCCAGTCTGGATGAAAACTGTAACTGGCCGTCAGTGAAACGATGCCGGAGACGGTCCGGTTGCGTTGATTTGCGCTGTGGTAATGGTCTACGGACAGGTAGGCTCCAGCCCCCATTCCAACCGAAACCGTATCATCCAGAAAACTGTTGACCGCCCAGAGTTGCGCGCTGGCGCCATGCCGGCGCAAGAGGCGGTTATCCCCTTCATAGATCCAGGCCGCCGTGCCATCCAGATAGCGCATCAGCCGGCGTCGGTATTCGATGCTTGTGGCAATTGATTTGTCGGAGTTAAAGCTGTTGACGATGGTCTGGCCGCCGAAAAAAGTAACCTCATTGAGTTTTTGCGCCTTGCCGTCGGCCCTTTCTGCTTCGGCCTCATCTTCTGTGTAGCGTGGCTCCAGATTGTAGCCGATTCCGACCAGGGTTGAAAAGGTATCGATGCTGTTGAACGTCTTGACCGCATTGCTGCGCAGGATCAGTTGCAGGTTATTGTTCAGATGCCAGGTGGCTGTCAGGCTGAAAATGGTGCCCCAGCCATGGCTGTTGCTGTAGTTTGCACCGTTTCTGGCAGTCGTTGTGTCATAGTAGAAGTATGGGCCAGCCCCTGCCGCCAGGGTTAGTTGACGGTTCAGGGTATCGGTGCGTGTCCAGAGTGTCAGGGCGTGTCCATCGCGATGATGGTCGGGCACATGCCCTTCGTTGAGATAGGAAACGCTGGCGGCAAAATGTTTGTCCAGCCGTTGCAGATATTCCACCTGCCATGAATATGACCCGTCGTTTGTTGCGCTGTTCCGCATGATTCCGCCAAGAATGGACAACTCCTCGCACCTGAGCGGCGATGAGATGAAAAGCATTATGATCAATATGGCTAGGCTGCGCATGGAGACCGCTTTCCCGGTCGTATGGGGGACGTTGCCGGACCGTTTTGTGTCTGCTGGTTAAGTCAAGTTTAACATTATTATTGTTGTCGTCAAAAAGGGGCTGAAATGGTTGCAATCTTTTGTGATTGCCGTGGTGGCAAATTCAGCCTTTTGGGATAGTTGCGGGATAAGTGCTAAGGGGGGTGAACAGGGCCTTGAAAAACTACTGCGGAGAGCCATCTGCGGCGTTGCATAGGTCACAGTCACCTCGGCTAACTACCTGTTATGCCTCGGCTGCTCCGTTCCGTGCGCCTTACATCCGGCCTTCCTCATGACGTTTTTCAAAGCCCTGTGAAACAGTTGTTTCTCTGCAAATTAAGGATATACTGTGATATAACCCGCTTAAAGGTGATTCGGATATGGGAAAAATTGATAAAATTTATATTGTTCCGCTCCTGCTTGCCTGCCTCTTGATGTACGCCTGCAGTAGTTCAAAACCTGTGAAAATCGGTTTTATCGGCGGTTTGACCGGGCGTGCGGCTGATCTGGGTGTGGCTGGACGCAATGGTGCGATTCTGGCCGTTGAGCAAATAAACGCTGCCGGCGGTATCGATGGCCATCCTATAGAATTGGTGATCATGAACGATGAACAGAATTCGGATGTAGCTCGAAAGGCCTTATCAACACTGATTGATCAAAAGATCGAATGTATCATTGGGCCGATGACCAGCAGTATGGCCATTGCTGTTCTTCCTATGATCAACGACTCCAGGAGCATCCTGATCAGTCCGACTGTGACAACAACCGAACTGACCGGCAAGGACGATAATTTTTTCCGGATTTTCTCTGATACGTACGAATATGCAGCCAAAAGTGCGCAGTATCAGTATGAGCGGCTTGGTCATCGAAAGGTTACAATAATTTATGATACCGATAACCGGTCATTCACAATGAGTTGGCTGAGGGGATTCCGTGATCAGTTTGAAAAGCTTGGCGGCACAGTTTTAATGATCAAGGAGTATCGGTCTTCGGATCAGCCGCTTTTTAAAACGGCTGTCGATTCAATGCTCTCCACTGAACCGGATATTGTGCTTGTGCTGGGTAATTCCGTTGATGCGGCAATGATCTGTCAGCAGATCCGCAAATCCAATAAAAAGGTCGTCATCGTAACCTCGGAATGGTCTGCAACGGAACGGTTCGTGGAGTTGGGGGGGAGGGCGGTTGATGGGGTTTATATTGCCCAGGTGATTGATCGTAACGATAAGCGCCGGGATTATCAGACATTTAAAAAGGCATTTCTTGCCCGTTTTGGGCATGAACCAGGTTTTGCCGGTCTAGCCGGTTATGATTCCACCAATATTGCCCTGGAGGCAATCAAGAACAAAAAGGGTGATTCAATTCGTCAATATCTGTTGAAGACCCGGAAATTCAAGTGTGTGCAACATGAACTGGAGCTGGATGCCTTTGGAGATACAAAGAGCAAAACATATCTTACGGTTATCAAAAACGGCCAATATCTGACACTGGAGTAATTTTTGAAAGTTACCCCCCTTCGACATATCATTGTAATCCAGACAACACTGGTTATCATTTTTGCGTTTACCGTGATTACCCTGCTGGGTACCTTCTGGCTTGTCCCGCAAATCAGAAAAGAGATCATGAATCGTCAGCATGAGTATGCAACTGCCGTCGGGGCGCAGATCCAGGGGTATCTGACCGCGACAATGGTGATTGCCAAGGCCAGTGCCAGAATGCTGGAAACAGATTTGTCAGCAGATAAGCTGCAATACATGCTTGATTCCCATATCGGTTCGTCTGAATCAATTGATGCAATTTATCTGATAACTCGTGATGGCTATATCAAGGCGGTTGGTCTTGCCGAATACGATGCCGGGCGGAATCGTGAACTTCAGCATATTGATCTCTCGGCAAGCTGTCCGGTTAAAAAGAACAGGGCTGATCATTCTCCGCAGTGGTCGGATACGTTCATGTCGTCGGTCAGTGGCGGGCTGTCCGTTGCCTATGTTGTGCCTGCAAAGGATATGGCCGTTATTGCCGAGTTGCAGTTGAAGCGTCTTGTCAGGGTGCTGAAGGGGCTTAGTGAGAAAGACAAACTGCTGATATTGATTACGGACAGGCGGGGTCAAATCATTGCTGACCAGGATGGCAGGTATACGGCCCAGCAGCTTAATGTAAGTAATATTCCGATAGTGGAGCAGGCGATCAAGAGCGGCCAGCCGAGCGCCGGTGTTTTTCAGTTTGAAGGGAAACAGATGATCGGCAGCATGATTCAGATCCCATCCATTGACTGGTATGTCCTGACTGCCCACCCTTCCGCAGCAGCGATGCATACGCTGAGGGTCGCTGCCGGAATAGCATTTTTGGGATTTGTGCTGATAACAGTGGCCGGTATTCTGCTGTCAATTGTCATGTCCAGACGTCTTGCCAAGGGGTTTGAGGCTCTGGCCATCCAGACCAGAAAACTGGCCAGCGAGGGGTGCAGCGGGGAGTGGCCTGTGTCAGGTGTAGCTGAACTGCGCGAGTTGTCGGAGAATATCTCTCGAATGGCGTTTGCACTCTGTGAGAGAGAGGCCGAGTTGAGCAGGGCTAAAGAGTATTCTGATAACCTGATCAAGGTGGCGAATATTGTGATTGTCAGCCTTGATGTTGCCGGCCGGATTACAATGTTGAATCAGACCGCGGAGAAACTGATCGGATATGATTTTCCAGAGATTTCCGGGCAGGAGTGGTTCAGCCTGGTTACTCTGCAAGAACAGTTGCCGGAGCAATTTGCTGAATTCAAGACGATTATCCAGAACGGGTGTGCCGGGAGCTATGAAAGCAGGATCATCACCAGGGATGGGCAGATCAGGACGATCAGATGGTATAACAACCCGATTTTCAATTGTGGTGAGGTTGTTGGTGTTATTTTATTCGGCGTTGATATCAGCGAGCAACGTCTGTTGGAAGAACGATTACGGCAAGGGCAGAAAATGGAATCTATCGGCAGGCTGGCCGGTGGAATCGCCCATGATTTCAACAACAAACTGACCGTGATTCTCGGCTATTCCGAGATGCTGAAAAAGAGATTTCCGGTCGATAGCCGGGAGTGTCAATACCTGCTGGAGATTGTTACGGCGGCGGAGCATTCCTGCAAGATCACCGGTCAGTTGCTGGCCTTTTCAAGGCAGCAGATCATTAAGCCGGCGCCACTTGATGTCAATGCCGCACTGGCCGGTTATATGAAAACCCTCTCCCGGCTGATTGGCGAGGATATCCTTTTTGAGACGGTTTTATGCAGCGATCTCTGGTGGGTTAATATGGACCCGACGCAGTTTGATCAGATTATTATGAATCTGGCCGTCAATGCGCGGGATGCAATGCCGGATGGCGGTAAAATAACCATTCGGACATCCAATGCCGCTGTTACCGAGAGCATGGCCTATCAGCTTATCGATGCCACGCCGGGTGATTTTGTGCTTATAACCTTCAGCGATACTGGTGTCGGCATGGATCATTCGATCACAAGGCATATCTTTGAGCCGTTTTTTACAACGAAACAGGTTGGCAAAGGTACCGGACTTGGGCTGGCTACGATTTACGGTATTGTGACACAGAATAACGGTTTTATCGATGTGGAGTCGGCTATGGGGCAGGGGACAACATTCAAGGTCTATCTGCCACGGATGTCCGAGGAACTGACAGTCGCACCGCAGGCCAATTGTGAGGCTGTCACCGGTGCAGGTACGGTTTTGCTGGTTGAGGATGATGCTATGGTTCGCCAGATGGTAACCCTGATGCTGGAGGAGCTTGGCTATCAGGTCAAATTTGCTTCCTGTGCCGAGGAGGCAATCGAGTTCTGCAGAGACCGTCAGGAGTCCATCGACCTGATCCTGACGGATGTGATTATGCCGCTGATGAATGGTAAAGAGATGGCGGACAATATTTCCAGAATCAGGCCTGGGATCCCGATTCTGTACATGTCCGGCCATACGTTCGAGACCATATCCAAAAAAGGGATCATGGAGGAGGATATGTACTTTATTCAGAAGCCATTTGATTTGCGGGGACTAAGTAGCAAGATTGCCGAGGTATTGAATTAAGTGTTACCGGCTTGATCGTTGATTGGCAGATCTGCTTATAAAAACAGGAGGGGATATTGCGAGTAAAATGCAATATCCCCTCCTGTTTGATGCTGACATTAGAATGTGATACCATTCAAGGCCGGAATACAAAGGAACAATTTTTTTACTTGAACAGTGTCACGATGCCGTCGTCAAGATCGTATTTGGCCGCAACAATCTTGACCTTTTTAGAGGCAACCAGATGTTTGATGATCTTTGATTTTTTTGTCAGGTTGGCGGCAACCGTTTTGGCGTTCGTATCGCTGACGCATTCAACAAAATCATCCTTGTTTGCGCCAGAACAATCTTTCCCATCCTTGCATGCCTTGCAGCTTTTCTTGGCAGCATTGATATTCGGTTCGATGGTTTTTACTATTGCGTCGAGATTTTTACTGCCTGTACTCTTACCCTTTGAATCTACCGCAGCCGTAACAGCGCCACAACGCTCATGTCCAAGGACCATGATCAGCGGGGTTCCCAGATGTTCCGCGGCATATTCAATACTGCCAAGTACGACTGGATCCGGGATGTTCCCGGCAACGCGAATGACAAAGATTTCGCCCAACCCCTTGTCAAAGATGATTTCCGGTGGAACCCGTGAGTCAGAGCAGGTCAGCACAATCGCATAAGGTTTTTGGGATTTGCTCAGGGAAGCCCGGGTTATGGAGTTGTTTTTTACCGAGATTGTTGAATTGTTTTCAACGAAATGCCTATTGCCTTCAATCAGTTTTTCCAAAGCCTGATCGGGAGAGATGTTGGGACTGTTTTCTGCGTTTGCAAAAGCGAAACCGGCGACCAGGATTGATAACCCCAGGGCAACGGCAAAATTTCTGATCATCTTGTTTTTAAACATTTGAACTCCTTTGACAAATTTTATTCAACTTTTTTGTACACCGGCAGTGTAAGGTTAACATAGATTTTTTCAGTATGAAACCCACATTCTGCCTTTGTAAATTTCGGCCCGTCCCCTTGCTTAAACACTACTCTTTTGGTGGTGTATGCTATTTGTCTTAAATATAAGAAGATAGGAGCAATAGATTGCAGAACTCAAATATTGCAACATCCGTTTTTTCTATTCTGGTCATTGACGATGAAATTACCGTTCGCAAGAGCTTTGCATTTTATTTTGAAGATATTGGCTACCATGTCCTTGAGGCACGAAATGGGCGTGAGGGGCTGGATATCTTTGAGCGTGAAAAGCCGCATCTGGTCTTCACGGATCTGCGGATGCCGATTATGGACGGTTTTGAATTTTTGCGGCAGGCACGCGAAATGAGGCCGGAAACCCCCGTGATTGTCGTTTCCGGCATTGGTGTCGTTTCCGATGCTATTAAGGCGGTCAAGCTTGGCGCCTGGGATTATATAACCAAGCCGGTATATGATATGGAGGCGCTTGGACTGGTTGCCAAGCGGGCGCTGGAGACGCTGGAGTTGCGTCAGGAGGTGTCGGCGCTGAGGGAGCGTATTCTGGATGTAAAGCTTGGCAATCCGGCTTTCTTCAGCTCAATTGTAACCAATGACGAAAAGATGAATCGTATCTTCCACTATCTGGAGGCGGTTGCGCCGACAAACCAGCCGGTGCTGATCACCGGTCAAACCGGGACGGGGAAGGAGCTGATCGCCCATGCCGTTCATGAAGCCAGCGGGCGCAAGGGGCGGTTTATTGCTGTTAATGTTGCCGGTGTTGATGATGCTGTCTTCTCTGATACCCTGTTTGGACATGTCAAGGGGGCCTTTACCGGTGCAGAACGTCACCGGGAGGGTATGATTGCCCAGGCAGAGGGGGGAACACTCTTTCTGGACGAAATTGGCGATCTTAGTAATGCCTCGCAGATCAAACTGCTCCGTCTGATTCAGGAGCAGGAATATTTCCCGATCGGATCGGATACCTCCAAGACAACGAATGCCAGGATTGTAACGGCAACCAATCGCGATCTGCTTGCCATGGCTGATGCGGGAAATTTCAGGCAGGATCTCTATTACCGGCTCTGTGCGCACCATGTTCATATTCCGCCACTCAGTTCTCGTCTGGGTGATCTCCGGCCATTGCTTGAATTCTTTGCGGAAGAGGCGGCCAGCTCATTGGGCAAGAAGACGCCGGATATTAGCGGGGAACTCTGCCAATATCTTGCCACATATGATTTTCCTGGAAATGTCAGGGAGCTGAAGTCGATGGTCTATGATGCCGTTGTTCAGCACTCCCGCGGCCCTCTATCCAAGGAGACGTTTTTGAATAAAATCGCCAAAAACCTCGCGATCGAAATGCCCGGACATCCATCCAGCGGGCTTGATCTGGTTTTTGATTCTGCAGCGGATTGTTTGCCAACGCTTAAAGAGGCTGAGGAGGCGTTGATCAAAAAAGCATTAGAGCGTTCGGGCGGCAATCAGGGATTGGCGGCCCGTTACCTCGGAATTACCCGTCAGGGGCTTAACAAGATTATCAATCGTAAGAAGGGGCTATCCGATACCTGATAGCCTCTGTCAACAACGTTGCTTGGCAACTCTGTTGCGCACTGTAATATCCTGTTTTTTATTGTGTTTAGTGTTTGGCTGTTGAAAGTAGCAACGATGTTGACACCACTTCCTTTAAAACTCACCAAACTTAACAGCCTGTATTTAAAGCATTTTTAGGAAAAGTATATTTGGGCATGCTTTGTGTAATCCCTTATGACACAGATGTGTATTGCTAGCATCATGACAGGTTAATGTCTAAGGGAGGTTGGTCATGTTCAAGAATATGAGTATCGGGAAAAAGTTGATCGGCGGTTTTGTAATTGTTGCGTTGATTGCCGGGATTATTGGTTTTATTGGCATTGCCAAAATCAGGGCGATTGGGGCTGCCGACACCATGCTGTATGAAAAAATTACCGTGCCAACCGCCCAGTTGCTGAAGATTTCAACCAGTTTTCAGATGATGCGGGTTGAAGTGCTTTATCTGTTAAGATCAACAACCAAGGTTGAAAAAGAGACCCATGTCAACGCAATAAAAGGTCTTCAGGAAATAATTGATAAAGAGGCGTTCGCATATGAAAAGACGATCCTGACCGACGAAGGTAAAAAACTTTTTGATGAATTCAAGAGGGAAAGGGGAAATTACTACGGCCTTTACGATAAACTGGCCCAGCTTTCCATGAATGATCAGCAGCAGGAGATGAAGGCGTTTATTGATTCAGGTCAGTTTGCAAAGGTCGGCAAGGAATTTAACGAGACCATCAAAAAAACAGTCGATATCAAGATTAATGTTGCCCAGTCAACCGCCGCTAAAAACAAGGCGATCATATCCAGTTCAACACTGTTGATGACAGGAATCGCCGTGTTTGGCATGATTATGGCCCTGGGGCTTGGCATCTTTATATCGCGTGGCGTAACCCGTCCGCTGGCGGCCGGGGTCGAGGTTGCACGGCGCCTGGCGGATGGTGATCTGACCGTTGAGGTACAGGTTGACAGCACGGATGAAACCGGGCAGTTGATGGCCGCCATGCAGAAGATGGTGCAAAGCCTGCGTGATATGATTACCAATACAGTTGATATTTCAATCGGGATTGCCTCGGCATCGAACCAGCTTCAATCAACCGCACAGCAGATCGCAACCGGGGCTGAAGAGGTTGCAGCACAGACCAGTACCGTCGCTACCGCCAGTGAGGAAATGGCGGCCACATCAAACGATATCGCCCGCAATTGTACCTTGGCGGCAGATGCCTCACATTCTTCGACGGATGCGGCGAATGCCGGCGCAGAGGTGGTTCAGGAAACAATCACCGGCATGGGTGTGATTGCCGAGAGGGTTCGTCAGACATCTGTAACCGTTGAGGCGCTTGGTGCCCGTTCGGAAGAGATCGGTGATATTGTTGGCACGATTGAGGATATTGCTGACCAGACGAATCTTCTGGCGCTGAATGCAGCCATCGAGGCGGCAAGGGCTGGTGAACAGGGACGTGGTTTTGCCGTTGTGGCCGATGAAGTCAGGGCACTGGCCGAGAGAACCACAAAGGCGACCAAGGAAATTGGCACCATGATCAAGGCCATCCAGAATGAAACCAAGGTCGCTGTCAAGGCTATGGAAGAGGGTGTGGCCGAGGTCGAGCGGGGCGCCGCGTCATCTCAAAAATCAGGTCAGGCGTTGAAGGAGATCCTTGACCGGATCAGCGAGGTTTCCATGCAGGTTAGTCAGATTGCGACCGCTGCCGAAGAACAGACGGCGACCACGAATGAAGTCAGCACCAATGTTCACCAGATTACGGAAGTTGTGCACCAGACCGCCAGTGGCGCCGAGGAAACAGCGGATGCGGCCGCCCAGCTTGCCAGACAGGCAGAGAGTCTGCAAAGCCTGATTCGTCGGTTCAAGCTGGCATAGAGAAGGCAGGTAATAAACCCGGTGTTTCAATTTATAAAACTGTTCGGCAATGACGGAGCGATTTGATTATGAAATCGATCAAGGCTGTCAAGACATATACGCTCTATACGTTGTTTATCGTTCTCGCGACTGTTTCGGTATCATCCCTGTTTGTGCTGATTGAGATTCATAAAGAGGCAATGTTTCAGGCCAATTTTGAATTGAATCAGCGGATGAAGGTTTTTGAGGCGTTATTGGTGGAGAAGGGGGGAGTTTTTTCAATTAATGGCGGTCAGCTTTTTGTTGGGCGGCACCCTCTGAATAATAATGTCGAACTTCCGGACAGGTTGACGGGTATTTTCGGCGGCGCCTTCACAATCTTCATGGGGGACCAGAGGATATCCACCAGCATCAAAGGCCCCGATGGGACGCGGATTGTCGGTACCAGGCTTGTCGGGCCGGCCTATGACGCTATTTTTATCCGCGGCGAGGCATATAGTGGCGAGGCGGATATTCAGGGCACCCGCTATATCACTGCCTACAAGCCGATCAAGGATGCAAGTGGTTCTATTGTTGGCGCCCTCTACAGCGGGGTTAAAAAGGATGACTATCTATCCCATTTTGACAGGTTTGGTTTTGGCGCAGTTGGGCTTTTGCTGTTCATTGCGGGTGTCTTTTCAGCCCTCTATTATTCGCTTTATAAACAGGGGAAGTTGTCGGAACAGCAGGGCGCTAATGAAGTGGCGTTTTTGCAGACATTGATTGATACAATCCCGACACCGGTTTTTTACAAGGATCAACAGGGTTATTATCTTGGCTGTAATCAGGCATTTGAGGCGCTGGTTGGTTTTGGCAGGGATAGTGTTATTGGCAGATCTGCATGTGACGTCATTGTTGGCCAGGAACTGGTGCAGGAACAGAATAAGATTGAACAGGATTTGCTTGCCGCACCACCAGGCACAAAGCATTCCATTGAGGCAAGAGTGACGTCAGCAGCTGGTACGGTGCGCGATGTAGTTATCTTCCGAACCTGCTACCGGAACGAGGCGGGCAAGAATCTGGGTATTATCGCTTCTATCCTAGATATTACCGAGCGCAAGAAGCTTGGTCAGATTATGGTCGAGACCGAAAAGATGCTTATGGTTGGTGGGCTGGCCGCTGGTATGGCCCATGAATTGAACAATCCGATTGGTGCCATTATGCAGAATATTCAGAATCTTCAGCGGCGCCTTTCATCTGAACTGGGAGCAAACCGGAGGGTTGCCGGTTCCATCGGGCTGGATATTGATCTCATGCACGATTATCTTGAACAGCGTGGCATTGACGAGATGCTTGATTATATCTCCAAGTCAAGCGTACAGGCTGCCAGAATTGTCTCCAATATGCTGGACTTTTGTCGTCAGGGACCGGTTGAGAAGTGTCCTGTTCCGCTGCACGATCTGATTGATAATGCCATTGAATTTGTGGGCTGTGATTATGATCTCGGCAAAAGGGATGGGCATGGGAAGGTCGATTTTGTTAAAGATTATGATCAGCGGGTGCAGATGCTGATTATTAATCGCAGCGAGATCGAGCAGGTTATGGCCAACCTGATCAGAAATGCCATTCAGGCCTTGGAAGAGGGCTGTTCAGATGCTGATCCCAAAATTTTTCTGCGAACCCGCCTGATTGAAAGGGGGGTGGTTATCGAGGTGGAGGATAATGGCCCCGGAATGGCTCAAGAGATACAGAACCGTATTTTTGAACCGTTTTTTACAACCAAAGAGATTGGTAGCGGAACAGGTCTGGGATTGGCGGTTGCCTATAATCTGGTGGTAAATAATCATCAGGGAAACATTCGAGTGGATTCATTGCCGGGTAGGGGGACAAAATTAAGTGTCATTTTGCCTCTTATCGCCAAAGCTGTTTCGGGTACGGGATTTTCTGATTAAAATCTGAGGTTCTTGAAAAAGAATGTCATCCCCGATAAAGGTTTTTGGGGATGACATTCTTAATGGCGGGAGAGTTGCATTAAGCAGATTTTTTTATAAAGACTATCTGTATGCGTTAATCAACCGATTGTTGCATACATCGGTAACACCCTTTGATACCTTGCCATCCGCAAAAATAGCCTTGTAGCGGATCTCGCAGGAGTGGTTACGGCTACTGAAACTCAAATCACGGCAATATCCGTTAGCGATTGGCGCTCTAAGCCAGTTATTGCTGTAGGCATTGCGCTTCTGGGCATTTTCAACCTGGAAGACAATTAGATTCTGGCTGTTTGATTTGTTGCACAATTTGAAATCTCCGGCGAATACTGTTGAGCTGCTAAGCAGCAGTAGCCCGGCAATCATACTTTTTAGTCCCAAACGCTTCAAATTTCTCATAACTAGCCCCCTTTAAGGTCAAATTGGCATTTTTCATGGAATGCCTGATGGTCTGTTCAATATATCCCCTGGCTGACAAATAAAAAAACGTTCAGACAATAGAGACAGTTTATAGCAAAATACGCAAAATGCTTGAATTAGTAGAATTGGGTAACAAAAAACATCTGATAACAGCATGTTGACCGGATCAGACCATATTTGAACAGTCTTTATAAGAAGGAATAGATGGCAATATATATAAAAAATATGGCTATGTATGTCCGTAAAATTACGGACATCAGTTTTTAGCCTTGTCTATAATGGAAGGCAGGTTTATGGAAACGTCCCCGCCTTTGATTACATTCTTCAATTCTTCTAGAGCTCACCACAGAAAACGGAATATAAAGCACGTTAAGGATTTATTGCACCAAACGGATTTTTACGCTGTTACCGGTTACCTCTTATCAAGAGAATGACAAGAACAATCTTCACCTACTGCCGCCTGTTCAAGGTTTCGCAAAATACCGCATTCACCCACATTTGTGTTGGCATGGCATGTTTCACGTAATGCATGTAGCTGTTGTTCCAGTAGGCGAAGCGATTTGACCTGTTGGTGGACACGATCAATCTGGTTATCTATCAACTGGTTAATCTCATCGCAAGCCAGGTCAGGATGGGCCTGGAGATCAAGCAATGTGCGTATATCCGGCAATCCCATGCCTAATGAACGGCAATGCCGGATAAAGTTTAGCTTTTGGAGATGATCATCTGTGTAACGGCGATAACCATTCTCTTCGCGCACCGGCGCTTGCAACAATCCTTCCCGCTCGTAAAAGCGTATTGTTTCTACACTGCAATCGGCGCATTTTGCCAGCTCCCCGATTTTCATACGCGCCCCTTGAAAAAAAGTGCTTGACCCTGAAGTTGGTACAGAGTGCTTAATGGTAACATAAATAACGGGGGTGTCCAAACATGAATCAACAAGAAAAAACAAACTCCAGATTGCAACTCAAGATTAAGCCCAAGTGTTCATGCAGTTGCAGCGAGGCTGGAGTTTATGAAACACAAATACACAATGTTGCCGGCACATGTGTCCCCGCAGTAACGGAAGGCGCAAAGGCATCCCTGGCCGGTAAAGATAGCCCAATACCTGAAAGCGCAAGTCGAGTCAGATACCGTATAAACAATATGGATTGTCCGACAGAGGAATCGATGATTCGCAACAAACTGGAGCCGATGACGGGGATTGAAAGGCTGGATTTCAACCTGCTGGATCGCGAACTGACGGTTTATCATAGTTTGGACAATACAGAGACAATTGTATCTGTATTGAATTCATTGGGTATGCCTTCAACTCTTCTTGAGGAGGGCCAGACCGCAAAGGTTCATCCTGACGGAGTAGGTACAAAGCAGAAATGGTTATTAGCCGTCAGCGGTATAACCTCAGTGATTGCAGAGGCTGTCTCATGGATGACCGGGCAAGACAACTCATTGCCGGTGATTGCTTTAGCGGTGATCTCCCTCCTGAGTGCTGGCCTTCCCACGCTCAAAAAGGGGTGGATCGCGCTTAAAAACCTGACCCTGAACATCTACTTCCTGATGTCCATAGCCTTTATCGGCGCCATGATAATAGGTAAATGGCCGGAAGTTGCCATGGTTGTATTCCTGTTTGCCCTTGCCGAAGCAATCGAAGTGTTGTCGCTGGAACGGGCGCGTAATGCCATAAAGTCGTTGACCGCTTTGGCTCCGGAAACTGCCGAGGTCAAGATCGGCGGTGACTGGCAGGAAAGGCCGGTTTCCGAAGTGCAGATAGGCAGCCGGATCCGTGTGCGCACAGGCTCCAGGGTGCCGTTGGATTCGCGGGTTGTTTCCGGCCGTGCTGCGCTCGATCAGTCCCCAATTACAGGGGAGAGCTTGCCTGTTGACAAGCAAACCGGCGATGCGCTCTATGCAGGTAGCATCGTTTCAGACGGTGTGGTGGAGGCGGAGGTGACTGCTGCGGCTGGCGAGAGCACCCTTGCGCGTATCGCTGCCGCCATTCAGGAGGCCCAGTCGCAACGTGCGCCAACACAGCGCTTCGTTGACCAGTTTGCCCGTTATTATACACCTGCAGTGGTTCTCTTTGCGTTTGCCATGGCGATCTCTGGTTCGCTTCTGTTTGGCGGAACCTGGGGGCACTGGTTCTACGAGGCTCTGGTAATCCTGGTGATTGCCTGCCCTTGCGCCCTGGTGATTTCGACTCCGGTTACCGTTGTCAGCGGTCTTGCCGCTGCGGCGAGGCACGGCATTCTTGTCAAGGGAGGCACATACCTCGAAGGCGGCCGATTGTTGAAAGCCGTTGCTTTCGACAAAACCGGTACGCTTACACATGGCAAGCCTAAGCTGACCGATACAATTCAGTTTGGCGACATGCCGATTGGAGACGCCTTGCTGATCGCAGCCAGCATTGATGACCACAGCACCCATCCTGTTGCCAAGGCCCTGGTAAATGGTTGGCGTACACTTCAATCCGATGCCAAGATGTTGCATGTTGATAATTTCAGCTCTCTCAATAACCATGGCGTTAAAGGTGAGATCGACGGCCGGCAATGGTATCTTGGTAATCATCGCGTTGTTGAAGAACTGGGGGTTTGTTCGCAGATTTTAGAAGACCAACTGTCCATACTGGAAAATACGGGTAAAACCGCTATTGTCCTATGCGACACCTATGGGCCAGTAGCGGTATTCGGTGTGGCCGATACTGTCAGGCTGGAAAGCTCGCAGGCGGTTGCGGCGCTTAAGGCCCTGCATGTCGAACCTGTGATGCTTAGTGGTGACAACTCATCCACTGCCAGGACTATTGCGTCTCAACTTGGGATTCAGGATGCCCGCGGAAACCTGATGCCGGTGGACAAGCAAACTGCCATTGCTGAACTGAAAGAACAGTATGGCAATGCAGGCATGGCCGGAGATGGCGTGAACGACGCCCCGGCGCTGGCACGGGCCGATATCGGTTTCGCAATGGGTGCGGCAGGAACCGCCACAGCTCTGGAGACTGCCGACGTGGCGATCATGGACGACGATCCTCGTAAAATTGCTTATTTCATTATGCTGAGCAGGCATACAGCTTCGATCCTTAAACAGAACATCACTCTGGCACTGAGCATCAAGTTCGTGTTTCTTGCACTTGCCCTGGGTGGATATGCAACGCTCTGGATGGCTGTGTTTGCAGATATGGGAGCAAGCCTGTTGGTGGTGTTCAATGGTCTGAGATTACTGGGGTATTGCACACAAAAAAAGAGTTGTGTCAATTGTCATTCAAAATAAATGGGATATCACTATCAAGAATGGCTCTGTTAATTAATTAAAACTAGAATTTGTCTGACTCAAGATTGATTGTCTCATGTTTCTGTGTTTAATGAACACTAGGAGTTTGTCGGACTGAAGCTACAGCACTTCAATTACCAAATTTCGTCCGATTTGTTTTTTACTGCAGTATTTTACTGGTTGCTGACGTGACATGCTTTGTTTTCCTGGGATTTCTGCCAAGTATGTCACCAATATTGCTTAAATATGCTCTTTCTCGGCCCGCTCGGTAATCCTTTTCTCATAGGCCGCCTGTTCGCGAGCATGATGTTCGGCAGCTCGTTTCTCGATCTCGGCCTTGCAGCTGCAATGACAGATAAACGTTTTTCGCGAAGCTCCAGCTCTTTAGGGATGTTCATGCCATCCGGGATATCGGCACGATCAGCCGATTCGGCTTTACGGAGCAGCTCAGTGACTTCATCTTTGATCTGTGCTTCAAGCCGGATGGCATATTCGTATCTCAATGCCTTATGCTTTGAGGCATTCGCCTTGATCTTGCTGCCGTCCAGACTGACATTACCCAGTTTCAGTAATTTCATCTGGTGAGCGATTTGCAGAATCTGGACAAACAGTTCGCACAGTTGCGGCAGAAAGCGCCGCCGGAAAGTAGCGATGGAGTTATGGTCGGGATGTGTATTAGCGGCAATGAAGCAGAATGCAACTGAACCGTAAGTATTGCGTTCAAACTGTCGACTGGAGAACACTCCAGTACCAACTGGGTACAGATTGTTCAGACAAAGTAAAGTTTGTTCAATGTCAACTAACCGTGGACCATCACCACGGGATGTGTAGGAGTGTCAGTATTTTGCGCTGCGAAAACTTCTGCGCCATTCGCCCGGGGAAACGCCGAACGCGTCGCGGAAGTGCTGGCGTAGCGACCTGGCCGTGCCAAAACCCGCCTGTTCAGCAATGACCTCTATCGTTTGTGAACCCGCTTCCAGCAGTTCCTGCGCGTGATGCAGGCGCTCTGCAAGCAGCCACTCTCCAATTGACATGCCAGTAGCCTTTTGAAAGCTCCGCGTGAGTGTGCGGCGGCTCATGCATGCACTCTCTGCAAGCTCGTCCAGCAAGTAGTGGGTCTGGAGGTTCTTGCGCAGGTGGTCCAGGAGCGTATTGATGCGGGCGTCCTTAGTTGAAACCGGTACCGGCTTTTCGATGAACTGCGCTTGACCACCATTACGATAGGTGGGAACCAGCATGCGCCGCGCAACTTTGTTGGCGATGGCGCTGCCATGGTGCAGACGCATCAGGTATAGGCAGCAATCCATGCTGGCTGCTGTACCGGCCGAGGTGATCAAGCGGTCGTTGTCCACGTACAGAACGTTTGTGTCTAGTTGAACCTGTGGGAAACGGGCAACGAAGTCCTGCTCGTACTCCCAGTGTGTGGCCGCTCTTCGTCCATCAAGTAGCCCTGCATAGGCCAACACATAGGTACCCAGGCATAAGCCCACCACCTGAGCGCCGCGGGCGTGCGCCGCGCGCAACGATTCCACCAGGACAGCCGAAGGCTGGATAGACGGATCACTCCAGCCTGGTACCACTACGATATCGGCCTCCGCCAATGCATCAACACCGTGTGTCGAATTGAGTTGTAACCCATGCTCGGAGTGGACTGGCTCAGGGTCAACGGTGCAGACCTTCAGCGCAAACAGCGAGTGCCCCGGCAGGATGTTGCCGAAAATCATACAGGGCACCGACAGATGGAATGGACTGAAATGGTGATAAACGACGACGGCCACCGAAGGCGTAGGCATAACTTATAACTCCAAAAAACAGGTAGTTGGGGTGCTGCACGATAAGTTTGAAAACCACCTGCGACGTATATGCAGGGGCAAGACTCCCGTCACACAGAAGAGAGACGATGCATCTTGCCCTTACACCGGTAGGCACGTTCCAGATGGCCTAGAATCGATACGACTCGCCGTCCGCTGGAACCAGCACACGCTGCCGGTCCATCCCTTTTTCGACTATATAGTCCCGCAGATCTTGACGCGACTGCATGCCGTGGTTGACGGATTCCATATGACTGCCGATCACAGTGGCGTTTGGCGCGGCCTGATATGCACGGAGAAGGTCTTCCTTACCCATGATAATAGAGCCCTCATAACCCAAGATGCGTGTATAACCGGTGTTGAGGACGATCAGATCCGGCCGGTAATTGTGGATCGCCTCTTCAACGTGGTGGTTCCATACCGTGTCACCGGCCACATAAACTGTTTTATAGAGGGGACGACGGAATACGACGCCGGAGACCTTTCCCAGGAGAGAGATTTCGGCAACCACCTTGTCATTGCCATGCTGGCCGCCGGTCCTGCTCAGACGCGTGCCGTTGAATATAGTCTCGTCGGTCAGCACGCGCACATCTGTGAACCCATCCTTACGTATGCTTGCGGCATCTTCTTCATTTTGAACAAAGATCGGCATCTTCTTGGGCACAAGTTGTTTTGCCGCATCATCCCAATGGTCCAGGTGCAGATGGGTGAGGATTACGGCATCAGCCTTGATAACTTCTTCCGCAGGAAAAGGCAGTTCCACCAACGGATTTCTCAGGTGGCTGTTGTAGGTCCCCTCGAAGCCGGGGTAGGTGCCTTTCCTCGCCAGCACTGGGTCTACCAGAAACGTGCTGCCGGCATATTCTATCTTGATGGTGGCATTGCGGACCTGCTGGAACTTCACGGCCTGCGTTGTTGGATTACTGTGATTGATGACAGTACCAGAATTACTTGCGCAAGCAACCAGCATGGTGGCGAGAGTAGCAACAGCGGCATTACGCATCCAATTCAAAACCTTCATGAACGTCTCCTTTGTGTTGCCCGGTATCCAGACCGGACATATTAGTAAGCGCGGTTCGCGACACAGAGACATTATCCGGGAAGACCGCTAAGGAAACAATTGGCCCGCGGGACAAACATCGGAAGGAATGGGCCAGCCATGTAATGTGAACATATCACAGCAGAACTGCTCGTGACAAGCTACGGATGTTCTGAAGGTTTCATGAAGCTTTCGCCGGAATTCCCGAATGAACCAAAAACAAGGAATGATTATACAGAAACATGGAATGAAGTTATCGTTACGTTTGAGAGGATCGGGTTTCATGAAGCTAGATAAGCGTGAGAATAGATGTGGCGCAATGACAATAAACAAGATATTTCGGCCAAACAAATATCCATGCCGGTTGCCTTGGATACCGGCAGATAACAAACTCTTGAATAATTTCTCCGCAAATGCTATTAAACCTGAAAATTAAAATTAACGGTGTTAACCATTGGGTCAAAAAGAGCGCAGACAAAAGCATAAAGACGAATTCAAGGTCGAGATTCTGGACGCGGCGCTGGCACTATTTGCGCAAGAGGGGTATAGCGGTTTTTCCATGCGCAAGTTGGCTGCACGTATTGACCACTCCCCTACCACCATTTATCTTTATTTCCGAGACAAAGATGATTTGCTGTACCACATATGTGAAAATCTTTACGCTACACTTATTATAAGGCAGCAGGAAATTCGTCATTCTAAATGCTCACCGGAACAAATGCTGCGGGAAATTCTTCTGCACTATATAAATTACAGTTTGGCTAACCCCGAACAGTATAAGGTCGTTTTCTTCACAAACCCCCAGACCTATGGCCAGCCAGAGGAATTTTTCAAGCGTGAGACTAACTCGCTACGTTGTTGGAAACTTCTGTGCGAAGTCATTGAAGAGTGCATGCAAAGTGGCGTATTTTACAGAATGGAAGTTAACACTCTTGCAATCGTGCTCTGGAGTGCCGTACATGGTCTGGTCTCTAGCCACATCTTTACTAAAGACTTTCCAATGCCGAATCCATTGTCAATGTCAGAAGTCCTTCTGGAAGGGCTGTTTAGGGGTTACCGGCCCTGATTTTTTTGCCCACCAGCTTAACGATGTTAATAAAAAAGAGAACTGTTATGGACAATCGAGATAGATCAACAAACAAAACAATATTCAGTGTAATTGACGGAGGCAGAAAAAGAACATTCGCCGGAAAGGGGCCATCTCTGGATCATAGGCATCTGGAGCAGGTTGCCGAAGCTGCGGCAGCGTTGCTGGCCTCCCGTCAGCAAGAGGACGGACATTGGGTCTTTGACCTGGAGGCGGATGTGACTATACCGGCAGAGTACGTCATGCTACAGCGTTTTGTCGGCCGGGCGATAGAGCCGGAAATTGCCGATCGCCTGGCTACTTACATGCTAGAGAGGCAGTTGCCTGACGGAAGCTGGTCGCTGCATGCCGTTGACGGTAATGCAAATATCAGTGCTAGCGTCAAGGCCTATTTTGCCTTGAAGCTGTTAGGACATGACAAGAACGCTCCCCACATGGTCAAGGCACGCCAGAGTATTTTATCACTGGGTGGTGCGGCCAAAAGCAATGTCTTCACCCGCATTACCCTGGCTACCTTCGGACAAGTCCCGTGGCACACAACACCGGCCATGCCAATCGAGATCATGCTGCTGCCAAAATGGTTCTTTTTTCACCTGAACAAGGTGGCGTATTGGTCGCGAACTGTAATTGTACCCTTGCTGATCCTCTATGCCACACAGCCGGTTTGCCGACTGCGATACAACGAAGGGATTAACGAGCTATTCACCACACCACCTGATATGTTGATCCATTTGGATAAATTCCGCCACCATGCCTGGCGCAAAAATGCTTTCATCGCTTTGGACCGAGTGTTGAAACGCACCATGAAGCTAATTCCCGGTCGGATTAGACAACATGCCTTGGCCGAGGCAGAACGCTGGACACGGGCTAGAATGCAGGGGGATGGCGGAATTGGGGCAATCTATCCGGCAATGGCAAATGCGGTCATGGCATTAAAAACATTGGGGTATAGCGAGGATGATGCCGATTACTTGCGCGGTCTTGAAGCGGTCGACAACCTGATGGTGCACCGTAAGTTGAAAACAGTAACTGTCCCATTGGATAATGGCAGCCTGGGCGGGATTTCCATTGACAGTTCATCGGCAGCGCCTGAGTTGCACCCCACATACATGTCCGAGACAGCCGGCAGCCTGGAATTCAGCTTCTGCCAACCCTGTAATTCCCCAATATGGGATACCTGCATGAGTCTGTCGGCCCTGTGCGAGGCCGGTTATGCCGACAGCTACATTGGTGTTACGGAGAGAGCAGTCAAATGGCTATTCAGTCAGCAAATTACCACACAGGGGGACTGGTCGGAACGATGCCCAGGCCTGGATTCGGGTGGCTGGGCATTTCAGTATGAAAACAGCCGCTACCCGGATGTTGATGACACGGCCAAGGTACTGATGAGCCTGTTCCGCGCCGGTGCGCTGGAGAAGCCGGAGTATGCGGATAATATTCGCAAGGCAGTCAATTGGGTGCTGGGGATGCAGAGTAGGGACGGTGGCTGGGGAGCCTTTGATGTGGACAACAACTACACATACCTGAACGATATCTCTTTTGCAGACCACGGGGCCTTGTTGGATCCGAGCACCGCCGACCTGACCGGCAGATGTATAGAGATGTTGGGGATGTTAGGGTACGGATCGGATTATCCACCGATTGTCCGCGGCATCGCATATCTGAAAAAGGAACAGGAGAGCTTCGGTGCTTGGTTCGGGCGCTGGGGAGTCAACTACATCTACGGCACCTGGTCGGTACTTTCCGGGTTGCACCAGGCTGGCGAGGATATGGATGCACCGTATGTGAGAAAAGCAGTGGAGTGGCTGATCTCCTGTCAGAATAGTGACGGCGGTTGGGGAGAGACCTGCTCTAGCTACGATGACCCTTCCCTGGCAGGAAGCGGCGCCAGTACAGCATCACAGACATCATGGGCGCTGCTAGCTCTGATGGCGGCTGGCGAGGCCGGGCATACTGCCGTAAAAACCGGAGTGAGCTATCTGACAACAAACTACAATAACGGCTGGGACGAGAAACACTTTACCGGCACCGGGTTCCCGCGGGTGTTCTATCTTCGCTACCACGGATATAGCTTGTTCTTCCCGGTCTGGGCACTGGCAGTCTACCAACGGCATCTGCGGGGAATAGAAACAGTGCAGGAACAGGTGCACCGAACTGCCACCTATTTGACTTCATAATCAAACCAATATCTAGTTGCAATCATTGACTGTTTTAAGTGATTCCCTGAGACTAAAGCAATAACAAGATGGTAAGCGGAAGAGTAAAAAACGACAGGCATGTCTGAAAAGTAATTATTGCGGCCATGCTTTCATGGTCCCCCCCCATCTGTCGAGAAAGGATATATGCCGAAGGTGCGGTAGGCACACTGAACAGCAGCACTGCCACTCCAGTTGCCACACCGGACAGTCCAATTCCAGTCGCTAACCACCAGGCGACAAGAGGTTTGCAGAGAAATTGGACTCCACAACTTATCAATAGCGGTTGCCAATGCATCGCAAGGTTACCAGCTTGGTAGGCTGCCCCGACTGCCATCAGACCCACCGGAAAGGCTGCCTTTCCTGCCATGGCGAGTGTGCCATCGATCGCCACAGGCAATTTAAGTCCTGATGCATTCAGCCCGATTCCTATAGCACACCCCAAAATCAGGGGATTGCACAGTAAGTCACTGCCCAACTGCCTAAAGTTAATTCTTCCGCCGTTATTCGCCGTCAAAGAAAAGGCCGCTACGCACAAGAGGTTGATCAGCATAATCATGAAACCAGCCCCTAAAGCGGCTAGAAAAAGCCCTTCTTTACCAAACAGATTTTCGGCAAGTGCCAAGGCCACGAATGCATTGAAACGTACGCCCCCTTGAAAAATTGAGGTAAAGGCGGGGCCACTCATGCGCCGGTTGGTGAACCACCATAACACCACCAGTAGTGCGCTGGCTAGAACCGCACCTTCTACTGTCAGCAGGACCTTGAACCAAGGGAGTGAACTAATCTCTTTCCCAGCGAGGCTGTGAATCAGAGTGGCAGGCATCAGTAAAAAGTAGGTTAACTTCTCTGCTGAAGGCCAAAACGATTGGGGTAGAAAGTTGTTACGCTTGATTATAAAACCAGCCAATATAAGTGCCAACACAGGGGCAAGGGCATTTATGATGGATAACATAGTAACTATCCTCTCAACTTTGGGTAGGTTGTGTTGAGTGTTTTTGTAATTCGCATACCCAGAAGTAGTCTAGAGCTTCGGGATAAGAACTAGAGCTGCAATTGCCGTCTCAATACCAAATGACTTATACTGTGGTGTTTTGTTCTGTAAAATTATTTTTGTTGGCGCAGTGACCGCTTATTTAATTTTGTCTGGTGCTGGTGTCAATAAGTTTGCAAGAGGCTCATTATATCAACAACAAAAAACCCCGTCAGGACTGTGTCTGATGGGGCTTAGTTTACACTTTAAAGCAAGGTATATTCTAGAACGGAATATCGTCATCCTGGAATGGCGGTTCTTCATAGTTTGAGCTGCCGCTGGACTGCTGGCTTGGGGCGTAGTCGCCACCTTTGCGCTCGCCCTTGGGTGATAGCATCTGCATCTTGTCGCCGACAATTTCTGTCGTGTAGCGTTCATTGCCGCTGTTATCCTGCCATTTGCGTGTCTGCAGGCGCCCTTCGATAAAAACTGTTTTGCCCTTGGAGAGATATTCTCCTGCAATTTCAGCTAGTTTGCCCCAGAGTGTAATCCGGTGCCATTCGGTGCGTTCTTCCCATTCTCCGCTTTTGCCTTTGAAGCGTTCGCTGGTTGCCAGGTTGAAGCTGGCTACGGCCTGACCTGATGCCGTGTAGCGTACTTCAGGATCCTTGCCCAGGTTGCCGATCAGCATGACTTTATTGAGGCTGGCCATGAATATCTCCTTGCTCTTGTTTGTATTTGCATGGTGAAGCAGCGTGGAGAATACAACATCTTGGGCAACAGGGCAAGCAATCAAGCGCTGGAGCATAAAGCCATTTTAGGGGGTAATCGGGATGCAGGTTATTGGCATTAACAGGGAAATACAGGATTCCGTTGACGGATAGGGCTGAAATAAGTAAGTTTGTTCGTTATCCCTATTGGAGAGAATCATGTTACATGCCTATCTTTTTTTGGCGGCATTTGTTCCGCTGACATTCCTGTTTGCCGCCTCTGCCCTGCTGTTGATGCTGATTGCCAAGGATAGTGGCCGATGCTACTGGCTGCATGCGCGCACCTGGGCGCGAATATCGCTGTTTTTGGCCGGGGCGCGCGTCTCGTTGCGCGGCGTCGAGAACCTGCCGTCAGGACCGGTGATCTTCATGAGCAACCATCAGAGTAATTTCGATATTCTATCTTTTTTTGCCGTTATGCCGTGCCAGCTTTACTGGATTGCCAAGAAGGAGCTGTTTGATATTCCGGTGTTCGGCAATTCCATGCGCCGGGCCGGTTATATCCCGCTGGATCGCAGCGATGGCCGCAAGGCGTTGAAGAGCATGGATGAGGCGGCTGCGCTGATCCGTTCCGGCCGAAGCGTCGTCATGTTTCCGGAGGGAACCCGTTCCGAGGATTTTAAGCTCCTGCCGTTTAAACGGGGCGGCTTTCTGCTTGCCATGCGGGCAGGCGTGCCGGTCGTGCCGGTGACGGTGAATGGTTCCGGCCGTGTCAACCCTGCTAACCGGACCTTCATCAGGGGGGGGAATATTACGATAACACTGCATCAACCGCTGACTCCCTCACAATTATCATCCCGTGCCGTTGCGGAGGCAGAGCTGATGGATAGGGTGCGATCCGCCATTGAATCGACCCTGGAGACTTAGGTGCTTAAGGGATTATACTATCTACCTTTGTTTGTTGCCGGTCTGGTGGCCGTTGCCTGGGGATTTCCGGCAGCGCATCGTCTGAAAAGACCATGGGATATAGCTGCCGCTGTCATTGTTTTGCTGGGTGTGGCCCTGTTTGCGTCGGGGCTGTTGCTTATGATTATTCCGGATTTTTTACGGTGATGTATGTCTGAAAGATTGAAGGTTGTTTTTGCCAATGCACTGGTTATTGTTGTTCTCTGTCTGCTGACATTTGTGGCCGGTACTTGGTGGCGGTTGCAGACCCAGTTTGCGCTTGGTGAGGCGGCTAATCAACGTGGTGATTTCAGTGCTGCTGTCGCCGGCTACGAGTCGGCGATTCATATGTATATTCCTGGTCATCCGGCGATTGAGCGCTCGGCGATGCAGTTGTGGAATTTGGGTGAACTGAATGAGCGCCAGGGGGATATCGGTCGTGCCCTGGTCGCCTACCGTTCGCTGCGGAGCTCATTTTATGCTGTCAGGTGGCTGGTCAGTCCCGGGCAGGAATGGATTGCAAGGTGTGACAAGAAGATCGCCAGGCTTGGGCCTCTTCAGACAGAACGCTAGCAAGTGCTGTTAGACCCGTTTTAGATCAGGCTTCTCACCTAATCGGCACGTCTTGGGCTCCTCAATCTAATACTGGTGAGTCTGCGTTGCTTCGGTTATATCCTTGATTTGAAGCTGGAATAACAAGCAGGAAAGAGATCTATATGAATGATGGCAATTGTACAGATAATATGAATCCCCTGCAGATCATACCGCTGGGGGGGCTGGGTGAGATTGGTCTTAACATGATGGCGTATCAGTGCGGCGATGACATCGTTATTGTTGATTGCGGCCTGATGTTTCCTGAACCGGATATGCTCGGCATAGATTACGTGATTCCTGATATCAGCTGGCTGCGCGAGCGTAGCGGCTCCATTCGGGGAATCTGTCTGACCCATGGCCATGAAGATCATATCGGGGCGCTTCCTTTTGTGCTTCAGGAGCTGAATCTGCCGGTTTATGGTACGGCGCTGACCCTCGGTTTTGTTAATGAAAAACTGAAGGAGTACAAGCTGGACGATTCTGTCGAGCTGATTGTGGTCAAGCCGCGTGAGAGCATTGTCCTGGGCTGTTTCAGTATTGAATTTCTGCGGGTTGCCCATTCGATTGTTGATGGCTGTGCCTTCGCAATTACCACGCCGGAAGGGGTTGTGATTCATACCGGTGATTTCAAGATTGATCAGACACCGGTTGATGGCCAGTTGACTGATCTGGCCGCGCTTTCGCGTTATGGCGAGGCAGGGGTGCTGGCCTTGCTCTCCGATTCAACCAATGTGGAGCGTGAGGGGTATACGCTGTCGGAAAAGTGCGTTGGTGAGGCATTGGAGGAGATCTTTCCCCATTGTCACGAGCGCATTATTGTTGCCGCCTTCTCCAGCAGCATCCACCGTGTTCAGCAGGTTGCCGATGTCGCCATTCGCAATGGCCGCAAGATACTGCTCAATGGCCGTTCAATGATTGCAAATGTGCGTATTGCACGCCAGCTCGGCTATCTGGATATTGCGGATCATGATCTGATGGACCTGAAGGAGCTTGACCGGTTGCCCTCGGAGCAGGTCTGTATTGTCTCTACCGGCAGTCAGGGGGAGCCGATGAGCGCCCTGACCAGGATTGCCATGGATGATCATAAGCAGATCAAGCTTGCCAATGGTGATACGGTGATTCTCTCGTCAAGGGTCATACCCGGGAATGAGCGCACGATCTCCGAGTTGATCAACCACCTCTATCGTCGTGGGGCGGAGGTCTATCACGAGAGGGTTTCCGAGGTGCATGTCTCTGGTCATGCCAACCAGGAAGAGCTCAAATTGATGCTCAATACGGTTCGGCCCCGTTTTTTTATTCCAATCCATGGTGAATATCGCCACCTTGTTAAACATATCCAGCTGGCAGAGAAGGTTGGCATCCCGCACGAACGCTGTATCCTGGCAACCAACGGTGATGTGGTTAGCTTTTATGCCGATACGGCGGCGATTGTTGAAAAGGTGGAGTCTGGGCGCGTATTTGTCGATGGCAAGGGGGTGGGTGATGTTGGCAATATGGTTCTCAAGGATCGCAAACATCTTTCGGAAGATGGTATGGTGGTTGTTATCATCGGACTTAATCAGTCGAGCGGCAGTCTGATTTATGGTCCTGACATTGTTTCGCGTGGTTTTGTATTTGAGGATGAGAGTCAGGATTATCTGGAACAGAGCCGCATGGTTGTCTGCCAGGCGCTGGATGAGTTGAATGCTGAGACCCGTTGTGATCATGAAGAGGTAAAGCAGGTTGTTCGCCAGTCGCTGCGTCGTTTTTTCAAGAAGAGCATTGAGCGCCGGCCGGTGATCCTGCCGGTGATTATGGAGATGTAGTTTTCATCTGTCTCAAGGATGATATTCAGGCAATAAAAAAAGCCGCTTCAGTTGAAGCGGCTCTTTTGGTACATCATTTAAAAAGAAATTACATTGCTGCTGGCTCAGCTGCAGGTGCTGCTTCTTTAACTTCTTTTTTTGCTGCTTTTGCTTTTTTTGCTTTCTTTACTTTTTTTGCTTTCTTTGCTTTTTTTGCAGGTGCTTTTTCTGCAGGTGCAGCTACTTCAGCTTTGTCAGCAGGTGCAGCAGGCTTAGCTGCGTCAGCTGCGAATACTACTGCGGAGAAAGAAACTGCTACGAGGGTTGCGATGATGCTGGATACGATTTTTTTCATTTGGTAAATCCTCCATCTGAGTTTAGTAAATCTGTTTTGGTTATTGCAGACGCTGTGCCAAATTCGAGAGAAATCGTAAGCCCTTGGATTTTATTGGTTTTAGGGGTGGATGCATTTTTGTGCTGTTATTGATCAAAGAATGTATGCCTTAAATGCGGTAACAGATACCGCTAATGGATGAAAACGAGATTTGATTTGCTGAAAAAGCAAATCAGATCAAATAAAGGGGATCGGATTGGCACTACTTTCATTACGTAATATTGGGCTTGCCTTCGGTGGGCCGCCGCTGTTTAACGATATCAATCTGCAGATTGAGGCGGGTGACCGACTCTGTCTGTTGGGGAGGAATGGTTCCGGCAAATCAACATTGTTGAAGGTGATCAATGGCGATCTGCCTCCGGAGAGTGGCGAGATCATTCGCCAGCAGGGATTGAGGGTGGCATCGGTTGCCCAGGATGTGCCGACCGGGATCTGCGGCAGCATATTTGATGTGGTTGCTGCTGGAATGGGGACTGTTGCCGGGTTGCTGGCTGATTATCATCACCTTGCCTTACGTCTGGCGGATGGTGGCGGTGACGATTTGCTGGAAAGGTTGGAGGGGTTGCAGAAACAGCTGGAGGATGCTGGGGGCTGGCGGCTACATCAGGAGGTTGAGCGACTGCTCTCCCGGCTTTCGCTTGAACCGGAGCAGGAGTTTGCCACACTTTCCGGTGGTACGAAGCGGCGTGTGCTATTGGCACGGGCAATTATCTCCGAACCGGATATTCTGCTGCTGGATGAGCCGACCAACCACCTTGATATTGAAACGATTGTCTGGTTGGAGGATTTTCTGCTCCGTTTTGTCAAGACGGTCGTTTTTGTAACCCATGACCGGGCCTTTGCCAGACGGATGGCCAGCCGGGTGGCCGAACTGGATCGGGGCAGGATTTATGCCTTTGATTGCGGCTATGACACCTTTGTGGGGCGGCGAGAGGAGCTGCTGGAGGCGGAGATCAGCCGTCAGGCGTTGTTTGACAAGAAACTGGCCCAGGAAGAGGTCTGGATCAGGCAGGGAATCAAGGCCCGGCGAACACGCAATGAGGGACGGGTCAGGGCGTTGAAGAAGATGCGCGCTGAACGGATGCAGCGCAGGGAGCGTCAGGGGACGGCCAAGATTCAGATGCAGGAGGCCCAACGCTCTGGTCATCTGGTTGCCGAGCTTGATTCGGTTGTCTTCAGCTATGGCGGCAGGAATGTGATCAATGGTTTGAAAACCACGGTGATGCGTGGTGACCGAATCGGGATTATCGGTCCGAATGGTTCCGGAAAGACGACCCTGTTGCGCCTGCTGCTGGGTGAGTTGACCCCGCAGTCCGGGACGGTCAAGTTGGGCAGCCGCCAGGAGGTGCTCTATTTCGATCAGATGCGGGATCAGCTGGATCTGGACAGGACTGTTCAGGAGAATGTCGGCGATGGTAATGACACGTTGTTGATTAACGGTGTTAGTCGCCATGTTATCGGTTATCTACAGGATTTTCTGTTTTCGCCGGAAAGGGCGCGCACCCCGGTGAGTATCCTCTCCGGTGGTGAGCGTAACCGCTTGTTGTTGGCCAAGCTGTTTACAAAGCCGTTTAATGTTTTGGTAATGGATGAACCGACAAATGATCTTGATGCCGAGACCCTTGACCTGCTGGAGGATCTGTTGGCGGAATATTCCGGCACGTTGCTGCTGGTCAGTCATGACCGAGAGTTTTTAAATAATATTGTCAGCAGTACGCTGGTGATTGGTGAGGGTGGCGTTGTTCGTGAATATGTCGGCGGATATGATGACTGGCTGCGTCAGGCGGCAACGGAGAACTCTGCAGCCTCGTCTGAGTCAGGTGTTGTTCAGGAAAAACAGCGCCGGCAGGTTGAACGGCCACGCAAGCTGAGTTTCAAGGAGGAACGTGAACTGGAGGGGCTGCCAGACCGGATTGCGCTCCTGGAGGATGAACAGCAATCGGTGCATGCCACGCTCTCTGATCCGGATTTTTATAAAAATGCCGGTGCGGAGAGCGCTGCGCTGGTCAAGAGGAGTGAAGATCTTGAGGCAGAGCTTGCCGAAGCCTATCGTCGCTGGGATGAGCTTGATGCCTTGCAGCAGGCCGCAGCCAGATAATGGCTGGCTGCGGGGGATGCCGGTTTCAAATCAAGGCGCTATTGTGCCTGAAATCTGCTAGATATAAGTCATTGGTCTATTTTGGCTTTTTTAAGGCAATGATTGTTCGCCCTGAGATTTTGATCAGAGAATCTTGGCACAGCGCAAGACGGCCTTGAGGCAGTTGCCGCCATAAAGTTCAAATCGGAACAGTGTCCGGTCGCGCTCCTGCCATCTTCGCCCGGCATCCATTCTCTCGACGAGGCTTTTGATTGTGTCACGGTCTTCGTTGGAGATAAATGTGAATTCAAAAGCGGTAAGGTACGCATCCAGGTACTGATTGTAGGTTGAGTGGACCACATGGGCCAGGATTGAGATCATCTCGGGGCCGACCGGCAGACCGATGGCAAGGACAACATTCTTGCCTGGCGGCAGCTGTTCCGGGAGTCTGAATTTGATTCCACCGCCGGATATGTTGACATTCATCTTGCCGAAAACGGTTTTGGGGGGCGTATTAATGCCGGCATCGTACAGGCAATGAACCGGAAGCCAGCTGTTGATCCTTTTGTATTGGCGTTTTTCAGTAATTCTGATCCGGTCTTCAATCCTGGCGGTCATGAATGGTAGGGATGAGTTGGGGATGATTGTCATTCTGTAGCAGGCGGTCTCTTCCGGCAGTTCAATGGATACATCCGCATTGGTTGGCTTTGTTAGAAAAAAGCCTTTGGCGCCGTTGAAGATGAAGGAAACAACATCATCCTGCAGGTTGCCAACCGTAGCAACCTCAGTGATGACGTTGCTGCAGGGCATGCTGATATCGATTGTAACTGTTTTGCCTACCTGAAAGTTTTTTGCCAGTGAAAACATGCTTCCCCCGCTAAGTGGCGTGTTGTCGGATATGCCTGAAAAGAGTGGTCATGTCATCTGTTGTTGCGGATGATGTGGTTAGATCCAGGCATCTCCACCATCATAGCTGAAATCATTGGTTTTGGTCTTTGGAGATACCTTGAATTTGGCCTCGCGGGCATAATGGCGGACCCTTTCGGCAGCGTCTTCACCCAGTGAGGATATACTTGCCCTGACTTCGCGTCCTGATTTCGGTGTGAGGAGGATTGCAGCGACAGAGCCTATGATGGCTCCAGATGCAAAGGCAATGACAGCTGCTGCGGCATTTTCGTTATTAGACATGGGGATCTCCTTTATTTATCTATCTTTGGCAATGGCGAATAATCGTATTTCCGGCGATCCGGATTTTATCTCTGGATAGATACTATAACAGAGTTTCCAGATGGAAGCTTTCTTAGCATATAGGCCGGTTTAATGCAAAATTCTTTTTAGCAATGCGCTTGCTGCGGTAGGTTTATACCGTTAAATAGAACTGTCGGGTTCTGCTATCTCGGATAGCAGGGCAATTATAAAGTCATGGTCAGGTGTCGACGAATCATTGCCTCGAAGTCTGCCTCGCGATTACCTGTGTAAACCAGTGAAGAGCCGATTTCTGCTGCCAGGATTGCTGCCAGGTATTTGGTCGGGAGGTTTTTAATCCGTTGACGAAATTTTGTCCTGTTCTGAAGCATGGCCGGCAGATGGGAACGCAGGGCCTTTTTAAAGGGATGTTTCAGGCAGAGTTCTGGTCTGGTCGCGAAAAATGTGAACAGGCGGGAATATTGTTCGATGATCTCATGGCTGATGGCAGCGGAAATCTCCGTGCAGGGGAGTGTTTGATTGCTGGCGTGCCATCTTGCCAGAATCAGTCTGGCTTCATCCTCGGCCCGTTTTTTTAGGATGGTCAGTACATCTTGGACATATTCTGTTTTGTGTTCGAGAAATTCCGTTTCAGATAGAAGCAGATTGGCAATGATTTCGTAAGATGATGAAATAACACCACATTTATTGGCAGAGGAGTCGCGCATGATGACAACTCCATGTTTCTGGAGTTGGTTGCGTGCCTCAGGGGTCAGGAATGAGTTTGCCCCTTCGATGATGATTCGTGAAGTTGGATTGCCCTGCTCGTCCAGGAACAGGTGCCAGTTGTTGACATCAATTGTCTCTGGCCGGCCGCCGGCTGGTATGAAAAGATCGGCCTTGGTGGTGAAGATCAGGCGGTTGTAGTCGCGGTGAAAATCGTCCGCATCAAGCCACTCCTCCGTAATCTGCTCCCCTTGGCGGCATCGCTTGAGGTACTTTTCCTTTAGACCGTCCATCTTGCGGCCGGTACGATAGATGATGAAGCCATTATGATTGAGGAAATCGGTATTGAATGAATCCAGATCGCTTTTGAGCGTAATGCGCCCAAGCTCTGATCGGTTTATGCCGTCTGGATCGTATATGGCGGCAGTGCCGTCGAGTATCAGCTTGATTTGCATTTGAGGACAACCCTCCAGCATGATGCGCAGACAGTTGCCGGCAACATCTCCATTGGGCCCCCCGGTCATTTTCAGTGTGAATGGATCGCGGCTGATGTCGAGTCCGATGACCTCGGCCATGGTGATTCTGGCAAAGCAGACCACCCCGGTGGAGGTCACCCCGTATTCCTTGTGGCCTATGCCGGCCCGTTTGCTGGAGATGATTCCGCAGCCCAGCATGTAACCACGTTTTTGAGAGAGGCTGGCAATGGCCTCGATCATTTCGTCGTGCATGTTTTCGTCTGGCCCGATCTCGATGGCCTCGTCATCACGGTAATAGTCTACCACCCGTTGGTCGGCTGTGATGCCGTTGCTGGTAATAAAAATATCCAGCAGGGCATTTGTCATGCTGTACTGAAGTTTGTAGAGACGGTTTCTTAATACCTCATGCTCGCTTTGGCCGAGATCGGAGGCGTCCAGGGCAATCACCAGCTTTGATCCACCCTCGTAGATGTCCTTGTTTTTCAGATGCTGCGTGTGTGCCAGGACGTAGGCTTCCCGGAAGATCGTGCTGGAGGTTGTGATGTAGTCATCGGAACTGCGGGCGATGACCGTGCGCCATCCCCCCCTGGCGATGTCGGAAAAGCCGATCTGGTAGCCAGCGCCGAAGCGGCTGTAGAAGAAGGTGACTCTGAACGGCTTGCTGTCCGGGAGATCGGCGATGAAGTCATGGCCCAGCTTTATCAGGTAGTCAGGATCAAGCCGGAAGGCCAGGGCCTGTTTTTCAACTACAAAGAAATTGGTTTTTAATGAATGTGTAATCAGCAAAAGTCCGCAGCGGTAGATGGAACGGCGAATGTCGTCGAGCCAGCGATGGCCGGTGTTATATTCTTCAATGGTCTGTGTGGTCTCGGTAACCCGTTGCTGATAGGTTTTGTCGTCCAGGGGTGGTTCTGGCGAGAAGCGTGTTTTGAAGAGCTGCAGCAGCAGTTGTGACATTTCAGGATGATCTGTGAATGCCCGTTGAATCTGCTCGAGGTTGAAGCGTTCAGGTTGATTATGGGCTAGGCTGGTGTGGCAGAAGGATATGAATGCATTGATCAGGGCTGCATCATCACCTGAAAAGACGTTTTCACGGACAAAGGCGTGGTAAATCGGTGACGATGCTGAAATGATCTGGGTGGCACACAGTTCGCGTGAAAGCTGGTCAAGTTGATTTTTGTCGGGGATCGGACTGCTTTCGTGGTGGCTCTGGATGAAGAAATCACCCAGAAAGTAGGGGTGGACGCCGTTGAAGATATTGAGACAGTAGGCGCGACGGATGCCAAGTCCCAATCGGTTGAATACCTCAAGGAGCTGAAGTAGGAAGTCCTCCTGGTGCGGGTTGCCCACGGCAAAGAGGATGCGGGTTTCTGGGATTGATTCGTTGTTGGTCTGTCTGATGTTAATGGAAATGCCGCCAGATGAGTTGCTGCGGTCAAACAGCCAGAGCAGCGAGGCCAGTTGCGAAGGGGCGGCCATGGTTACAAAATTTTTGTTGTTTATCCAGAGTATATTCAGCAGTGGCTGCAGTTTAGCCTGTTTAAATTCAGGGTGCAGCTGTTTCAGTTGAAGTCGGACCTGCTGTGTGATCCCTGCTGGAATCGCGGTTTCCCGTAACCCGTTGAATTCTTCATTGTCCATGGTTTCAAATTCGAAGCGGGAAACCTCCAGCTCAACATCCATGCCGGGCATGGGGGCATTGGAGTGGGAAAACATTGCATAGGATATCCTGCGCTCTCCAAGATGCAGCAGCGTTGAGTAGAGTGATCCGGGCAGGTTGGTGCGCGCAACTATCAGCCGTTGATTGTTTTCGGTTAAGATCAGGCTATGGTTGTGGCGCAGGCGGTTCATGTCTCTTGCCAGCCATGTCAGCGCCTGTTGCTCATCATTCATGGCCTGGAAAAAATGACTGCTCATGTGCTGCTGGAGCCAGTCTGCGTTGCAAAAGGCCTGGGACTGTTGAGTTTTGGCCTGCTTTTTCATGATCGAGGCGAGATTCAAACGGTTATCTCCTTGGCGGTTAATCGCTCTCTGTGGACAAATTTATCGATATTATATGGCCAGGATCAGGAATGCGCCACAAATTATATCAGAGACAGGCCATGTGAAAAATATTGTTATGGCGGCTTGTTGCATCAAAACTTTGCTTGACCATGTCTGGCAGAATTGATATAGAGTAAAGACCATTTTTACTATCGCTAAACAAAATAGATCTGAATGCAGAGGGTGCTGGCGTGCTTGATCGTGGATGTGTACAGGTCTATACAGGCAACGGTAAAGGTAAGACAACAGCTGCCTTGGGGCTTGCTTTTCGGGCGGTTGGGCGTGGTCTTCGTGTCTGCTTCTTTCAGTTTATCAAGGGTGGCGGGCAGTATGGTGAACATCTTCTGGCAAAGCAGTTGGCGCCACTGTTGACAATCATTCAACGTGGCCGTCCCGGATGGGTTAATACAAAAGATATCACCGAGGATCGCAAGGTTGCCCAAGACGCATTTTTAGAGGCAAAGCAGCTTCTTGTCTCCGGTGATTATGATCTTGTTGTCCTGGATGAGATTAACGGCTCAGTTGGTTTTGGTCTGATTGATGTGGAGCAGGTGCTGGAGCTGATCAGCCTGAAACCCGCCAAGGTTGAACTGGTATTGACTGGCCGCAATGCTGCGGAGCAGGTTATTGAGGCTGCTGATCTTGTTACTGAAATGCGTGAGATAAAACATTATTATGCAGCAGGTGTTCCGGCGCGAACCGGGATTGAGATGTAATTAATATGTTTGCTTGGATTTAATGCGGTAGTTTTCGGTTTTTCTGGTAGTATGAAGTAATATAATTCAGTATCTGGCTGTACGGTTTAGGTTGGAAATAAAAATACCCCTAATTATGTAGAAGGAGGATGTACCAATGGCTGAAAGAAAATTGCGCGTACTTGTAGGTAAACCAGGTTTGGACGGACATGACCGTGGAGCCAAGATTGTTGCCCGGGCTTTCCGCGATGCCGGTTTTGAAGTTATCTATACCGGTCTTCACCAGACACCTGAGCAGATCGTTGCTGCTGCTATTCAGGAAGATGTTGACTGTGTTGGGCTTTCGATTCTTTCCGGTGCACACAACACACTGCTTCCACGTGTAACCCAGCTTCTCAAAGAAAAAGGCGCTGATGACATCAAGGTTTTCGGCGGCGGCGTAATTCCTGAAGATGATATCCCAGGCCTCAAGCAGAACGGCATCCTGGAAGTATTCACACCAGGTACTTCAACCGAAGATATCGTCAAATGGGTTAACACAAACATTGCTCCACGGGCATAGGTTTTTGTCCGACCTGGCTCATCAGGTTAGATATTTGTCCGATTGAGTCTGTACATAGGCTTTGCCATAAAAACCGGAATCGTAAGGTCATTGCTGGACCTTGGCGGTTCCGGTTTTATTATATCCCATACACAGGATGACGACCATGCTTGCTGAAAAAGTGTTGAATGGTGAACTTCGCGCAGCTGCGCGTTTGATGCGTGATATTGATGACGCAATGCCAGGGGCTGTTGATGAGCTGAAGACATTGTACCCTAACACGGGTAATGCCTATATTATCGGGATTACCGGCCCTCCTGGCGCAGGTAAGTCAACACTCGTGGATCAGTTGACCCATAATCTGCGTAAAAAGGGAAAACGGGTTGGTGTCGTAGCAATCGACCCGACCAGTCCGTTTACCGGTGGCGCTATCCTGGGTGACCGTATTCGAATGAATCGCCACGCCGATGATCCGGGTGTTTTTATTCGCAGCCTTGGTACGCGCGGTGCCTTGGGCGGATTGTCCCGTTCCACTGCAGATGTGGCACTGGTTCTGGATGCCTTTGGCATGGACTACGTCATTATTGAGACGGTAGGGGTCGGTCAGGATGAGGTTGATATTGTCAAGACAGCGCATACGACCTGTGTTGTGATGGTGCCAGGGCTTGGTGACGACATTCAGGCCATCAAGGCTGGTATTCTCGAGATCGGTGATGTTTTTGTCGTTAATAAGGCCGATCGGGATGGTGCAGACCGCACAGCGCGTGAGCTTGAAAGTATGTTGGGTATGCGCAAGGAGATCGAAGGGAGTTGGTCACCCAAGGTCATGCGGACTGTTGCCCAGAACGGTGCCGGTATTGATGAGTTGGTGGATGAAATCGAGGGGCATCGCGAATACCTGTTTGCAAGTGGGGCAATTCACGATTTTCTCAGGGAGCGTAATGAACGTCAGTTTGTAGAGGTTTTGCGTGACGGTCTTTACAAGAAGGCGCAGGAGGCCATGTCAGAGAATGACATGTTCAAGACCCTTGTGGATGATATCTGTGCGCATGCCAGTGACCCGTACAGCGCGGCAGATAAGGTCATTGGCAAGATGCTTTCCAAGGATTAATTTTTTTTGTATTCAAGATGAGTTTCACTCAATCAATAGACCGCTTCAGCTCAACAGGCTGGAGCGGTTTTTGTTTGTGGTCATTGCTTGAGATTGTCTGAAATTGTTTTGCAAAAAAATATGCTTGAATAGTCGATAAGCCGTTGTTATCTTTTATTAGATTGTAAAATCCAAAGATTGACTTATAATAAAATAATATAACTTGAACGGATTGGAGATAAAAATGGTTTATGCTGGAATCGCATTGTTGGTGATTGCTGTTGCGTTTTGCATACTTGTTCTGGTACTGATCCCAACCATTTTGGAGGCCAAGAAGACCATTGTTACTGTTGGGACGCTGGCCGAAACAGTCCAGCAGGAATTGCAGCCGACCTTGAAGGAGTTGACAGCAGTATTGGCCGAGTTGAAGACCGTTGGCGGAGGGGTTGCCGAGCATACGGATGACGTCCGCTGTTTCATGTCGGCGCTGGGTGAAACGGGAAATAACATCCATGTGATTAATCGCAGTGTTGGTACAGTTGTTACTACGCTTAATACAGCCTCGGCCTGGCTGACAGGTGCCAAGGTTGCCGGTAAGTATCTTGTTCAGGGGTATCTTAATAAAAGGGGGAAATAAACATGTCAGAAGAAAAAGGTATATCGACTGGTGCAGTACTGGTTTCATTTGTGGCTGGGGCGGCCATAGGGGCAGGATTGGCGCTTCTTTATACTCCAAAACGTGGTGCAGAGATGCGCGAGGCGCTTGTTGATTTTGCTGAGGATGCTGCTGACGTTATCAAGGAGTATACCAAGGAGGCCCAGGAAAAGATTAAAACAGCGATTGTTGAGGGTAAGGAAGTTCTTGCCGAGAAAAAGGGGCTGTTTTCTTCTGCCATTGATGCAGGTTGCGAGGCGATTCAAAAGGAAAAGGAAAAAGCATAGATTGTTTTGTTCTGTCTTATGTTTTTGTAAAAAGCCCACTTTAGTGGGCTTTTTAGTATTAGCTGTTTTTGGTTTTTAAGGCTGCTGCTTTGCGAATCATTCAGGATTGAACGTAATTTGTGTTTGCTGTTCGAATATATTGTTCCGGTGGTTAAATATTCAAATGCCTGATGTAGAAGCGCATTACATGCGCCCTGATTGGGCGAGCAGTCGTTCGCCCCTGCGGTTCGGGTATTTAACCGCCGAAGCTATAATCTCTTCTGAGCCAGGTTTGTATTCTCCTGATTCACGACAGGTTTTGTTTCCCTGCAATCAACTGCCGTAACTATAACTATTTGATTTGACGGTAGTTTGCTTGGGATTGACTTTCCGGAGGAACTCCGTTATAGTTCCGCGACCATGAATACCATGAAAATGAACTATAGCTGGTTTCTTGTTGGAACGCTGCTGGTCTCTGCGACCTCTGTGCATGCCTCCGAGTCTCCAAACCGATTGCTGAAGGAATTGACCCGGCCAGCAGTTGTTGCCTCTGCAAAAGGTGTCTCTGCTGCAAAGCTGGATGGCGGACATGGTGGTCAGGCCGAGCAGACAGAGGCAATGGCGGAGCTGTTTACCCTGGAAGAGTTGAAGAATGGGGCGGATAACCGGGATGAATTGGTCTTGCCTGACGAAGATCTGCCTCAGTCAGATATCCCGCTGGCGTTGAACAGCCAGGTTCAGTATTTCGTCTCTCTCTTTCAGACAAAGGGTAAGGTATCATTCTCCCGCTGGTTGTCCCGTTCATCCAGATATATTCCGATGATGAAAGAAATCCTGAAAAGCAAGGGCATGCCTGAAGATCTTGTCTATGTGGCCATGATTGAAAGCGGTTTTCATATGCACGCCAAATCATGGGCCAGTGCGGTCGGTCCTTGGCAGTTTATGCCTGCCACCGGGCGAAGGTACTCCCTGCGTATTGATCAATGGGTCGATGAGCGCAAGGATCCGGTCAAGGCGACAACCGCGGCTGCGCTGTATCTGAAAGATCTATATGAGCTTTTCAATGGTGACTGGTATCTGGCCGCTGCCGGGTATAACGCAGGTGAGAATAAAATCCTGCGAGCCATTAATATGTACAACTCCAAGGACTTCTGGGAAATATCCAAAGGCTCCTATCTTAAACGTGAGACCAAGGAGTATGTGCCAAAGTTGCTTGCCGCGGCCATAATCGCGAAAGAGCCTGCCCGCTATGGTTTCTCTGATGTTGCCTATCTCCCTGCAATCGAGTTTGATGTTGTCAAAATTCCGACCAGAACCGATCTTGAATTGGTTGCAAAATTGTCCGGTACAACATACGAGGCCATTCGTGAGTTGAACCCGGATCTGCGCCACTGGTGTACCCCGCCCAACTACCCTGATTACGAGCTTAAACTGCCCAAGGGAACCAAACAGAGGTTTGTGGCAGAATACGCCAAGGTGCCGGTTGATCAGCGTTTTACGGAAAAGATTCTTTACACAACCTACAAGGCGCGTAAAAGGGATACGATTAAATCAGTGGCCGTTCGTTTCGGAATTTCTGCTGATGCGCTTCGCGAATTGAACGGATTGGGTAAAAAGGATCGTATTGCTGGAAGAGCGCTTGTTGTGCCGGCAAAGCAGACGGTTAATTTTGTTCGCGAGGGGCGGCGTGTTGAGCCTGTTGCTAAGGAGAGTCAACCCCAGATCAGGTATCATGTCGTCAAGAAGGGTGATACCCTGCAGTCGCTTTCCAAAAAATTCAAGGTTCCAGTAAAGGTATTGGCAGCCTGGAATAATCTCAAGGGTAAGGTCGCACTTCGTAAGGGTAGCCGCCTGATTGTGGCCAAGGACTCTGCTAAACCTGCTAAATCTGGACGGTCAGCTGGTAGAGGCTGATTGTCGGTGAATGTTTATGCTCAATTTATACTGCAATGTGATGAAAGGATCTATCGATGTATAATATTTTGATCTCAGTATCTTCTGCCTTGGCAGTGATGCTGATTCTGCTCTTTGGTTTTGATATGGCCTGGTGGGGTGCCCTGATGATCGCGTTGACGGTTTTGATGGGTGTCTATTACTTCTTTATGCGTATTATCCTTAAAAAGGTTATGGCTGCGATTGAGATTGCTGGTAAGGATATTCAGGCAAAACGGATTGAAAAGGGTATTCGCGAGCTGAAGGATGCCCTTAAATATAGCAAATGGCAGATTTATGTCGAGGGACAGCTGAATGCCCAGATCGGCAGCATCTACTATTTGAAACGTGATTTTAACGACGCATTTCCTTATCTGGAGAAGTCTTTCTTTAAAAACTGGTCTTCAATGACGATGCTGGCAATCTGCTATATGAAGCGGCAGAAGAAAGACATGATGATCAAGACATTTGAAAAGACGATCCAGTGGTGTCCGAAAGAACCGATGCTCTGGAATATCTATGCCTACTGCCTGAATGAATGTGGCGATGCCAACAAGGCTAAAGAAGTCATGGCCAATGGGCTTAAAAAGAACCCGGAAAATACGATTTTGCGTGAAAATTTGGATTGTCTTGAAAAGGGCAAAAAGATGAAGATGCGCAGTTATGGCGAGGCATGGTTCCAGTTTCATCTTGAGAGTCTGGCCGCTATCCAGAAACATCAGATGGCGACAATGGGTGGAAATATGCATCGCCGGATGCACGTAAGACGTTGATGTTGATGTTGTCTTGAGGTCATAAGCGCCCTGTCGGAAAAAACCGGCGGGGCGTTTTTCTTATGGGGCTATTTTGTGGTGTTGGTGTTGTAAACTGACCTACAAATATCATCGGCGCCGTAAAATGAATTTGAAATCTGTAGCAACTGAGCTCAGTTTTGATTTATATATACAGTTCCTGTGCTGATAAATATTACAGATAACTTGGAGGAATATAAATGTGCGGTATAGTTGGTTACACAGGTGATCAGGAGGCGACCCCGATCATTCTCGAGGGGCTTAAAAAACTGGAGTATCGTGGTTATGATTCAGCCGGGATTGCTACACTTTTTAACGGCGAATCCGGTGTGCGCCGTAGCGAGGGAAAACTGATCAACCTGGAGAAACTGCTGCGTTCACAGCCACTTGTTGGCTCAATCGGCATTGGACATACACGTTGGGCGACACATGGCCGGCCATCCGAGATCAACGCCCACCCACACAAGGCCGGCTCCGTAATTGTTGTCCATAACGGTATCATTGAAAATTATCTCACCCTGCGTGAGCAGCTCAGGCAGGCGGGGCATCTATTTCAGAGCGAGACAGACACGGAGGTCATCGCGCACCTGATTGATGAAACCCTGAAGTCTGAACCTGATTTTGAAAAGGCTGTTCGCATTGCCCTGGCGCAACTTCGCGGTGCATATGCGGTCTGCATCCTCAACGAACTTTTTCCGGACGTGATGGTTGCGGCCAAACTGGGCTCTCCAATGGTTGTTGGCCTGGGGCATGAAGAATTTTTTGTCGCCTCGGATATCCCGGCGATACTGGCCTATACCCGAGAGATGGTTTTTATGGAGGACGGTGAGATGGTTGTCTTCCGTGGACGAGCCGCCACGTTTTCTACAATTGACGGGAAGAGCCTGGATAAGAAGGCGCGGCATATCGACTGGTCCCCGCTTATGGCTGAAAAGGGTGGTTACAAGCACTTCATGCTCAAGGAGATCAATGAACAGCCGCGTGCCGTGCGTGACACGCTTGCCGGACGCCTGCTTGAGGATGAGGGGGATGTTTACCTTGAGAATATTAATTTCACCAGCCAGCAACTGGCGGATGTCAAGCGGATTGTGATCGTGGCCTGCGGTACATCGTGGCACGCCGCCTTGATGGGTAAATTTTATCTGGAGGATTATTGCCGCATACCGGTCGAGGTCGATATCGCCTCTGAATTCCGCTATCGCAATCCAATTGTGGACAAAAACACGCTGCTACTGGTGATTTCGCAGTCAGGTGAAACAGCCGATACGCTGGCGGCACTGCGTGAGGCTAAAAAACGTGGGGCGATGATCATGGCGATCTGTAATGTGCTTGATTCATCGATTGCCCGCGATTCAGAGGGGGTTATCTATACTCATGCCGGTCCGGAGATCGGTGTTGCCTCGACTAAGGCCTTTGTAACACAACTGACGGCGCTCTACCTCCTGACGATTCGCATGGGGCGTGCACTCGGCACCATCGATATGGCCAGAGGCAAAGAGATGATCGCTGCTCTGAAATGCCTGCCAGCCAAGCTGGAAGAGGCGTTGAAACTGGATGCCGTAACCGAACGGGTTGCCCGTAAATACATGAATGCAAGGGATTTTCTCTATCTCGGCCGTGGCCGTAATTATCCGATTGCCCTGGAAGGGGCCTTGAAGCTGAAAGAGATCTCCTACATACATGCCGAGGGGTATCCGGCGGGCGAGATGAAGCATGGGCCGATTGCCCTGATTGATGAGAATATGCCGGTTGTCACCCTGGTTCCCCGGAACAGTTCTTTTGAAAAAACACTCTCCAATATGGAGGAGGTCATTGCCCGCAGCGGCCAGGTTATCGCCTTCAGCAGTCAGGGGGATGAAGAGGTCAGGGGACGCGCTGCCGATGTAATTGAGATTCCGACAATCAATGAGGATCTGGATCCGTTCCTGTTGTCCGTCCCCTTGCAGCTGTTGGCCTATCATGTGGCTGTGCTCAAGGGAACGGATGTTGATCAACCGCGTAACCTGGCAAAGTCGGTAACAGTGGAGTAAAATTATGGCAGATAAGCGCATATATTCGGCATCATGGCTGATGGCAAGGGATGGCAGTTTTATCCAGAACGGGGCCCTGCTGGTTAGTGACGGGCGCATTGAGGCGGTTGGCCCATTGGCGGAGATACGCGAAATCTGCCCGGCTGAAGTCAGTGATTATCCCGGTTGCGCAATTCTGCCCGGTTTTGTTAATGCACATACACACCTTGAATTGACTCACTATCCATCCTGGCGCAGAAAGGACGGGCTGGATTACCATCCAAACCGTTTTACGGACTGGATGATTCAGTTGGTCAAAATCAAGCGTGGTCTTGAACCGGTTGACATGCAGACTTCGGCCCTGGAGGGGGTACGGATGTGCCTTGAATCAGGGACAACCGCAGTTGGTGACATTGTCAGTATCGCCGGGATGGAAGGGGTTTTTAAATCAAGTGGGCTGGCAGGCAGATTGTATTTTGAATTGCTGGGCCAGGATAAGTGGCGCTTTGAAAACAGCCTCAATCAGGCGTTGGCCTCGGCAAGACAAGGGTACGGTTGCTTGGAAACCGGACTTTCACCACATTCACCCTATACAATTGCCAGTGACAACCTGATTGGGGTACGGCGTGCAGCCGCTGAAACACGACTCCCCTTGGCGATCCATCTTGAAGAGTCGCCGGCGGAGATGGAGTTGATCTTTAATTCCAGCGGTGAGTTCGCAGATAATTTTTACCCGTTTGTTGGATGGGAGCGTTATCTGACCGCTCCGCAGAAGTGCAGCTCAACGGAGCTGCTTGATCGTACTGGGGTGCTTGAGTTTTGCCGCTTGGCAATACATTGCGTTCATGTCAGCCGTGGTGATGCTGAACTGCTCAGAAAACGCGGCGTTACGGTTGTGCTATGCCCGCGCAGTAACGAGCGTCTCGATGTCGGTCGGGCACCGGTTGCACTTTTTAAAAAGCTGGCAATTCCACTGGCAATTGGTACAGATTCACTGGCCAGCAATGATTCACTGTCATTGTGGGATGAAATGCGTTTTGCCCTGGATGCTTTTCCAGATACGCTCTCTCCGGCGGATCTGCTGGGGATGGTCACGATGGGCGGCGCATCGGCTCTGGAGATTGCTGCTGAACGCGGCTCGCTGGAGGCTGGCAAGATTGCGGATTTTCAGGTTATTGCCGGGGTGGGGGAACAGGAGGCGGAGCTGCGCGAACGGATCATCTATGAAGGGACGATTGAGGATGTCTGGTTGGCTGGACGCAGTTACGCATCTGCTGAATGACCCGGCTATAGATTTCTTTTTATTCAATAGAGCTTCTTGCAAAGGTCCAAATCTGTCATTCTCGAAGTGATTTTGGCCGGGAATCCACTCTTTAAAGGTTTGAAAAATCTGGATCTCCGAAAGAGGCATTCGGAGATGACAATCTTTTTGCAAGGGGTTCAATAGATAAAGAAACGGCAACCGAATGGATTACCTTGGATGGTAATGCACCCGGTTGCCGTTTCTGTTTGTCATGATCTGAAATTACGGTTCGATTCTGGTGCCAAGCACCTGCAGAAATTTGGCCAGCCAATCCGGATGGGCAGGCCAGGCCGGTGCCGTAACCAGTTTGCCGTCCACGTGTGCCTTGTCGACAGCAATATCAATAAATTTGCCGCCTGCCTGGGTAATATCCGGTGCAACCGCCGGATAGGCAGAGCAGGCCTTGCCGGAAACCACGCCGGCGGTGACAAGCAGTTGCGGGCCATGGCAGATGGATGCAATCGGTTTATCGGCCTGGGAAAAATGCCGCACAATGCCCAGCACAGTCTCGTTGAGCCGGATATATTCTGGTGCGCGTCCCCCCGGAACAACCAGGGCATCATATTCTTCAGCCTTGATGTCGGCAAAGGTCGCATTCAGGGTGAAGTTGTGTCCCGGTTTTTCGCTGTAGGTCTGATCCCCCTCGAAATCATGTATTGCGGTGCGGATTCTGTCACCGGCCTTCTTGTCCGGGCAAACGGCATCGACAATATGGCCAACCATCTGGAGCGCCTGAAATGGCACCATCACCTCATAGTCCTCCACATAATCGCCAACAAGCATCAGAATCTTCTTTACACTCATAGATACTCTCCTTTTCTCTGCTCAGTATGGTTGATAAAAGGTCTGCTCTGTTAATGATCGCCATGGGGAACTATTCTGCCCAGATATTGTCGAATTCGACCGGTTGATAAATCTTGACCAGCCAGTCGCGCACCAGTTCGATCGCCTCGGCCTTCGTTCCGGCGCTCTGGTTCATGGAACCGGCGATGGTGCTGTGTGTGATGGTTATGAATGAATAGGAAACCTTGTATTCCTGCATAACCTGCTCAACAGCTGTCTGCCAGGAACCGTCGCTGGCCTGGACGGAATCGCCGGTAACCTGATATTGCGGATTGTCCTGGTTGCAGCTCTCCTGTAGAAGCGCCCCCAGCGTCAGCTGCGGATTGCTGGTTGTAGAAATGATCAGGCTCGAGCCATTGTTGATGAGTTCGGCTGTCAGAATTTCCTGGGTTGTGTTGTTGATGTAATCTTTCATAGGTTCTCCTGTTCATTGTCACAACTGTTCCAAAATTATAGGCATGGGGTGACGAAATATACAATTTTAGCCTTTGGGAGGCTCCTTGCCCCTCTGGTTGCCGGCTGCTGACCAGGGGTAGTCCCTGGTGTGTTCGCTCAATTCATCCCTTGAGTAACGGTTGATCCTTTGGAAGGCCAGCAGGGTTACGATCAGTAGCGGCAGGGTAAAGATGAAGCTGCTGCAGAGTCCCAGTTGTCCTTCGCCGATCCAGAAGGTGACGGTGATGTTGAATATGATTACGGAGAGATAGAGGATTGGGCCGAGGAGCGAGCGGAAGGGGAGGTTGCAGACCCCTCTTGGCTGGCCTGTTACCCGTTTGGCATCGATTATTTGAAAAGCGGCAACGAGCAGCAGGCTGGTCAGCAGCCAGCCGCCGTAGTTTGAAAGTGGCACACCGAAGTGGAGCCCCTTTTCGCTGTAGCCGTAGATCTGTCCCAGAAACCAGCGGCTTCCCTGCAGGGCCACCGGATCGATGATGATGTCGAGGAATGTCTGCAGGAATGAACCCAGGATCAGCGTGGAGAAGGAGAGCCGGATGCGGCGGGTTTCCAGCGTGATCAGGTTCCAGCGCCACCCCTTGAGCGGCGAGAGGATGAAGAGAGCGGTGGCGTAGCTGCAATAGGTGAGAAAGACATAGGAAAGCGAGTCGAAGAACGGCACTCCAGCGATCCAGAGTTCCTTGTGGCTGGTTGTGTCGATGTAGTAATACCATCCGTATGGAAAGCCGGTGTTGATTGATAGCCATTCGGACGAGAAGGCGATCAGGTAGGCGGCAATCGTGAAGAGTGCGGTTTTTCGCCAGCCGATGTGCGGGACGCAGGCCAGCAGGAAGGCGGCAAAAAAGGCAAATACATAGGGGCGCATGGTGATCGTGCCGCAGGCGATATGGAACATTTCAGTCATGGTTACTCAGTTTAATCCCTTTCGGATGTCGTAAAGTTCCGCCATGTCCAGGCAGTTCTTCTCGTAATAGTCCCGCTCCAGCTCCTCCACATAGAACCTGTCCAGGCCGGAGTTCTCCAGAAAATCCTCCCGCAGTCCGATGTTGCAGTCGGAGATGATCATCGGCAGCAGCGAGTGCAGGTACATGGCCTCTTTTTTGATGGTGAAGATGGTCTCGTTGAAGACGTGGTTTGGTATCTCGTTTTTGATGATCTTTTTGGCCTTCAGCTCTTCGGTGACCTCGCGCCGCAACGCCTCCTGATCGGCCTTTGTGCTGAATTTGGAGTAAAAGTTGCGGATACGGTCGCGGACATGCTCCAACAGCACGATCGAGATGCGTTCCTCCGTGTCGATGATCTGCAGTTTGGCGAGCAGTTCTGCAACGGTCGATCTGCCTGATTCGATTTCATGCAGTCCATCCATGACTGTTTTGACCTTGCGCCGGCCGAAACGCCCGAGATAACTGTTTTCGAGAAGCTCGTCGATGAAGAGGTGGTTGAAGCAGTCATCCTCAAGGTTGTTGAAGGCGGCCCTGTGTTCCAGTAGCCCGCAGAGCATCTCTTCGTTGATGCGGACGGTCTCCATGAAGGCGAGTTGGCTGATCAGGTTGGCAACGCTGTCGAAACGGTCCAGGTAGGTGATGATGTAGGAGAAACCGTCCAGCAGGGCCGGGTCAACACCATCACGAATCTTTTCATCACACTTCTTGCTGGCATCCAGCATGAGCTGGTCAAAGGAGTGGTCGCGTGTCTCCACGGATCGTTTCTTGGCCAGAATCAGCTTGAGCATGTCCTCCCGGTCGATGTTGCTCTCGATATCCTTTTCGCGCAGGAAGATCCCTTCCAGGATCTCCCGGGTGGCTGACAGGTAGTCATCCTCTTCACTGCTGGCCAGGCTCTGTCCCCGTTTGAGCATCTCGTCCAGGGTGTAGAACAGGGCGCCGGGGAGTTTGTTACGCACGGAGAGCGTCTTCAGCCTGGTCAGGCGGGCATTGTCCATGGCGCTGATCTCACCCTTTGCATTGCAGGCGAGCAGGATGCTGCGGTATTCGTCAACGATTCGCTTGTTGGCCGGATGGCGGTACATGACGTCGATGCGCATCCGTTCTTGCTGGTAGCGGTCGATCTGATGGCGTGCTGCCAGGGCGATCAGGCGGCTGAAGTCGTCATCGGAAATCTTTTTGTTTTTGAAATAAAACTGGCGGAACAGGTTGCGGTATTCGCGGTGGCGCCGGTTGATCAGCTTGACTATGAACAGCTGGGCAGACTCGTCCTTGAGCAGGGGAAAAATCTCCGAGATCAGCACATCGTCGCGTTCCTCGCCGATGGCCTCGGAACGTTTGATGACCTTGCCGATATGCTTGACCAGTTCCTCCTGCTGGTTTTTCAGCTTGCCGCTGATCTGGTTTGAATGGACAAAAAAGAAGTAGTTGCAGACCGCATTACCATCAAAAAAGATCGTGTCGAAGTTTTCACTTCCGGTTGTCCGGTCGCTGAAACGGACGGTTCCGGTTGCTTCGTCGAAGTGGGCGCCGTACATGACCAGGCGGTTGATTATTTCCGGTTTGACCAGGTCGGCAGAGGGCTGGTCGACCCCGAACATGTATTCGCAAAAATGCCCGCCGTTGCCGAGGTAGCTGATTCCCTCCGGCGAGATGGTCAGTTCGTTCCCCGGGGCAAAGATCCGCAGGTGGTCTACTTCCTGGACGATGTTGAAAAAATAACGCTGGTAGGCCTCTGTGCCGACAACCATGACATAGTATTCCACCCATTTGTTTGCCTGTCCATGAAGCCTGATGTCCTTATGCATTGGTCTGGCTCCTCACCTCTTTTGTGGGGTTGCGTTGCCGCAGGTCTGGCTCGTTATCAGGGCTTTGAAAAACTACTGCGGAGAGCCGTCTGCTGCGTTGCGCGGTACTCGCAACCTTGGCCAACTACCTGTTATGCCTCGGCTGCTCCGTTCCGAGCGCCTTGTATCCGGCCTTCTTCATGACGTTTTTCAAAGCCCTGCTATATCTCAAAGTTCTGGCCGTCGTAGGCAAATTCATAGCCGGCCGGCAGCTTGCATCCGTCGGCGTAGAGCACGTCGTGGGAGAGATGGGTCAAGATTGTCCGGCTGGCGTTTAGCGGCCGGGTGATCTCTATGGCAGCCTCGATGTTGAAATGGAACGGGTGTGGATTCCAGCGCAGGCCGTCGATGATCAGTATATCAACTCCTTGCAGAAGCGCCAGTGATGAATCTGCAATGGAGCTGCAGTCGGTCAGATAGGCGAAGTTGCCGATGCGGTAGCCCATGGCGGTGATATTGCCGTGCTGAAGCGGGACAGGGATGAATTCGAGGCCGAAGAGTTCAAAGGGACCGTCGATGACATTGGCCTCCAGTAGTGGCTTGTAGCCGGAACTCTCCTTTTCCAGGAAGATGTAGTTGAACCCCTGCTGGAGAATGGCGAGGGTCTTCTCGGCGGCGTAGCAGGGGACAATCTCCTTGTGCAGAAAATGAAAACCGCGCAAGTCGTCGATTCCATTGACATGGTCGGCGTGCGAATGTGTGAAGAGGACCGCATCGATATAATCAATCTTTTCCCTCAACGCCTGGATACGCAGGTCGGTGGAGGTGTCGATCAGCAGGCAGCGCTCCTCGTGGTGGATGAGCAGCGATGATCTGGTGCGGTTGTCCTTTGGGTCGGTAGAGGAACAGACCCGGCATTTACATCCAACCATCGGCACCCCGGTGGATGTGCCGCTTCCAAGTATGGTAATCTTCATCAACGCACCTCAAAAATTTTTTTGAAAATATCAGAATTAGCCAATCCAGGCAAGGTCGATTTAGCCTGGATTATGGCGCAGGCGCAGTGGTGCATGGGCTGTGTGGGGCAACCGGTTGTGGGTAGATACGGGATGTTTTGACTTCAGCTTCTTTTGGAGTGAAAAAAATGCAGGGCGTCGCATGTATACAGGGCCAGTCCGCACCAGATCAGCATGAATGTGATCATATGGCTATGGGTGAAGGTCTCGTTGTAGATCAGCACTGCCAGCAGAAACTGGATGCTGGGGGTCATGTACTGCAGAAAACCGATTGTTGTCAGGCGCAGCCGTCGGGCTGCCGAGGCAAACATGATCAGTGGCGTTGCCGTGATCATGCCAACCAGCGGCAGGAGCAGATTGACGATCGGATTGGCGGATGGAAAGCCGGCGCTGCCATTGCAGGTCAGCCAGATGATGTAGGCGATTGCCACTGGTCCGGTCAGCAAGGTCTCCACAAGCAGGCCGGTCAGTGAGTCCACGGCAACGGTTTTGCGCAGCAGTCCGTAGAGTCCGAAGGTGACGGCCAGCGCCAGCGATATCCAGGGGATCGCCCCGACTCGTAGGGCGAGGATTGTGACCCCGGCAGCTGCACAGAGCAGGCTGATCATCTGTAGCCGCCGGAGACGTTCGCCCAGCAGGAAAACCCCCAGCAGCACGTTTAGCAGGGGGGTCATGAAATAACCCAGGCTGGACTGGAGGATCTGCCCCTTTTTGACGGCATAGATGAAGAGGAGCCAGTTGGCGGTGATCAGGGCAGCCGATGAGGTTAGCGAAAATATAAGTTTCCGGTCACGGAAGACGCGGGTAATCTCCGGCCATTTCCGGGTTGCCGTGACAATCAGGATCAGGAAGAGCAGCGACCAGATGATCCGGTGTGCGACCATCTCCAGCGGCGGGATGGATTGGAGGGCCTTGAAGTAGACCGGGAAGAAGCCCCAGACAAAATAGGCGGTGAAGCCGTATATCAGACCTGTTCTGGTGTCTCTGTTGTTGTCGGAAGGCATTTTGATCCATGGAAAAAGTTTTTGTAAATGGTAACTATTCAGCATCTATTTAAAAAGCATTGTCATTCCCGAGGGTTTAATCGGGAATCCAGAATTTTGCTGTATGGATCCCCGATAGAATCATTCGGGGATGACAGGTTATTTTAGAAGACCTTGATTGTGCTGAATGGTTTTCGCAAATAAAACTGGGTGGTGATTTGAATCCTGATTTTGGAGAGTACCGTTGATAGTTCTGTTTTACAAGGTTATATGCCGGCTGATCTGTAGTTTGGACTTGTTTTAAATTGCAATATATTGTAGCGATATTCCGGTAAAGATCAATCTGCGTCGGGAGCATTCAATGACAGGTGAGTTAGACAAGCGACAGGAGGAAAAATCTTCTCCGGCTCAGGTCGGCGTAATTGCCGGTCTGCTGATGAAGGATGGTCTGATCAGTGAGCAGCAGCTTGCCTATGCATTGCGGGTAAGCGCCAAGCTGACCACCCAGAAGACGATCAAGGATATATTTCTGGATCTGGGGTATGTGACGCCGGAGCAGCTTCAGGAATCCATGCAAAGGCATAAGCTTAATGTACGCCTTGGGGATCTGCTGGTCGAGCTTGGTTACATGCGCGGGGCGGACTTGCAGCAGGCGTTGGGGATGCAGAAGGATTCCGGCGGTACAAGGCGTTTGGGTGAGATCCTGATTGAGGGGGGCTTTATTGAGGAGCGCAAGCTTTTGGAGACGCTCTCCTATCAGCTTGGCTATCCGCTGATCGAACTTGATTTTGTCAAACTCGATAAATCGCTTTTTGCCGTTATTCCGCTGAATGTCTGTCGCGATTACAATATTGTTCCGGTTAGCAGGGATGGAAATAAGGTTGTGGTGGCATTTTCCGATCCACTGGATCGTAGGGCGCTTGCAGTGGTGGAGCGTTACCTGGGTAATGATACCGCTGTCGTGATTGCCCCCAAGGAGGCGGTTTTAAATGCATTGAACGCCATTGAGCGTTCTGCTGAACAGAGTCCGATGGCGGATGAAGGTTCTGTTATTGGCATGATCAATGCGCTTTTTGAGCAGGCAATTGAGGATCAGGCCAGTGATATCCATATTGAACCGATGAAGGATCGCCTGAGGGTCCGTTTCCGCCGTGATGGCGTCATGGAACAGTACAAGGACTATCCGAAAGAGATTGCCGCCCAGCTCTCCAGCCGTATCAAGGTCATGGCCCATGCGGATATTGCCGAGAAGCGTCGTCACCAGGATGGCCGCATACTCTTTGCCAGCCGGCAGCATGGAATCAATCTCGATATGCGCGTTTCGTTCTTCATCACCATCTATGGCGAGAAGATTGTCCTCAGGCTGCTCAACAACAAGGGGACCCTGCTGGATATCAAGGAGATTGGCATGGCCCCGCGCATGCTGGATCATTTCATCTACGAGGCGCTTGAGATACCGACTGGCGTTATAATCATTACTGGCCCGACCGGTTCGGGCAAGACCAGTACCATGTACAGCTGCGTTAATTATCTCAACTCGATCAACACCAGTATCATCACCGCCGAGGATCCGGTTGAATATGTGATTGACGGGATTTCACAGTGCTCGATCAACCCCAAGATCGGGGTAACCTTTGAGGAAACGCTGCGTCATATCGTGCGTCAGGATCCGGATGTCATTGTTCTGGGCGAGATCCGCGACCAGTTTTCCGCTGAGACCGCTATTCAGGCGGCCTTGACAGGTCATAAGGTCTTGACGACCTTTCATACGGAAGACAGTATCGGTGGCCTGATCCGGCTGATGAATATGCAGATCGAGGCGTTCCTGATTTCCTCGACGGTTGTCTGTGTGGTTGCCCAGCGGCTTCTGCGACGGGTCTGCCCGGATTGTGCCGAACCGTATATTCCGACACCACTGGATCTCAGCCGCCTCGGTGTGAGTGCCAATGATCTGGTTGGCGCTGAATTCCGTCTTGGCCGCGGCTGTAAAAGTTGCCGGTTCACCGGTTACCGGGGGCGTGTTGGTGTCTTTGAACTGCTGGTGATGAACGAGATGGTTAAAAATGCGATTTTGACCAATAAAAGCTCGTATGAAATTCGCCGGATAAGCATTGAAACATCCGGCATGGTGACGCTGGTGGAGGATGGCCTGGTCAAGGGGGCCAGGGGTGTGGTCTCTATGAAGGAGATCCTGACGGAATTGCCCCGTCTGGGAAAACCGCGTCCCCTGCATGAACTACGACGAATTTTGGGAGTTGTAAAATGAACGGGGAAAAACCTCTTGTTGAAGTGATTAATGAACGATTGGCCGGGGATCTGCACGATCTGCCGGTGTTTCATACCGTAGCTATCCAGTTGCAGCAGATGCTTGGCCGCCGTGATTTTCACATTGATCCCGTTATTGAGAAGATCAGCGAGGATCAGGCGCTGGCCGGCCAGGTACTGAAGGTGGCCAATTCGTCATTTTATACGGGACTTTCCAAGGTCTCCACAATCAAGGACGCTGTGGTTCGCCTGGGTGCCCAGGAGATTGCGAATATGGCCATGTTGGCGTCCCAGCATGAACATTACAAAACCTCTAATCCAGACCTGGAAAAATATATGCATGGACTATGGTCACACGCCCTGGCCTGTGCCCTGGGGGCAAAGTGGCTGGCCAGAAAATCCGGTTATGCTGCCCTGGCCTCGGAGGCGTTCATGGGCGGCTTGCTGCATGATATTGGTAAGCTGGCCCTGCTGAAGGTGATGGATGATATTTATCGTAGCCAGGTCACAAAAGCGCTCTTGTCGAAAACCCTGGTTAATGAGGTGCTTGGCAGTATGCATGAAGAGGTTGGCTTCCGTTTGATGCAGACCTGGTCATTGCCGGAAATATACGGGAATATTGCAATCAATCACCACCGCTCTGATTTTGATAACAATGATATCCTGCTGGTGATTGTTCGTCTTGCCGACCAGGCCTGTATCAAGATTGGGCGCTCACTTCATCCAGTCCCGGATCAGGCCCTGATCGCCCTGCCGGAGGCTCAATGTCTGGGCGTCAATGAGATTACGCTGGCGGAACTGGAGATTGTGGTTGAGGATGCGGGGAGTGAACTCGGTTTGCTATAGTCACAATTTTTAAAATCAACCTTTATGTCGAAAGGGGCAACACCATTCAATGGTGCTGCCCCTTTTTTAATGAATATTTGGCCCTGCTTTAAATCAGGTTCTGTTTGCGCATCTCCCTGAAGATCTCCTTGGAAATGCTGGCCGATACGGATCGGGTCAGTTCGCTGTAAATGCCTTTGATGGTCTTGGTGAATTTGCGGGCCGGTTCGGTTTTCAGGAAGTTGATGTACTGTTGCAACTCATTGTCGGAGAGGCTCTCATAGGTGTTAATCAACGTGTTGTGGATCGACTGCCTGAGTTGCGGTTTCTTTTCGGCCAGTGCTGCATTGGATGCCTCAAGGAATGTTTTGCGAAGATCCTTGCCGTTGCGCTGCTGTTTGGGAAGCGCAGAGACGGCGCCGTCGATGGATTCCTTCAGGATCTGCATGGCGGTCTCGGAGACGCGGGCCGCCCTGTCCAGTTCATTGATCAATGCCTCGCGGGCCGGTGAGATCTCCGGGGCGCTCTCCATGCCCTGGTCGCTGAAGCGCATGGTGGCGTTTTTCTTTTCAAGCTGTGTGACCTTTCTCCCCAATGGGCTTCTTGACCAGGTCATAACCGCTTCGGCCGATTTTTTGTCCAGATGGCTACGGAAGTATGAGCGGGCCCTTCGCTTCAGCTTTGATGTGTCCAATTTTTTGACAGCATTCTGGACGATGTCCGACAGTTCGCCACCTGCGCCGGTGGACATATTCAGGCCGGATGAAAAACCATTGGTGAGTGTATCGATCTGGCTGTCCAGATTATTCAGCTGATACAGTTGCGCAATGACGTCACCTTGGCTGGTGCTATCGGTGGAGGCCGGCCTGCTGTTTGCGATCTCCTTTGCGGAGGATTGCTGGAGTCGGTTGAACCGTTCTGTCTTCTCCATCAGGATTTCATCCGGCGAATACTGGTAAATTTCAGTTCCCTTGCTAAGATAGAGATTGCCGTTTTCAGCCCATAATGAGTTACCTGTCTCCTTGCTCCCATCCTTGAAAAAAACGGTCGGGGCGGCAGTGGCAACGGTACAGGTCATGATTATCAGCAGGATTGCGGTCAAGATTTGTTTCATAAATAGCCCCCTGTTTTAGCTGCTTAAAATGTTTTTGTTGAGGTTTGTTCCTGGTCAGTCATGAACTGTTCTGCATATTTGATATAATTATCCGGTGATTCCTTTAGCCACGCCTTTTCAGATTCTGTCAGATCCCGTTTGTACCTGGCCGGGGCGCCAATCCAGAGTGTCCCCGGCGGAACAACCGTGTTTTCCGTGACCAGGGCGCGGGCCCCGATCAACGCGCCTTCACCGACCACTGCATTGTCCATGACCATGGCCTGCATGCCGATGAAACAGCCGTCTTCGAGAGTGCAGCCGTGGAGTGTAACGCTATGTCCGACCGTAACGTTATCGCCGATGATCAATGGCGCTCCGGGGTCATCGACATGTTTTTTATGGGTGACATGCAGCATGGACAGATCCTGGATGTTGCTGTTTGCCCCGATGCGAATGAAGTTGACATCGCCACGTATGACGCAGTTATACCAGACGCTGCTCTTTGCGCCGATCTCCACATCACCAATGATTACCGCTGTCTCGGCAATAAAGGCGCTTTGGTCAATCTTGGGCTTGAATGTTTGAAAGTTGCGAATCATACGGATTCTCCAAGTCTGGCAATGTTATAAAAGTTTTATCTTTCTGGCGGCGATGAAGTATACTTCATTGATGCGTTACTTTGCAATCATGCTTTCTAATAATTGCTCCGTAATGGTTCGATTTGTCACGCTTTTGCAACATAAATTCGCTTGTTGGCTTGCGGTCGATTTGTTATCTTGCTAGGCTATATAGCGACAATGCTTAATGGAGGAAGAATAAGAAATGGGTGTTCTGAAATTTACCAAAATGCAGGGTGCGGGAAATGATTATGTTTATGTGAATTGTTTTAAGGAACAGATTGATAATCCGCAGGAAATGGCTGTTCGTGTATCCAACCGGAATTTCGGGATCGGATCCGATGGATTGATCCTGATTATGCCATCCAGTGTGGCGGATGTACGCATGCGGATGTTCAATTCAGACGGTTCTGAGTCGGAGATGTGCGGAAACGGTATCCGTTGCGTGGCCAAGTACGCCTATGATCACGGAATTGTGTCGAAGACCGAGATCAAGGCCGAGACCGGGGCTGGTATTCTGACTTTGCAACTTGTGCCGGGTGCTGACGGCAAGATCGAGAAGGTTCGGGTCAATATGGGGCTGCCAAGGCTTCTGCGGGTCGAGATTCCCATGACGGGCGAGGCGGACGTACAGGTGGTTGCGGAGCCGTTGATGGTGCTTGACCGGACATTCCGTATTACATGCGTTTCCATGGGGAATCCACACTGCGTTATCTTTGTCGATGATGTCGAAAATTTCCCGGTTTCAACCTACGGTCCGTTGATCGAGAACAGTGAGCTGTTTCCGCGCCGCACGAATGTGGAATTTGTGCAGATTATCTCGCGCAATGAGGTGCGTCAGCGGACTTGGGAGCGCGGGGCTGGCGAGACATTGGCCTGCGGAACCGGATCCAGCGCCGTGATGGCGGCCTGCGTGCTGAATGGACTGACGGAGAAGCAGATCCTCAACCATCTCTCCGGCGGTGATCTGGAGATGGAGTGGGCCGAAGATGGCAGCATCTATATGACCGGTCCGGCGGTTGAGGTTTTTAGCGGAGAGCTTGCCTTGTAGCAACCCTTTCCACTGTTTGGAATTAATAGTAACCGTCATTTCAGCCTGAAAACCGATGTGTAAACATACAAGGAGTATCTCTTATGGATTTTACCAAGATGCTGCACAGGTTTACCGTGGTACCGTCATTGACTGGCGAGTTGTCCGCGCTTCAGCGCATTGCCTATAATATGTGGTGGTGTTGGGAGCCCGATGCGATCAATCTCTTCCGGCGTATGGATCCTGATCTGTGGCAGTCCACCAGGCATAATCCGGTTGAAATGCTGGGGATTTTGCAGCAGACGACCCTGGATGCACTCCGCACCGATGAAGGCTTTATGGCCCATCTCAAGATGGTCGATGAAAAGCTGAATGACTATCTTGCCGAAAAAACCTGGTTTCAGAAGATTGCCAATGGGAATGCGGCGATGAAGGTGGCCTATTTTTCCATGGAATTCGGGCTGCACGAGTCGTTGCCGATTTATTCCGGCGGTTTGGGTATTCTGGCCGGTGACCATCTCAAATCAGCCAGTGATCTGGGACTTCCACTGGTCGGGGTCGGGCTGCTCTACCGCCAAGGGTATTTTCGTCAATACCTGAACAATGAGGGGTGGCAGCAGGAGTATTACCCGGAGAACGATTTCTATAACCTGCCGCTGACCCTGGAACGTGATGAAAAGGGGGCTCCGGTGATGTTCGAGCTGGAGTTCGGCAACCGGAAGTTCAAGGTGCATATCTGGCGGGTACAGGTTGGCCGGGTGCCGTTTTATCTGCTGGATACAAACCTGGAGGAGAACAGCAGTGAAGATCGTCTGATCACGGCCCAGCTCTACTTCGGTGATCAGGAGATGCGCATCCTTCAGGAGATCCTCCTGGGTATCGGCGGGATTCGCGCCCTGCGCGCCATGGGGATCAAGCCGAATGTCTGCCATATGAATGAAGGACATGCCGCTTTTCTGGCGCTGGAACGAATCCGTCTGCTGATGGAGAAACGCGGGCTTCGCTTCAGCGAGGCGCGCGAGGTTGTTTCTGCTGGCAATATCTTCACCACCCACACCCCGGTTGAGGCCGGAATCGATCATTTCCCGGCAGAGCTTCTGGATAAATATTTCGGGCGGTACTATAAGTCGCTTGGCCTGAGCCGTGAGGAGTTTCTCGGGTTGGGTCGCCAGGTTCCCAAAAACAGCCAGGAGAATTTCTGTATGGCCGTACTGGCCCTGCGGCTGGCAGGTCATGTCAACGGCGTCAGTGAGCTGCATGGCGAGGTCTCCCGGAAGATGTGGAAGAATGTCTGGCCGGAACTTCCCGAAGAACAGCTCCCGCTGACATCGATTACCAATGGTGTTCATACGCGGACATGGATGTCCAATCACATGGCCAGTCTGCTGGTACGTTATCTTGGCACGCGCTGGCGTGAGGACCCCACGGATCATACCGTCTGGCGCCGGATTGCAAAGATCCCGGATGCCGAGTTGTGGCGGACCCAGTTGAGCGGCCGTGAAAAACTGGTCGATTTTGCCCGTAAGCGCCTGAAAAGCCAGTTGGTCAAGGTTGGTGCGACAACGAAGGAGATTGCAACGGCAGAGGAGGTTCTTGATCCGGAGGTGCTGACGGTCGGTTTTGCCCGCCGTTTTGCCACCTACAAGCGTGGCACGCTGCTGCTGCGGGATCTGGATCGTTTGGCCAGGATCCTCAATGATCCTGAAAGGCCGGTTCAGATCATCTTCGCCGGTAAGGCGCACCCCCAGGATCACGAGGGTAAGGAGCTGATCCGGCAGATTGTGCAGGTCTCCCATCAGGAACGTTTCCGTCACCGGATTGTTTTTATTGAGGATTATGACATGGAGGTGGCCCGCCATCTGGTGCAGGGGGTCGATGTCTGGCTGAATACGCCGCTCAGGCCGATGGAGGCAAGTGGCACCAGTGGTATGAAGGTTGCCTTTAATGGTGGTTTGAATCTGAGTGTGCTTGATGGTTGGTGGTGTGAAGGGTATCAGGGCAACAATGGCTGGGCGATTGGCAAGGGTGAGGTCTACGCCGATGTGGAGTATCAGAATCAGGTCGAAAGCCGGGCTCTGTATGACCTGCTGGAAAAAGAGGTGGTTCCGCATTACTATGAGCGGAACAGCGACGGGGTGCCGCGTGGTTGGGTAGCAAGTATGAAGGCCTCGCTGCAGAGCCTCTGTCCTGTATTCTCCACCGACCGGATGGTGCAGGAATATGCGGAGCGGTTTTATCTGCCGTCATTCAGGCAGTGGAAGGATTATGTTGCCGATGACCTGGCGCTGGCGCTTGATCTTGTGCGCTGGAAGGAGCGTCTTTTCGCCGCATGGCCGAAGATCAGGGTTAATCAGGTTGATGCCGAGACGATTGATGCCGTTCCGGTGGAGAGCTGTATACCGATCTCTGCCAAGGTTTTTCTGGGGGATGTCTCCTTCGCAGATGTCTCTGTGGAGGGTTATTTCGGGGTGCTTGATTCAAAGGGTGTGATTCAGGGGGGCGAGCTGGTCCGTCTGGAACATGCCGCCGATCTTGGCGCCGGTGTTCACCAGTTTTCCGGGGTCATGGAGTGCCGTTTCTGTGGACGTCATGGTTTTATGCTCAGGGTCATACCGCATCATGCGGTGCTCGGCAATATCTATGAAGCGGGTTACATGATCTGGGCATAGGCACTGCATTTTAATGGTTTTTAAACCATTGTTGGCCGGTATTTTGCAAATTCAAGGGCTTTCTCCTTCAGGGTGGAAGCTCTTTTGTTGATTTGCTTATATACGGTTGCTTTCGGATGGAAAGCGGGCGGGAAAATGGGAAATACAGCATGGCTATAAACGCCGACATTCAGCAGCAGGTCTTTGATCTTCTTTCAAAGGCCTCGAATATCTCTTTTGTCAGCGTTGAGCAGGCAAACGATACTGTCATGGGGCTGGTGCCGGGGCAGAGGGTTACGGCAGAGGTGTTGTCAATGCTGCCCGATAGCCGTGTTCAGGTGCAGGTCGGGGGTGAAAAGCTTAATCTGAATTTGCCCATGGCAGTCCGTCCCGGACAGAACCTGGAGATGACCTTTGTTTCCGCCGAGCCGCGTTCCACCTTTGCCATTGCCCGACCAGCCAGTCCGCTCGCGCCACCGGTAACCCTTTCCGATGCCTCGCGACTGCTGGGTCTGCTTGTCAGCAGCGAGCAGATACCGGATGCAACATTGCGTGCCTCACTGCAGAGTGTTGGCGATATCATCAGGCATTCGACGGGTGACTCGAGTGTTTTGGCAAACCTGATGGATGAGGCGTTGACCTATGGGATGGCCCGTGAAGGGGGGCGGGGCGGGACAGTTCTGGATTCTGTCCTGTCAGGACAGAGGGGCGTTGTGCCCGATCAGCTGCGTCTTGCCGCATTCGAGAATAATGCTGCGCAGATTCTGCAGCAGATTGCCCGCAATTCGCGCTTCAATCTGGTGGAGGCGGTTCGTTCGCCGGTTGTGCCGCTTGCGCTTCTGCCGGGTGAAGAGGTTGATGCCTTGGTGCAGGGGACGCTTCCGGGGGGGCGTGTTCTGGTGCAGGTCGCTGGAACATCCCTGGAGTTGCAGCTGCCGCGGGCCGTTCGCGATGGCGAGATTCTGCACCTGACCGTTATTTCGTCACAGCCAAAGCCGGTTTTTGCCATGGCACGCTCTGTTGTGGATGGTGGTCAGGGTACCCTGAGTGAGGCAGGGCGCTGGTTAAGTGTTCTGGAACATACCGATGGGGGTGCCTCTGACCAGCAGATGTTTGTTTTGAACAAGTTGAATGCGGTGCTGAAAAATATCCCCTCTGATTCTCCTGTCTTCGCGGCGGTTTCGGATGATGCCGCTACATATCAATCCTTGCTGGGGGGGCGCAGAGTGGCTGAAGCTGGTTCTGCCGCCGCATCCATACCTGCTGCTCAACTGCTTCAGCCGGGGAATGGGGTTGTTCTCTCCGATGACATGGCCAAGCTGTTACAGGCGCTGATCAAGGGGAACCGTTTGGCGCTGCTGGAGGAGCTTAGTCAACAGTCGAATGTGATATTTGCGCCAGGACAGATGCTCAAGGGTGAAGTGCTGGCGTTCCTCGGCGGCGGGCGTTTTATGGTCCAGGTTGCCGGACAGAACCTGGAGTTCGTTCTGCCTAAGGGTGTCCAGCGTGGAGACCGGTTCAATCTGTTTTTTGTCGGTGCCGAGCCCAAACCGCTATTTTTGATGATGCGTTCGATCAATGCTGGCAATGCCAAAGTCAGTGATGCCGGGCGCTGGTTGAGTTCTCTGCTGGGGGAAACGGCAGGTGCTGTTTCAGCACAGGAGGCGTTCGGGATTATGAAGGCGCTGCTCTCTGGTCCACCGCTGGATGCGGCCCAGGTTGGCCGGATGATGCAGCAGGGGTTGCGGGAGAGTGGCCTCTTTTATGAGTCGCACCTTGCCCGCTGGTTTGGCGGGGAGTATCCGCTTGAGGCACTCTTGCGGGAACCCCAGGGACGGCTTTCTCCATCCAGACATCAGTTGGCAATGGCCGAAGGGGGGGGCGCTACCTCGCAGGGGGGATCGGCAAACCTGATAAAACAGATTCCGCTTGAACTGCTGGAGGCGGCCTTCAGTAAGGCGGGGGCTGCCATGGGGCATGAAGGGTTGGCGGATCAGCATGCCTTGCCGGTTGTCCGTGAACAGCTTGCCTCTCTTCAGGCGGGGCAGATTCTGTTTCGGGGCGATTTGTTCCCAGGGCAGCCGTTTGAATGGACTGTTGCAGAGCGTGACTCTGGTCAGGGTGGTGTTGATGCCGCGAAGGAGAGAGGGTGGGATACGACCTTAAAGGTTGATCTGCCTCACTTGGGGGCTGTCAGTGTAGCCATCCGGTTGAATGGCGGCAGGGTCAGGCTTGATGTTGTGGCGGCGGATGGAAATTCCTGCGATATATTGACCGCTGGCCGTCAGGGGCTGCAGGAACAGCTGGAGTCTGCCGGACTTGTGCCGGAAGAGATCGGTTTTAGACATGAAAAATAGTGAAAAGGATGAACGTAAGGCTGCGGCGCTTTCCTACAAGCAGGGATATTATGCCCCGGTCGTGGTTGCCAGCGGCAAGGGAGTTGTGGCCGAGGCGATCATTGCCTGTGCCCGCGAGGCGGGTGTTTATGTGCATGAGTCGCCTGAGCTGGTCAGATTGCTGATGCAGGTAGACAGTGACCAGTTTATTCCGCCGGAACTGTATCGTGCCGTTGCCGAGGTTCTGGTCTGGTTGTATGCAATGGAGCGTGAAAAGGCATAACTGTTTTTTTGAAGGTCATTGATTATGAATCGAAGCGGAGGGGATGAGAGGATGCAGATAAAGTTCGGTACGGATGGTTGGCGCGGTCTGATTGCACGTGATTTTACCTTCGATAATCTTTCACACGTTGCCCAGGCAACAATGGATTACCTTAATCGTGAGGGGGTGTGGGAGAAGGGATTGGTGATCGGCTATGACCGTCGTTTCCTCTCCCGTGAATTTGCCAGGCGGGTGGCGGAGATTGCTGCCGGTAATGGCATTCATGTTCTTTTCAGTGATGATTATGCACCGACACCGGCCATTTCATGGGCGGTTCATGCGCATGGCGCCGGTGCCGGGGTGATGATAACCGCCAGCCATAACCCGCCAGAATACAACGGCTTCAAGCTCAAAGAGGGGTATGGTGGTTCGGCCATGCCATCTACAACGAAGGTTCTGGAGGAGATTGTTGCCTATAACATTGCCAATAATCATAGTCCGATCAGCTGTCCATTTGATGATGCAATTGCCAAGGGTCTGGTGGAACTGTTCGACCCCTGTGAAGGGTATTTCTCACAGCTGGGGCGCTATGTCGATATGGAGCTGATTGCCAAGGCCGGTATTCCAGTGCTGGCCGACCCGATGTTTGGGGCTGGGAGTGGCTTTCTCCCCAGGCTTGTTGCCGGCATTACGGAAATTCACAACAGTGCCGACCCGCTGTTCGGTGGACAGCCGCCAGAGCCAACTGCGGAACACCTGCAGGAACTTTCAGCGCTTGTCGCTGCCGGCGGCTACAGGGTTGGCCTGGCGCTGGACGGCGATGCCGACCGGATTGGTGCGGTGGACGAGAATGGGGATTTCTTCTCCTCTCACTGTATCTTTACCGTTATATTGCGCCACCTGATTGAGCATAAAAAGATGAGCGGCGGGGTTGTCAAGACCGTTTCGACAACCCGCATGGTTGATCTGCTGGCAGAAAAATTTGATCTGAAATTGTATGAAACGCCGATCGGATTCAAGCATATTTGCGGTCTGATGCTGGGTGAGGATATCCTGATGGGGGGCGAGGAGTCGGGCGGACTTGGCGTCAAGGGGCATATACCTGAGCGGGACGGAATCTTGCTGGCCCTGCTGTTGCTGGAGGCAATGGCGGTTAGTGGCAAGGGGTTGCGCCAGCTGCTTGATGAAACGATGGACGAGATCGGCCACTTTTTTTATCGTCGGATCGATCGCAGGATTAGTATAGAGGATAAGGAGCGGCTGATTGAACGTTTGCGCTCTCATCCGCCGGAGGATATTGATGGGCGCAAGGTGGCGTCCGTTAATTACAGTGATGGTTTCAAGTATATCTTCGATAACCATGACTGGCTGTTGATCCGGCCGTCCGGTACAGAGCCGGTTCTCAGGCTTTACAGCGAGGCCCGTTCGCTTGAGCAGGTGGAGCGTCTGCTCGATGCCGCGACAAGAATGGCATGTCATTGATCATATGGCCGCAGGGGGGCTGATAAGCTGTTTATAATATTAAAAAAGAGGGATGATTTTTTGATTTTTTATGGTATTAATTTTATAAGTTCGAGGATTATACGTCCTGTATCAGGGATATTAAACGAGGGGGTTACCAAATGGCCAATATACTTATCGTAGATGATTCATCCACAATGCGAAAGATTATTTCACGTTCACTCCGTCAGGCCGGATTGCCGATTGACGATGTATACGAGGCAGGCGATGGAATTGAGGGGCTTAGCGTGCTGTCTTCCGGAAAGAGCGTTAACCTGATTCTTTCAGATATCAACATGCCGAATATGGACGGGCTTGAGTTTGTCAAGATGGTCCGCGCCAACGGCAATACGGTTCCGATTGTCATGATTACTACCGAGGGTGGTGAAGAGATCATCAAGGAAGCGATAAATAACGGCGCCAGCGACAGCATCAAAAAACCGTTTACGCCTGATCAGCTGCAGGAAAAACTTGGAGGGCTTTTATGAGTCTGAATCCTGAAATTGCGGCATCAAACGGGTTTACTGAAGAACAGTTGACCAAGTATATTGTTGATGCAACTCAGGATGTTTTTTCGACCATGGTCATGATGGAGCCGACGGATGATTTTCCGCTCCAGGAGCCGATCAAACAGTTCAAGTGCAGTATTACCGGTATAGTTGGTTTTGCCGGCACTTATTCCGGTGTTATCTCGATTCACTGTCCTGTTTCGCTCGCCATGAAGATCACATCCAGCATGCTCGGAATGGAGTGTGATGAGGTTAACGAGGATCTCAATGATGCTATTGGCGAAATTGCCAATATGCTTGGTGGCGGTGTAAAACAGGTTCTGTCAAAGGGTGGGCTGGATATAAAATTATCCATACCAACCGTTATTTCCGGTGAGGATTATACCGTAAACTCCCTCTCGGATATCGATTGCGTGGTTATCCCCTTCTCGGTAGAGGAAGAGCGTTTCCTGGTTGGTTTGACACTGAAGAAGGAAGAGTGATTCTGCTACCTCATCTCTCGCCCTGCTGGACTCAGCAGGGCAGATCCCTTACTGGAAGATTATAAAAGATGGATGGTTATACCACTCTACATGAGATATTAGAGTCTGCCCTGAAGCAGGCCGGGGAAGAGAGCGGCATGCTTTTGGGACAGGAGCTGTCCATCTCTTTGACCGATTCGCTCAGGACAAGCAAGACGGCATATTTTGGCGACCTGGATGATGGTATTTTTGTCATCGGGGTCGATTCACGCGAGGCCTATAGTGGACAGTTTTATCTGATCTTCTCGCTTCGCGATGCAATCGTGATGAGCAGTACGCTGCTCGGAATTCCGCCGGCCCGTATTCAGGAGAAAAAACGTCTGGCGATTATTGAGAATGACGATATTGATGCATTCTCAGAGATCGGCAACATGATCAATGGCTCCTTCAATACGGTTTTTCAAGATACCTTGCCGAACAAAGTCCACCTCAAGGTTCTTTCCCCTAAAAAATTTATTCCAGACATCGATCCGCTGTCGGATGATGAGCCGCTCCCGGAGGGTGAATATCTGATGTTCCGTTCCCGTCTCGAGATGGCGGGGCAGGAGATGCATTATCTGGATGTACTGATTCCGGCAACACTTGGTGATCAGTTTGATCCACCGGCAGAGGTTGCGGAAGAGGTTGTCCCGGAAACAGCGGATGAACAGGTTAAGGGCGCAGAACAGGCGGATGGTGCTGCTGTCAGGGAAGGCACTGCATTGCCGTCAGGTGGGCCGCTACACGACGAGGCAGGCGCCTCTGTGTCCGCTGAAGATGGCGTTGACAGTATTGTTGTCTTGCAGGATAACGACGATGAGCGGCGCCAGATTGTAGAGGCGGTCACATTCAGTGGTTTTCAGGTTGTGGAGGGAACACTTGATGATGATATCCGTGAACTTTTTGCCGGTCGCAAGGTTCGTCTGGTTATCATTGCCTCGCCGGATGCCGATGATCGTGAATTGGCAGTCTGTATTAAGGTTAATGCGATTCGTCAGGACTCGCCGCCGCCGATTGTGATGAGTGCCCAGCGTTGGACGAGGACAGCGGCCCTCAAGGCATTGAAGTATGGTGCCCGTGATATTGTTATCATGCCTTTTGGCGAGGATGAGCTGGCAGCAAAAGTACGCAAATTTTGCCGATTGACAGAGTAGAATTTTCTGACCTGGGGGATTTTTTTGGGCGGCAAATGGAAAATATCCAAAAATAGGGATGTTTCTTTTATGTCTCGTGCCGCTGTCGGAGTGTTTTTAATTCTTCTGGTGGTTGCCGGAATGGCCACAGTTGCGTCGGCATCTGTTTCAAACAGGCTCTACCGGGTTGAAATCTGGCCCAAGAGTGATTACACACGTATAAAATTCCATCTGGACACCCCTCCGCAGTATACCATTACCCGTATTTCAGGGAACCGGTTGCGTCTTTCTCTTGCTGATACCGATGGTCATCTTTTCAGAAAATTTCGTAGTTATTCCGATACTAATATCGGTGGATTGCTCTTTGCCAAGCGTCAGGGCGAGTTGCTGATCACCTTTCCGATTGCTGCTGGCATGGGCTGGCGTGGCACAAGTCTGGAGGGGGTCAGCGCCATAACCGTGGATGTGGGCAAACCATTTCTGCCCGTTCCTCCGCGTCTGTATCGTGCCGGTCGTGAAAAGATCTGGAATGGTGTTGAAAAGTTGGTGCGTGATTTTGATCCGCCACTCAAATCCGAATTTTCATTTGTCCCGACAGACTCGCAGGTTTTGAAGATGATCCTGGACGGAAATGACCAGCAGCTGTTCATGCTGGGAGAGGCCGCGTTGTACAAGGGGAACCTGTCAGAGGCAGAGGAAATTTTTACTCCCTTTGCGGCAAGGCAGACAGCGGTAAAGTCGTTGGCCTTGTATCGTTTGGGAGAGACCTATTATAAATTGCAGAAATATTCCCAGGCCCTGGCTGCATTCAGGGAGGCTGAAAAGATCTGGCCGGCTTTTTTGGGCTTTAATCCCGGTGTAACATTTTATTACGGTGACAGTATTGCCCGTGGTGGCGATCTTGCTTCAGCGCGTCAGCTGCTGGTCGGATTGATTGCCAAGCTGGCCGATAAGAAATTTGCGCCGGTACTGCTTGTTCGTCTGGCTGATATTCTGGCTCGTCAGGGGCATGATCAGGAGGCGTTGGCAATCTATCGCACGGTTTCCGAGAATTTCAGCGATAACAAGGCCTCTCAGATGGCCAGTATGCGTCTGGCTGATCGCGAGTTTCTGCGGGCTACTCCCTGGGATTATCGTCGTTTGGCGGATATCTATCAGCAGCTTTCGATCAAGAGCATGGATGTTGACCTCCGTGAGGAGGCGCACTTCAAGTATGCATTGCTTGAATCTCTCAATGGTGAATCACCAGAGGCGTTGCGGCAGGTGATGTTGTTTCAGAAAAAGTTCCCCCGGGGGATTTATCTTGTCGTAAGCAGAACAATGCGTGAGGTGTTGGTTGCCGAGGTTTATCGGCAGACAGTTTGGGACAAGGATCCGGCCGGTTTGATTCTTTTTGTGGAGGAACATCAGGACTTTTTGGCTGGTTGTATCAGTCAGCAAGATTTTCTGCAGAAGGTTGCCCGCGCCTATGAGGCTGCCGGGCGTCCGATTGAGTTGATCAAACTGTTCAGCTTTTTGTTGGAACGGCAATGGGCGGCTTCAGGAACAGCGTACATGTATGAGGCGGTCATCGATAACTCGGAACTTCTCGGGGATTCGGTCATGGCCGAGAAATACATGCGTCTGTATCTGAAGAAGTTTTCAGACCAGCCGCGGGCCAGGTTGATTTGGGAGAGGCTGGGTGGATTACAGTATTCGGCCGGAAAGTATGCCGAGGCGAGGGATGCCCTGAGCTGGCTGCTTAATAAGCGCGAGCAGCCACGCTTGGCAGAGAGCTATTACTATCTGGGTAGCTCCTTCTGGCACCAGAAACAGTATGCCCAGGCCTACAGGGCGATGGAGCTTTATATAGCACAGGCTGCCAGTCGTGGTGAAAAGCAGAGGCCATTGCTGATCGATGCATATTCAGTTGCCGCTTCGGCACGTGAATCCGCTGGTGACCGTAAAGGTGCCGCAGCTTTATTGGAGTCCGGGTTTAAGGTCAGTCCATCTATTCAGAGCGATGAGCTACTCTATAAGGCGGCGGATCTGAACCTTTACCTGGGTAAGAAGCAGGTTGCCCGTGGTTATTATGAGCGTATTTTGAAGAGTGGCCAGGATCCCGAATGGCAGCGGCTTGCTCAGCAATCGATTGAATTGATTGATTTACAGGTCAAAACCGGCTCTGACCGTTGATTTTTGCAGTTTATCTGCCGCCTTGCAAGTCAAAGGCTTGACCTGGTCAAAATATTGTCATATCGTGCCTTTCTGTCTGAAGTCAACGTGTGGAAAATGGCTGTTTTGGTAATGTTTTTGTTGAAAATTCATTTTTAATAAAAGGTATGTTTTTTGCATAAATGGCAATAGCCAGGCTGCAAAAGGAGTTTGATATGTCAATAGAAGGTATTTTTAATTCAACCGTTGATGTTCTGGGTAAAAGTATTGATATGCGGGCCAAGAATCAGAACCTGATTTCATCCAATATTGCAAACGCAGAGACCCCGAATTATGTCCCCAAGTCGCTCAGTTTTGAAAGTGAGCTGCAAGGGGCATTGAAAAATGGTGACAAGGGAACACCTTCTGTAACGAATGTCCGGCATATTCCGCTCAAGGGAGCCAGCAGTCGTGTTCAGTCGGTTAGTGGCAAGGTTGTTGAAACCCCCGCCAAGTCGCCGGGTAAAGATGGCAATGCAGTCGAGTTGGAAGGCGAAATGAGCAGGATGGTTGAGAATCAGATCATGTACAACGCATCGGTGCAGATGCTCTCCAAAAAGTTTGAAGGCCTTCGCACCGCAATCAGGGGGCAATAATGGACTTTTTTAGCTCAATGAATGTCAGTTCGTCAGCTTTGACGGCGGAACGAACCAGGATGAACCTGATCTCCAGTAACCTGGCCAATGCCAATGCCACCAGGACGCCGGAGGGTGGACCATACAAGCGTAAAGATGCCGTTTTTTCGGCTACACCTGTAGAAAATCGTTTTGCCAGGGCGTTGGATGGTGCTAGTGGCAGGGAAGTCCGACAGGTCGAGGTGGAGCGGATTGTGGAGGACCAGAATCCGCCACGGCTCCAATTTGATCCAAGTCATCCGGATGCCAATGCACAGGGGTATGTTGCCATGCCGAATGTAAATGTTGTTGAGGAAATGGCTGATATGATCAATGCAACCCGGACGTATGAGGCGAATGTTACGGCTGTACAGGCTGCCAAGAGCATGGCCATGAAGACGCTGGAAATAGGCAAGTAGCAAATGGAGGCAGACCTGACCGGCCTGTCGTTGGGATGGAGGTATAGATATGCAGATAAATGGGATTGAAAGTGGTTTGGGTGTTGAGAAGGCCTTTCCTGAAGTTGGTAAGCTAGCCAAAGGTTCATCGACCGAGGGTGCTGGAAAATTTTTTACCGAGCTGGTCTCAAAGGTGAATGATTTGCAGACACAGTCCGATAAATCGATTCAGGCCTTGGCAAGCGGTGAGAATAAGAATCTTCATGAAGTTATGATCAATATGGAAAAGGCCAGTATATCTTTCCTGTTCATGTCGCAGGTGCGCAATAAGGCTGTTGAGGCCTATCAGGAAATAATGAGGATGCAGGTATAATCAGTAAAGTGTTGTGTGCGTTACGAAGACTTTACTCGGATTTTTTAAATTGAAAGGGATGAGTTTTATAAAATGCCAGAAGGATTGCAAAGACTCATAGAGCCGTTTATGGCTCTTTCACCAGGCAAGCGCATGCTCATCGCCGGGGTTACACTGGTTTCGGTGATTGCATTTGCAATACTGATCTTTTTTGCCAATCGGACGGAGTATCGTCCCCTGTTTACAAATCTGAGCGCTGAGGATGCCGGTGAAATTGTAAAAAAATTGAAGGACAGCAAAACCCCTTATCAGATATCGCCTGATGGCAAAGGAATTATGGTTCCGGCAGATAAGGTCTATGAACAGCGCCTGACGCTTGCATCGGAGGGACTGCCGCAGGGTGGTGGGGTTGGTTTTGAAATCTTTGACCGTAAAAATTTTGGCATGACGGAGTTTGTGCAAAAACTGAATTATCAGCGCGCCCTGCAGGGGGAGCTTTCGCGGACAATTTCCCAGATCAATGGTGTTGAACAGGCCAGAATCCATCTGGTGATTCCGGAAAAATCACTCTTTAAAGAGAATGAGAAACCGGCGACCGCCTCGGTTGTGCTGAAGATGAAGTCTAATCGTTCATTGCGTGATAGTGAGGTTCAAGGGGTTGTTCATCTGGTCTCCTCGTCGATTGAAGGGATGAACCCGGATCATGTTACTGTGCTTGACAGCCGTGGCAAAATACTCAGCAAAGGCAATGGAACCTCTGATGCAACAGCCAAGCTGACTTCTGCCATGCAGGAGACTCAAAGAGGTTATGAGAAGAATGTTGAGGAGCGGATCCAGTCACTGCTGGATAAGATTGTTGGATCGGGGAAGACAGTTGCCCGGGTATCAGCCGCCTTTGATTTCAAACAGGTTGAACGGGTTGAGGAAAAATTCGACCCAGAAACCATTGCGGTTCGAAGTGAACAAAGAACAGAGGAGAAGGGTGGTTCGACAACAACAGCAACCGGTGTGCCTGGCGTGCAGACAAACCTCGGACGGACTCCGGCTGGTGGATCGGCAAGCTCTGGTGGTGGGTCAAAGAATGATGAAACCCTGAATTATGAGGTCAGTCGTTCAACAGCCAAAATCATTGAGCCGGTTGGCGCGCTGAGCAAGATCTCTGTTGCCGTGCTTGTGGATGGCAAGTACGATGCCCCTGCCGTTGGTGCAAAGCCTGGGGCAGATGCAAAGCCCAAGTATGTACCTCGTTCTCCGGAGGAATTGCAAAAAATTGAGGCCTTGGTAAAGAGTGCCGTTGGTTTTAATGCAGAGCGTGGGGATCAGTTGACGGTTCAGAATGTTCCCTTCCAGGATACGGGCGAGAGCGGGGTTGCTGAGGAATCCAAGTGGTGGAGCAATCCATTGATTGCAACCCTGTTCAAAAATCTGCTGATTGCCGGCGGATTCCTGGCGTTGATAATGTTTGTTATCCGGCCTCTGCTTACCTCGCTGAAAATTGCCCGGCCAGCTGTTTTTGACTCAATTGAATCAATCCATGAACCTTCGGAGACATTGACGACGGTTGAAAAGGCACAGATTGCTACGCAGATGGCAGAGCAACAGGGACTGATCGAGTCGGCTAAAAAGGATCCCTATCAGGTAGCACAGATACTCCAGAATTGGCTTAGCGAAGATAATAAATAGAGCGATAATCCAAAGGATTATGCGATTAAGGATAATATGACTGGTTCTGATAAAGCAGCTATTTTGCTCTTATATCTTGGTAATGAGGTTACCAGTAAGGTATTCGAGCATATGGATGACGATGAGATCAAAAAGATTAGTAAGAGTATGGGGAAGCTCGGCCATGTAACCCGCGACACAATAATGGATGTTGTGGAGAATTTTACCAGGGTTATTAATCCCGAATCCGGCCTGTTTTCGCAGGGGGATGAATTCGTCAGGAAAATCCTCGAAAAAACGTTGGGACCAGTCAAAGCAGAGATTTTGATGGAGGAGTTGCAGGCCTCCAGTTATGGCGATATCATCGATATCTTGGCAAATATGGATTCAAAGAGTATTGCCAATTTCCTGTCGCAGGAGCATCCCCAGACAGTGGCTGTTATTCTGGCCAAGCTCAAATCCAAGCAGACAAGTGAAATTATAAGCCTGTTACCGCAAGAACTCCAGGCTGAGGTTGTCTTGCGGATTGCCGATGTTGAACAGGTTTCACCTGAAATCCTCCAGGATATCGACGAGGTGATGAAGCGTGAGATCAAGTCCATGGGGGGGACGCAGCGTTACAAGGTTGGTGGTATTGACAAGGTTGTTGATATGTTCAACCACTTTGACCGCAGCAAGGAAAAACAGATTCTGGACAAACTGGATGTCATGAGCCCCCCACTGGCAGAGATTATCCGCAAACATCTGTTCACGTTCGAGGATGTCTTTGCCCTTGATGACCGCAGCGTTCAGGCGGTTATGCGCGAGATTAGCAATGATACCCTGACATTGGCCATGAAAACATCGCCGGATGAGGTTAAGGATAAAATCTTCAAGAATATCTCCAGTCGCGCGGCTGAGATGATCAAGGAAGACCTTGAGGTAATGGGGCCTGTGCGTTTGTCGGATGTTGAAAAGGCGCAGGGAGAGATCATCAAGATTGTCCGCAAGATGGAAGAAGAGGGCAAAATTGTGCTGGCTGGCCGTGGCGGAGATGACGTCCTTGTCTAGGATTATCAAGTCTACTGGGCCGGAGTCGGCAGAGATCGGTACGTATGATTTTCGTCCGATCAAACAGGCGCTTTCTGCTCAAAAGCAGGATGAGTCGGCGGCTGGTTTTGTTCCATTATCGATCTTTGATACATCGGATCTGAATGGCGAATATGTCAGGGATTACCAGGAACAGCAAGAGGTTGAGCAGCCACCCAGCGTAACATTAACTGAAGAGGACTTGCAGAAGCATCTCTCGGATTCCTTTGAAAGAGGTTTGACAGAAGGAAAAAATCTTGCCGAACGCGGGCTTTTGCATGTTTTTAAGGTTTTGCGCACTGCAGCTGAAGATGTTCATGCTCTTCGCGAAAAGGTTCTCCGTGAGTCAGAAGATGAGATTTTGGAGTTGGTTCTGCTTGTCGCACGCAAGGTGATCAAACAGGAAGTTGCCATGGATCGCACAATCCTGTTCAATACACTTAAGGGTGTGCTTGAATTGACACCTGAGCGGGATGAAATGACCCTCAGGCTTAATCCGGATGATTATGCAATGATCACTGGGGCCCATGCGGAATATTTTCGCAATGAACTGCAGACCGAGTGTATGTCTATAAAGGCGGATTCACTGATTAGCCATGGTGAGTGTCAACTGGATTCGCATATGGGAATGATTGATGCCACCGTGGAAGCTCAGTTGGATGAGATCTTTCGCAGAATGAAGGAAGAGCGCACACGGTTAGTTGCTGCTGAATAGTCACGGGGATGGTATGGCGGATCAACTGATCAATTTGTCCAAATATCGCTCAGCAGTTGAGTCGGTCAAGCCGATCAAGTTACATGGTCAGGTAACGCAGGTAGTTGGTCTCGTTATAGAGGGATATTGCCCAGATACCTCCGTGGGCGCTATTTGTGAAATCCGGCCGCAAAATGGGGATCCGATTCCGGCGGAGGTTGTTGGATTTCGCAATAATAAGGCGCTGTTGATGCCATTGGGTGAACTGAGGGGGGTTGGACTCGATAGTCTTATTTCTGTACGAAGGGATAAGGCCTCGCTGGGAGTTGGCATCAATATGCTGGGGCGGGTAATTGACGGTCTGGGTAATCCCATTGATGGCAAGGGGACTCTGCAGATTGAGGAGGAATATCCGATATATGCCGACCCTGTCAATCCCATGACTCGCCCGCCGATTCGTAAAGCGCTGGATCTGGGAATCAGGAGCATCAATGGTCTGCTGACCTGCGGACAGGGTCAGAGGGTTGGCATTATGGCCGGCTCTGGTGTCGGAAAGTCGACACTGCTGGGAATGATTGCCCGTTATACAGAGGCGGATGTCAACGTAATTGCCCTGATCGGTGAGCGTGGTCGCGAATTACGTGAATTTATAGAAAAGGATCTTCAGGAGGAAGGGCTTAGAAAATCAGTTGTTGTTGTCGCAACATCCGATCAGCCGCCGCTGGTCAGGATGCGCGGGGCATATATTGCCACAACGATTGCCGAATATTTTCAAAAGCAGGGTAAGAAGGTTCTTTTAATGATGGATTCAGCAACCCGTTTTGCCATGGCCATGCGTGAGGTCGGGCTTGCTATTGGAGAACCGCCAACCACGAAAGGATATACGCCGTCGGTATTTGCCGCGCTCCCTAAATTGCTGGAACGTACCGGAAATTTTACCGAAGGGAGTATAACCGGCTTGTACACGGTTCTGGTTGAGGGCGATGATTTCAATGAACCAATATCGGATTCGATGCGTAGTATTCTGGACGGTCATATCGTTCTGTCGAGGAGTCTGGCTGCCAGAAATATATACCCGCCTATTGATGTGCTTGCCAGTGCCAGTCGTGTCATGAATGACGTTACCAGTCGTGAACATCAGGAACTGGCCGGGAAATTCAAGGAAACGATGGCGATCTACAAACAATCGGAAGACCTGATAAATATTGGCGCATACAAGTCTGGCAGTAATTCTGGTATAGATTATGCTATATCAAGAATGGATGCGATGCAGACTTTTCAGAAACAGTCCGTACATGATTCGGTTTCGATTGAGGAGTCACAGCAGGAATTGAAGAGTATTTTCAACAATTAATCGATTCGGGTGGCTGAAAGGGGTGATTCCCGTTGCCTGATAATAAATTTGAACTTGAGCAGGTGCTGAAATACAGGCTTGAGGTGGAGCGTCTTAAAAAGCAGGAGTTTGCTGAAGCCAAGCAGGGATTGGAAAAGGCAGAGGACAGGCTTTTGCAGGAACAAGAACGGACGCTGGATTTGTCAAGAAGGTTTGATGATATCCATGATACGATCAAAGATATTGAAGAAATGCGTCGATATGCGGATTTTTTTACGAGAAAACGCAGGGAGATTGTGCAGCAGAAAGAGCGGATCGAACATCTTGGACTGATTTTGAATGAGCGTCGCGAGGTGCTGCTGGAGGCAACCAAGGATAAAAAGGTCCTCGAATCGCTTAAGGAAAGAAAAATCCAGGAATTCAGGCTGGCTATGGATCAGAAGGAACAGTTGTTTATGGATGAAATAGCCGTACAGAAAAAAGATGGGATCAAGTGATGTTGCGAAATACTTTATTTGGTATGTGTCTGATAGTTGCCTGGCTGTTTCCAGCCGTTGTAAGTGATATGAATGTGCAGGCCGCTGCCGTCGAAGCGCCTGCGGAACAACCTGTCAGTGCATCGCGGGCAGCGCGTGAAGAGAAGGCAATTCAGGACGCAAGGCGCCAGCAACTGGCTGCCAGGGAAGCGGCCATAGCTGCCAAAGAACAGGAACTTAAAAAGCTCGGTGCAAAGCTGGATTCACAGTCAAAACAGTTTGAGGAATCAAAAAAACGTCTTGATGAATCGCTTAAGGCACAGAAAAAGAATCAGAATGAAAAGCATAAAAAGATGATCGGCATGTTCAAGAAAATGCGTCCGGAACAGGCCGGTCAGTTGATGGAAAAGCTTGAAGAGGAAAAGGTTATTGCATTGTTAAACCAGATGGATACGAAGACGGCTATCAAATTGATCCCCTATTTGAAACAGCCCAGGGTTGTTAAGTGGATCAATGAAAATCTTCGCGGGATGTAATCTGGTTTGATTGAATAGTTTCTTGCGGATATTGATTGCTGTCCATATCCGTAAAATTTGAAAGAAAGGAGGTGAGAATAAAATGAGTACAGGACAGATGGTAGTACCAATGGTGTCAGCTGCTGCAGTACAGCCAGGCACTGCCGGGAGTACCGCTCAGGCAGCCAGTCAGGATTCGACTGTTTTTGAGGGCGTTTTGAATGGTGTTAGTTTTGTAAGGGAAGTGACTGCCAAGGTGCAGACCTTGACTGCAGCGAAGGAAAATGGTGAGGCTGGTGCCGATGTCAAGTCAAAGGCTGATGATGTAAGTCAAACCGTTGATATGACTGCGCTGATGGCAATGCTGTTTGGCGGGACTGATTTGAAAGTTCCTGAAAATGCTGAAAAGGCATCGTTGGATGGAAAAACAGCAGTGGCAACGGAATCAAAGGGTGAAAACGCTTTGACTGCTGCTGGTGTTGTTGGATCACAGAAGGTGGTCTTGTCTGATAATGCAGCAAGGCAGGTAATGTCGATGTTGTCTCTGGATGCTGGTCAGCAGGAAAATGCGACTGTTGCTGAAAGGGTTGCGCCAGGTTTGGTGTCGAACATCCATCAACAGGCCAGTCAAACGGTTGCGGCGCTGAAGTCAGATGTCATACCATCGATTACAGAAGGTATGGTCGCGAAGGCAACCGGGAATGTAGCAACAGAAGTGAAAAAGGCAGCGGAGCTGTTTGCTTCCTCGCGTTCGGATTTTCAATCACAGGTCGCACAGAGTGTTGTGGCTTCCAAGGTTGATTCTTCGCAACAGGACCAATTGCTAAAGTCTACCCAGAATGATGTTGCCCCAAAATCTGAACAGCAGGATGCTGTAAGGGTTGCAATGCCTCTGCAGGCAGCTTTGAAAAATGAATCGGAAAAGGCTGCTGTTGTAGAGACGCCGGAGATGGCTCAGGAAGGGGCGGCTGCGGTTGAGTTCAAGTTTTCAAAGGCCCCGGCCGTTACCGCTGTAGTTGGTGAGATGAAGCAGAATGCTGATAACTTACAGAATGTAAGGTCGGAACAACTGGATCGTTCCGGTAAATCGATTGAGCAGGCGGATGGGGGCGGTACTGAACAGTTGACCTTGAAGGGGGAGCAAGCTGCTCTTAACGGCGATAGCCCGAGTGATGGTGGCCATGAGTCGTTTGGCAAGTCCGCTTTCAGTCAACAGATGATGGCGGCAAATGCCGTTGATGGATTGACAAGCCGTTCTGTTCAGCAGGGTCAGCCGGAAATCCAGAGTACGTCACTTCAACAACCGATTGTTGATCAGGTGCGTGAAAAACTGTCTACACATGATCTCAAATCAGGCAGTGACCAGATTACAATCAGGCTCTCCCCGGAACATCTTGGCGAGATCAAGGTAAATTTCAAGCTGGATGATCAGCGTTTGCGGGTAGAGATCGTAGCAGAAAACCGGATGGCAAAGGATAGCCTGTTGCAGAATTCTGATTCACTGAAGGAAGCGTTGGCGCGTCAGAATATAAGTATGGATAAGTTTGATGTCACAACCGGTAGTGGCAGTTACCAAAATCAGGGGGGGAACCCCCAGGCTGAATGGAAAGAACAGCTTAAAAACAAACAGATGCAGCAGTGGGCGACTTCAGGTGGTTATGCTGTCTCAGCAGCTGATGCGGTTGTACAGCGTCAGGTCTATGTAGCACCAGCTGAACACGCGATGCTGGATCTACATTACTAATAGGAGGTGTTAAATGATAAGCAGCGTTTCTTCTGCAACCAGTTCCACAGCGACCTCCTCGGCTATAAAGTCGTCGCTCGGCATGGACTCGGCTGATTTTCTGCAGTTGTTCATTGCTCAGCTGCAGTATCAGGATCCGTTGAAACCGCAGGATCCGAGTGCAATGCTTGACCAACTCTCGCAATTGTCATTGGTTGAACAGTCCTATAACACCAATACGGCGCTCGCCAATCTGCTGGCTGCCCAGAATAATAACTTGAGTCTGTCAGCACTTTCATTGGTTGGTAACAATATCAAGGCTAATGGTAATGCCATCAGCAGTAATGGCGCAGATTCTTCGTCACTACAGTTTAATCTGTCATCCGCTTCAGCAACAACAACACTTTCTATCAGCGATGCATCTGGAAATGTTGTCAGAACAGTCAACTTGGGGGCGCTTGCCTCAGGTGATTCGACTTACACCTGGGATGGATGTGACAGTAGTGGCAATAAGCTTTCGGCGGGTGCATATACATTTGCTGTCAGCGGAACATCGGCAACAGGCACAGCATTGACTGCAACAACATATACAACCGGCAAGGTTGATGGAATTGATCTTTCTGGTAGCGTGCCATATCTGAAAGTAGGGAATGTTTCGGTGTCCTTGACGGATGTACTCAATATGACTAACGGAGCGTAAAATGGTTGATCAGGTGTTTTTCCCAAATCCTGTCCAGCCAGGCAAGATCGAGCGTACTCAGCCAACGAAGAGTAACAACAGCGCAGCGATACAAGGTCCTTCGTTCGCAACGGTACTTGACTCAAAAACGCAGACAAAAGAGGTCAAGTTTTCTCAGCATGCCCAGGAACGGCTCAGGGCACGTAATATCAGCTTTTCAGCCCATGATCTTGCAAATCTTGAAGGGGCGGTTAACAGCGTTGCCCAAAAGGGTGGCAAGGAATCGCTGGTTATGATGGGGGATGCAGCCTTGGTGGTAAGCGTCAAGAATCGTACGGTTGTCACTGCCATGGACAGAAGCCAGATGAAGGGGAATGTGTTTACGAATATTGATTCAGCAGTTGTAATATAAAAATAGCAGGGCTGGCCCTCTGTGAGGAAGCCCCGAAGCACCGACCGATTGACGTGCTTCAGCAAGTATCAACCCTCAAAAATATCAGGAGGCAATATCATGAGTATTACATCAGCAATGTTTACCGGCGTATCCGGCCTTTTGGCCAATGCCGAAGGTATAAATGTCATTGGCAACAACCTGGCCAATGTTAATACAATTGGTTTTAAATCGGGCAGGATGGTCTTTTCTGACATGCTCTCTACAAATATCAACAACAATTCCCAGATCGGGCGTGGTACTCAGATTCAAAAGGTTGATAACCTCTTCTCGCAGGGGTCCATGGAGAGTACTGAGCTGGTTACGGATGTGGCTATTCAGGGACCAGGCTTTTTTAGAGTCGAGGCGCCTACAGGTGGAAGTCAATACCTGACACGGGCTGGTGATTTCAGTGTCAATAGTACTGGGTATCTGGTTAATCCGGATGGCTATTTTGTTCTGGATAATGCTGGTGCCAGGATACAGTTGACCAATCCGGCCAAGGTTACCAGTATTAATTCAACCGGACAGATCACATATATGAATACAAGTGGAGCTACAATTACCTATGCTACTCCGCTTGATGTTGTGACCGTGCCCAATGTAGGAGCATTGCAGAAGACCGCTGGAACACTCTTTGATGTGACCGCATCGATTGCTGCCGGTTCGGGGGCAATTACCAATGCTGCTGCAGACGGTACAACCAACAAGATTATCTCCAACTCGCTTGAACAGAGTAATGTTGATATGGCCGGCCAGTTTGTTAAGATGATTCTGACCCAGCGGGCCTATTCTGCCAACTCAAAGACTATCACCACCGCCGATGAAATGACTCAGGAAGTCCTCAATCTGAAGCGTTAGTCTTTGGCTTTCATTTTAGAACAAGGCCTTCGGTGAAAATGCATCGCCGGAGGTCTTGTTTTTTACGGGTGTTAGTGGTTGCAAAATCACAAAAATCGTTTTAAATATTGTCAGTTGATTTAATATCTTGAAATTATTATCCATCCATGGAGGCTAACATGGCTAAGGACGACCAGGCGCCAGCAGAGGTTGAAACAGGCGGCAGTAAGAAAAAATTGTTTATCATCATTGGTGCCGGGGTGGCTGTTGCCCTTATTCTTGGTGTCGTTGCCTTTATGTTTATGGGCAAGGGGGATAAGAAGGGAGCTGCCAAGGAGGGGGCCAAGGTTGAAGGCAAGGCCGCTGAAGGTGCCCATGGTGCCGCTCCCGCGGGCAAGGAAGGGGCTGCTGCAGCAACCATATATACCTTTGATCCGGCATTTATCGTTAATATTTTTGACGGTCAGGAAACTCGCTACCTTAAGGTGAAGGTTGAAATGGAGATGGCCGGGGCAACAAAGGCTGAACTTGATGCGCGTCTGCCGCAGATGAAGGATGCCATTATTGTTCTGTTGAGCGCAAAAACATTGAGGGACGTACAGGATGTACAGGGGAAGAATCAGCTCAAGGAAGAGATTCTGGTCTCCATCAACAAGGTTATCGCCCCGTCCAAGGTCGCCAAGATTTATTTCACTGAATTTGTAGTCCAGTAAGGAACTGTTAGATTTATATGGAGAAAATCCTTACAAAAGCTGAAATAGAGGCGCTGCTTAATGCGGTCTTTGATGGCCGTATTGAACCGGAAAAAGAGCTGGCCAAGGCCGAAGGTGCTGTGGTCAACTATGACCTCTTCAATACAGAGGCCCATAAAGGTTTTGTCCCGAATCTGGACATTATCTATGACAGCTTTATTCGATATAACCGGGTTAATCTCTCCAATCGGCTAAGGAAGGTTGTTGAGATCAAGAAGATCGGGGCCCGTTCCTACAAATTTGATGATTTTCTGCAGACATTGCCTTCACCTGTTTGTATGGCGATCTTTAAAATTGATCCGCTTAAGGGCGCAGCCTTAATTTCATTTGACAGCACACTGGTATTGTCGCTTGTGGACAGCCTGTTGGGTGGAACCGGAACAAGTAAGGTTTCCATGGCGAACCGTCTGTTTACATCAATTGAGTTACGGTTAATGGAGAAGATATCCAAGGATATTCTTCAGGATCTGGAGAAGGCCTGGGCACCACTTTATGCAACCCATATGAATCTGCTGCGGATGGAGATGAATCCGCGGCTGATCAATATTGTGCCACCTGAATACCAGATTGTAACCATGTCCCTGAAGATACAGATTGAGGATATCTCGGGCAACATGGTCTTCGCCATTCCGTACATGACGATTGACCCGATCCGGGAAAAACTCAAGGCCGGGATGCAGTTTGACCTGATGGCGATTGACCCGCAGTGGTCTTCCAGGCTTACAAAAGGGCTTTTGGAGGCTCCGATGGAGCTTTCGGTCGAGATGGGCAATGCCAATATAACCTTAAGAGAGCTTCTGGACCTTGCGCCGGGAGATACCATCATGCTTGACAAACCATGTTCCAGTGAATTGCAGGTAAAGCTGGAGGGAACCACGAAATATCTGGGGGTCCCAGGCATCAAACACGGAAACAGGGCAATTCAGATTAGCGCGATACATGGCACAGGGGGCGTTAGTGAGCGATAAACCGGAAACAAATGAGTCAACGCAGGACAATAAAAATCTTGATTTTATTCTTGATATTCCCTTGCAGGTGACAGTGGAGCTTGGCAGGACAAAACTGCTGGTCAAGGATGTGCTTCAGCTGAATCAGGGGGCGGTAGTAGAATTGACCAAACTGGCCGGCGAGCCTCTGGATATATTCGTAAATTCAAAACTGGTTGCGCGCGGTGAGGCGGTCGTGGTCAATGAAAAGTTTGGTGTTCGTCTGGTTGATATCGTTAGTCCGAATGAGCGCGTGGAGAAGATTTTGTGAAAAAGGCAGTCGCCGTACTGCTGACATTGATACCAACAATAGCAAACGCTGAAGGTGCGGCTGTCCAGGAGTTCAGCTTCATTTCCAGCTTTATTCAAATGGTTGCGGCACTTTCGATTGTAGTCGGACTGATCCTGGTTGCCAGACATTTTTCGGCCAAGCTGATTGAAAATGCTGGTGTGCCGCGTTTCGCGTCACGAAATATCCGTCTGATCGAGACCAGGGTCGTTGGCCCCAAGAAGGTATTGCTCCTGATTGAGGTTGGTGGCGAATATCTTCTGCTTTCCAGTACCGAAAATAATCTTACATTAATAAAACAGATCGACATGCTGGAAGAGGTAGAGGTTTTGGAAGAGCCTGCTGGAAGATGTTCGAGTGTTTCCGAATATTTTCGCAAGCTGATTGCCAGATTGAGAGGGTAGAATGCGGAGCCTGAATCTTAAAAAAGTGTTGCTCCCTTGTCTGGCATTGCTCCTGCTGCTGGTTGCTGGTATGGCCTATGCAGAGCCGATGCCATTGCCGTCGGTTAATATAGGCGTTGGTACATCCTCCAAGCCTGGCGATATGGCAACGACAATTCAGATTTTTTTGCTGTTGACGATATTGTCTCTGGCGCCTGGTTTGATGATCATGACAACGGCATTCACACGGATTGTTGTCGTTCTTTCGTTTCTGAGGACTGCCATGGGTACGCAGGGGGCGCCATCAAATCAGATCATCATCGCACTGGCCATGTTTATGACGTTTTATATCATGAATCCTGTCTGGCAGCAGATCAACAAGGAAGCCTACGAACCCTGGAAAGCCCAGCAGATAACGCAACAGGTGGCAATGGACCGGGCGGTGCAACCGCTGCGCAAGTTTATGCTGTCCCAGACACGGGAAAAGGATCTGGCGCTTTTTGTCAGCCTTTCCAAGATGGCTCAGCCTAAAAATGCCAATGATATACCAACGCTGACGGTTATTCCGGCTTTTATAATCTCGGAGTTGCGCACAGCCTTTCAGATCGGTTTTCTGATCTATATCCCTTTTATTGTTGTTGACATGGTTGTTGCGTCTGTATTGATGTCCATGGGTATGATGATGTTGCCGCCGGTTATGATTTCACTTCCCTTCAAGATCCTTCTGTTTGTCCTTGTCGATGGCTGGGGGCTTGTCATAAGTTCACTTGTGAAGAGTTTTGGTTAGGCGGAAAGAGGTTTGAGATGACACCAGAGCTTGTCATACAGTTGGCCAGACGTAGCTTTGAGGCTGCCCTTTTAATGTCGGCGCCTCTTTTGCTATTCAGTCTGATAGTAGGCCTATTGATCAGCATTTTTCAGGCGGTCACGTCAATCAATGAGGCTACGCTTGCCTTTGCGCCTAAGATCGTTGCCGTCATGGTTGCCATGATCATCTTTTTTCCATGGATGATGACCTACATGAGTGATTTTACCCGCGAGATTTATTCATTTATTGCCCTGATGAGGCGCTGAACAGATGTTTCCTCTGCTTCCCTTTCCGTCTGAACGGGAGGTGATCCTGTTTGCGCTTGTGCTTAGTCGCGTGGCCGGCATATTTGCCGCGCTTCCGGTCTTCGGAGGAAAGCGCTTGCCGACCAAGATAAAGATTGTCGTTATTGTCATGATAACGCTGGTCTGTTTCCCCGCCCTTGCACTTACCCCGCCAGCAGTGCCATCAAGTACATTTGCCCTGATTCTGCTCGTGCTGCGCGAGGTCATGGTCGGATTGACCTTGGCGTTTGTTACCCAGATTATTTTTTCGGCTGTTGAGTTCAGTGGCCAGATAATCGGCCTCCAGATGGGTTTTTCGATCTCTTCTATTATTGATCCAACCAGTGGTGGCCAGGTTCAGATTATGTCGGTAATGCAGAGCCTCTTGGCAACGCTGATGTTCTTATCGATGAATATTCATCACCTATTTATTCGTACAATCGTGGACAGTTTTCGGATCTTGCCGCTGGCAGGCTGGCATATCAATGGCGAAACTGTCATGTTTTTGGCAAAGGCCACGTCGGATGTGTTTGTTCTAGGTGTAAGGCTGGCTGCACCGGTCATGGTCGCGCTCCTGTTGACAAGCGTGACACTCGGGATTATGGCCCGTGCCTTTCCGCAGATGAACGTGTTCATGATCAGTATGCCGCTCAATATCGGTATTGGATTTATTGTCCTTGGGCTTACGCTGACGATCTTTTTTCATGTCCTTGAGGTCTCCTTCGGCTCCCTCAAAGGGCAGATTGATACGCTTTTCAGGCTGATGTCAAAGGGGGGATGATACCTGGGTGATGATGTAGACAAACATTCCAAGACCGAACAGCCGACTGGCAAGAAGCTTGAAAAGGCGAGGGAGAAGAGTCCTCCGCCGACAAGCCAGATGATGACCTCGACTCTGACCTTGCTGGCAGGGATGGTCTGTCTGCTGATGTTCGGTGGTTTCATGATGTCGGCTATTTCCAGGCATGCCGTTGAAATTCTCGGTGGGGTCGGCAGCTTTCAGTTTACTGAACAAAATATCTACCTGCTTGCGCTTAAGGTCTTCCTGCTGCTCTTGACCATATTAGCGCCGATTGTCATAACAATTATTACAACCTCTATCGTATCTAATTCGGTGCAGGATGCTGGCCGTTTTGAATTCAGGCTGGAACGTTTGACGGCTGATTTTTCAAAGATAAATCCCATGAATGGATTCGGGCGGATCTTTAACAGAAATGCCCTTGTTGAGATGATCAAGTCCTTTCTGAAGCTACTTGTCATCGGATATATTGCCTACAGGGTCTTGCGTGGCGAGGTGCAAAACATAACTTTTCTGGCGGAGGCCGATGTCAGTGCCATTATCGGATATGTAGGGCACGTGGCCTTTAAGATCGTTGTTCATACCTGTGGAATCATGCTGGTCATATCCATTCTTGACCTGTTGTATGTCAAGTGGAGTTATACAGACAATCTGAAGATGACCAAACAGGAGGTCAAGGATGAGAGCAAGGAACAGGAAAACCCCGAGATAAAGGGGCAGATCAAGAAGATGCAGTTTCAGATGGCGCGCAGAAGGATGACCAAGATTATCCCGACAGCTGATGTTGTTATTACAAACCCTACACACTACGCAATTGCACTCAAGTATGATCGTGAACGGATGATTGCCCCTTTGGTTATCGCCAAGGGTGTTGATGTCATGGCCCAGGCAATTAAAAAGATCGCCCAGGAAAACAAGGTTATTCTGGTGGAAAATCGCTTTCTTGCCCGTGAGCTTTATGAGCAGGTTGATGAGAATGAGGCGATACCAGAGGCACTCTATGCCGCCGTAGCTGAGGTGCTGGCCTATGTTTACAAGTTGAAGGGCAAGATTTGATCAAGTCAATTTAATGACTTTCTTCAATGGTTTGACGCGCGGATATTTCTTTACGAAATGGTTTTTGTCCGCCAGTAAAAAAACATTGTTAGGTTAGACTGTTAGCTGTGAGCGGATGTTAATCGTTAGTCCTGTGACGCGGCACTAAAATTGCATAAAGTATAATTATTTTCAGTTGTTTGACTCATTTGAGAAAGTAGCAGACATGGCAGATGATGCGGTAAAAACAATAGAGTTGAGCGGCTTCCGTAAAAACTCCGATATATATGTCGCTGTAGCCCTGATTGGCGTTCTGGCATTGATGATTATTCCTCTGCCGGCATTCCTGCTGGATATCTTTCTTGCCGCCAATATAACAATCGCTCTGGTGATTTTGCTGGTCTGTCTTTACACGAAGCATGCGCTGGATTTTTCGATATTTCCCTCGATTCTGCTGGTAACGACACTTTTCAGATTGGCGCTCAATATTGCCTCTACCCGTCTGATCCTGCTGCATGGCAGTGAGGGTGTTGAGGCTGCCGGGGCCGTTATCAAGGCCTTCGGGCAGTTTGTCGTTGGTGGTAATTACGTTGTCGGTGCTGTTATCTTCCTGATTCTGGTAATCATTAACTTTGTGGTTATTACAAAGGGCGCCGGGCGCGTTGCCGAGGTTACGGCGCGATTCACCCTGGATGCAATGCCAGGCAAGCAGATGGCCATTGATGCCGACCTGTCCGCCGGATTGATTACGGAAAAGGACGCCCGGACACGGCGTTTGAAAATATCCCGTGAGGCTGATTTTTACGGATCCATGGACGGTGCCAGCAAGTTTGTCCGTGGTGATGCCATCGCTGGTATCCTGATCGTGCTGGTTAATATCTTCGGTGGCTTGATTATCGGTGTCTTTCAACAGGGGATGGCGATTCAGGCGGCACTGACAAACTATACACTCTTAACCGTTGGCGAAGGACTGGTTGCCCAGTTGCCGGCTTTGATCATATCAACCGCCGCCGGTATCATTGTTACCCGTTCTGCCGATGAGGATAATTTTGGCAACGAGATATCGGGTCAGTTTCTTAATTATCCCAAGGCCTTTTATGTCACCTCCGGGGTTATGTTCCTGTTTGCCCTGATTCCGGGGTTACCTCATTTTGCATTTTTGCTGTTGTCTGCAACGGCGTTCCTGGGTGGAAAGATGGCCCGCGAGAAGGCCCAGGTGGTTGAGGAGCTGGCCGGTCTTCCTGAAGCGGGCGCAGAGGAGGAGGGCGGGGATCATATTGCCGCAATACGTCCGCTGGATGTTCTGGAACTTGAGGTTGGTTATGGTCTGGTACCATTGGTCGATGCCTCGCAGGATGGGGAGTTGTTGGAAAGAATCCGTTCAATACGCCGTCAGTATGCACAGAAACTCGGTTTTGTCGTTCCGCCGATCCATATTCATGATAATCTGCAGTTAAAGCCCTACGAATATAACCTGCTTATCCGCGGCGCTCGGGTTGGTGGTTGCGAGTTGACTGGTCAGTATCTGGCGATGGATTCCGGCGCGGTAACCGGCACGCTTGAAGGGGTCAGCACAAAGGAGCCTGTCTTTGGCTTGCCGTCGGTATGGATTGGTTCGGCCAGCCGTGATGATGCTCAGTTTAAAGGGTATACGGTTGTGGACAGTACGACTGTCGTGGCCACACATATCAGTGAGATTGTCAAGCGTCATGCCCATGAGTTGGTTGGTCGCCAGGAGATGCAGCAACTACTGGATAATATCGCCGTTACAGCACCCAAGGTTGTCGATGAGCTGATTCCGAATTTGCTTAGTCTTGGCACCGTGCTGCGGGTTATTAAGAACCTGCTCAAGGAAGGGGTCTCGATTCGTGATATGCGAACCATACTGGAGACCCTGGCCGATTATGCTACGCTTACCAAGGATCCTGACGTGCTTTCGGAGTTCGTGCGCCAGGGTTTGGGGCGGTTCATTGTTGATCAGTACAAGCTGGAAGATGATACGTTATGCTTGATCACCCTGAACAGGGAGGTCGAGGATACGATAGCAGAGGCAATCCAGCCTTCTGACCAGGGGAGTTACCTGGCCATTGAACCAAATACGGCGCAGATGATTATTACCAATATACGGACAATGGCCGATCGCTTTTCAATGAGTGGCGCTCAGCCGGTGTTGTTGGCCTCACCTTCAATCCGGCGGCACGTCAGGAAGCTGATTGAACGGTTTGTGCCGCATATGGCCGTATTGTCGCATAATGAAATTCCGCAGAATGTAAAAATCCAGTCATTGGGGGTAGTCAGCATAAATGTTGGTTAAGACCTTTCAAGCTGCAAGCATGTCCGAGGCCTTGCGTATGGTCAAGGCCGAGATGGGGCCTGATGCCATGATCCTTTCGACAAAGAAGGAGAAAACCGGCGGTGTACTGGGTTTTTTCTGTAAAAATGTCTATCGGGTTACCGCCGCAATTGATCCGGTGCGCAAGCCGGTTCCGCAACAGGCCGCGATGACGTCAGCCGAGCCAGTTTCCACCCCAGCTGCATTTTCGGCGGCCTATCGCGAACAGCCGGAACGCCAGCGAACCGCTAAAGAGGATCTTGAAAATTCAATGCTTGCGCCATTGGCTCGGGAACTGAGAGAACTAAGGGAAAAGGTGGAGTCACTTTCCCGACGCGAGGAAGCCAGTGCAGAGAGGCAGGGGGGCGATGCTGCTCCTGATGCTGAGGAGGGCGGCTTAAGCCTGAAGAATATTCCGCGCGGTGATCTGGAGGAGATCAAGAAGCTGTTGCTTAATACACTGGCCAAAAGCCAGGATGGTACGGTCAAGAATGTCCAATGGCCAACGGTACCTGATGCCCCGCCAGCAGAACAGCTTTCTGGCGCGGAGTTGCTGCCGGAAGACTCGCCATTGGCCGAGGAGCTGAGGCAGAGCGGTATTTCAACCGAGCTTATTCGCCGGATTCTGGATACGTTGAATACCTTGCCGGTTGAGGGGGGTAACCAGACAATTAAAGGGCGTCTCGGGGAGACCTTTGGCCGTTTAATCAAATTTGCCGGGACATTGAAACTGCGCAAAAATTCTCCCAGGGTTATTGCGTTGGTCGGGCCGACCGGGGTGGGTAAGACAACCACCACAGCAAAATTGGCGGCCATGTATGCGCTGAATCGCGGTAACAAGGTTGCCCTGATTACAATGGACATATTCAGGGTCGGTGCCGTTGAACAGCTGAAGACCTATTCGCGAATCATGGGGATACCGCTTGATGTTGCGTCAACCCCCAAAGAGTTGGAGAAGGCGGTTGAAAAGCATGCCGATTGCGATCTGATCTTTATTGATACTGCCGGCCGGAGCCACAAGGACAAGGAAAAACTGGACGAGATGAAGAATTTTCTCGACAATAAAATTCCGATTGAGGTCTATCTCTGCCTGTCTGCAACGACGAAAGACCGTGAGCTGGAAGAGATCCTTAACCGTTTTGGTATCTTCCAGATCAGCAAGGTGGTCTTTACAAAAATAGATGAAAGTGAGAGTTTCGGAAACATGATTAACCTGCTCATGAAGGATAATTTGCAAATTGCATATTTTACAACCGGACAGAGGGTCCCGGAGGATATTGAGGTAGCGACATCAGCCAAGTTGGCTGAGATGATTCTGAAAGGTGAATCCAATGAGTGATATCGCCAGCAAAGGAGATCAGGCAGATACCCTGCGTGAAATGGCCCGGGCGGCAAAAATGAATCAGCATTCTGAGCCTTTAAGGGGTGATGCACCCGGACAAAAGGGGATCAGGGTCATCTCTGTCACCAGTGGCAAAGGGGGGGTCGGCAAGAGCAATGTCGTTTCCAATCTCGCCATTGCTCTTTCAAGGCAGGGTAAGAAGGTCTTGGTGATTGACGCCGACCTTGGTCTTGGCAACCTGGACGTGCTGTTAGGACTCTCGCCCCGTTATAATCTGAATAATGTCTTGAATGGTGAAAAGAGCATCTCGGAAATTATCGTTGATGGCCCGGCCGGGATAAAGATTATTCCTGCCGGCTCTGGCATCCAGGAATTTACCAGTCTTGGGCAGCATGAAAAGCTCAAGCTGCTTGATGAACTGGATATGCTGGAGGAAAAATTCGATATCATGATTGTTGATACCGAGGCGGGGATATCAGAGAATGTGACCTATTTTGCCGTTGCAGCACAAGAGATCATTATGGTGGTGACACCGGAACCGACCTCGATTACAGATGTCTACGCCTTGATCAAGCTGCTTGCCACGCGTTATTCCGAACATCATTTCAAGGTTCTTGTCAACATGGCCAAGGATAGTGAGGATGCCTTGGAGGTATTTCGCAAACTGGCCAATGTTGCCGGTCGATTCCTGGATATCTCGCTTGATTATCTGGGGTGTGTGGTCAAGGATGAAAAGGTTGTTGAGGCGGTAAAAAAACAGCAGGCTGTTTCAGAGCTTTTCCCGGAATCGGAGGCCGCTAACTGCTTTATTACATTAGCCAAGCGGGTGATCGAGAATACCCGGCAGAACCGTTTGAAGGGGAATATTCAATTCTTCTTTCAGCGGATGCTGGATAATCAGGCTGGTGAGTAAGACCATGTCCCGGAAAGTGATCCCAGAGAGATCTGCTGATGAATCTTCCAGTCGTGAGGCGTTGATTCTGGAACATATGTCACTTGTCAGATATCTGGTTGGGCGAATTGCACCGCAGTTGCCGCCACATCTGGACCGGCAGGATTTGATGAGCTGTGCTGTTGTTGGCCTGATTAATGCAGCAAATCGTTTTGACAAGACACGTGGGGTACTTTTCAAGACGTTTGCAGAACAGCATATCCGCGGAACAATTATTGATGAACTCCGTTCCTATGATGTGCTTAGCCGCACAACCAGGGATAAATACAAAAAGCTGGAGCGGCAGATTATTGCGCTGGAACATGAGCTGGGGCGCAATCCGACGGGTGAAGAGGTTGCTGCCTCTCTGGGAATAACGCTGGACGGGTATTATCAACTGCTGGATGAGGTGCATGTCATCTCCTTTATCAGTCTTGATGACAGTTCGGATGATGAGGAAGGCAATGTTCTTTCTCTGGCGGATGTGCTCAGTAACAGGGATGAAAAGAACCCGCAGCAGCAGGTTATGATGCAGCAGATGGCAAAGGCCTTGGGAGATGCTATCGAGGCGTTGCCGGAAAAGGAACGTCTGGCAGTTACCCTGTATTACAGCGAGGATATGAATCTCAAGGAAATCGGAGAAACGCTTGGTCTGACAGAGTCACGAATCTCACAGATTCTAAGCCAGGCAATGGTCAGATTACGAGGCAAACTTAGGCTTTATAAAGGGTAGTGGAGGTATAAAATGAACAGCGGCATGTATTCGGCTATTTCCGGGAACCTTGCGGCCATGAAGCGGCTTGATATCATCAGCAACAATCTTGCAAATGTTAACACCCCTGGTTTTAAAAAGGACAAGATGTCCTTTGAAAGTATGCTTGCCGGTAATGTTTCGCCACCGGCCGTTCCACAGGGGAGCACCGCCGATCCTATTTTGCAGAAGGATAATGTTTATATTGATTATTCGGCGGGACAGGTGAGTCAGAGTGGCAATATGCTTGATCTGGCCATTGACGGCGACGGTTTTTTCGAGATTCAGACCCCCCAGGGGAAGGCCTACACCCGGCAGGGTAATTTCAGGCTTTCGGTGGACGGCACTTTGGTTACCAGCGATGGTCATCAGGTCCTTGGTCAGGATGGTGTGATCAATGTGCAGGGTGGACAGATCGAGATTGATGGCAAGGGCGTGATAACCGTCGATGGAACAACTGTTGGTACGATTAGCGTCGTGGATTTTCCAAAACCGTATAACCTGAAGAAGATCGGTAGTGCCCAGTTTCAACCAGCCGATGCGCAGGCCGTGCCGCAGCAGGTTCCATCCGGGGTCATTCAGGGTAGTCTTGAGGGATCCAATGTTGAAACAATTTCCGAGATGGTTCAGATGATTGAGACATCGCGTTATTTTGAGGCCTGTTCAAAGGTTATCAGGAATTATGATGACATAGCCGCAAAGGCGGCGAACGATATTGGGAAACTGTAGTATTTAAAGGGATAAAGGAGAAAATATATGATACGCGCACTTTGGACAGCCGCTTCCGGCATGCAGGCCCAGCAGAAGAATATCGATGTCGTGGCGCATAATATCGCCAACGTCAATACCACCGGATTCAAGAAGAGCCGTGCCGATTTTCAGGATTTGATCTATCAGAACATCAAATCCAGCGGTGCTCCGGCAACCAATTCAACCCAGAATCCGGTTGGTATCCAGATCGGATTGGGTACGCGCCTGGCCGCCGTAACGAAGATCTTTTCAACCGGGGATTTTACCCAGACCGGTAATGAGCTTGATATTGCCGTTGAGGGAGATGGTTTCTTCCAGATTCAGCTTCCGGACGGAACAACCGGATATTCCCGGGCTGGTGCCTTCAAGAAGGATAGCCAGGGCAGGGTAGTGACATCCGATGGCAATCCGCTGCTGCCTGAAATTGTTATTCCGAGTAATGCCACCAAGGTAAATATTGGCACTGATGGAACGGTTTCGGTTGTTCAGGCTGGTCAGACAACACCGACAAGTGTTGGTACCATTCAGCTGGCATCATTTTCAAATCCGAGTGGCCTTTCCAGTATGGGTAAAAATCTGTATCAACAGACAGACTCGTCCGGTACACCAACAACCGGGACACCTGGACAAAACGGGTTGGGAACAATCAGCCAGGGTATGCTGGAAATGAGTAATGTCAGCGTCGCAGAAGAGATGGTTAATATGATCGTCGGCCAGCGTGCCTACGAGATTAATTCGAAGGCGGTGCAGGCTTCGGATGAGATGCTGCAGACTGCAAACAACATGAAAAGGTAGGTTTTTGGCGTGAGAAGATCTCTTTTGCTGATATTGCTCGGTCTGCTTTTAATGGCCGGTCTTGTAACCGCTGATCCTCTTCTGGCCAGATCAGGGCGCGAGGCAGAAATCAACGATGCTGTCTTGACATATGTCCGTCAGAGGACGGCCAATCTGGGGTGTGAGGTCAAGATCAAGCGTATGCTGATAACAGCCCCGCTCGATTTGCCGGATGGCATGCTGGATTACGAAATCTTGGCGCCCCGGCAGTGGGAAGGGTGGGGCAATGCCGGGATCAGTATCATTATCCGTAAAAATGACCGGGTTGTGAAGAACGTCTCCGCCCGGGTTGAGGTTCAGGCCTTGGCGGATATGGTTGTGACAACCAGACAGATTGACCGGGGGAGTATCATTTCAGCCGATGACCTTGCTCTGCGCAGGCAGGATCTGGCGGCAGTTCAAGGACGTTATGTCAGACGGATTGAGGATTTAAGCGGCAAGAGGGCAAAGGTTACCATGCGGGCAAATATTCCGGTCAGGAATGATCAGTTTGAACGGATTCCGATCATTAAGCCGGGGCAGATTGTCACAATAATTGCAGAGAATCAGCATATGAGGATAACCGCAACCGGCAAGGCAAAGGGGAGCGGGGCCGAGGGTGACACCATTACAGTCCAGAACCTGGGCTCAATGAAGGAATTACCGGCAAAGATTATTGATGCCAATACGGTTCAGGTTTTATTCTAGATGGATTGCAAAATGAGGTTTATGCATATGAAACGGCAGTTATACATGGCCCTGGCGGCCAGTATCATGTTGAGCGGCTGCATTACACAGACGGCAGAGGTCAAATCACCTGCCTTTGACCAGCAGCTGCACAGGCCGCAGGCCGATTATTCCAAGGGTTCAATCTGGCAGGCACAGTCAGCTGGCTTGACGGATGATTTCAAGGCCCGTCGTCGTGGTGACATCGTCACAATCGTGATTACAGAGAATGCCAGTGCCTCCAAGGCTGCCTCAACGGATACGAAGCGCTCCGCCGCCCTGACCGCCGGCATGCCGAATCTTCTGGGGCTTGAAACAGCCCCTGGCGTCCTTAGCAGCAATTATGTTGATCTGACCAAGCTGCTTAGCGCCAGCACCAGTTCCACCTATGGTGGCTCCGGTGCAACGACCCGCAAGGAAACCCTGAGCGCAACCATCAGCGCCAAGGTTATTGATGTGTTGCCCAACGGCAATCTGCTCATCGAAGGGCGCCGAAACGTCAAGGTCAACAACGAGGATCAGATTATTCTGATCGAAGGTACTGTCCGCCCCGCCGATATTAGCGCGGATAATACCGTCAACTCGATTTTTGTCGCCGACGCAAGAATCGTATATACCGGCAAGGGTGTGATTTCAGACAGACAGAGCCCGGGATGGCTGATGAACATTGTCGATAAGATCTGGCCTTTCTAGGGGAATTGCAAATGAAGAAACTGACAATTACATTAATGTTAATGCTGATGATGGCTACGAATGCGTATGCTGTCAGAATAAAGGAACTGGCCTCCTTTGAAGGGGTCAGGGACAACCAGTTGGTTGGTTATGGATTGGTTGCCGGTCTTAATGGTACGGGTGACAGTGATCAGGCGCGTCTCCAGCTTCAATCGGTTGCAACCATGCTGGAGCGGATGGGGGTAACTGTCAATCCCAATCTGATCAAACTGAAAAATGTGGCCGCTGTTATGGTGACGGCTACACTCCCGCCATTTGCCAAGCAGGGTAACAAGCTCGATATTCTGGTTTCATCACTCGGTGATGCCAAAAGTCTGGCAGGCGGAACGCTTGTCATGACGCCGCTTAAAGGTGCTGACAATCAGGTTTATGCGGTTGCCCAGGGATCGGTGCTGACTAATTCATTTGCCTTTGGCGGACAAGGGGCCTCTGCCCAAAAGAATCATCCGACCGCCGGACGTATACCGGCAGCAGCACTTGTGGAGAGGGAGCTGCCAAATTCATTGGCTGGCAAGTCCGGTCTGCGTCTCAACCTCGGCATGTCGGATTTTACAACGGCCTCCAGGATAGCAGCGGTGATTAACTCGAAATTTGGGGCAGGCGTGGCAACTACAACCGATCCTGGGTCGGTGGCCATTCAGATTCCGGCAGCATATTCCAATCGAATGATCGATTTTATCGCGTCGGTGGAGTCACTCGATGTACGGCCTGATACAGTTGCCAAGGTTGTCCTTAATGAACGAACCGGTACAATCGTAATGGGCGATCAGGTCAGAATCTCGACCGTTGCGGTATCCCACGGCAATCTTTCGTTGCTGATAAAGGAGAGACCCCAGGTCTCCCAGCCTTCAGCCTTGAGTAATACCGGTGAAACAAAGGTTGTGCCAAGGACGGATCTCAAGGTAGAGGAGGAGTCGCGACGGCTGATCGTGCTGCCGGAGGGTCCTACGATTGGCGACGTGGTCAGGGCATTGAATACGCTGGGTGTGACACCGCGCGACCTGATCGGAATTCTGCAGGCAATCAAGGCTGCGGGTGCCCTGCAGGCTGAATTGACAATTATTTAGCGACAGGTTAAATCTATGAACATTAATCTGAAACAAAATCTGCAATCCGTTGACGATGGCGTTGCTGAAAAAGCCAAGCTGCTGCAGCGCCAGAAGAACGCCACAAACGGGTTGAGCGAGAAGCAGCTTAAACAGGCCAAGAAGGTTTCCCAGGATTTTGAGGGGCTTTTTATCGGCATGATGGTTAAATCCATGCGTGATTCCGTTGTCAATGATAAGCTGACCGGTGGCGGTCGCGGTGAAGAGGTCTTTCGCTCGCTGCTGGATCAGGAATATGTTGCCGCGGCGGTTAAACGTGGCGGATTTGGTTTGGCAAAGCAGATCGAGAAGGATATTATCCGCCAGGAGAGCCGCAGGGTTTCACCAAAGACACCGAAAATTGATGTCACGGAGTAGTAAACAGGATAGTGGGGTAATTGTATGGGCTTGAAACGTTTATTGGCTGCAATTGAACTGCAGGATAGCTATCTTGGCGAACTTTTGGCCGTACTGGAACGGGAGAGCGGCGAGCTTGGAAACGTGGATATTGCCGCCATGACCAAAACAAACCAGGATAAGGAAGAGTTGTATGGCAAAATCACAACCCATTCTGACGAATTGAAACAGGCAATTGTCGCCTTGGCTGAACTTGACGGGCTTTCTGCCGGCAGTACCTTGGGAGAAATCGCCGAAAAGAGATCCCGAAAGGGCGATCCATTGCTTTTACAGAAACAGGAGGCGCTGCAGGATAAGGCGAACCGGATTCAACAGGTTGCCGCCATGAATCTGGAGGTGGCCCAGCGTTTTTCGGCAACGGTAACACTATCGCTGGATCTGATCACGCGACTGGTCAATCAGTCCAATATGTATGGTTCCGGCGGCGGCTATCAGCAGCGGCAGACCGGGGCCGTTATTATCAATATGGAGGCATAACATGGGACTCTCAGCTACAATGGAAATCGGTAAGAGCGGACTGAGGGCATATCAGGTAGCCACCGAGGTTACCTCGCAGAATATAGCCAATGTTAATACAGAAGGGTATTCCAGACAGCGGGTTATCCTTCAAACCGCTACAAGTACCACACACAACGGTTTTCCGCTTGGTAACGGTGTCAGTATCCAGACCGTTGAACGCTATTATGATTCGCTGCTGCAACAGCAGATTGTTACTGCTGCTACAACATCCGGTTATGATACCACCAAGTCCGAGGTCTTGACACAGATCGAGCCTACGTTTAATGCGATTACCGAGACCGGTCTGGGAAGTTCAATTTCTTCCTTTTTCTCATCGTGGCAGGATCTGAGCACTAACGCATCCGGTACAACCGAACGTCAGATGGTGCTCTCCAAGGCCAATATTATGGTGGATAGTTTCAAGTCGGTCAGCACAACACTGAATACGGCCATCTCGACCCAGGATCAATCACTGCCGACACAGGTGACAGAGATCAACAGCAAGCTGACCCAGATTGCAAAGTTGAATGATCAGATCCGGCAGACTGAACTGGTAAGTGGCAATGCCAATGAGATGCGCGATCAGCGCGATCTTCTGGTGCAGCAGCTGAGCGAGGATATAGGGGTCAAGTATACCGAGAATGCTGACGGCACGACCGATGTCTATGTTCAGGATCCGACGGTACCGGCAACCAGGTATTATCTGGTACAGGGGAATCAGGCCGGCAGTCTGACGACCGGTGGCACTTCACCGGCCACAACGGTTACTATTCATGATGCTGGCGGCGTTGATACTATAGATGTGGACCCGTTGGCAACCCCACAACTGTATACATCGCCGGATGGTGGTAAACTCTGGGCCACCATGGAGTTGCGTGATATCACCATTCCTGATTATCTGGCCAAGGTGGATACGCTTGCCAGTGGAATCATCAACGCTGTCAATACCCAGCATGTGCTCGGTTTTGATCTTGCTGGTGCGGCGGGCACTCCTTTTTTCTCAGGTACAACGGCAGCGACTATTGGTGTCAGTATTACAGACACAGCCAATATTGCCGCCGCCGGTACGGGGGCGAGCGCCCCGGGTGGCAACGCCAACGCACTTCTGATTGCCAACCTTTCAAGTACCTATACTACTAGTTACAATACCCTGGTGTCGGAGATTGGTGCGGATGTCTCTTCGGCCAAGACTGTTGTCAGCCAGGATGAGGCCTTTGTCAAACAGCTGAGCACACTGCGTGACTCCAAGTCCGGCGTGTCGCTGGATGAAGAGTTGACCAACCTGATTAAGTACCAGCGTTCCTATCAGGCATCTGCAAAGGTAATTAATACTGCAACCGAGATGATGGATACCGTCATGGGTCTGATCCGCTAGGAGGATAATATGAGAATTACACCGAATGCGACAGCATATAATGCACTCTACTATATCCAGCAGGGGCGTTCCAAGCTGGACAGTCTTCAGGAAAAAATCGCCACTGGTTATAATTACAATCGTCCCAGTGATGATCCGGTTACAACCAATATGCTTTTGACTGCCAATGATCAGCTACTGGCATCGAAACAGTATCAGAGCAATATTACCAAGGGGAATACGTTCCTCAAGATGTCTGCAACCGCACTGGATGGAATGTCGTCGATCGTCGCCAGTGCAAAAAAACTGGTCGGCACTATCACCAGCGGTACCAGTGATACCACAATCAGCGGTAACGTGGTCTCGCAGTTGACTACACTGCGTGAACAGTTGGCCGATATGGGAAATACACAGCTGAACGGCCAGTATATCTTCGCCGGTTCAAAGACCTCCACCAAACCGTTTGATACGGCTGTAGGGTCCAGCACCTATCACGGTGATTCCGTTGTTAATTCACTACAGATTGACGTCAGCTCATCACAAAAACTGAATATTACCGGGGATCAGGTTCTGGCATCGGCCTCACCCGGTGTAAATATTCTGCAGCAAATGGATACGCTGATTGCCGCCATACAGGCGGACCCGACCAATACAACTGCCATTGCAGCCGGAGCCACGGCGCTTGAAAAAGGGGCCAATCAGATTACCAGTATGCAGACCGAGGTTGCATCAAGACAGTCCAGAATGACAAGCGTATCCAAGATGCTGGATACAACCAGTAACACACTCAGCGGTATCATCGGTGATACACAGAATGTCGATACTGCTGAACTTGCCGTGAAATTGACATTACAGCAAACTGCCTTTAATGCATCACTTTCGGCAACCGCAAAAATATCACAGATGTCATTGCTTGATTATATTGGGTAATTTATATGCGTATGAAAATGGTGAATGGATAAAACTGCCGCCCCCGGAATTGGAGGCGGCAGTTTTTTTTAGAGGTAGTATTCTGATTCGTATATCAGAATTAGTTGTCTCCCTTTGCCTTTGGTCCCTTGTTGTAATGGTCACGTAGGGCCTTTTTCCTGGCGTCACGCTCTTTTTCCAGTGAGTCGACCTTTTTCTGGGTTGCGCCGGAATTGGCCAGTCCCTTTTGGCCATCCCTGGCCTTGTCGGTTTTGTCCTGATATTCTCTGTCGATTTTTCTCTCGCGGTCTTCCAGATACTTCTTGCGTCCCTCGCCGTCACGCTTGTTGCTGGTGGCCTTTGGGGTTGCTTTGGTTGCCTTGGTTTTGGCAGCCTTGGTTCTTTCGGCGTTGATGGCCGGGTCGGCTGCATAGGCGGCCGGTACTGCCAGACAGAGTGAACCGATCAGTAACAAAGTTTTTACATTCATGTTTTACCTCGCTTTTAGAGAAATGGTGCTGCAAAGGGCGCGTAAATTATCATTAAAATAGGACGTAAGCAACCGTTTTTTGATTTATTCAGTGTTGTAACAACCAGATTAATCATAATACGTTACCCATACTATATATTAAACATTGGCTAAGAATGGCAGTTTGGAGAAGTTTGAATGAGACGATACTTGAATTAAATTATTGCAGAGAAAATGCAAATGTCAATCTTGAGCTAGATAATCTTTGGCATTGGTTACTCATAAGATTTTACTTTACATAACTACTCCTGCTTAGGCATTGGCCGGTGCTGCTGATACAAATGGATTGACCGCAGATGGTGCTGGTCATATAAATGAACCATGTTGTTTTCAGCGATTTTAAATAGGTTTGGCAGCCAAAAACCGGTTTCCATCCGTCGTGATGTTTTCAGACTCTCCATGCCGGTTCTTCTCTCCTCCCTATTTCAGCGGCTTGTTTCGATTGTTGATATCTTTCTGACCGGTGGCCTGGGTGCGGCTGCCATTGCGGCAACTGGTCTTGGGCAGCTGTTCATGTTTGTTGCCATGACAATCTTCTGGGGGCTTTCTACCGGCACAACTGTTGTGATTGCACACCTCTGGGGGGCAAACCGGAGGGATGAGGCGGCCAGGGCCGGATTTGTTGCTTGTCTGGCCTGTTTATTGCTAACGGCTGTCTGCACGGCCATCGGCGCTGGTTGGGGTGGTGAGATCACCCGTCTGATGGGGGCGGGCAGTGATGTGCAGGGTTTGGCCGCTGAATATATCCGGCTGGTTTTTTTGTGGATGATCTGGACGACCGGTCTGAATGTGCTCTCCGCGATCATGCACGGTATTGGTGACACACGCACGCCGATGAAGGCCATTCTGCTGGTCAATCTGCTCCATGTGGCCCTGGCCTGGCCGTTGATCTATGGACATTTCGGCTTTCAGGCGCTGGGGGTCAAGGGGGCGGCAATCGCCATCAATACGTCGGAGTTTGTCGGCTGCATCTATCTGCTGGTGGTGGCGATTCGCAAGCGTTACATCATTTTGGGCCGACCGGATCTGGCGGTCTTTTCGAGGATCTGGGGTATTGGCTGGCCGGTGGCGCTGGAGCGGATTGCCCATCAGAGCGGTCAGCTTTTCTATTCCAGTTTTATCATCGGTTATGGCACAAGCGCATATGCCGCACATCAGATCGGTCTTTCCATCGAGTCGTTGTCGTTTATGCCAGGGGCGGGAATGGGGATTGCCGCGGCAACGCTGATGGGGCAATCGCTCGGTGCGGGCAAGCTTAAACGCGCCCATATAAGCCACACGGAGGCGTTACGGCTGGCGGTGTTTGTCATGGCCGCTATGGGTGTGATCTTTCTGGTTGTGCCAGAGTATCTGATCTGGGTTTTCAGCAATGATCCCGATGTAATTGCCAAGGGGAGCGCCTTTTTGAGGATTGTGGCGTTTGCCCAGATCCCGCTGGCGGTCTCGTTTGTCTATGCCGGCAGTCTGCGTGGCACGGGGGATACCTTTTACGTGTTTCTGATCACATTTGTTGCCATGTGGGGGATCCGGGTGACCTTCTCCTGGGTGGCGGCCGAGGTGCTGCATCTCTCGCTATACATGGTCTGGGGCGTGTTCCTGATCGACTGGTTTTTCAGGGGGGGCGCCTTTGCCTGGCGCTATCGCAAGCGCGATCTGCATGGCATTGCCTTCTGACGGGAGGGGACTGCTGTCAAGATCGTTCAGGCCCGCTCCAACCCGGCAAAACGGAGCATGAGCTTCTTTGGCCCGACAGAGTTGAACCAGACAATCACCTTCTGATCATCACCGCTCCCCTCGATCTTGCGGATGACACCGCCGCCAAACTTGCTATGCCGGACCTTCATGCCGATAAAGACATCGCCATGTTCTTCAGGTGGTTCCGGTACGACCTCGATCTCGCCCGAAGAGCTGAAAGCCGCGGCCGCTGCCAGATTGTGAATGCCCTCAGTGGCTGGCGGGTTGGTTATGCTGCGTGACGTGCCTGATTCAGCCGCCGAAAGCGGCCGATAGGCCGGCGGGGTCTTGTCCAGGTGCCAGGAAGGATATGCCGTCGCCGTCCGTCCCCCACGTTCGTCCAGCAGCTCTCCGGGGATATCGTCAATGAAGCGGGATGGCTTGTAGCACTGTTCCTTGCCGAACAGGTAACGCCGCTGGGCGTTCAACAGATAGAGCCGCTCCCTGGCCCGGGTCATGCCGACATAGCAGAGCCGCCGTTCCTCCTCCATGCCGTCCAGTTCCTCCAGCGCCCGCTGGTGTGGAAAGATCCTTTCCTCCATGCCGATCATGAAGACCGCCTTGAATTCCAGTCCCTTGGCTGCATGCAGTGTCATCAGGGTTACCGATATCTTACCCTGTTCCCCCTGTTCCAGGTCGGAGACCAGAGAGACCTGCTCCAGAAAATCAGACAGGGTCGCATCCTGATTCTTTTCGGCAAACTCCTCGATTGCCACCAGCAGCTGCTCGAGGTTGTCCAGCCGGTCGGCATCCTCCTTGTCGCGGCTCTCCTTGAGGCGGGTCAGGTAGCCGCTCTGTTCCATGACCTCCTTGCAGAGCTGTGCCAGGCCGCTGTTTTTGTTCAGATCCTGAAACCTTTTCAGCAGTGCCGAGAAGGCTGCCACCTTGCTGCGTGCGGCCGAGCCGAGGAATGCCAGCCCATCATCACCCTGCATGGTCTCGTAAAAGCTCTTGCCGTTCTTCAGGGCAAGATCCGCTATTCGCTCAACCGTGGTCGTGCCGATGCCGCGGGCCGGAACATTGATGATCCGCTTCAGCGAAATCTCGTCGGACGGGTTGTCGATGATGCGCAGATAGGCAAGGATATCCTTGATTTCAAGGCGGGAATAGAAACGGACGCCGCCGACAATGTGATAGGCGATTCCCTCGGAGGCCATCGCCTCCTCGATCTGGCGCGACTGGGCATTGGTACGGTAAAAAACTGCAATCTCGTTCAGCGGCATCCCCCTGGAATGCAGTCTGGCAATCTCGCCCCCCACAAAGCGCGCCTCATCCCGGTCGGATTCGACCCGCTGGTAGACAATCCGCTCACCGGTCTCGTTCTCGGTCCAGAGTGTCTTTCCCTTGCGTCCGCGGTTATGTCTGACGACCTCGCCGGCTGCCTGCAGGATGGTGGCGGTGGAACGGTAATTCTGTTCCAGGCGCACGATGCGGACATTGCTGAAATCCTTTTCAAATTCAAGGATGTTGCGGATATCCGCCCCGCGCCAGGAGTAGATCGACTGGTCGTCGTCGCCGACAACGCAGAGATTTTTCCGTTCACCGGCCAGCTGGCGGATCAGGCTGTATTGCACCGGGTTTGTATCCTGGTATTCGTCAACCATGATCCACTGGAAACGTTCCTGGTAGCGTTGCAGCACGTCAGGAAAACGTTTGAAAAGCGTGACGGCCAGGATCATCAGGTCACCAAAGTCCAGCGCATTGCACTTCTTCAGGCGCTGCTGATAAATGGCGTAGATTGAGGCAACGGCGTGATTGAAGATGTCAGCCGTTGAAACCGGATCCAGCTCTCCCGGCAGCAGTCCCCGGTTCTTGTAGTCATCAATCCTGGCGGCAATCGCCTTGGCTGGAAACTGCTTCTCGTCCAGGTCCTTCTCGCGGAGGATATCCTTGAGCAGCCGCTCCGAATCGCGGTCATCGTAGATGGCAAAGTTGCTGTCATAGCCAAGGTGATGGATCTCGCTGCGCAGGATGTAGCCGCAGAGCGAATGGAATGTGGAGATGCGCGGCGTTGCCCCGCCATGCAGCAGCCCCTCGACCCGCTGCGCCATCTCGCGGGCCGCCTTGTTGGTAAAGGTGACCGCCAGTATGTTATGGGGGGAGATCTGCAGGTTGTGAATCAGGTGTGCGATGCGGTGGGTGATGACCCTGGTCTTGCCGGATCCGGCGCCGGCCAGAATCAGAAGCGGCCCCTGATCATGCAAAACGGCGGCTTTTTGCTGCGGGTTTAGATGTTTTGTCAAGTCCATGGTTAAGTTTTAGAACGACAACCGGAAAGCGTCAAGGGAATATTGCGTTTAGTGGTTTTTAACCGACTGTTCTCTTTACACTTTTTGATAAGTTGGGTATTATCTCCGCCATTCATTAGAATGGCGCTCTTGCTTCAAGATCATTCCCCGGACAGGATTTATAATGCAAAGAAACAGATTGTTGATAATCGAGGATGACCAGTACCTGCGTCGATGTATTGCCGTATATTTCAGGGATAATGACTTTGATGTCATTGAGGCGGGGGATGGGGTTGAAGGGCTTGAACGCTTCCATCGGCAGAAACCGGATCTGGTGCTGACGGATCTGCGCATGCCGGAATTGGACGGTTTTGCTGTTATTGCCGAGATTGTTGAAAAGAGTCCGGCGACGCCGGTAATTGTCATCTCCGGTTCCAGTGAAATCCGTGATGCCATCAGGGCCATGCGTATGGGGGCCAGGGATTATATTATCAAGCCGATTTACGTCTTTGAAGAATTAAAGATGAATGTGAGCCGGGCGTTAAAAGAGGCCTCCATGATGCGCGAGGTTGAATCCCTTCGCGATAAGCTATTGAGCGGAAAGTTGAAGAACCCGCAGGCCTTTTCCGCAATCACGACCCGTAATCCGGCAATGCTGTCGCTGTTCCAGTATCTGGAGGTCATTTCTGCTACTTCACAGCCGATTCTGATTACCGGTGAAACCGGAACCGGCAAAGAATTGATAGCCAGGGCGGTGCATGCGGTTAGTGGCTATCGCGGGGAGATGGTTTCGGTCAATGTGGCCGGACTGGATGATAATATGTTCTGCGACACCCTCTTCGGGCATGTCAAGGGGGCCTTTACGGGTGCCGATCATGTCAGGGGCGGCTTGATTGCCAAGGCAGAGGGGGGGACGCTTTTTCTGGATGAAATCGGGGATCTCAGCGAGGCATCGCAGGTAAGGTTGCTCAGATTGATTCAGGAGGGTGAATATTTCCCGGCCGGTTCGGATGTTGTCCGGAAAACCAATTGCCGGATCATTGCCGCCACACATCGCGACCTGCGGGGTATGGTTGATCGGGACGAATTCCGGCAGGACCTCTATTACCGGCTATATGCGTATCAGGTGAAGGTGCCGTCCCTTTCCGAGCGGGTTGATGATATTCCCCTCCTGCTGGAGCAGTTTATTGCAGAGGCGTCCCTGGAATTGAACAAGAAGAAGCCGACCCCGCCCCGGGAACTGTTTGCCTATCTTGCTTCATACCGTTTTCCCGGTAATGTGCGTGAACTCAGGGCAATGACATTTGATGCCGACGCCCACCACACCGCCGGTATGCTCTCCATGGAGACATTTCTGGGGGCTATTGGTCAGCCGGTTCCGACGGTTTCGCTCCCATCGGAGGATGCGGTCATCATACTGCGTGATAGCGATGGAGAACATGTGCCAACCCTTAAACAGGCCGAGGCGGTTCTGATTGCCCAGGCATTGAAGGCTGCCAACGGGAATCAGGGGGTTGCTGCAACCTATCTCGGAATCAACCGTTCGGCGCTGAACAAGAAGCTGCTCAAACAGAGAAAAGCCTTGCATGATTAATTTATTTACTGTCCCAGACCCCCTGGGAAATTTTTCCCTCTGGTAGAAAATTACCAATATTTTGTATTGATCTATGGAATTAGGGGAATTGATGTCGGTTGACTGCGGCTGATGGGAAAAAATTCCCAGCCATGCCTGTTCGGCTGGATGGTATAAGATGTTGTTATAGCGTGATTTAATGGTTTTGGATCGTTACTTGCGTATTGCATGGAATCTAGTGAATTTACAGGAGGAATTCTATGCAATGGTTCAAGTCGTTACGTTTGGGAAAACAGTTGATCAGCGGTTTCGTTTTTGTGGCATTGATCACGGCCATCGTTGGAGTTGTGGGGATTGTCTGCATCAGGAAGATTCAGGTTGCCGACCGGCTGATGTACGAAAAGGTGACGCTGCCGGCCGGTTATATCGCAGACATATCGGAAAGTTTTTTGAAGGCGAGAATGACGGTCCGGGTGCTGTCGGAAACCCCGGTTGCTGAACGGCCCAAAATTATTGCTGAAATTAAAAAGTCGAACGCTGAGGTGGCTGCCAAAACAGAGCTTTACGAGAAGTCGATCCTCACGGATAAAGGGCGCAAGGATTTTGAGAACTTTAAAAAGATTCAGGCGGCCTATGTCCAGGTGTTTGAACGCGGGGTGATCCTGGCAGAGTCGGGCAAGGAGGATCAGCTTCGTGAGTTGATGAGGAGTGATGGTAAAAGGGCGGCTGAGATGTATGAGCAGGCGCTTAATGAACTTCGTGTCAGGAAGACCGAATATGCCAAAGCGGTTGCCGATGAGAACAGCACCATTGCCGGAAGCGCCTTCAAGGTTATGGCCTTGATGATTGTCTTCTCCGTGCTAGCGGCCATCGGGTTGGGGATTTTGATCCGGTATGTGGTTGTCTCCAGGCTGGGCGGCGAGCCTGCGGATGTGGTTGAAATTACCAAAAGGGTGGCTGCCGGTGATCTCTCGATAAAGCTTGATCTTGCCAGTAAAGATCCCGACAGCCTGATTGTGGCCATGGGCTTCATGATTGAAAACCTCAGGATAATGGTCTCCAGTACCGTGGATATCTCCGGGGTTATTGCAGCGGCCTCCAGCCAGCTCTATCAGGCAGCGGCCCAGATTGCCGATGGAGCGGAGGAGGTTGCCTCTCAGGCGGAGACGGTTGCGACGGCAAGCGAAGAGATGTCGCATACCAGCAATGATATTGCCAGTAATTGCGGCATGGCCGCCGATGCGTCGAAGCATTCGGCGGATGCCGCCAATGCCGGTGCGATTGTAGTTCAGGAGACGATTACCGGTATGAATGTGATTGCCGATCGGGTCAGGAGTACCGCAAAGACTATCGAGGCCCTTGGGGCCGGGTCAGAACAGATTGGGGATATCGTTGGCACCATTGAGGATATTGCCGACCAAACCAACCTGCTGGCCTTGAATGCCGCTATCGAGGCTGCCAGGGCTGGTGAGCAGGGGCGCGGTTTTGCCGTTGTCGCCGACGAGGTCAGGGCGCTGGCGGAACGCACCACCAAGGCAACCCACGAGATCAGCGAGATGATCAAGTCGATCCAGAGTGAAACCAGGGATGCCGTTAAATCCATGGATGAAGGTGTGGCGGATGTGGAGAAGGGGGCGGTCTCATCCCGTAAATCGGGCGAGGCGCTGCAGGACATCCTCGGCAGCATCGGTGAGGTTTCCATGCAGATCAGTCAGATTGCCACGGCGGCAGAGGAACAGACCGCCACTACCAATGAGGTCACGATGAATGTCCAGCAGATCACCAGTGTGATCACACAGACCGCCCGCAGCTCTGAAGAGACTGCCGATGCGGCCTCCCAGCTGGCGCGTCAGGCAGAGGAACTTCAGAATCTGATCAAACGCTTCAAGCTGGCCTAATCCCCTTGCCCGTGTTATTGCCGCAGCCTGGCCGGCCGTACCCAGTCGGTCAGGTTTCTGCTTTTTGTTTGATCCCCTTATAAAATGTCATTCCCGAGGCGATTCTGATCGGTAATCCAGCTCTTAACTGGCTGAAATCATGGATCCCCGATAAAGGTATTCGGGGATGACATTTTTAATAGCGGAAGAATAGTGTTGATCCAGGTGGATTATGATTTTCGGAGCGGGCCGGTAACAATATGATCATCCCAAAAAACAGATACAGATTTATAGCTGTATTCAGCGCCCTGTTCCTGCTCTTGATGTTTGTCATCGCCCACGCGGATTCAGCCCCACTCAAACTCAGGGTTGGCGGAACAGGATCTGTGCCGTTCAGTCAGCTCGGATTTGATGGCAATGGCAAAGGGCTCTTCCCGGAACTCCTTGATGATGTGGCCAGTAAGGAAAACTGGCAGATTGAATATGTGCATTGCGAATGGCAAAAATGTACGGAGATGCTGGAAAAAGGTCAACTTGACCTGATGATGGAGGCGGCCGACAACGAAGAGCGGTTGAGGCGTTTTGATTTTAACAAGACCACTCTTGCCAACAGCTGGGGACAGCTGTTTACGACAACGAACGGCGCTGGCGCGAAGGTTGAATCGTTGCTGGATCTGGAGGGGCTGCGGGTTGCGGTGATTGCAAATAATGTCATTTCAGACCGCTTTAAGAAACTGCTCTCCGATCATGACATCAAGGTTAACTTTGTGGAATTGGCCTCGTATGGCGACGTCTTGACCTCCCTGGAATTTCAGGAGGTTGATGCGGGGGTTGTCAGCTACATGTATTCAAGGGTCAGTGGCCAGATGGATGTGGTCCGGAGTACCTCGATTGTTTTCAGTCCCGTTGATCTCAGGTTTATGGCCAGGAAGGGGACACATGCCGATCTTCTTGAGACCATTGACCGGCATCTGCATGAACAGATTGCCACCCCTGGTTCCAAATATCACAAAAGCATGCGTAAAATATTGATCACGGCCCGTAAATCACCAATGCCATTCTGGGTAAAGGTGCTGCTGGTTTCAACGGTCGTGATTACATTTGTATTTTTTATTAATATCAATCTGCTTAGCAAGCTGGTTGCCAGGCGTACGACTGATCTTCAGCGTGAGATTGCCAGCCGCAAGGAAGAACAGATCAAGCTTGAGTTGCGAAACAGCGAGATGGCCGTTCTGGAGCTGGAACTGCGTGGGCAACTGACCAAAAACAATCTGGTGCTGGATGCTCTGCGGATCTCCAAGGACAAGTACAGAAAGGTGCTTGATGATGCCCCGGTCGGGATCATTCATACATCTTTAGAGGGGAGCCTTCTGTCAATCAATCCGGCCTTTGTACGAATGTTTGGCTATGAAAGTGCCGCTGAAATGTACGCCGCCGTTGATGATTTCAATCTGCTGTACTGCTTTCCGGAAAAACGCCCGAAAATGATTCAGCAGGTACTGGCCAGCGATGGTTATCTCCATTGGGATAATCTTGCCTTCTATAGAAAAGACGGCTCTTCGTTTTATGCAAACGCCAACCTTCGCGCGGTGCGCTCGGAGGAGGGTGAACTGCAATATCTGGAATGTTTTTTACTGGATGTTACCCAGCAGAAGATAGCTCAGGAGGCGCTCAAGGATAGCGAGCAGACCCTGCGTCTGTATATCCGTAATCTGCCCCTGGCGTGCATGCTGCTGGACAGGAACTGTGCCGTTATGAGTTGGAATCTGTCTAGCGAGCGCATCTTCGGTTATGCGGAGGTGGAGGCGCTGGGTAAGCCGCTTGGCAGCCTGATAAAGTCGGTGGAGCAGGAACCGGATTCTTCCGTGGATTGGGGGATGCTACTTTGTGGCGATGAGGTCAGCAGTCTGGTTAAAGAGAGTGTTGCCAAGGATGGACGGACCATCCTCTGTGAATGGACAAACACCCGTTTCTTTGATGGCAGTGGCCGTGTGAATGGTGTTATTGCCGTGGCGATGGACATTACCGCCCGGCGCCAGGCGGAAGAGATGCTGGTTCAGTCGGAGAAGATGATGATGATTGGCGGTCTGGCTGCCGGTATGGCCCATGAGATTAATAATCCGATGGGGATTATTGTCCAGAATGTCCAGAATATCATGCGAAGAATATCGCCGGAGTTGCCGGTTAACAATAAGGTTGCCGGCGATATGGGGCTGAGCCTGATCAAGGTTCGTGAGTATCTGGAGAAGCGGGAGATCATTGATTTTATTGCCAAGATCGGTGATGCCGGGCAGCGCACGACCAGGATTGTGGCCAACCTGCTCAATTTCAGTCGTCAGAATAACCCAGGACGGCAGCCAGTCAGACTGGCCGAGGTGATTGAACAGTCGCTGGAGATGGTTGTGAAGGATCATGATCTGCTCAAGCAATATAACTTTGCCAATATCCGCATCAGCAAGGATTTTCCGGCAGATATGCCGCATGTTTCGATCAATATAGTTGAGCTGGAGCAGGTGCTGATCAACCTGTTGAAGAATGCGGCCCAGGCGCTGGCCGAGATTGTCCCCTATCGTGACCCGGAAATCACGATTTCGCTCTGTTGCGAGGATGGGGACGCCGTGATCAGGGTTGCCGATAACGGCCCCGGTATCCCGGAAAAGATCCGCAAACGCCTGTTTGAGCCGTTCTATACGACCAAGGCAGTCGGCAAGGGGACCGGGCTGGGATTATATGTCTCGTATGTGCTGATCAGCCGCTATGATCGTGGCATGCTTTCGGTTGATTCGGTTCCCGGTGAGGGGGCCTGCTTTACGATCAGGTTTGCGCTTGTATAAAATTATAATATCCTGATTTTCAAGGCTTTTTGATGGTAAGTGTGGCCTTGATGGAAAAACTCGGCAAGTCTCAGGGGTAAAAAAATGTCAGATAACAAACTGTCCATTTTAACAATTGAAGACGATCCTGATGTGCGGCACAGTATTGCGGCTTTTTACAGCGATTATGGCCATACGGTTTATGAGGCGGAAAATGGGGTGCAGGGGCTGGCAATGCTGGAAAGCGTCAAGCCTGATCTGATCTTCACCGATTTGTGGATGCCGGAGATGGGTGGGCTGGATGTCATTGAGGCAATTAGCCGCAAGACCCCGGAAACACCGATTATTGTGATTTCAGGTACCGGCAGCGTGCGGGATACGACGGAAGCGCATCGGCGCGGCGCCTGGGATTACATTGCCAAGCCGGTTATTGACTTCGGAGAACTGGAGCTTGCCATTCAGCGGGCCATGGAGCGGGTCGAGTTGAGCCGGGCCAACCATTTGAAGCATGAGGTCATGCTGAGGACCATTGCCGAACAGTCTACGCGGCTGCAGACCATTGAGGGGCAGGATCCACTGACCGGTCTGCCCAACAGGAGTGGTCTCCGACAGCTGTTTTATGGCCTGGTCTCCTCTTCCGCGCAGGTTGTGGATATCTCGATCATGCTGATCGGACTGGATAATTTCCGGCTTGTGATTGAGGCGAGCGGGCGGGATGCCGCTGAACAGTTGATCAAGGCGCTTGTTGAAAAGCTCAATCTGGTGCTATCTCCTTGCGACGTTCTGGCGAGGCTGGGGACGGACGAATTTGTAATTATGGTTACGGACGGCGCTCGAACCCCACGGTTGATCAGTGAATTGACGACTCTGTTTGCATCTCCCCTGCAGGTATCGGGGCCGGAGATCTTTTTGACAAGTAGCGTCGGGATTGCCCTGTTTCCGCAGGATGGCGAGTCGGTTGAACGCCTGATCCAGAACGCGGATGTGGCCATGTCCAAGGCGCGAAGCCTGGGTAAAAACCGCTTTCAGTATTATTCACATGAACTGAGCGCCATGGCCCAGGAGCGGCTGATGCTGGAAACCCATCTGCACCATGCTCTGGAAAGAGATCAGTATATTCTCTACTACCAACCCCAGGTTGATTCGATAACTAAGGTGATGACCGGCATGGAGGTTCTCTTGCGCTGGCAGATGTCGGCCGAGGAGCGGCTTGTACCGCCATCCGTTTTTATACCGATCCTGGAGGAAACCGCCTTGATCGTGCCGGTGGGTGAATGGATTCTGAAGAGTGCCTGCCGGCAGTATGCCCAATGGCGTTCAGCCGGTATGGCGCCGCTGCGCATGTCGGTCAATATCTCCGCCTGCCAGTTTCACTCCGGCAATCTGCCTCAAGTCGTTCGTGAGGCCTTGGATGAGAGCGGTATGGAGCCGGAATTGCTCTGTCTGGAAATAACCGAGAGTGTTGTTGTCCAGGATATCAACAGCACGATTGCAATCATGCAGGAGCTTGCCGATATGGGGCTGGAATTATCTCTGGATGACTTTGGAACCGGATTTTCGTCACTCAGCTATCTCAATCGCATGCCGCTGCATGAATTGAAGATCGACTCTTCTTTTGTTAAGAATCTGCCAGGGGACAAGAGCTCCATCAGCATTGTTGATTCAATTCTGGAACTGGCCAGGGGGCTGGAACTGAACGTTGTTGCCGAAGGGGTTGAGCTGGCGGAGCAGGGGGTGTTCCTGCGTGCCAGGGGGTGCCAGATGTTGCAGGGGTATCTCTACAGCAAGCCCTTGGCGTCGGATGATTTCAAGGGGTTCTGGGGCAGGGCTGATGTTGTCAATTAGCCATAATGGCTGACAGGTAAGTTTAAGCCGGGCTTGACCCGGAGATTGTTTTGGCTAGAATTGTACAGGAAGGCTCAGTTTGATTTGTTGGCGGGTGATTCTGGAGGTGACCTGTGCGTTTATGTATGCTTCTTCTGGCGCTGTTGTTGTTGCGACCGTTCTCCGCAGCCGCCTTTTCGCTCTCGGAGCCTGAACTTGAGCTGGTCTCGCGCAAGGTTGCCGAGCAGTATGGCTTTAATCCTGATTCCAAAAAGGGGCGCTTGATTGTCAACTGGACAAGGGCGCTCTTTTCCGAACCGTTGTCAAAAAAAGTCTTGGAAGAATATATCAAACCGGATCAGGATGTCGGGCTGTTTGCCGCCAATTTTACCGTGGAGGGGATGCCGCTGCTCTCCGATCAGTATCTGCGGAGACGGATGGAAATATTGCTGGTCATGCTGGAGGGTGCCACAGTAAAGGAATGTGCCATTGTGAGCGGCGCCCCGCGCTATGGCCATCGGGAAAAGGTGGCGGTGCTGAAAAGGATGCTGCCCAGGCTGTCAGAGACAGATCTGCGTGCCTTTTTTGAGATTGTTCGCGAGGCGTTTCTGAGCAGGGCCAGGCAGACAGGACCTGTTGTGCCGCTCACCCTGAGTGATGATGAAAATGTGGCGCTGTTCAAGGATATCTGTGAGCAGGTTCCAGAGGCGGAGCGCCAGTTATGGATGGATCAGCTGGCCAGGCTGGAAACCTTGAACGACGAGGCGTATTGCTCCGTGTCCAAGGCCATGTACCGGGCCGTGTTAAAGATGTCTGGCGTGAATCTTCCCAAGGCGTTGCGGTTGGAGTTTGTCAAGTGAGCTTGTCCCGCCGGCAGACCCTATCTTCAGTGAGATTCATTTACGTCGTTGCCTCAAATTTGTAACCCACCCCATAAACGGAATGGATCAGTCCAATCTCCGGGTCGACATGTTCTATCTTCGAGGATATCGGGGGACATGATATCAATTAATGTTTCTTTGGTCGTCCAGGAGTACCTTTACTTAGATCGCGGCCTGTTATGTTTTCAATATTGGTAATAAATACGTCATCTCCTACCGGACGTCCTGTGAAGTAGGCTGTCAATAGTGGACACCATAAATCTGGTTATACTGCTATATTTTGTCACTAGTGTCCCAACGTTGACTAGCTTGTGGGCTGTAAGAGCCCGTATATTCTG
>CAXYUZ010000003.1:0-135079 GCA_964292275.1 uncultured Desulfuromonadaceae bacterium
AGATGAACGAGTATAACACATCAGGCTATGTCGGCAAAGTCCGACAGACTCCTAGCGGCTCGGGCACGATTCTGCTGGTGGAAGATGAAGAGATGCTGCTCTGGATGACGACCAAGCTTCTGGAGGAGATGGGATACAAGGTGATCCAGGCACAAACACCGCAGACCGCGATTAATATCTGCGAAAATGGAGAGCAGGAGATAGACCTGATCCTGACCGACGTTGTCATGCCGGGGATGAACGGCAGGGAGATGGTGGAGCGGATCCGGATTAACCATCCCGAGATAAAGGTTATCTTCATGTCCGGCTATACGGCGGATATCGTTGCGAAGCGCGGCATTGTGGAAGAGGGGATGGTCTTTGTTACCAAACCGCTGGAGATGAATCTGCTGAATGGGAAGATCAGGGATATCCTGGGGCGATAGAAGTGAGGATAAAGAACAGGATCCAGCCTGTTGGTATACAGCTCCGTTACACCGGTAAGAAAAATGAGGGGGAAAGTACAATGAGATTTTTGGTTAACAGCCGCACCTTGCTGACGGCATATTCTATTGCACTCGTGACGGTTGTTCTGCCAGGCTTCGTCTTAAATTGTCCTGCAGCTGACGATATCCCGGCAGGCGGCTACCGTCAATCCACTCTAAAAACTGCCGATCCAGTTCTTATACCCGAAAAAATGTTCAGTGATGAAAATCGAGGTAGGAAAGAACGATTCAATATTGCCATTGGACCGGAAAAAATGTACGGCCATACCACCTACAAGATTGGTTATCCGGCGACCAACCCAAATGGCAGCAAGGAATCGGGTTATTTCCCCTTCAGCCAGCTCGAATGGCCTCTGGATATCTGGCTGGTACGGGCAGAGGCAAGATATAACATCAATGATTCGTTGCGGATTAACGGGGTGATCAAAAAGAGCATCTCCGGCTCTGACAGCCATATGAAGGATTCGGACTGGCTCACCGACTCAAACCCCAGTCGGCTTGATGTCTACTCCGAATCAACTGTCAGTGAACTGAATGCCTGGATTTTTGATATTGACGCAGAATGGCTCTTTTTTCAAAAACCATCCTGGTCGCTGTATAGCGGACTGGGCTACCAATATCAGATATTTGACTATAAATCCAAAGTGATCCGCCAATATTCGCCTTCAGGGTTGCCTGGCGCCGATTATGTCGGCGACGGTCGAGTGTCAATTACCTATAACATGACCTACAGCATGCCGTATCTGAAGATCGGCGGTGGCTATGCCTTCAGGGATAAATTGATCCTGGACGGCAATTTTGCATGGTCTCCACTGGTCAATGCCAAAGACGAGGATAACCACTTGTTGCGGGAAAATGGCGGCAAGATCTGCAAGGGTGACATGGATGGCAATGCCTACATGGTTAACCTGTCGGCAAGATACAACATTACCCCCGCATGGTTTGTAAAGAGCGGGTTCAGTTTTACGCTTATTGACGTTGATGGTGAACAGCGCCAGGTCTATGGCAACGGCACCCCGATAGGAACCGTGAGGGAAACATCGGAGAGCACCCAGATTTCGGCCCTGCTGACATTTGGTTATGCATTCTGAGATGTGTACTTAAATGATTTGTCGAATGAAAGGCTGAATCAAAACGTCATTCTCATGGATATCCCTGTAATTCCCCTCAAGGTAGGCATATGAGACTTTTTATCGCCATTGAACTGCCGGATGATGTTAAAATGAAGTTGGTAGGGGTGATACCGAAACACAGTGCCATACATCGGGTTGCAGCGGATCAGCTGCACCTGACCCTGCACTTTCTGGGGGATGTTGCCGCTGAACAGTTGTCGCTATTGAAAGCGGCTCTGGCAGAAATCAGGCTGGAAACGTTTTTGCTGAAGTTTGACAAAACCGGCTGTTTTCCGCATCTCCGTTACCCCCGGGTGTTTTGGGCCGGGTTGAAACCGCAGCCGCTGCTGGAGAGACTGACCGCCGATATAAGGCAGGTGGTGACATCCTGCGGCATCGTCACTGAAGAAAAACCGTTCAAAGCGCACATTACGCTGGGGCGCATTAAGCAGCCGGACAGCTGTGATATTACCAGCCTTGTCAACCGCCCACTGGCGGATATCCCTTCTTTCACTGCGGAGCATTTTATCCTGTTTCAGAGTGAACTCAGCCAGTCCGGCGCTGTGCATACGGCATTGGACTGCTTTGATTTGACGAGATAGAATTTTGAGGACGGCCTACCTATGTGGTTCATATTGTCTTAATTATCCCCGTTCATTCCCCAGCCGTTCCAATTGCCCAGCGATAGTTGATTTGTGCGACATTGTAGTCACGTAGTGAACGGGACAGGTTTGTCCTGGCCTTGATCAGGTTCAGTTGGGCGTCTTCCACCTCCAGGCGGATCTTGACACCGTATTGATAACCCTTTTCGGTCATCTGCAGCAGGCGCTCGGCCTGTTTGACGGTACTGCCGGCCGCTTCGAGGATCTTGGCGGATTCCTGTAGCCGGTCGATGGCGTTGCGTACGTCCAGCGCGATGGAATCGACCAGTTTGGATTCCTCGATCTGTTTTGTGCGCAGGTCGCTGCGGGCCTGGGCGGTCTTGCCGCTGGTGCGGAATCCATCAAAGAACGGGAAGCTCAGGAAGGCGCCGACACTCCAGGCGGCCCCGTCAGCCTGGCGGTTGAGTCCGGATCCATCGAGATTGAGCGCATGCCAGCCGGCACTGGCCTTCAGGTCGAGCCTGGGTTTGTTTTCGGCGCTGGCAATTTTGACCATATCGCCATAGATGGCGACGCGCAGCCGCAGGTCAATCAGGTCGGGGCGCATTTTCAGGGCCGTTGCAACTGCATCTGCATATGCTGGCAGCGGAGTGACCGAGGCAGATAGTGAACCGGAGATGTCAAGCGGTCCCTGTCCCAGTGCCAGCAGCAGGCGGAGGTTTTCGATGGATATTCTGACGTTGTTCTCGTTTCGGATCAGTTCCGGTTTGCTGTTGTTGACACTGACCTCTGCCGAGAGGACATCGTAATCGGTGGCGGTGCCGATGGCGTATTTGCGTTTGGCCTCGTCCAGCAGACGTTCCTTCTGGGCCAGATCCTCCCTGGCCAGTCCATGCAGATCTTGGGCGAGCAGTATATTGTAGAAGGCTGTTGTGACCTCGCGCTCCGTTGCCTGGCGGTAGTAGCGCAGCTGCTGCTCGGATGTCTGGATGCCGAGTTCGGCGGCGTGCATGGCGGCAGAGATCTTGCCCCAGGTGAACAGTGGCTGGGTCAGTGAAAGATCGGCGCTGTCCGCCCGTTGGCGCGTGTTGAAGCCCATCTGGGCTGTTTGGCTATTGTCCCGGCTGAGGATCGTGGCGGCGTTCAGCGACAGTTGCGGCAGGGCTGCTGCCCGTTCCTCCTGATAGCGTCCCTGAACGTAGTTGGCATATTCACGTGCCTTTTCTATGTCGCGATTTTTGTCCCTAGCCAGGGAGAGCGCCTGCTCGAGGGTTAGTGTCTGGGCTTGGCTGTCTGGCGGGAGCAGCAACAGCAATCCGAATGTGGATAATATGAATATGGTTTTGAAATATTTCATTGGCGTTTTACCTGTTATTCCTGTTCGCTTCATTAATGACTTGTGTTTTCCGCTGGTTTTTTGCCCCACCGTCTGCGCAGCCAGAGTGCCAGGTCGTCCATCAGTGTGTACATGACCGGCACCACCAGCAGCGTCAGGAATGTGGATGTGAGCAGACCACCGACTACGGCCCGGGCCATGGGGGCGCGCATCTCGGCCCCGGAACCGATTGCCAGAAAGAGCGGCAGCATGCCGAAGATCATGGCTAGCGATGTCATGATGATCGGCCGCAGACGTGTGCGACCGGCGAGGATGATTGCCTCGCTACGGGGCAGGCCGTCGCGCTTGCGTAGTACCTTGGCGTAGTCAACCAGCAGGATGGCGTTTTTGGTAACCAGTCCCATCAGCATGATCAGGCCGATTAACGACATGATGTTGACCGTATCGCCGGTCAGCTTGAGCATGGCGGCCATGCCGACTATGGAGAGCGGCAGTGAGAGCATGATTGCCAGCGGTTCAAAGAAGGATTCAAACTGGGCAGCCAGGATCAGATAGACAAAGAGAACCGCCAGCAGCAGGGATTCTGCCATATAGCCGAATGATTCGGCCATATCCTCGGATTCGCCGGAAAGGTCGATCCGGTAGCCAGGGGGGAACTGGATCTTCTTGGAGGCCTCTTCCACATATTTGGCCGCTGTTCCGATCGGCAGGTTGTCAAGATTGGCGCTGACCGTGATCTGACGGCTCAGGTCGCGGCGGTTGATCTCCGTCGGTGAGGTCGCTGAAACCGTCTCCGTCAGGCTGCGCAGTGGAATCAGTCTGCTGCTGCCATCCTGATTGGGAACAGAGATCTTGAGCTGGCTGATCTGGCCGGGGGTGCTGCGTAGTTCGGCCGGAAGCCGCAGGCGGACATCGACGGCATCGCCATCCTGATCCTCAAAGGTCGAGATTGCCTCGCCCCCAACCAGGCGGCTGAGTGAGTTGACGATGCTGCCTGTCGTGACCCCGCTGGAGAGGGCCTTGTCACGATCAACCCGGAGACGGTATTCGGGGATGTCGTTCTCCAGCGTCATGGAGACATCGACAATGCCCCTGTATTTGTAGAGCTCATCCTTCATGCGCTGCCCGAGCTGCTTGAGCACCTCAAGGTCGTCTCCCTTGAGGTTGACATTGAGCGGTTTCTGGGTCCCGCCGATCTGGCCGACCTCTTCGATTGAAATGTTGATTCCGGCGATCTTGAGCAGTTTGTCGCGTACCTTGCGCTGGATATCGAACTGGTTCGTGCTGCGCTGGTCGCGTTCCTTGAGCTTGATGTAGAGCAGACCGTCGCGGACCGTGCCGCTGTCACCGGCGCCGATGGTGGCGTAGGTGTGATCAATATCCTCAAAATTGCCAATGGCGGCCAGAATCTCTTTCAGGCGACCCTCTGTTTCGGCCAGCGATGCGTCGGGCGCGGTTTTGAAGGAGATCTGGAACTCGCCCTTGTCGTATTGGGCCATGAAGGATGATTCCAGCGTGGCAAAGATAGCCAGGCCGCAGATGAACGAGCCGAATGCAAGGGCCATGACGGTCTTGCGTCTGTTCAGCGCCCATTCAATCATCGACTTGTATCTGTCGGCAACTGATTCGAACCAGTTGTTGAAGCGCTCGAGGTAGCGGGCCAGACCGCGGCGCTGTCCCTGTAGCTGGATGGACGGGTCGTGCCAGCGCGAGGAGAGCATCGGATCAAGCGTGAAGGAGACAAACAGGGAGACCAGTACGGCAAAGGCGACGGAGATGCCGAACTGGAAGAAGAAGCGGCCGACGATCCCCTTCATGAAGGCGACCGGGACGAAGACGGCCATGATCGACATGGTGGTGGCGAAGACCGCCAGGCCGATCTCGGCGGTGCCGAAGCGGGATGCCTCCATATGATCCTTGCCGGATTCCAGGTGCCGGACGATATTTTCACGGACAACGATGGCGTCATCGATCAGCAGGCCGATGGCCAGTGAGAGGGCCATCAGGGTCATGACGTTGAGGGTCATCCCCAGGGCGTTCATGACGATGAAGGCCGAGATGACCGAGATGGGGAGGGTGACACCGGTAATGACCGTCGAGCGCCAGGAGTTGATGAAGCAGAAGACGATCAGAACCGTCAGTATGCCGCCGATGATCAGGGTCTCCTTGACATCGGCCAGCGATTCGCGGGTCGGGATGGAGCCGTCACGGACCAGCGAGATGGTAACCCCCTCGGGGAGCTCCTTCTGTACGGCTGTCATGACCTTTTTCAGGCTATCCACCAGTTCGACCTGGTTGCCGCCGGACTGCTTGTAAATGTCCAGGCCGATGGCGGGGCGTCCATTGATCAATGCCAGTTTCCGTTTTTCCTCGACCCCGTCACTGACCAGTGCCACGTCGCCCAGTCTGATGGGGCGGCTGCCCCGGTTGGTGACGACCATCCGCCGGTATTCGTCGGCCTGGTCCGGTTTCCCCTCAACCCGCAGCGGGTATTCAGCCCCCCCCTTGGTGATCCGCCCCAGCGGGGTGTTGGTGTTTTCGGATTTGATGCCATTGACGATGTCATTGACCCCTAATCCCATTGAATCGAGTTTGACCGGGTCAAGGTCGATTTTTATCTCCCGCTTCAGTCCGCCGACCATCTCCACCTTGCCCACACCGGCAACGCTCTCGAATCGTTTTTTGATCTTCTTGTCCACCAGTGTGGTCAGTTCGCGGATTGAGAGCCCGCTGGACTGGATTGCCAGTGCGGCGATCGGGGCGGCGTTGAAATCAAGCTTCTGGATGATCGGTTCTTCGATCCCGGTTGGCAGTGTGCCGCGGATGGAGGATACCTTGGCCCGTACCTCCTGGGCCACCTCGTTCAGTTTTTCCTCCAGGCGGAATTCCACCACCACCGTGGAAACCCCTTCGCGAGAGGTGGAGTAGACATGCTTGACGCCGGCCACCTGGTTTACGGATTCCTCGATTCGTTTGGAGAGCTCGCGCTCCACGGTTTCAGGGGATGCCCCCGGAAATTTGGTGATTACGGAAACAACCGGATATTCGACGTTGGGGAACATCTCCACTGCCAGTCGGCGATAGGAGAAAATGCCCAGAACGACCAGTGCCAGTATCATGACCGTCGCAAAGACGGGGCGCTTTATGGAAAGATCGGAGAGAACCATCTATGGTTATCCTTTTGGTGGGTTGGTTTCTGTCTGGTAAAGCGTGCATTACTTAACCTGACTAGCACTATTCTTTAGTTATTAAGAATGTCATCCCCGAATGTCTTTATCGGGGATCCATGATTTCAAATAGTTAAAGACTGGATTCCCGATCAGAATCGCTTCGGGAATGACATATATTGTAACGAGCGGAGGATTGACGCTAATTAGATTGCTTAAAGTCCCTGACTGCGGCGCCGGGTGACTGATTCGCCGCCAATGCCCCAGTTATCAGTATCCACCTCTTCAATCACGACTACGGTTGTGGCCGGGTTCTTGCCAAGCACATCGGCGAGAAGTTGTGTCGCTCCCTTGATCAGGGCGGCCTTTTGATCGGCTGTTGCGCCTTCTTTGGTGATTTTTATATTGATGTAGGGCATGTTTTTACTCCTCTGCGGGTGTTGTTTTATCTGGTTATTTTACTGCGGTTGCGGTCACCTGGTCGCCATCCTTCAGGTTGAAGCCGCCACGGACGACGTACTGTTCACCAATCTTCAGCCCCGCTGCCACCTCAAGGCTTTCACCGGTGATGGCAGCCACCTTGATTTCGCGGCGCCGGGCAATCCCGTTTTCAACCACAAACAGGACAGCTCCCTTGGTTGCCGGATCAATCGTGGCGACGGCGTTGCGGGGAATCTGGAGTACATTGCCCCGTTGGCCGGCAATGATGCGCCCTTTGGCAAATAGCCCCCCCTTGAGCAGCCCGTCACTGTTGCTGACCTCGGCAATCACCTTGAGCGAGCGGTCGCTGGCGGATAGTTCGGGGTTGATGTACATGACTCTGCCGGTAAATGTACGCCCGGGCAGTGAATCGACGCTGAACTGAAGCGGCTGTGATGTCTTGATCCGCGATGAATCCGTTGACGGGACGGTTACGGTCAGGTTGAACAGGCTGTTGTCCACAATCCTGAAGAGCGGTTTGCTGGCAGCCACGTCGCCGGTAAGGTCGCCGACGTTGATCTCCTTGAGCGCAATGACGCCGCTGATCGGGGCGGTGATAATTCCCTTGGAGGCCCTGACCCGCGCCTGGCGCAACTCCTCTCTGGCAACTGCTGACTGGGCCCTGGCCGCGCTGACCCGTGCCCTGGCCGCCTGCTGTTCCGTGCCGGTGTCGTCCATGCCCTGCTGCGTTGCCAGTCCGGCATCCTTGAGTTTACGCATCCTGGCCATCTCGCGGTCGGCCCGGTTGGCCGCCACCTGCGCCTGCACCTCGCCAGCCCTGGCAGATTCAAGCGCTGCCTCGGCGCGCTTGACCTGTGCCTCAGACTCGGCGACATCGATCCGCGCCAGTGGCTGTCCCTTGCGAACCCTGATCCACTCCGCTACGTAAACCTGTTTCACCAGTCCGGGGATCTGGCTCTTGATGTCAACGGCATTTTTGGGTTCCAGCGTGCCGGTTACCTCGATGCTATCGAGCATCTCCGCCGTAGCGGCGGTTTTGGTCTCAACCGCTGTTGGCGGTTTTTTTGCTGCTTTGCCGTCGTCATCCCGGACGCATGATGTCAATGTGATTAGTGCCAAGATCGTTGCAAATATGAACCGTTTATTCATCTAACACTCCTCCGGGGCGTCTTTGCCGCCTGCGGTCAGTCCAGCGAAAATGATCTCCAGCATGCGGGTCAGTCCCTGGCGGTTTATACGTGGTGCCAGCGGGCTCAGCTGCTCTTCAATGGCGCAGTTCAGGGTTGAGATCACGATCCAGCTGATGTCGTTGATATCGCCTGGCCGCAGTTCGCCACTGGAAATCGCCTGGCCGATCTCGTCAGAGATGATTTTGTGCAGAATGCTGAAGTATTTATCCAGATCAACGTCGGGCGCCCCCTGGGGGGTCCCAAAGTAGATTGAATACATCAGCCGGACGATATCAATATTTTTCACCGCTATGTCGTAAACCCCGGCGCAGAAATGGATGATGCGCTGTTTTGCTGTGCCTGAAATGGTGGTCAGGTTTGCGATCGTCCCTTCAAACAGTTCAAAGGCGTTTTCCAGCAACTGCAGGTATAGCCCTGCCTTGCTGTTGAAGTAGTAGTAGAGCACCGGCTTGGTTACGTTGGCGGCTGCGCAGAGCTCTCTGACGGATGTGCTGGCATAGCCGCGCGTGGTGAACTGATCCAGTGCGGCCGCCATCAGACGATCTTTCGCGTCGTGTTGTTGTGGGGATGTTTCTGTTTGCATATTACCTCGCAGCTGTTCTTTACCGTACGGTAGGTATATTGAAATTGGTCTGATTTGTCAAATGTAAATCAGATAAAAAATGGACGGCAGGCGGGATGGAACCTGGGGTATTGGTAGGCGTTTTCGTGGTTTACATGGCGTCGGTGGGAGCAGATTGCCGGTGGAAAGGTGGTCTGCCCTTTTTCTTATGTTGGTTTTAATAAAATTTGACTTTTAAAGGCGGGTTTCATAGTTTAGATGACGTGTTAATCTTAAGGCAGGCTTCAGTTGGTTCAAATACTTGGTTATGGCTCTTAGGCAATAAACAACTGATAGGAGAGACTATGAAACGGAGTCCGTTTGCTTTTGTCATTATTGTGGCTTTATTGTTTGGCGTAACCGGTTGTTCGCTGAAGTATGCGGTGGATGCGCCGCCCGCTCCGGGTTTTACCTATGCAAATCCTGGCTTAAAGCCGATAGTTTTGAAGGTCGTGGATCAGCGTGACAGCGTAAAGTATATGGTCGGAATTTCCGGATTGCAGCGGGTTGATCTGGTACTGGAGAATGTAGATGACCCTGTCGTATGGCTGTCCAAAGAGCTGGTGAAGGAGCTTAAAGGGCGCGGGGTTGCAGTCAGGCTGGCTGAAAAGGATAGTGAAGCTGCCGACATGACCCTTACGGTCAAGAAGTTCCAGCTGATAAATCATCATGCCACCGGTTTTTCTGCCTGGGAGTCCTACAATGTTTTCATGGGGCAGCTTGCTACCGGCGGCAAAAACTGCTCTATCCCGGCTTTCTTCTTTAACTCCAAAATCCCGGTCTGGTCCATGGACGAGATCCGCAAACCATGCGTGAGTGATCCCATGGGAATAATTGTCAAGGACGTGGCGTCAAAGATCAATACATGCGCCTTTAACTACAGCGCCGCAGATGCCGATGTTCAAAAGCTGGAAAAACAGGTCGCTACTGCTGTGGAGACCGATAAAACCACAGCCTGCTTCCCGTTGACCGATCTGGCTGGTACCAATAACCCGGCTGCCATGGCTACGTTGAAGAGGTATGCCGGGCATGATGATTCTTTCGTGCACAACTGCGCTGTAAACGCCATGGGTATTCTGGGTGCGCAGGATCAATTTGATTTTCTGGTTGGGAAGTTTGAATATTTTGCCGCCAATGACAAAATTTCCACGTTGAAGGCGATTGGGGATATAGGTACTCCCAAGGCCCGGGATTTTTTGCGTAATGTGCAGAAAAGCAGTCTTTATAATGATGAGAACGGTGTCAGGGCTTGTACTGATCTGTATTTGTCGAGATAGATGCAGGGATAAAAAAGGGGTCAGTCCTTGAGAAGGACTGACCCATAAGTTTTAAAAGACGGGCAACAGTAAACCAGGAAATATCATTTTCTCCAGGACTATCTCAAAAGCTCATCTATCGCATCCAACAGTTCATGTACTCTCGTATATGGGTTTAATTTGTAAGGCGAATTTTCTGTGTCATATGATGAATTTAGAGTAGCTTGATTCAAGCTCTTTGCTCTTTTTCTGGCGTCGTCGATATTATCTGAAATTACCTCAAATACTTTTGTGTCAGCTTTGTCGTAATTACTAATCCCTCTTTTTCTTAATTCTGCTTTAAGAGGACTTTTCCGCAATAGGTCGTCACAACTTGCATAACTAGCATTGCTATCTACTAGATGCAGTAAAATCCAAACCTCAAAACAAACATTTGATAAGGCAACGTCTACGGAATTCGACTGAGCCTTGTCGTAAGCTTTTCTGTGCAACGTCTCACTGTATTTTGCTGTTGATTCTCGATCATAAACGACCCAGAATTTATCTCCATCTGGTGTGCTGTGGTCCTTTTTGCGCTTTACCGCTTCATTTACTAACTGAACAGGAGTGTTCTTTTTGGTTTCTTCTATCTCAATGATTTTATAACGTCTATTTCCTGGATGAAATTTGTTAATGTAGCCCTTAAGATAAATTGGTTCTGTCTTCTCACCCTCACAATAAATATGTAAGACAGGCTCGACTTTCTTATAACTTTTCTTTCTAGGCTTAGGCATTTATGCTGTCTCCCTAGACAAAATTGCAACTATTTGTCCAAAATCAATCTTCGGAATAGCCCCTAGTCTACCTTCGTCATACCATTTTCCGAATGGAGTATTAGTCTTGACCACGTTCTTGTCAAATTCAGCAAGGGAAGAGAGTGTAGTGGCGCCATCATTCTTTTCCGTGAACCAAATCTGATCTCTCCTAAATAACTCCGGTGACATCAAATTAATATTGTGTGTTGAAAATATCAATTGAGCATTATTTTTGTTAACTGAACAATCATTAAATAATCTAATTATTAACTCAGCTAAGTGCGGATGGAAACTGTTGTCAAGTTCATCCAACACGAGAACACCACCAATATCAAAAACTGATATTAGTAAAGGAAGAATATTATAGAGCTTAATAGTGCCGTCAGACTCCATACTTTCTGTGAGCTTTACTGATTCACCATTTCCTCCGGTGTGTAAAAATAATGTTTTGTATTTTATCTCATTTAAAATTTCCTTCTTTAAAGTTTCAGGCATTTCAACAGGAAATTCTATTACTTGATCCTCGGTTTTGAGCTCTATATCTGAAATTCCTGTATCAACCTTTGATAAAATATTTGCGATTTTTTTAACTGTGTCAGGATTTTCCCTCCAACTAATTAACTTTAATTTATGATCGTGATTAAGATTTAGTATATTTTTTCTGAAAAAATTATACACAGTCCGGATAATCTTTGGCGAGTCGGCACTATTTCCTGCCTTTGATAAATAACTATTATTTTTAAATAAAGCGTATTTCTTTCTTCCTCCTGTATATTTTGAGCCGAAAGATATACTTTCCCAACTCTGCCCATTTTCTTTTCTAAAGATGTTTGCCGTTTGCTGACCAGGAAAATAGCTTAACGATTCAGAGATGATTTCTTTTGTATTGAATGATATTTCATAAATATATCGTAGACCACTTATGGCAAACTCAAGTTCAAATGATATCGGTGCGTTTTGGGTTGATTCAGCCAAAAGAAATGGTTCGTAGCATTCAATTGAATCACCGTCTTTATATTCACCGCTTGCCACTACTAAATATTGTAAGGCTTTTAAAGCAAGCAACCAGTTGGACTTTCCAGAGGCATTTGCTCCGTAAATACCTGCTGTCCGCAAGGTGCCAACTTTCTCACCTGCAGGATAAGCAATATTGCTTGCAAGATGTTTTGAGCCTCCTTCTGCGTACAAACTTAAGGTCTGCTTTTCTTTAATTGAGCGAAAATTGGATACTGTGAAATCAATAATCATGACGTAAATCCATTCATTTTAATTGTTTTGTGAACTTTTAAGCGCAAAATACATTTTGAAGGAATTTAGCACATTCTGATATATGTTCAAGTGGAAAATCTATAAATTACGTAATTCTGGGGACACTATCCTTAATTCATGAGGCGGCCAATCGGTCGCCTGTTTTGTTTGCGGAAGTTAGCCGGTTGATCAGGCCCGGGGGTCACTCTTTCAGTCTGTCTCTTACTGACCTGTAAACTGCAAGGTTCTCACGTTTTCCGACGGTCACAACAATTATGACGATGCGTTTGTCGTCAACTTCGTAAACAAGCCAATATCCGGCATTTCTCAATTTTATCTTGTAACAGTCCGGCATGCCGACAAGCCTGGCCGAGACGACTCGCGGATTCACCAGCCTTTCAGCCAGCTTTTTCTTGAGCTGCTCGCGAATTGTGCCGTCAAGCTTGCGCCACTCTTTGAGAGCCGATTCCTTGAATTCAAGGCTATAGTTCATCGAGGGTTACCTTGACGGTCGGCTCGTTCTGCCTCTCCTTGACGAGGCGGCCAAGCTCGTAATCCTCGAATTTCTCCATTAGCGCTTCAAAAGCTTCTGCCGGAACAAGGTAGGCACTGGGCTTGTTGTGGTTAAGGATTGCGACCGGAGCACCTTCAGCCTTGCTGATGATGCGTGATGGGTTCTTCTTGAGATCGCTGATGCTGACGGAGGCGCGCGCATAAATCTTGTCCATAAATGACCTCTTGCGTAGACTTAATTATGTGCTAAATATAGGTCATATTGGGTTGGGTGGCAAGAATAAATTCGCAAATGATTGTGAAGGTTCAGAGTTTGAATAGCGACATTCAAGAGTTATCCACTAAGCATACTAAATACCCCAGCAGAACCAGCAAGCTGAGTCTGTGCGGGATGTTTTGCCTGGTTTCAGGTGAATTTCCAATTTTCGTGCTTTTAGTGCTTTAGCGGATAAAAAAGCTGTGAACAGCGGGAAACGCAGGGCGGCCCAACAGCCGCCTTTGCTATTTCAGCGTAAAGTGTTACAAAGATTATCCGGCTTTTATGCTGTACCGGATGAATAACCCTACAAACAGTGCCGGAAACGGCAGGAGGAATAATGAACAACAATGATGTTTTGCGACAGCTGCGTACGGCGCTGCATCTCGATGATGCCGGGATGATCGCCATTTACAAGGAGGCCGGTTTTGCCATGAATCCGGTGACTCTGCCGATGCTGCTGAAAACAGAAGAGGAAGATGGTTTTATCCCCTGCGCCAACCAGCTGCTGGCCTTTTTCCTGGACGGGCTGATTATTCATCGGCGTGGCAGACGTGAGTCATCCGGCGGTCAGTCCAAGCCGAGCGCTGACATTGATAACAACATCATCCTGAAAAAGCTGCGTATTGCGCTGGATTTGAAGGAAGAGGATCTGCTGGGGATCATGAACCAGGCCGGTATGCCGATTGCGAAGGGGGATCTGGCCCCGCTGTTTCACGCCAAGGGGCACAAGCGCTACAAGGAGTGCAGTGACCGGTTTTTGCAGACATTCATGCAGGGGATTGCACAACTCCTCAAATAGGTTTCACGCGGATAAGCAGCTGATAAAATCCGGTTCACTTGGTACAAATCTGTCATTCCCGAAGTGATTTTGGTCGGGAATCCATTCTTTAAAGGTTTGATAAGTCTGGATCCCCGATAGAATCATTCGGGGATGACAATCTTTTTTAAAAGGCTTACTGCTTTAATTATCCCCTTCGATTGGCACAGTGAATGGATTTGTAATACCCAGCTATATCTGCAATTCATAGGCGTCCAATCGGTCGCCTTCGTCATTTTTGAAATGAATCTGATCTGGAATCCAGGTTTTATGCCCTGCAAAGTCAGGATTCACGTTCATGTCAGCCGTTTTGCAAGAAATGTCTTCAAATTATTCGTCTTCTTACCATCTGTTTTTATTCAGCTTTGTCCTGCCGTTTGAAAAAAATATTTAAAAGAGAAATTTGAACTGTGACAGGCGCGTTTTATGTGCTAAATCATTGACTTCCCGCCAAGCTCGGCATATTTATAACAACCATGGATGATGAGAAGTCTCTGATAGCCTGTCCGGAGTGTGATCTCCTGCAAAGGCGGGTCATTTTGCCCGCTGGTGGCGAGGCCTGTTGCCGTTGTTGCGGTGCTGTTTTATACCGTAATCGACCGGACAGCATCAATCGCACATTTGCCCTGATCTCCGCCGCCGCTGTTTTCTTTGTTGTTGCCAATGTCTATCCGATTATGGGGATTGCAATTCAAGGTAACCGGAATGAGGTTAATCTTCTGGGGGCCGTCGATGCGCTCTGGGATCAGGATATGCACATGATTTCATCGCTGGTCTTCATTACCACGGTTTTTTTGCCGGCGCTTGAGTTGGGGCTGATGCTCTATCTGCTCTTTCCGCTGAGTATGCGCAAGGTTCCGCCGGGATTGCCGCTGATCATGCGGACGCTGCAATGGATCAAGCCATGGGGGATGGTCGAGGTGCTGATGCTTGGTCTGGTGGTTGCCCTGGTCAAGCTGACCAATTCGGCCAGTATCATTATCGATACGGCCCTCTGGTCGTTTGCCATCCTGACCCTGCTGATGGCCACTGCCGCCGGGTCGTTTGATCCGGGTGATGTCTGGTCGCACCTTGACAATGATTCCGATCGTGATGGCTGTCATGATTGCTGATGTCAGGTCGGCCGCCAGCCAGGGGTTCTGCCATTGCCATGTCTGTGGTCTCCTCTCCAGGCCGTCAGACCGGTCGTCGGAACCACGCTGCCCCCGCTGCAAGAGCCGGCTGCATTTCAGAAAGCCGGGCAGTGTATCCCGTTGCTGGGCGTTTCTGCTGGCGGCGTTTTTTCTGTATATTCCGGCCAATCTGCTGACGATGATGGAGACCGGTACCCTGCTTAATTACCGCAAGGATACGATCATGAGCGGGGTAATCCATCTCTGGCATACCGGTTCCTTGTTTGTTGCGATTATTGTCTTTGTGGCCAGTATTATGGTGCCGCTTTTCAAGCTGATTGCGCTTTCACTGCTGCTGATTTCGGTCCAGCGACGTTCTACCCGCTGGGTTGCCCATCGGGCCCGGTTATACCGTGCCGTTGAGCTGGTTGGGCGTTGGTCGATGCTGGATATCTATGTTGTTACAATCCTGGCTGCTCTGGTGCAGATCCGTTCCCTGGCAACCGTCAGGGCCGGTGCCGGTGCAATTGCCTTCGGCGCGGTGGTTGTCCTGACAATGTTTGCCGCCATGGAGTTTGATCCGCGTCTGATCTGGGATCCGGTCCGAAAAGATAACAAGGATGGGTTATATGACTGAACCTGCTGACAATACAGCTGTGCCGGAGGCTATTGTTAATCGTCGTCGCTTCCGTTCCTCCCAGTTGATCTGGATTGTTCCGATTGTTGCCCTGTTGATCGGGCTTTCATTGGCCGTTAAATCATACCTGGCAAAGGGGCCGGTTATTACAATTGATTTCAAGACCGGCGAGGGGATTGAGGCGGGCAAGACCAAGATTAAATACAAGGATGTGCAGATCGGTCTGGTTCGTTCTGTGGCCATTTCAAAGGATCGCAGCCATGTTATGGTTACAGCGGATATCTTCAAGGATGCTGCCGGTCTGCTGGTGGAGGATAGCCGCTTCTGGGTTGTTCGGGCACAGATTACTGGTGGCAGTATCTCTGGCCTGAGCACCTTGATGGATGGCGCCTATATTGGTCTGGATGCCGGAAAATCGGATAAGGAGAAGCTTGCCTTTGTCGGTTTGGAAAGGCCGCCGGCCGTGGCAATGGATGTGCCTGGCCGTCAGTTTGTTTTGCATTCCGACAGTATTGGTTCGCTGGATGTCGGCTCGCCGCTATTTTTTCACCGCATGCAGGTCGGTCAGGTGCTGACTACCGATCTGGACAAGGATGGGAGGGGCATTACCCTCAGGGTCTTTGTCCGGGCCCCCTATGATCAGTACGTCAAGAACAACACGCTCTTCTGGCACGCCAGCGGGGTTGATTTCAGCCTGGATGCCAACGGGGTCAAGATCAACACCGAGTCGGTGCTCTCCATACTGATGGGAGGCATCTCGTTTCAGACGCCGGATGGGGAGGGGAGCCCCAGTCAGGTTGTGGCTGCCGCGGACAGCTCGTTCACCCTGTTCGCGTCCCATGATGAGGCGCTCAAACGCCAGGATAAGGTGATCGAGAATTATCTGCTGGTCTTCTCTGAGTCCGTGCGTGGCCTGGCAGTGGGGGCTCCGGTGGATCTTCGCGGTGTAACGGTTGGCGAGGTAACCAAAATCAATATTGAGCTGGATGGCACCCGGAGGAAATTTGCCATACCGGTTGAGATAAGGTTTTATCCCGAGCGTCTACGGGCCAGAATGCGCAATAAGAGTGACAGGAGCAAACCGGTTGATTGTCGTAAACAGCTGGATGCGCTGGTTGCCCAGGGGTTTCGTGCCCAGTTGCGTACCGGTAGTCTGCTGACCGGGCAGATGTTTGTTGCCCTTGACCTGTTTCCCAAGGCCCCGCGGGCCAGGATGAACTGGAACTCCACGCCGCCGCAGATACCTACCATTGCCGGTAGTATGGAACAGTTTCAGGCATCGTTGATGCAGATTGTCCAGAAGCTTGAAAAGGTGCCGATGGAGGAGTTGGCCGGTGATGCCAGGAAAGGGTTGAAATCACTGGATGTTACTCTGCAGAGTGCCGACAGGTTGATCAAGAATCTGGATTCCAAGGTTGTGCCGGAGGCCAAGGTGGCTCTGGAGGATGCCCGCAAGGCGATTCATGGTGTGCAGCAGACCATGTCCGCTGATTCACAGCTGCAGGTGGAGCTGCGCGATACGTTGAAAGAGGTTAATCGGGCGGCACGCTCGCTGCGTATGTTGAGTGATTATCTTGAACGCAATCCAGAGGCTCTGATCCGGGGCAAGAAGGGGGAGGGACAATGAGAGTGAAGAGTCTGGTTTTGGCTGGCCTGGCTACGCTGCTGTTGGCAGGTTTTTCCGGTTGCGGCAGGTCGCCAAATTCAAGTTTCTACACACTGCTCCCCTTTTCGAGCAAGGCGAGTGAGCCACCGGCTGAAAACCGGATCAAGATTGCAATCAGTTCGATTACCCTGCCGGAACTGGTTGACCGTCCCCAACTGGTTGTTCGTGGTGAGGGGTCTCAGGTTGAGATCGTCGAGTTCCAGCGCTGGGCAGAGCCGCTGAAAAGTGGTATTGCCAGAACATTGGCTGAAAATATTTCCCGTTTGACCGGGGCGGATATGGTGGCGGTTTATACGCAGACAGCGGCCAGCGACGCCGATTGGCGACTGTTTGTGGATATCCAGAGGTTTGATGCAACGGCTGATACGGTGAGCGTTGAGGCGCTCTGGACGCTGAGGGGGGTCAAAAACGGCAAGAGTTTCAGCGGCAAGGGACGATCGGTCAAAAAGAGCGCCGCGCCTGGCTATCAGGGGCTTGTTTCCGCCTACAGTGCTGCCCTGGCGACCCTCTCCAATGAAATGGCGGGTGCGATTATCAAGGCCCAGTCGGTTCGATAGCAGGTCTTTGAAAAACTATTGCGGAGAGCCGTCTGCGGCGTTGCGCGGTACTCACAACCTCGGCTAACTACCGTTATGCCTTGGCTGCTCCGTTCCGTGCGCCTTGCATCCGGCCTTCCTCATGACGTTTTTCAAAGCTCTGTTAGATATCCGGCTGTGTCAGTGTAATAATAATCCGATTAGCACGCTTCTTTCCGTTATTAGGAATATCATCCCCGAAGGCCTTTATCTGGGATCCATGCTTTCAGTCAGTTAAAACTGGATTCCCGATCTGAATCGCCTCGGGAATGACAATTTTTGTAATCAGCGGAAGATTGACGTTAAACAGGAATAATAATCATCAAGGAGTTAGCATGTACAGCACGTCGGATTTTAAAAAGGGGCTTGTCATCCAGCTGGATGGAGCGCCCTGTCTTATTGTTGATGTTACAACCCAGTCGCCTACGGCCCGTGGCGCAAATACAATGGTCAAGACCAAGTATCGCAATCTGATTACCGCCCAGGTGCTTGAAAAAACCTTTCGTTCTGGTGATAAGGTTGATGAGGCAGATTTTGAGCGTCATAAGGGGCAGTTTCTTTATGCCGACGGTGAACGTGGAATTTTTATGGACCTGGAAAATTATGAGCAGTTTGAGATGGAAGAGGATGCCTTTCAGGCGTTGTCGCCATTCTTGCTGGAGGGAACAGAGGTTGTTCTGGGGCTGTTCGAGGGACGGATGGTTAATGTTGATTTGCCGATGACGGTGGAGTTGACAATTGCTGAAACCGTGCCGGTTATGAAAAATGCGACTGCGACTGCCCAGACAAAAGAGGCTGTGCTGGAGACCGGTTTGAAGCTTCAGGTGCCACCATATTTGGAGTCTGGAGAGCGGATCAAGGTTGATACACGTGATTGCCGCTTTATTTCACGGGCTTGATTTTATGCTGCGATTTGCTGTCGTGATTCGCCTGCTTTTACAGGAAAATGACCAGTTCTTCGCAGGGTTTGTCTTGAAATAGCTTGACAGGCGGGAGATGCTTCCCTAGTATATACCCCTTAGCGAGGGCCTATAGCTCAGTTGGCTAGAGCCACCGGCTCATAACCGGTTGGTCCCAGGTTCGAGTCCTGGTGGGCCCACCAATTCCAAGAATGAAAGAAGCGCCGGATGCCGGCAATAATGCCAAGAACGGGCAAACCGTATCAAATTTTATTAAAAGAGTGCACACCTGAAGGTTGCACTCTTTTTGTTTGTGGCGCATGAAAAGCCCAAAACTCTCTGATGTACTCGGAATCATTAATAAAATCGCTCCGGCGTTTTTGGCGGAAGACTGGGATAATCCCGGTTTGCAGGTTGGGGATCCGCTGGCGGAGATAAGCCGCATCATGGTTGCCCTGGATGCAACTTCTGCTGTTGTGGAATCCGCAATTAACTCCTCCTGTCAGTTGCTTGTCACCCATCATCCCCTGATCTTTAAAGCCAGAAAGCAGATATCGGCAGCAACACCGCTGGGTAAACTCCTTTATGCCTCGATCAAGGGGGGGCTTGCGGTGGTTTCGCTGCATACGAATTATGATATTGCCCCTGCCGGGCTGAATGACCTGCTTGCTGAGCGGATCGGGCTTGAGGGGGCGGTGCCGTTGCAGATTACTGCGTCTCAGGAACTGCTTAAACTGGTTGTTTTTGTACCGGAAGGGTATTTTGAAGGTGTCCGTTCGGCCATGCTGCCGCACTGCGAACGGCTGGGCGACTATAGCGATTGTACCTTTGCCGTTGCCGGAGAGGGGACCTTTACGCCTTTGGCTGGTGCCAATCCGCTGATCGGCTCTTTGAATCGCTTTGAACAGGTTGCTGAAAGGCGTCTGGAACTGCTTGTGGATCGGTCGCGTCTGCCAAGGGTTGTCAAGGCGTTGCTGGCGGCTCACCCTTATGAAGAGCCGGCCTTTGATGTCTATCCATTGCTTAATGACGGGGCGAAATTTGGTTTGGGAAGGATTGGGCGACTCGCTGAAAAACGTTCATTGGCTGAACTCGCTACCATGATTCGGGAACGGCTGGCCGCCACAAACCTTCGTTATGTCGGTGACCCGGCTGCCATGATTGGCAAGATTGCCGTTTGCAGCGGTAGTGGTGCTTCCCTGATGCAGTCTGCTGTGCGGGCGGGCGCTGATCTTCTCGTCACCGGCGATGTCAGGTATCACGACGCCAGGGAGGCGGAGGAGTTAGGGATTGCCCTGATTGATGCCGGGCATTTTGCCACGGAGATTATTATGGCCGAGGCGATCAGCGCCCGGCTTTCTGATATGCTTATTGATGCGGGGTATGCCCCTTGCGAGGTGATGGTTGCCGGTGTAGAGGTTGATCCGTTCAGATACTTTTAACAGGACGTAGGTTTTATATCTCGGTTTTGGAGGATGTGGATTTGAAAAAGAGACTTGAGTCGTTGGAGCAGCTGCAGGAGATTGATATCCAGATTGATGGGCTGAAGAAGAATCAGAGCAGTCTGCATGACGAAATTAATGTTATCGAACAGGGGCTGAATGCTAATCGTGAGGAACTGGCCGTATTGACCGGGCAGTTCTCCGTGTTGGAGGCTGAAAAACAGGAGATCGAGGGTAATCTTGCCGTAGAACAGGATAATATCAATCGCTCCGAAACCAACATGAAGGAGATTAAAACCAATAAGGAATTTCAGGCTGTCGGACGCGAGATTGCCGCGGCCCGTAAATTGGCTGTCGAGTTTGAAGAGCAAATTCTGCAGCGTATCGGTCAGCTTGAAGAACTTTCCGGGACAATTGCCGCTAAAACAGCCGATCTTGCCGAGCTTGAGCAGAATGCCGCCAGTCGCCGGGATGAAAAAATGACTGAGATCAGCTCTATTCAGAAGGATATCGATGCCGATCTTGCCCGCCGTGAAGAGATTACAAAGGATTTGCCGGCAAGCCTGATAAAACGTTATGGCAACCTGCGTTTGCAGCGTCGTGGCCAGGCGGTTGCCATTGCCCGTGATGGTTATTGCCTCGGCTGCAACATGCATTTGCTGCCACAGCTGTATAACAGTCTTTATAAGGCAGAGGAGCTGATCAGCTGCCCGCACTGCCAGCGTGTCCTGATTCTCAAACTTAATCAGGGCTGATTACGTATTTTGTTTCATGGCTTGGTTGAAGTAGTCCAGATGGCCGCTGCCGGCTTTGCCGGTGGAGGAAAGTCCGGGCTCCATAGGGCATGATGCTGGATAACGTCCAGCGGGGGTGACCCCAGGGAAAGTGCCACAGAGAGAAGTCCGCCTGTCAAGCGCAGGTAAGGGTGAAAGGGTGAGGTAAGAGCTCACCGGGTCCGCCGGTGACGGTGGATGCCAGGTAAACCCCATCAGGAGCAAGACCTAATAGGGAGGCGTTAAGGGTGGCCCGCCCATGCCTCCGGGTTGGTCGCTTGAGGCTGTCGGTAACGGCAGACCCAGATGAATGGCCATTGTCCGGCAAGGGGTAACCCGACCCGGAAACAGAACCCGGCTTACGGACTGCTTCAACCATTATTTATTAGGAAGCCGATTTGGATGATTTGGAAAAATGGCGGATTGCCTTGCAGGAGTGTCGCGATTTTTATTGCGGCTTGCCGGATGGCATCAGGGTGGCGTTGGATCAACTGACCTGCCAGGTCAGGTTGTTGAAGGAAGAGCTGCTCGGCTTGTCGCTTCAGGCGGGTGGTAGTGCCGCCTGTCAGGAGTGTGGCGGACTTTGTTGCCTGTATGGTAAATACCATCTCACGCTGCTTGATCAGCTGGCATGTTTTTCCGCCGGGTTCGAACCGAAACAGCCTGATTTCAGCAAGCACCCGGCCTGCCCATACGGAGGTGATCAGGGGTGTCTTATGTCGGGAGAGTTCAGGCCATTTACCTGTGTTATCTTCAATTGTGAGTCGATTGAGGCCGCCATGACGATAGCTGTCAAAGGGCGTTTTGCCGAGTGTGAGCTTGAACTGCGTAACCTGATTGCCGGGGCGGATCAGTTGCTTGGCATCAGGAGCAACCGGCCACTGCTGCTGGCGGCAAATTTGATCAACTTATGACCCGATTTAATCTGTTTCCAATGCAGTTGAATACCATTTTTAAGGATATATGAATGGCGACATTAAATGATATCGTACTTGTAAATGTGGACAATAAACCTGGTTTCTACGCCCGTATCGATGACATCAAACCCGATGTCAAGCCGGGGTGGTGGCAGGTCAGTCTGCTTGTTTTTACCTTTCCCCTGCAGGTGTTTAACTGGATACTCGATGAAAACCAGATTGAAGGTGCCGATTTTACCATGGGGGGTACCCCGATGCGGCTGGATCCGGTTGTTTCGCCGATACTGGTTGAGCAGCAGTTGCGTGAACAGCAGGAAAAGGAGCTGGAACAACAGCAGAATCTGAACAGCTCCGGTGGTTCCAAGGTTGTTTCATTGGCGGAACGCAGAAAAAAATAATTTAACATAAGTATCCAGCCGTCCCCAGAGGCCTTCCTGCTAAATCAGGAGGGCCTCTCTGCGTTTAATGAGTTGAATTATCAGGCGATAACGGTTGATTGGTTCAAGTTTTTAACTTGACAGTCACCTTGACGGCTGATATTTTTTTAGCACGGTGGAAAAAAGTGGAAATGGGTGGTAAATGGTAGCTAGCGACGTCATATTTGGTGGTGAAAATCTAAGCACCATCGATAGCAAGGGACGAACCTGCGTGCCGGCGAAATTCCGGGAGGCGCTGAACGCTGTCTTTGCGTCGGATCGTTTTGTGATCACCAAGGCGCAGCCGATAGCGCTTGAGGATGGTTCCTTTGCCCGTGGCCTCTCCGTTTATCCACTTAGTGTCTGGCAGGAGATCAAGACAAAGATTCTGGCGAACGAGGGGGGGTATACCTCTCTGCAGCTGGATGGCATTAAGAGGCAGTTTTTGATTCCGGCAGAGGAGTGCGGGACAGACAAGCTCGGTCGCGTGCTGGTGCCAACCAATTTGCGTGTTCATGCATCTTTGGAGCGGGATATCTGGTTTGTCGGTATGGATCAGCGTTTTGATATATGGAGCAGGGATACTTACAGCCGTGTAATCGGTCAGGATGAGAGAAATCTCCCTCAGGACCTTTCGGCGATCGGATTCTAATGGCTGATTTTAAACATCTTTCCGTTATGCCGGCAGAGGTGCTGCATTATCTGCAGCCGAAGCAGGGTGGCTGTTACCTGGACGGTACGCTGGGCGGGGGTGGTCATTCGGCACAGATTGCCGAGAGATGTGTACCTGCTGGCGGAACCCTGATCGGTATTGATCGTGACCAATCGGCCCTGCAGGCGGCTGGTGAACGACTGGCTCAATATGGCGACTCCGTTAAGCTTGTACATGGCAACTTTGCCGATCTGGCGAGTCATCTGGAGAGGCTTGGTATTGACGGGCTGGATGGTTTCATTATGGATCTGGGGGTTTCCTCCCATCAACTTGATTGTGCCGAGCGTGGCTTCAGTTTTATGCAGAATGCGGAACTGGATATGCGCATGGACCGGAGTTGCGGTCAGACAGCGGCCGATCTGGTTAATGATCTGCCGGAAAAAGATCTGGAGCGGATCATCAGGGAGTATGGCGAAGAGCGCTGGGCAAAGCGGGTTGCCGCATTTATCGTTCAGGCCAGGAATGACGCACCTATTGAAACAACCTTGCAGCTGGTGGATGTCATCAAGGGGGCCATACCAAAGGCAAAATGGGAAGAGCGTTTGCATCCGGCAACCCGAACATTTCAGGCGCTCCGGATTGCTGTCAATCATGAGCTAGAGAGTGTTGAGCGCGGTGTGGCGGATGCCATCAGGTGTCTGAAACCGGGTGGGCGGGGGGTGGTGATCTCCTTTCATTCCCTGGAAGACCGGATTGTAAAAAATATTTTCAAGGCGGCGGTCGGCAGTTGCAGTTGTCCACGTTCACTGCCGGTCTGTGTTTGCGGTGTTCGTCCGCAGGTCAAGGTTCTGACCAGTCGTCCGGTTATTGCTACAGAGGAAGAGATTGGCATCAACCCACGAGCCAGGAGTGCCAAACTCAGGGCTGTTGAAAAGTTGTGATGGATGTTTTTTGTTGAAAGGGGGCCGTTATGGCACAGGCAAGAAGTGATTATGGTAAGGTAGCCGGTTCGCGGACCGTTGGTGGATTGAATCTGAATCTGCGCCGGATTGATATGTTCAAATTCATGATGATCTGCATGATTCTGTTTACCGTTGTATCGATTTTTCACGTTTGGTCACGTTACAGACTGATTGATCTGAATCTGCAGATATCCGACTCATCCCGCCAGCTTAAAGAGGCTGAGCAGGAGCAGAGTCGTTTGAAGCTGGAGATCGCCTCGTTGAAAACGCCATCGCGTATTGAGGCGATTGCCAAGGGCGAACTTGGCATGGCCCTGCCGAAGGAACAGCAGGTTGTCATCGTAAAATGATCCGTTTTCAAACGATACATAGCAGATGCCCCTTTGGTTCTGGCACTTATCCATTGAATGGCCGGGTGCTGTCAGTCCTCCGGTGGTGGTATCTGCCTGCTGTCCGCAAGATGCAGAATTGGCAGGTTCGTAATGCCTGAAGAGTGCTCTAGCGGAGCTCGAAAGAGGATTCTGATCCTTGCAGTGTTCTTTGGGATCCTGTTTCTGTGTGTCATTGGCCAGGCATTCCGGCTGCAGATTCTCAAGCATGAAGATATGCTTAAGAAGGCAGATCGGCAGCACCAGCGGATTGTGCCGCTTACCCCGGCCAGGGGTGCGATTCTGGATCGTAACGGCAGTAATCTGGCCGTATCGATTGAGATGGATTCATTTTATGCCGAGCCGCGTAATATCGAGGACAAGGATGGCACCGCTGCCGTACTGGCCTCGTTCATGGAAATGACCAAACAGGAACTGTTGGAAAAGCTGAACAGCGGCAAGGGTTTTGTCTGGCTGGAACGGAGGATTCCGCCGGAGAGGGCGGCCCGCATCAAGAATCTCAAACTGCGGGGCATCGGATCGGCACCAGAGGTCAGACGCTTTTATCCAAATTCCGAGTTGGCAGCGCATGTGATCGGATTTACCGGCCTGGACCCGATTGGCCTTGATGGTATCGAACTGAAGTATGATTCGACAATTGTTGGCAATACAGGCTTTATCGTTACGGAGCGTGACGCGCTCGGCAGGAGCGTTGCCCAGAAAACCGCACTGATCAAGAATGCCTCAAAGGGGAAGAATGTCGTTCTTACCCTTGACAAGAATATTCAGTATATTGCTGAAAAGGAGTTGAGCAAGGCGGTTATTGAGAGTGGCGCCAAAAACGGGATGGCGATTGTCATGGAAACGGATACGGGCAAGATCCTTGCCATGGCAAATTATCCGACCTTCAATCCCAATGCCTATGCCAAATCATCGCCCTTCAATCTCCGTAACCGGGTGGTTGCAGACAGTTTTGAGCCTGGTTCAACGTTCAAGGTCTTTTTGATCGCAGCGGCGATAGAAGAGAAACTGGTCCGGCCTACGGATGTGATCAACTGTGAAAACGGGAATTACAAGATTGCCGACAGAACCATCCATGACACGCATAGTTATGCCCGTCTGTCTGTCACGGATATTCTCAAATATTCCAGTAATATCGGCGCTGCCAAGATTGGATTCAAGCTTGGCGATGAACGTCTGTCCAAATATCTGCGCGGTTTCGGGTTTGGCGAACGCTCCGGTATTGATCTCCCCGGTGAGGCGCAGGGGAATATCCGTAACAAGCAGCGCTGGTACCCGGTTGATCTGGCAACGATATCGTTTGGCCAGGGGGTGACTGCATCGGCGATTCAGCTGACAACCGCATTGTCTGCCATTGCGAATGGCGGAACAATGATGAAGCCCTATCTGGTTGAGCGGATTCTGGATGACAGTGGGCGTGAGGTGCAGCGTTTTGAACCGCAGGCGCTGAGAAGGATCGTTTCACCCGAGACAGCTGCACAGGTGGCCAGGATGATGGAGACTGTTACCAGTCAAGGCGGAACAGGCACTAACGCCATTGTGGATGGTTTTCGTGTCGCCGGGAAGACCGGGACGGCCCAGAAGGTTGATTCTGTAACCAGGCGTTATTCGGCAACCAAACGCACTGCTTCGTTTTTTGGCTTTATCCCGGCCGATAAACCGAAACTGAGTATCCTGGTTGTGATTGATGAGCCCAAGACAAGCCAGTATGGCGGTGTTGTGGCTGCTCCGGCCTTCAGAGAGATCGCCGGAAATACCCTCGCCTATATGAATATTGTGCCCCATGGGGGGAAAAAGATGCTTGCCAAGGCGGCGCCGCTGAAGCCGGCAACCGCTCCGGCGGCAGAGTCCCTGGCAGAGGGAAATGCGTTGGATATGCAGGGAAGTGGTGGTATAATGCCAGATTTTCGTGGCATGAGCATGCGGCGTGTCCTGCAGGTAATGGAGAAGAAAAATATCAATATCCGCCTGTTGGGGAGTGGGCGGGCTGTTGAGCAGAATCCACCCCCCGGGCATGCCATTAAGGGTGATGGGGTCTGGATCAAATTTTCACCAGCCGCCTAGTAGTCAATACCTGCCGCACACACGGCAGGTTGTCTTGTTTTCGGAGAAGAGATGAAGCTATCTGCCCTGCTTGAGGTCATAACCGCTGTTGAGCTGCATGGCGATGACAACCTTGAAATTACTGGTTTGACGTGTGATTCCAGGAAGGTTGCTTTCGGCACACTCTTTTTTGCCCTCAGGGGGGCAAGTACGGATGGGCATCGCTTCATCGAGAGTGCCGTGGCATCCGGTGCTGCCGCGATTGTGCTGGAGGATTCCGACTGCGCACCTGCGGGGGTCCCCTGGCTGAAGGTGGCCGATGGCCGGGGTGTGATGGCGCGGATGGCCGCCCGCTTCAACGGTGATCCAACCAGTGGGATGCCGCTGATCGGCATTACCGGGACGAATGGCAAGACAACTACAACGTATCTGATTGAATCGGTCCTGGCCGAGGCCGGTATAAGAGCGGCGGTGTTGGGGACGATCAGTTATCGTCTGGGGGATATTGTTTTTCCGGCAACGCATACCACCCCTGAGTCAACCGAGCTGCAGGCCATGTTTCGCCGGTTGGCCGATGCAGGTGCCAAGGCCTTCATCATGGAGGTCTCTTCGCACGCACTGGAACAGAGGCGTGTGGACGGTTGCTGTTTTGATGTGGGGGTCTTCAGTAATCTGACGCGGGATCATCTGGATTATCATGCCACCATGGAGCAGTATCTGCAGGCTAAAATCAGGCTGTTTTCTGAACTTCTCCAGCCGACAGCCGCAAAGCCGAATCGGTTTGCGGTTCTGAATCTGGATGATCCCCATAGCGGTCTGATTGCGGAGCAGGCTGCCTGTGCCGTGACAGGCTTCGGAGTTGAGCGCCAGGGTGATCTTGAACTGGCGGAACTGGCCATGACGGTTAATGGCATCAGCGCCAGAGTCCGGACCAGGCGTGGTGAACTGGCATTTAAGTCAGAGCTGCTGGGACGTTTCAATCTTTCAAATATACTTGCCGCTGTGGCGGTCGGCCTTGTCCTTGATCTTCCGCTGGAGGCAATCAGCCGTGGGGTTGAGCGGCTTAAAAATGTTCCGGGCCGCATGGAACGTGTCGAAAATGATCGCGGGATAACCGTGCTTGTTGATTACGCCCATACGGGTGATGCGCTTGAGAATGTGCTCAAGACGGTTCGCGAGCTGACAACCGCCAGGATCATCACTCTCTTTGGCTGCGGTGGGGACCGTGATGCCGGTAAGCGGCCGATCATGGGCGCTGTGGCAGCTGGCATGAGCGATCTGGCCATTGTCACCTCCGACAATCCAAGGTCTGAAGATCCGGCCAAGATTATTGCCCAGGTTCGCGAGGGGATTACGCCGTTGGGAATCCATGAGTATGATCCTGTCGGGCTTGCCGATGGCTTTGAACATAAGGGCTTTGTGGCGGTTGAGAATCGTCGTGAGGCGATCCGGCTGGCGGTGAGGGTTGCCCAGGCTGGTGATATTGTACTCCTTGCCGGTAAGGGACATGAGGATTATCAGATCATTGGCAGTGAAAAAAGTCACTTTGATGATCGGGAAGAGGCGAGAATGGCAATGACGGGACAGGGCGTTTGATGTTTACGGTAATGCAGATAGCCGCTGTTACTGGCGGAAGGATTTCAGGCAGCCCTGATGGTGAGGTGAGCGGGGTTTCGACGGATTCGCGATCCATTTCAGCCGGTGAACTGTTCGTCCCGTTGAGGGGGGCACGTTTTGACGGTCATGGCTATATTGCGGATGTGGCTGCCAGGGGCGTGCGTGTTGTTCTTGCCGATACCGGTTTTACAGGAGAGCTGCCGGACGGGGTAACGCTGGTTGTCGTGGATGACACACTCAGGGCCCTGGGGGATCTGGCCGCCGATTATCGTCGGCGTTTCACCCTGCCGCTGATTGCCATCACCGGTAGTAATGGCAAGACAACAACCAAAGAGATGCTGGCATCAATTCTCTCCCAGACCGGGAGTGGCCTGAAGACCGAAGGGAATCTCAATAACCTCATCGGACTGCCGCAGACCCTGTTCAGGCTGTCGGAAGAGGCGCGTTGGGCCGTGCTTGAGATGGGGATGAGCGAGCCGGGTGAGATCGACCGGCTGGCGGAGATTGCCGGGCCACAGACCGGGATCGTGCTGAATGCCTATCCGGCCCATCTGCAGAGCATGGGGAGTATTGAAGGGGTTGCCCGTGCCAAGGGTGAACTGCTGCTGCGGCTTCCGGCAGGTGGCAGCGCCATTGTCAATGCGGATGATCGTCTGATTTCAAGGCAGCCGGTTGCGGATGGGGCAAGACGGATTACCTTTGGTCTGGCGGATGCGGATGTAACGGCAACGGATATCATTTCAAAGGGTGTTGAAGGACAGCGTTTTCAGCTGCATCTGGCTGGCAAGCAGTATCTGGTTGATCTGTCAGCCTATGGCCAGCATGCGATCTATGATGCCCTGGCTGCCGCCGCCGCCGCCCATGCGATCGGCATTGAGCCGGAGATGATCCGCTTGGGGCTGGAACAGTTCCGCCCCTATGACAAACGTTTCCGTTTAGAGGCGTTGGCCGGGCTGATTTTGATTGATGACAGTTATAATGCCAACCCGGCCTCCATGAATGCCGCCCTGGAAACCCTGCAGGGTTTGAAGGGGGACAGGCTGGCCTTTGTAGCCCTGGGTGACATGCTGGAGTTGGGTGATGATGAGATGGAGCTGCATCGCAGTCTCGGTGAGGCGGCTGCCAGGGTTGCCGACCGGCTCTATCTGACCGGCTCGCTCACCGTTGCAACGGCGGAGGGGGCTGTTTCTGCCGGGATGGATGATGAAAATGTATTCTTCGGGATGTCCCATGAGGAAATCGTTGCCGATATCATCAGGAATGCATCACCAGGGGATTTTGTCCTTGTCAAGGGGTCGCGCGGTATGCGCATGGAAAAGGTTGCTGAGGGGATCAGGCAGAGGCATTGACCGTTGCGGCGCTGACGCCGGGCTGTCTTTCAATCACTGCTGAGGCCATTCCAGACGTTATAGGGGAAGTGACATGCTGTATCATCTATTATATCCTTTAGCCACCGACATCAAACTGCTCAATATCTTCAAGTATCTGACCTTCCGTACGATCTACGCCATGATTACGGCGCTGCTGGTCTGTTTTGTGCTTGGGCCGTGGATTATCCGCATGCTCGGCAACTTGCAGGCCAGGCAGGTGATCCGCACCGATGGACCCGAGTCGCATCTCCAGAAACAGGGGACGCCGACAATGGGCGGGGTAATGATTCTGGCCGCGATTGTTGTGCCGACCCTGCTCTGGGCAGACCTGTCAAACCAGTATATCTGGACGGTCTTGTTCGTAACAATCGGTTATGGCCTGATCGGCTTTGTTGACGATTACAAAAAGGTCGTTGAAAAGAACACGAAGGGGCTTTCTGCACGCCAGAAGATGTTCTGGCAGCTGCTGTTGGCAGGGGCGGTCGGCGTTTTTCTTTTTTTAAAACCTGAGTTTAACGAACAGCTGTATGTGCCATTTTTCAAGAACTTTCATCCAGACCTCTGGGTCTGGTATATACCGTTTGTACTGCTGGTGATCGTTGGTGCAAGTAATGCGGTTAATCTGACCGATGGTCTTGATGGCCTGGCGATTGGTCCTGTCTCGATCAATGCAGCCACCTATATGCTCTTCAGTTACATTGCCGGTCACGCCACACTGGCAACCTATCTGCAGGTGCCGCGTGTTGTCGGGGCGGGTGAACTGGCGGTTCTCTGTGGCGCCATGGTCGGTGCCGGCCTCGGTTTTCTCTGGTACAACTCATATCCGGCGGACGTTTTCATGGGGGATGTCGGGTCACTGTCACTGGGCGGGACGCTCGGCACGATTGCCGTCATAACCAAGCAGGAAATTCTGCTGGTGATCGTCGGCGGAATCTTTGTTATCGAGGCCTTGTCTGTCATATTTCAGGTCGGTTCATACAAGTATCGCGGAAAGCGGATCTTTCGTATGGCCCCTATTCATCATCACTTTGAACTGAAGGGTGTGGCGGAGCCCAAGATCATAGTCCGTTTCTGGATAATTACGATAATTCTGGCGCTTGTGGCCATATCTACGCTCAAGATGCGCTAGATGCAGGGGAAACGGGGTTGCGGATGGAATTGAAGGATAAGAAAATACTGGTTGTCGGTCTAGCCAAGACCGGAGTTTCCTCGGCGCGATTTATGGCCTCCAGGGGGGCGCATGTAACGGCGACTGATATCCGCAGTGCAGCCAGCCTGTCGAATCAGCTGGCAGAGCTGGCTGGTCGCGGGATTGAACTTGAGCTTGAAAGACACAACGAAAGCAGCTTTGTTGGTAGCGATCTGATTGTGGTCAGTCCCGGCGTGCCGATGGATATGCCGGAACTGGTCAAGGCCAGTCAGGCCGGGGTGGAAATTATCAGCGAAATCGAGCTCGCCAGCCGTTTTATTGAGATACCGATAGTGGCCATTACCGGGACAAACGGCAAGACAACGACAACAACCCTGGCGGGTGAGATCTTCAGCGGCAACAGTTATCGGACGTTTGTCGGCGGTAATATCGGTACGCCGTTGATTGAGCTGGCTGAGTCCCATGAGATCATGGAACAGGTGGTGGTAGAGATCAGTTCCTTCCAGATGGAATGGATCAGCAGCTTCAGGCCGAATGTGGCTGTACTGCTCAATCTGAGTGAGGATCATCTGGATCGCTATCCCAGTTATCAGGCCTATATTGACGCCAAACTGCGCATGTTCGAGAATCAGACGGCAGAGGATTATGCCGTTGTCAATCGTGATGACCGTTTGGTCTGGGAGGCGGCAGCCAGATTCAAGGCGGCCCTGTTTCCATTCAGTCGTCACGAAGAGCTTGAAGAGGGGATTTTTTATCGTGACGGTGTAATTACCTACCGTCATGACGGGCGTGAGGAATGTTTTCCAACGGCCGGGATACGCTTGAAGGGTGTGCATAATCTGGAGAACATCATGGCGGCCATGGCCTGTGCCCTGTTGTCAGGTTGTGACCCGGACAGGACATTCGAGGTCGTTCAGGGTTTTGGCGCGCTTCATCATCGCATGGAGTTTGTCCGCCAGGTTAATGGTGTCGATTACTTCGAGGACAGCAAGGCGACCAATGTGGGCAGTGTCGAGAAGGCGCTGGAAAGCTTTCAGGATATAACATTGATTGCCGGCGGCAAGGATAAGGGAGGTTCGTATGCGCCTCTGGCCGGACTGGTCCGGGAGCGGGTCAGGCACCTGGTGCTGATTGGCGAGGCCGCTGCCAGGATGCAGGCGGAGTTGGGGGCATTGACGGATACGCATCTTGCCGGAAGCATGGAGGCTGCGGTCGTCAAGGCGGCCGAAATAACGGCGCCGGGCGGGGTTGTGCTCATGTCACCAGCCTGTTCCAGTTTTGATATGTTCAGGGATTATGAGGAACGGGCAGAGCGGTTTATTTCGGCTGTCAAGGGATTGCAGGGTTAAGGGGTGCAATTGATGGGGCTGAAGGAAAGAATTACGGGTATGGGGGCGGGAACGCTCAAGAATCTGGAGGATTATGACCTGATGGTCATGCTGATGGCGATCGCCCTGACCTGTTTCGGTGTGGTTATGGTTTTTTCAGCCTCATCGGTGATGGCCGCCAAACGCTATCACGACGGTTTCTTCTTTCTCAAGCGTCAGGGGTTGTTTGCCATCATGGGGTTGTCGATCATGCTGGTTGTTATGCAGGTGAATTATCATTTCTGGAGAAAACTGGCCGTTCCGATTTTGCTGGCCTGTTTGTTGCTGCTGGTGATGGTGCTGATTCCCGGTATTGGTGGCAAGGCGGGTGGGGCGTCACGCTGGTTGAAACTGCCTGGTTTCAATCTGCAGCCGTCCGAAATGGCCAAGATGGCCCTGATCATGTATATGGCCTACTCGCTGGACAAGAAACAGGAGAAGGTCAAAAATTTTGCCTACGGGATTATTCCCTATATGGTCATACTGGCGATCCTGATCGGCTGTCTGGCCATGCAGCCTGATATTGGCGGTGCCTTGACGCTTGTTGCCGTTGCCTTTTCAATGCTGTTCGCTGCCGGTACACGGCTGTCTCATATCCTCTCCATGGTGCTGCTGGCGCTGCCGTTGTTGGCGTACAAGCTGAGCCGCGGTTATCACAGGGGGCGTATGGAGGCCTGGACTAATCCCTGGAGCGACCCGGACGGCAAGGGTTTTCAGATTATTCAGTCCTGGCTGGCGCTCGGTTCTGGCGGGGTTTTTGGGCAGGGGCTGGGTGAGGGAAAACAGAAACTTTTTTATCTGCCCGAGGCGCACACAGATTTCATCCTGTCCGTGGTTGGTGAAGAGTTTGGCTTCATGGGTGTAATTGTGATTGTTGTCATGTTCTTTCTGCTTGTGCAGCGGGCATTGCGGATTGCCATGGCTGCCCAGGATGCCTTTGGGCGCTATCTGGCGCTGGGGATTGCCATGCTGTTTGGTATTCAGGCAACGGTCAATATGGGTGTTGTCACCGGACTGCTGCCGACAAAGGGGCTGGCGCTGCCGTTTATCAGCTATGGCGGCAGTTCGCTGCTGATAAATCTCTTTGCGGTTGGTATTCTGCTTAATATATCGGCTGGGTTGAAGATACCATCCCTGAGTATGAAGGAATCAGCATGAAACTGGTCATTGCCGGCGGCGGGACAGGTGGTCATCTCTTTCCGGGGATTGCCGTCGCAGAAGAATTTCTGTCACGGGGCAAGGATAATCAGGTCATCTTTGTCGGCACCTCCAGGGGGATTGAGGCCCGGGCCGTTCCGGCTGCCGGATACCGGCTGGAGCTGATCTCGGCCTCCGGTATCAGGGGGAAGGGGCTGGCCAGCCAGATTAAGGCGCTGTTGGCGATGGGGCGCGGTTTTTTTGAGTCGCGTCGTCTGTTGAAGGGGTATGCCGCAGATATGGTACTGGGTGTGGGCGGATATGCCTCACTGCCGATGGTACTGGCGGCCGCCAGTATGGGGGTGTGCTGCTACGTTCATGAACAGAACGCGGTTCCAGGCATGACCAACAGGCTGCTGGCAAGGTTTGTCAAGCGGGTTTACATCACACTGGAGGAGTCGGCCCGCTTTTTTCCGGCAGCCAAGGTGCTGTTGACCGGCAATCCGTTGCGCAGGCAGATTCTCGGGCTGGTCGCGGCCAGCAGGGGTGAGGCGGAACCTATCGACGCCAGCACCCTTGGGGGTGGACAAAAGAGGTTGAAGGTCTTTGTCTTTGGCGGCAGCCAAGGGGCGCATGCCATTAATCTGGCGCTGGTTGAGGCCATGCCGCTGCTGAAACAGTCTGGTCTGCAACTGGACCTGTTGCATCAGACCGGTGAGCGGGATTACCCCGAGATTGCCGCAGCATATGAGCGGGATGGGATCGCCGCGCAGGTAGTGCCATTCATAAACGACATGGCCGCGGCGTACAGGGATGCCGATCTGGTTGTCTGTCGCGCAGGTGCAACGACAATTGCAGAGGTAACCGCCATCGGCAAGGCGTGCCTTTTCATACCATTTCCGCATGCCGTCGATGATCACCAGCGCAAGAATGCCGAGGCGTTGCTCAGGAAGAACGCCGCCTTTATGCTGCTGGAGAAGGATCTGTCCGGGCAGGGGCTGGCTGAGATGATCACAGCGCTGGCTGGCGACATGCAACGCTTGCATCAGACCGCCAGACAGGCACGCGGGTTGGCCAGGATTGATGCCGCAAAAATTATTGTGGACGCAATGCAGGGATAGCGGTTGGTTTACATGATAGTCTGGCGTCAGTAGCGCCAGGATAAAATTCCCATGACCATGCTTGTTATGGTGGCAGAAGGACAGCCAAATGTACGGTAAAATCGAAAAAATTCACTTCGTCGGAATCGGCGGAATCGGTATGAGCGGTATTGCCGAGCTTTTGGCAAACCAGGGTTACAAGGTTTCCGGTTCGGATCTGCGCGCCTCGGATATCACCGAACGGCTGGCATCCTTTGGTGTTGAAATCTGCATTGGTCACAAGGCTGATAATATCAGGAGTGTTGATGTTGTTGTCATCTCCTCCGCTGTTCATGACGACAATCCGGAGGTGGTTGAGGCAAAGCGGCAGCATGTACCGGTGATTCCACGGGCCGAGATGCTGGCCGAGCTGATGCGGATGAAGTTTGGTATCGCCATTGCCGGTACCCATGGCAAGACCACAACAACATCCATGGCCGCCTCGATTCTGGGACATGCCGGAATTGATCCTACAATTGTGATTGGCGGCAAGCTGAATGCCATCGGCACCAATGCCAAGCTGGGGCAGGGCAAGTTTCTGGTTGCCGAGGCGGATGAGTCGGACGGCTCGTTCCTGGTGCTGTCGCCGACAATTGCCGTCGTGACCAATATCGATGCCGACCATCTCGATCATTACAGCGGCGGTATCGAAGAGATCAAGGACACCTTTGTTGAATTTATCAATAAGGTCCCCTTTTACGGGCTGGCGGTGCTCTGTCTTGATGACAAGAATATTCGCGAGATCCTGCCGCGGGTCAAAAAACGCTATACCACCTACGGGCTTTCGTCACAGGCTGACATCCGGGCGACGCATGTGCGCCATGACGGTTTCAATACGAGCTTTGTCGCTCACTACAAGGGGTATCGTCTGGGTGAGATCTCCTTCCCCATGCCTGGACCGCATAATGTGCTCAATGCCATGGCCTGTGTGGCCGTTGCGCTGGAACTGGATGTCCCCTTCAAGGAGATCCAGGAGGGCTTTGCCTCCTTTGGCGGGGTTGGCCGCCGGTTTACAATCAAGGGTGAACCGCAAGGGGTAATGATCGTGGATGACTACGGCCATCACCCGGCCGAGATCAGGGCGACCCTGGCCGCTGCAAGGCAGGGTTGGCCGGAGCGGAGAATCATTGCCGTCTTTCAGCCGCATCGCTACACCAGAACCCATGAGCTGTTCACTGAATTCGTAACCGCCTTTTATGATGCAGATGTGCTGATGTTGACGGATGTCTATGCTGCCGGTGAAGAGCCGATCGAAGGGGCGACTGCCGAGAGGCTGGCCCAGGAGATTCAGCGTCATGGCCAGAAGGAGGTCAGCTGGGTCAGTGACCGTGAGGCCATACCGGCAATTCTGGCGGACAAGGTTGTACCTGGCGATATCGTCATAACGCTTGGTGCCGGAAGCATCTGGCAGCAGGGCGAGGCGCTGGCGCGGAGACTGGGAGGTATGGACTGAACCGCCTTGAGAACGTCATAAGGGGGCCGCTCCTGTTTGATGAGCCGATGAGCAGGCATACCTCGCTCAAGGTTGGCGGCCCGGCCGATGTCTATGCCATACCGGAGGATAGCGAGGATTTGAAATCGCTTCTTGGGTGGTTGTCTGAACGAAAGATGCCCTGGATGGCCATTGGCAGGGGTTATAACCTGCTGGTCAGGGACAAGGGGATCCGTGGCGCCATAATCTCGCTGGAACGGTTCAGCCGGATCGAACAGCTGGATCAGCGGCGGATCCGTGCCGGGGCCGGGGTTGAAAATCTGGCGCTGGTTCGCTTTGCCCAGGATTTGGGGCTGGGTGGCATCGGTTTTATCTCCGGGATTCCCGGCAGTGTTGGCGGCGCAATCAAGATGAATGCCGGTGCCTATGGTTCCGGGATCATGGAGTGGACGGAAGCGCTGACTCTCCTCCGGGATGGGACGATTGCCGAGTATGGCCGGGACAAGATCGACTTCGGTTACCGTCATATGAATCTGCAGCCCGGGGATATCATTCTTTCGGCGCTGTTTAACCTGGAGGCGCGGGCGGCGGAGCAGACTGAGGAAGAGATCCGCAGGGATCTTGAACTGAGGCGCAGCAAACATAATGTCGGTTTTCCCAGTGCCGGGTCATTCTTTAAAAACCCGGCTGGCCAATCCTCGTGGCGGCTGATTGATGCGGCCGGCATGCGTGGTGAGAGCGTTGGTGGAGCCCAGGTATCGAAGGTGCACAGTAATTTTCTTGTTAATACGGGTGGCGCCACAGCAGCTGATTTCATGGCCCTGGCGCAGATTGTCAAACAGGCGGTTCTGAATTCTTCCGGCATTCAGCTGGAGGAGGAAGTGCGCATAGTCGGTGAGGAGTAGCGATGGCAGACGTGGCTAAAAAACGTATCGGTGTTCTGATGGGTGGACTTTCGGCGGAACGAGAGGTGTCGCTAAAGAGCGGGGCTGCGGTGCATGGGGCGCTCCTGGCCCAGGGGTATGATGCTGTTGCGATCGATGTCGGGCGTGACCTGGCCGAAGTGTTGCAACGTGAAGGGATTCAGGTCGCATTCATCGCCCTGCATGGTCGTTATGGTGAGGATGGCTGCGTGCAGGGGGTGCTGGAACTGTTGCAGATCCCCTATACCGGCTCCGGCGTGCTTGCCAGCGCAATGGCAATGCACAAGCTTTACAGCAAGCAGATCTTTGCCGCCAATGGTATCCTGACCGCCCCGTTCCGTTGCTATCGCCGTGGTGAGTCCGTAGAAGCGGCGGATATTCCCTTTGGCCTGCCGCTGGTAGTAAAACCGGTGCAGGAGGGGTCGTCGGTTGGTGTTTCCATCGTCAAGGCGTATGCGGATCTTCCGACAGCGGTTAGTGAGGCTTTCAGGCATGATGATGAAATCCTGGTTGAACAGTTCATCAAGGGGCAGGAAGTTCAGGTCGGTATACTCGGCAATCGTCCGATCGGTGCGATCGAGATCGTGCCCAAGAATGAATTCTATGATTTTGAGGCCAAGTATACGGATGGCATGGCAGAACATATCTTTCCGGCGCGACTGAGCCCGGAACTTTACGAAAAGGCACAGTCGGTCGGACTGGCGGCCCACGGAGCGCTGGGATGCCGGGGCTACAGCCGTGTGGATCTGCTGGTGACAGAGGAGGGGGATTGTCATGTTCTGGAGGTGAATACGCTTCCTGGAATGACAGCGCTCAGTCTGCTGCCGGAGATTGCGGCCAAGGGGGCCGGGATTGGATTTGAAGGGCTTGTACGTCAGATCGTTGAATCTGTAGCTCTATCGACGGGGGTAAACTGACTTGCGGGATTATTCCTCCAATTCATACCAGCGTAAAAAGGCACCGGTTAACCGGGTCAAGGTCAAGCGCAAGCCGCTGGATCTGAAGAAATATCTCAAGCCGGCCGGTAAGGTTGCCATGGTACTCGCTGTAGTCTTGATCACGGCGGGAGTCCTGTTTGCCGGTTATCGGGCGACGCAACAGGTGACCCTGTTCAAGCTCAAGAATGTTGAGGTGACCAGCAGCAAGCGCCTTTCCCGCGACGAGATTCTGGCCATGGCAGGGATTGAGCCGGGCAAGGATCTGGTGCGAATGAATCTGAAGACGATGGGCGAGCAGATTTCGCAGAATCCATGGGTCGAGTCGGTCAGGATTCATCGTTATTATCCCGACGGACTCTCGATTGCCGTTGTGGAACGTGAGCCGCTTGCCGTTATGAATATGGGCTACTTCTACTACCTCGATACGAAGGGTAATGTTTTCAAGGTCTTAAATCAGGGGGATCGGCTGGATTACCCGGTTGTGACTGGTTTTACGGAAGAGGAGATTACCCGGGATCCGCAGGGAAGCCGTGAGGCGCTCAAGGCAACCTGTGATCTGTTGAAGGTATTAAGTGAAAAAGGTGCCTTTATCCTTGCAGATGTATCCGAGATTCATTACGATAAGGGATTCGGTTTTACGCTTTTTACAGCATCCGGTGCATTGCCGGTAAAGATCGGGTCGGGTGATTTTGAAGCAAAGGTTGACCGTTTTGCCAAGGTATATCAAACGCTTATGGCTCAAAAGACAACGCTTCAATATATTGATCTGGATTATATTGATAAAATTATTGTAAAAAAAAATAGTTAACAGAACTCAAGATTCAGGCAGGGGGGCGCATGTCAGCAACTAAAAGAGATTCTCTGATCGTCGGTCTTGACATCGGTACGACAAAGATCTGTGCAATTGTCGGTAATGTTACCGAGGATGGTATTGATATCGTTGGTATTGGCACAAGCCCTTCCAGCGGTTTGCGTAAAGGTGTTGTTATCAATATCGAGAGCACGGTTGGAGCGATTCGCAAGGCCATTAATGAGGCTGAGCTTATGGCTGGCTGTGAGATAAAATCCGTGTATGCCGGGATTGCCGGCGGGCATATCAAGGGGATCAATTCGCAGGGAGTGATTGCCATAAAGAACCGCGAGGTGAACCAGGAGGATGTGCGCCGGGTCATCGATGCTGCCAAGGCGATTGCCATACCGATGGATCGCGAGGTGATTCACATCCTCCCCCAGGAGTTCATCATTGATGAACAGGACGGTGTTCGCGAACCGCTGGGAATGAGCGGTGTGCGGCTGGAGGCCAAGGTTCATATTGTTACCGGTGCCGTTGCCAGTGCGCAGAATATCGTTAAATCATGCAACCGCGCTGGTTTGGATGTGGCTGATATCGTTCTCGAACAACTTGCCTCGTCAGAGGCGGTCCTCTCGTCGGATGAAAAGGAGCTGGGGGTCTGTCTGGTTGATATCGGTGGCGGCACAACCGATATTGCCATCTTTGCCGAAGGTGCCATAAAATATACCTCGGTGTTGTCGCTGGGCGGCAACCACCTGACGAATGATATCGCCGTTGGACTGCGGACACCGATGGCCGAGGCGGAAAAGATCAAGCAGAAACATGGCTGCTGTCTCTCCTCGCTGGTGGGCAAGGAGGATAAGATCGAGGTGCCCAGTGTTGGCGGACGTAAGCCAAGAGAGCTTTCGCGGACCGTACTCTGCGAGATCCTCGGGCCACGGGTTGAGGAGCTGTTTACACTGGTTAATCGTGAGATCATAAAATCCGGACTTGAGGATTCGATTGCCTCGGGTGTTGTGATTACCGGTGGATCAAGCATTCTCGAAGGTATGCCGGAGCTGGCGGAGCAGATCTTTAATCTGCCGGTCAGAAGGGGTGTGCCGCAACGTATTGGCGGTCTGATTGACGTGGTCAATTCCCCGGTCTATGCAACTGGTGTTGGTCTGGTTGTTTATGGCAGCCGTAATTCCGGTGTGCGCGAATTTCCGTCGGTAAAGGCGGAGAGCAATCTCTTTAGTCCGGTATTTGGTCGCATGAAATCATGGTTCCGTGAGTTTTTTTAATATTATTGAGCGGTTGCGGTTAGATGTGAAAATAGGGTTTTAAAATCTGAAAAACAGGGGCTTTGAATTGCTGTTTTTTACGGTTTTTACTTTTATTTTCGATGAAAATATGTTTAAAGTTCAAAGGCTGTTTTGATTCACAGTTTACTCAGAAGGGGGGACTGAATGTTCGAGTTTGATGAAACAATTGAACAAGGTGCAGTCATTAAGGTTATCGGCGTTGGTGGCGGTGGTGGTAATGCCGTCAACACCATGATTGCCAGCACTATAAATAAAGTCGATTTTGCAGTGGCCAATACGGATGCCCAATCACTACGTATCTCCAAGGCACCGGTCAAGATTCAGCTTGGCCGTGAACTTACCAAGGGACTGGGGGCTGGTTCAAAGCCGGAAGTCGGCATGAATGCTGCTCTGGAAGACCGTGAAAAACTGCTTGAGATTATCGGCGGGGCTGATCTTGTATTTATTGCTGCCGGTATGGGTGGCGGTACCGGCACTGGTGCTGCGCCGGTTCTGGCCGAGGTCGCCCGCGAGTCAGGCGCCTTGACGGTTGGTGTTGTTACCAAGCCGTTCACCTATGAAGGTAAGGCCCGCGCAGAGCAGGCCGAGAAGGGAATCAGCGAGCTCAAGAAACATGTTGATTCGTTGATTATCATCCCTAATGACCGTCTGATCAGCATGGCCAGTAAAAACATGTCGCTCTTTGATGCCTTCAAACCGTCGGATGATGTTCTTCGTCAGGCAGTACAGGGAATCTCGGAACTGATCACATCAACCGGCATGATGAACCTGGATTTTGCGGATGTGAAGACAGTCATGAGCGTGCGCGGCATGGCGATGATGGGAATTGGTACTGGTGCCGGCGAGAATCGGGCCGCAGATGCCGTTAATACCGCTATTTCCAGCCCTCTGCTGGAGGATAACGATATCTCCGGCGCGAAAGGTGTGCTTGTCAATATCAGTGGCTCGGATGCCATGACCATGGACGATTACAATACCGTCAACCGGATTGTGCATGAGAAGGTTCATGCGGATGCAAACATCAAGATCGGTGTTGTCTGTGATGACAATCTTGGTGAAACCATCAAGGTGACCGTTATCGCCACCGGTTTTGGTGATCGTTTCGATGTTGACCGCGGGCGAGAATTGAAAACATCCGTTCTGCCGGTTATTGAAAAACCGGCCCAGACCAGGAATGTTCTCGATATTCCGACCTACAAGCGTGACCGTCAGCAGATTGATAATGGTACCCGGGTTCGTCCGACGAATCACTTCGCGTCATATTCTGAAGAGAATGAAGACCAGTATGATATTCCAACCTTCCTGAGAAAGTCAGTCGACTAGCTTAGTCCTGTACTGATCGGTTTGTTCTTGCCCGGTTTTCGGAGATCCCTCCCTGAAAACCGGGTTTTTTATTTTGGGGTAGCTGCTACCAGTTTGCTCAGGATCGTTCGAGCAGCGCAGATGATGTCTTCAAAGTCGGTGCCCTTGACAAGGCATGTCAGGCGGTAGTCAGGGGTGAACTGGAACTTTTTCGGTTCGTTACGGATCATGGAGATGATCGTGTCCGGTGGAACCGGGGTGCGGGGGTGAAACGAGATGATCAGGTTCTGGCCATCATAATCGATCTGGCGTGCCAGAAGCTGCTTGAGCATGATCCGTAGTTTCATGATTTCGAACAGGTAGGTGGTTGCCAGCGGATATTTGCCGAAACGATCAGTCAACTCGTTCTGGACGTCAAGGATATCATCCTCATTCTCCGCCTGGGTCAATTTTTTGTAGATCAGAAGCCGCTGGCCGGTCTCCCTGACATAACTCTCGGGGATGAAGGCTGGAACGCTGAGATTGATCTCTGGTTCAACCCGCTCAGAGACCGCCTCGCCGCGCATGCGGCAGATGGTCTCCTCCAACATCTGGTTGTAGAGCTCAAAGCCGATTTCGACAACCGTGCCGGATTGGCGGCTGCCAAGCATATCCCCTGCGCCGCGGATCTCCATATCGTGGGTTGCAATCCGGAAGCCAGCCCCCAGCTCCGAGATGTCTTGCAGGATGCGAAGCCGTTCGCGGGCGTCCGCTGAAAGTGATGACTCGCCGGGGATCAGCAGGTAGGCATAGCCGCGTTTGGTTGAGCGGCCAACCCTGCCGCGCAGCTGATAGAGCTGGGATAGTCCGAATTTGTCGGCGTGGTCGATGATCAGTGTGTTCGCATTGGGTATGTCGAGCCCGGATTCAATAATCGTCGTGCAGATCAGCAGATTGGTATTGCCATGCATGAAATCGAGCATGACCTTTTCCAGTTCATGTTCTCCCATCTGGCCATGGCCGACGGCAATTTTTGCCTCCGGGATCAGCTCGGCCAGCAGTTCGGCCCGCTTGGCAATTGTTTGTACCCGGTTGTGGACAAAGAATACCTGTCCGCCCCGGCGCAGTTCACGCATGACCGCCTCACGGATCAGCTCCTCCGAGAAACGGGCGACGAATGTTTTGACGGAGAGGCGATCCACTGGCGGAGTATCGATGATGGAAAGATCACGGATCCCCATCATGGACATATACAGTGTCCGTGGGATTGGTGTTGCGCTGAGGGTCAGGACATCCACCACCGCCCGGAACGATTTCATTCGCTCCTTGTCTTTGACCCCGAAACGTTGTTCCTCGTCGATGATCATCAGGCCGAGGTCCTTGAAGACCACATCCTTCTGGAGCAGGCGGTGGGTGCCGATGATGATGTCGATCTCCCCCTTTTTAAGCCTTTCAAGAATCGCCTTCTGCTCCTTGGGGGTGCGGAAGCGCGAGATGACCTCGACGGTTACCGGATAATCCTTGATCCGTTCGTGAAATGTCTCGAAATGCTGCTGGGCAAGTACGGTTGTTGGAACCAGTACGCCGACCTGCTTGCCATCCAGGGCGGATTTGAAGGCGCCGCGCAGGGCCACCTCGGTCTTGCCGAAGCCGACATCGCCGCAGATCAGACGGTCCATCGGGCGGGAGTTCTGCATATCCGCCAGTACGTCCTGAATGGCAGAGAGCTGGTCCGCCGTCTCTTCCCAGGCAAAGGAAGCCTCGAATTCACGGTACATTTCGTCAGGTGGCGAGAAGGAAAAACCCTCGGAAATCTGACGCTTGGCATAGATTTCGAGTAATTCGCCGGCCAGTTCCTCAATGGCCTTTTTGGCCTTTCCCTTGGATTTTTCCCAGGAAGTGCCGCCAAGCTTGTCCAGGGCGGGTGAACTGCCGTCTGGCCCGACATAGGGCTGGACCAGGGCCAGCCGGTCAACCGGCAGGTACAGTTTGTCGCCGCCGGCATATTCAAGTAGCAGGAAATCACCAGCCGATAATCCGATGGTGATGTGCTGCATGCCGCGGTAGAGACCAATGCCGTGGTCGATGTGAACCATATGATCGCCAGGCTTGAGCTCGGCCAGGGAGGAGAGGATCTGCTTTTTACGGATTTCGGAAACGCCCCGTTTCTTGACCCGTTTTCCGAATAGCTCCTCCTCGGCGATAATCGAGATTCTGGCATCCGGCAGGTGGAAGCCGCGGGATAGGTCACCCTTCAGGAGGGTAACAAGGTCAGCTTGGGATTGTGCTGTTTCCTCTGGAAATGTGGCCTCGCTGATTCGGCATTTCAGACCATAGGGGGCGAGGAGTTCCTTGAGCCGCTCGGTCTGCGGTTGCTGATGACAGACGATAAAAACGGCATTCTTCTCGTCGAGCCTTGTTTGGAGTGCCCGGGAAAGCGGTGCCAGGGCCTGGGTTGTCTCCCTGGAGATGTTTACGCGTAATGGGGTGTTGTCGCTGCAGCAGATCTGCAGCCGTGCCGCTGGACCGTTGTCGTCCAGTGAAAGACCTCCCAGCGATATGCAGCAGCGGTCTGCCAAGAGCCTTTCAAGTTCCGGTGGGGATAGGAACAGTTCTTCCGCAGGTGAGTGGGGGAGTGCGGCCAGGGCGGCCTTGGCAATCCCTTCAGCAATGTCCGTTGCGATGCGCCTGGCGCTATCCTGAATCGCCTGGGGATCAAGCAGCACAATGTCGGCCTGCGGGGCGTAGCTGAAGATCGTTTCCAGGCCGGGATGGAGGAGTGGCTGGAGGAATTCAATACCATTGAAATAGATGGCGTTGCTCATCTCTTCCAGCAGTTCACGGCGCCGGTTAGCGGGGATATCCAGATTGTCGCAGCACCCCTTCAGGCGGGGGGGGAGTGTTTCAAGGATTTCATCCGTCAGCAGGATCTCGCGGGATGGGAGCAGGATCAGCTCCTCCAGCGGTTGCAGGGAACGTTGGGTCAGTGGATCGAAACAGCGCATGGTTTCAATTGTGTCGCCGAAGAACTCAATCCGAACCGGTGAGGTCATGTTGGGGGGGAAGATGTCCAGGATCCCGCCCCGTACGGCAAAGGAGCCGCGATCCTCAACCAGTGGAACCGAGTTGTAACCCATTTTGACCAGCTTTGCCAAAAGCTCGTCCCGTTCAAACTCCTCACCGCTGACCAGGTAGCAGGAGGCCTCGTTGAATGTCTGGCGCGGGAGAACCCTCTGTAGTGCCGCCGACACCGGCATGATCACGACCCTGGAAAGTGTATTGTGCAGCCGGAAGAGTGTATTCATACGGGCGGCGACAACATCCGGGTGGGGTGCCGCGGCTGAAAATGGGGCCATGTCCCAGGCTGGAAATGAGAGTGGTGCAAAGGCAGAGCCGGAAAAGAAACCGAGTTCGCTGCTGAATTCATCCGTACTCTCCTGGTCTGGTGTGATAACCAGCAGCGGGCGTTTATGGCACGTCAGCAGGGAGGCGATGATAAAGGCGGGGGCAGAGCCTTTCAGGCCGGGAATGGAGACCTGTCTGGTATCTCTTTCGAGCAGTTCACGAAGCTGGTTCAGGGTTGCGGAGAGGGCTGGTTGATCAGGCGTATTCATAAATTGTTAACTCAAATGGGATTTGGCGGTGTCAGTTATGGGTCAGGTAAGTCAGCCGGAACAGATTTGGCGGCTATTTGCGCAGGCTGGCCTTGATCTTGGGTTTGCCATCTTCAACAACAACCCGGAAGCGGAGGTCGTCGGTGCCGAGCTTTGCAGCGATGGCTGGTCTGCATTTATCAATGGTGGCGGCAACCATCTCTCGGGTAAGTTTTTCTACGGGCATCTGGCAGCTCTTGCGAGCTTCGCGCAGTTCGTTATAGACGCGCTCCAGTTCGTTATCATTATTCTCCTTGCGGAGGTTCTCCTGTTTGTTTGACTTGCTGTCTGAACGCTGGCGCTGTCGCAGGTCGCTGATGAAGCGGTCGCGGGAGTATTTACCCTCTTCCATCAGCCGTAAAATCCGGTTCCAATGCTCACGATACGTGTTGAAACGGGCGGTGAGCATATTATATTTATGTTTGTACATCGTATTGTTGATCGGGGTATTGGCGTGGCGTCGGATCAGCTTTTCAACCTCATTGAACAGCTGCAGCGGTTCCCGGCGCTCCAGCCCGATGAAATACTGTTCATAGCGGGTGACCAGGCTTGATAGCTGATGTTCCAGTTGTATGAGGTCTTCGGCCAGCGCCATTGTAACATTATCCCTGAAATTCATATGATGAATATTAAATCTTAGAATATAACTAAAAAAGAATCTAAGTAAAGAAGTAATCGGAAAATATTGTTGCTTGACGATGAATTCTCTGTCGAATAGTATGACGTTTTATTAAGCCGCTTACATTCTGGTTTAACGCAAGCATAAGAGTCCCTTGCAAAAAAGATTGTCATCCCTGAATGTTCTGTCGGGGATCCCGGTTTTTCAAGCGTTTGAAAGCCGGATTCCGGCCAGAAACCTGCCGCAATGGCATGCCACGAGGTTCTGCAAGGGGCGTAGCCCATAAAAATCATGATTATTGATCTGGAAGGATAACTGGATATGGATAAAATTGCGTCGATTATATTGGCTGCCGGTAAGGGAACCCGGATGAAATCGGGACAGGCCAAGGTACTGCATCCTGCCGCCGGCAGGCCGATGATTGCCTGGTCTGTAGCAGCAGCCCGTGCGGCTGGTGCTGATTCCCTGGCGCTTGTGGTCGGTCATCAGGCCGAGCAGGTTGCCGGATTGTTCAACGGGGAGGAGGATATCCGCATTGTCCTGCAGGCCGAGCAGTTGGGTACGGGACATGCCGTTGCCTGTGCCCGTGAGGCATTGTCCGGTTTTGATGGCACGGTTCTGATCCTGTGTGGTGACACACCGCTCCTGACTCCAGAGACACTTACCAGCCTGATTGATTACCATCGTTCAAAGTCTGCCGCAGTGACAGTTCTGACCGCCGTACTGCAGAATCCCCATGGATATGGCCGCCTGTTGCGTGACAAGGATGGGGGGGTGCTGGGTATTGTTGAGGAAAAGGATGCCAGCGATGAACAGCGTCTTGTTACAGAGATCAACAGCGGCATCTACTGTATGGATTCCGCCTTTCTGTTTGAAAACATCGATTCATTGAACTGTGACAATGCCCAGAAAGAGCTGTACCTGACGGATCTGGTTGCCATTGCGGTTGGCAAGGGGGATCTCTGTCTGGCCATGCCTGCCCTGGACAGCGACGAGATCATGGGGGTCAATGACCGGATTCAGCTGGCCGAGGCATCCCGGATCCTGCGGGGCAGGATCAATAATCGTCTCATGGCCGCCGGTGTTTCAATGGTTGATCCGCTGGCGACATATATCGATCATTCCGTCTCTGTGGCCGAGGACACGGTCATCTTTCCCGGTTGCACCATATCGGGAAATACGACCATTGGCCGCAACTGTCTGATTGAGGCGGGTGTCTCGATCAGCGACAGCCGGATTGGCGATGGTTGCCAAATCAAGGCCGGTTCTGTGCTGGAGGGGGCCGAGCTGGGGAACGAGGTTGCCGTTGGACCGATGGCGCGCCTTCGTCCCGGCACGATTCTGGCTGATCATGTCAAGATCGGTAACTTTGTTGAAACCAAAAAGACGGTTATGGGTGCTGGATCCAAAGCCTCCCACCTGACCTATCTGGGGGATGCCGAGATTGGCCGGGATGTGAATATCGGTTGTGGCACGATTACCTGTAACTATGACGGGGTCAACAAATACCGCACCGTGATCGAGGATGATGTCTTTATCGGCAGTGATGTCCAGCTGGTTGCGCCGGTCAGGGTCGGACGTAATTCGCTGGTGGCAGCCGGTACAACGGTCACCAGTGATGTGCCGGCCGATTCGCTGGCCATCAGCCGGGTGCCGCAACAGAACAAACGCTGGCGCAGACTCAAGAAAAAGTCGTCCTGATGCAAGCTATGCTGCTGATTTGGAGCCGTAACAGATTATCTTTTTGAAAGGGTTTGTGTGACCGGTATTTCTGACTGTCATGACAATAATGTTCAGATCCTGGTTGTAGAGGATGATGATTTCTCGGAACAGATCTCGTCAACCCTTGAGCAGGAGGGGTATCCGACCCTGACGGTTGGGAGCGGCCGCAATGCGCTGGCCTGGCTATCAGCCAACAGCCCACGACTGATCCTGCTCAACTATTCCCTGCAGGATATGGAGGGGGCCGACCTGATCGAGCAGATCTGGGAGCTTGGCTGTCAGATTCCGTTTATTGTTGTCGCCGGGGCCGATGATGCCTGCCTGGCCGTTGAGATGATCAAGACCGGGGCCTGTGATTACGTGGTCAAGGATGGCAGCTTTCTTGAGCGCCTGCCGTTGGTGGTTACCAGGGCATTGCACGAAATCGAGACACGGGAGCGCCTGGAACGGGTCAAGCAGTTGTTGCGGCTGAGTGAATCCAGGCTGGCGCGGGCACAGCGGATTGCCAGGATGGGGAGCTGGGAGCTGGATCTCAGAAATGGCAACATCTACCTGTCAGATGAATTTTACCGGATCATCGGTATCATGCAGACGGATGCGGAACAGGTCAGCATCAGGATGATCCTTGGTTGCATCAATCAGCAGGATCTGCCGCTGCTGAAGCGGAATTTCTTCCAGGCGGTCAAGAATGGCCAGTCGTTCAATACGGTCTGCCGCATCAAATCCCGGTTGAACGGCGAGGCAATTGTAAATATTCATGGGGAGCCGGAGTTCGGTGATGACGGCAAGACCTGTTTGATATCCGGGACCACGCTGGATATAACCGATAGAATCAAGGCGGAGTGCGAAATCCAGCAACTGATCAATTATGATACCCTGACCGGTCTGCCAAACCGTAATCTGCTGCATGAACGGATAACCCATTCGATTGCCAAGGCTGCCCCGCTCAAGCAGATCGTCGGTCTGCTCTTTATTGATCTGGACCGGCTTAAAAATGTTAACGAAACACTTGGACACCGGGCCGGCGATTATCTGCTCAAATCGGTTGCCAAACGTCTGCTGGGCTGCATCCGGGACAGTGATACCCTGGCCCGTCTGGGGAGCGACGAGTTTGTGATTGTCATGAACAGCGTGACAAACGAAGAGGGGCTGAGCAACGCCGCCAAGAAGATTCTCTCCATAATCGCAGAGCCGTTCGATGGTGACGACGACGAGATCTATATTACCGCTACCATCGGCATCTCAGTCTATCCGCTTGATGGTGATGATGGTCATCTCCTGCTGAAACACGCCGATCTGGCCATGTATCAGGCCAAGGAACTGTCGCGTAACAGTTTTAACTTTTTTTCCCAGGAGATGAACAGCAAGGCACTTGAACGGTTGATGCTTGAGAATTCCATGCGTAAGGCGCTGGAGCGTGAGGAGTTCTTTCTGGTTTACCAGCCGCAGGTTGATGTCCGCAATGGTAAAATTGTCGGCATGGAGGCGCTCTTACGCTGGCAGCATCCTGATATGGGGCTGCTTGGGCCGGACAGGTTCATCTGCCTGGCTGAAGAGACCGGATTCATCGTCCCGCTTGGCGAATGGGTGCTGCAGAAGGCCTGCCGTCAGAACAAGGCCTGGCAGATGGCTGGGCTCCCCCCGGTCAGGGTGGCGGTCAATCTCTCTGCGCGGCAGTTTGGGCAGCAGCGTCTGGATGAGACTATTTCGTCAATTCTGTTTGAAACCGGGCTGGCCCCGGAATGGCTGGAACTGGAGATAACCGAAAGCGCGATTATGAAAAATGCGGATGGCAACATCGACATGCTCCGCAAGCTGAAGGAGATGGGCATTGCTCTGGCGGTTGACGATTTCGGCACCGGTTATTCCTCGCTTTCATACCTGAAGCATTTTCCGATTAGCCGTCTGAAGATTGATCGCTCCTTTGTGCGCGATATAACGACAAACTCCGACGATGCGGCGATTGCCGAGATTATCATCGCCATGTCCCAGATGCTCAAGCTGAATGTCATTGCCGAAGGGGTTGAAACCAGGGCGCAGATGGGTTTCCTCTCATTCCATAACTGTGTTGAGATGCAGGGGTATCTTTTCAGCCGTCCGGTCCTTGCGGAACAGTTTGCGGAAATGCTTAAAAATGGTCTTAAATACTGAGTACCTTCCCGTCGCTCCCCTTATCCCTGCTGCCCATCTGCTGTTAGCCGTTTTTGATTGATTTTGCTGGTTTATCCCCCTGATGCCGAGGTTGTCATGAATAGATTTTGTAGGCTGCTCTTCCCTGTTTCATTGTTGCTGCTGTTGTTCTGTGGTCCGGCTTTTGCCTGGTCTCTCGGTTCCGGTGGCGCATCTGAATCTGCGGAGTCCCGCACCGTCCCCTTTAAAACCTTGGCGGAGATGGCCGATGCCATGGCCCAGGAATTGAAAAGGGAACAGGCCGGGGTCAGTTTCAGTCTGTATCTGGATCGTAACGACATTCGCGAGGATGCAGATGTCCGTTATGTTCCCTTTGCCGGAATGCTGGTGAATGAATTGGAGCGCGCCTTCAGCAAGGCGGGCTACCGGCTTGAAGGGCGTCTGATCGACCAGGCCGATTATGTCATCACTGTCAGCTACCATCGTAGTGCGGACAAGGTCACGCTCTACCTCAAGCTTAAAAGACCCAGGGATGGCTCCTACCGTAATCTGAATGGAACCTATGAGCTGACCCTGGACAGATTGCCCGCCGATGCATTTGCAGAGAATCTGGATGGCAGGATTACACGGATGGCCGCCAAAATCGTCAACGGTTATCAGCGAGCGGCTGCATTGTCGGTATTTATTACCCCGCTGGTGGCGACCCCGGCTGGCGGCTCATCCCCCTTTGCCGAATACGTCACCAGCAGGTTCAAGAATGTTCTGGCCGCCAACCCCGCCTTCAGGCTGGTGGAGGAAAAACCGTCGCTGAAGAAGCTGACCGCCCGTTCAACCGATGGTCTTGGAGTTGGGGCGCTGGATGCCGTTCTGAGTAATGCCGATGCCGTGCTGGAGGGAAGCTATCTGCGTGGCAGGGAGACAGTGAATCTGGAGATTACGCTCAAGGACCGGAAGGGGGTTGTCCTGGCTACTGCGTCAGAAAGTCTGCCGTTGTCGCTGATAAGCTATTCGCTCTCCAGCACCGTTGACGAGCGGTTGTCCGAGTTTGGTGATACCGGGGGAGAGCAGAGGGGTGGGGTGCGTGTCGCCACGTCTAAGGGGAGCGGCTATCAGATCTATCGCGAGGGGGAGGTGGTCAGTTTTGCCGTACAGGTTGCCAGCCCCCTGTATATCTATGTTTACAATATCAATCCGCAGGGAGAGGTTAGTTTGTTGTATCCAAAGGCGGGAGAGCGTGAGCAGCCCAGGCTGCCTGGCATTGTCCATGTCATCCCCGAGGATGACGATAGTTGGGAGATCAGGGTTGAGCCCCCCTTTGGCAAGGATCTGGTCAAGGTCTTTGCCAGCGACCGCCGCCTGCCTTTGCCGCGCATCAGCTCCAGTGTTGTTTCCCGCAGTTTCACCCGTGGCGGGACCCGTGCCCTGAAACAGCGTGAAAAGCTGCAATCCGAGCTGGCCGTGCAGACCACGATCAATGACAAGGATCTGGTGGATTATTACCGGGGAGTGGCGGCAGGGAGTAGGGCAAGGCTTTACGAGGCCAATGTCTTTGTGGAGACAAGGGGGCGTTAGAGGTGTGGCAGCGGGGAGCAAATGCTCTTGTTCCGGGATTGTCCCTGGTTTGAAACCGGGATCACCCCTGGACCGTCCGAAGATATTCCAGCATCTCGCTGACCGTTGGTCTGGCCGATAGCCCGCACTGCCCCAGTAGCACCGCAACGGCCTGTTCGGGTGCCTGGCGCGGATAGCCGCTGTCGGTCATCTGGTGCATGAAGCGCATGGTGCGGAAGGCGTCGAACCAGCCATGAAAGGCCGTGGCAAGCCTGTCCTGGTCGCGGCAGTTTTTGAGGATGCCGTCCCAGGCAGCCGCAAAGCCCGTTTGTTGTAGAAACAGCCCCAATCCATCCGCAATGGCAGCCCCCCGTTTCAGCAGATTCTCTCCATCCTCACAAGAATACTTCATGGCACACTCCAGCCACTGGGCAAGCAGATCAAACAGGCGCGGATCGTAGAAGAGCAACTGGCCGTTACCGGCATTGAGCATATCCCCGACGGCGCGGCCGGTGCCGAACGGCACCCGGTCGGAGGCCCGCGGCGAGGGAAATACGGTCGTGCCGTTCAGCGTTTCAACCCCCGATGTCTTGTAGACCTGCTGCAGGAAGTAAAAGTCTTCGCCCGCCTGACGCCGGTTCATGCCGCCGCTGGCTGCATAGGCAGCTGCTGTGCAGGCCATGGCGCTGCCGATGGTGGCAAAGGCGTAGGGCGAACCGGCCTGTTTCAGCCCGAACTGGTAGCTGCGCAGAAATAGTTCATAGCGGTCAATGGCCTCCTGCTGCTGTCTCTCCCCAGCCGTTTGGTGGCGGTAGGCAATGCTGGCCCCGCCAGCGCTGCTGGCGTTGAAATGCGACCTGATTGCCGGAAGATAATCTGGCGCTACCAGGGTGTCGGCATCCAGGCAGATCAACAACGGCCTGTCGACTTGGTAGTCGAGCTGCCGCAATGCCAGATCCATACCGATCTTGCGGGCTAGCCCGACCCCCTGACCCGCTGGCAATTCAAGGTTGCCGGTTGCGGCATCGACCCAGTGCAGGTTGGATAGCTGGAGTTCCTCGCGCCAGAGTGGGAGCTGTTCCAGTGTGTTGCGGTTATCCGCCTTTGTTTTCGGGGTGGCATCCAGACGGTTGTTGACGACAATCAGGATCAGCGTCTTTGCCAGCTGTTCGGCCGGGTTGGCGGCCAGTGAGGTGAGGGTTAGCCGGAGATTGGCCGTCTCGGCCAGGGCGGGGATGACAACCGCGGCGTCAAAGGGGGCAGCCGGGTTGCCGTTGATCTGCCATGGGGCCGTTACGGCGCGTTTCAGCAGGTAGGTTTTGATTGCCTGGGGAGGACACTGTTTCACGGTTTGTTTCTGATGAAGCGGTAGCCAACGCCGCGCACGGTTTGGAAATGGGCCGGTTTGGCCGGATCCGGCTCAAAGTAGCGCCGCAGGCGGACGATGAAGTTGTCCAGGGTCCTGGTCTCCGTATCGCTGGAATAGCCCCAGACGGATTGGAGCAGCTCGCCGCGTGGAATGATCTGTCCCTCTTTCTGGAAGAACAGCGAGAGTACCCTGACCTCCATCTCGGTCAGGTCAATCTCCCCCTGCGCTGTTTTTGCCCGGTATGAAAGCAGGAAAACCTCGTTGTCACCAAAGATGTATCCCTCTTCCACCGGGTCGGGACGGTACCAGGACGAACGGCGCAGCATTCCCTTCACGCGCAGGAGAAATTCAACCAGATTGAACGGCTTGGTCAGGTAGTCATCCGCCCCGCTCTCCAACCCCAAAACGCGGTCCGTATCCTCTGAACGGGCGGTCAGCATCAGGATCGGCACCCGGGCGTCCAGCTTGCGGATCTGGCTGCAGACTTCAAAGCCGTTCATGCCGGGCAGCATGACATCCAGTATGATCAGTTCAAAATGTTCGACCTCCAGCGCCGGAAGCGCCTTTTCTCCCGATTCAAAATGGCTGACGCGGAAACCGTCCTCTTCCAGGTTGAAACAGATCCCCCTGGCCAGATGGATTTCATCCTCCACCAGCAGTATGTGCGGTTTGTCACTATTCATGGTTTTCCAGATCTGTCCTCCATGATTTTATTGTACGGCGTTTGTCCGGCTGTTACTGCACCGGTAGGCTGACGGTGAATTTGCAGCCGTGGCCGAGCCCCTCGCTCTCGACCCTGACGGTGCCGCCATGGTTTTTGACAATGGTCTCGATGATGTACAGCCCCAGTCCGGTGCCCCTGACATTTTCGTCATGCTGCTGCACGCGGTAGAATTTTCTGAAGACCTGTTTCAGCTGGTGCTTTTCAAGGCCACGCCCCTTGTCCTGGATGGAGAGCTTGGCTAGGGTGCCGCTCCTTTCAAGTCGGATCGTGATATCGGTGGTTTCCGGCGAGTAGAGGACGGCATTTTCAAACAGATTGCGGAGAACCATGCCGATCTCTTCCGGGTCGGCCAGCAGCTTGATCCCTTTTTCTGATTCCAGTGTGACACTCCCCCCTATGGGAAGTTTGCTCCGTTCGTGCAGGACAAATTCATCCAGCATGGCGGAAAGGTCCACCTGGCGTTTGTCGGCATGTTTGCGGCGCTGTTCCAGGCGTGCGGTCATGAGCAGGTTGTTGATCAGATAGTGCAGCCGCTCCGTATCCGCCAGCATTGTACCGACAAAGGCGTTCAGTTTTTCCTGGGGCAATTGGCGCAGGCGGATGGTCTCCAGGTGAAGCTGGATGGATGCCAACGGCGACTTGAGCTCATGGGTGACCTGTGAGATGAAGTCGCGCTGCTGTGCGTACATCCCGGATTGGCGTTTCCAGTAGGCAAAGAGAATATAAACCCCGGCCAGGATGACCGCCAGCATGATCAGACCCTCGACCATGACAATCCAGTTGAAGCTTCTGCCGATCAGGTCGGGGCTGTATTTTTCCGCCAGCGCCCGAAATTCACGGCTCTTGCCTACAAACCAGTAGATCCAGAACACGACCAGTGTGATCCAGACCAGCTGGATGGCGATCAGCGCCATGACCGGGTGAAATATTTTACGGATCAGTTTCATGGGGCCAGTTCCCGTTTTCCTTCACCCTGCTCGCTCCCCATTCTAAAAAAGCGCTCCATGCGGCTGAACAGTTCGCTGGCTGGTACATTAACCAGTTCCGTGTCGGGCAGCGATTTAAGAAAGGTCTTGCCATACCCCTTGGTGATGATCCGGCGGTCCAGGATCAGAACCGCGCCACGGTCGTCACGGCTGCGGATCAGACGGCCAAAACCCTGGCGGAATTTGATGACCGCCTGGGGGATGGAGAATTCGCGGAAGGAACTCCCCCCCATGGCATCGATCTGCTCCGAGCGTGCCTGTTGAACCGGTTCGGTCGGGACCTGGAATGGCAGGCGGGCAATGATGACCAGACGCAGCGCCTCTCCCTTGACATCCACCCCTTCCCAGAAGGAGTCCGTGCCGAAGAGGACACCGTTCCCCTCCTTGCGGAAGTGGGCCAGCAGGGTGTGGCGGGTTGTATGCCCCTGTTTGAAGGAGGTCAGTCCCAGTCGGGATAGTTCCGGTTGCAGGGCGTCATAAACCTTGTTGAGCAGGTCGTAGGATGTGAAGAGGATGAATGCCCCCCCTCGTGAAGCGCTGACAGCGCGGAGGATATACTCCTCCAACGCCGCGCGGTAGCCCGATTCAGTCGGTTCCGGCATCTCCTGCGGCACTGCCAGCAAGACCTGACTGGCGTAGTTGAATGGCGATGCCAGCTGCAATTCCCCCAGCCGTACTTTGGGGAGCAGGCCAAAACCGGTCCGCTTTTTAAGGTAGCTGAAGCTGCCGCCAACCGTCAGTGTGGCGGAGGTGACTATGATAGTTTTCAGTTGGTCCAGCAGGCTTTCCTTGATGGCGCCGGATATGTCGAGTGGGGCGGCGCACAGCCTGGCCTGGAGCCCGCGACTGCCATTGGATGTCTCGACCCAGCGGCAGTAGCCATCCTGCTCGGCAATCACAAACAGCAGATCCTCAGCCATCCCCTGCAGCCGCCTTTCGATGCCGCCGATATCGAGTAGCTGGTCAGCGATCTTTTCCTTGAGTTTGTCCGGCAGGTCCTCGCTACGGCGCAGCAGGGTGCGCAGTGCCGATGTGTAGTCGTTGATTGCGTCGGCCAGGGAGCGGATTCTGTGGCAGCACTCTTTCCAGAACTCCTTGCTGTCGATTTCAGTGGTGATGCGCAGTTTCTGCTCCCGCGAGTTGCTGCCGCTTTCCCGGGTGATCGCCAAGGCCAGCCAGTCCATGGTTGCCTCGGTAAGCTGGGAGATATCCACGGTTTTGGGGAAGAGTTGCGTTTCCAGCAGGGCTGATAGCTCGTTATAGAGGGTCTCCATGCTATCGGGCAGATCTCTGGTCAGTCTGCCGGAAACAATGTTGAGCAATCCCGATTTGGTCTGCTTGAGCGGAACAAGCCGCTGGAGCTGTTTCAGGATTCCGCCGCGTGAGATCAGTGTTGAAAGGTGGCTGGTGGCCACATCCTCAAGGTGGTGCCCTTCGTCGAAGATCAGCCTTGTAAAGGGGGGAATGATGGCGGTGGCGTCGTAACCGGCCTCCTGCTTGAGGACGATGTCCGAGAGGAGCAGGGCATGGTTGACAACCAGGATTCTGGCCGAGGAGGAGTCTCGTCTGGCCCGGTAAAAGAAACAACGGTTAAAGTGTTTGCAGCGCGAACGTCCGCACTGGTCGGCCTCGCAGCAGATGTTTTCCCAAGCACCGCCGCGCGGGATGAAGCCCAGGTCGCTGCGGCAGCCGTCGTTGCTGGCATGACTCCACTCGATCAGCTTGGTCATCTCTCCGGCGGATTCATCCGGGAACAGTTCCGGGTCGGATTCGGCATTCTCGAGCTTGCGCAGGCAGGCGTAGTTGCCACGCCCCTTGATCAGGGCTGTTTTGAATTCGATCTGCGTATGCCGGGCCAGGAAGGGGAGATCCTTGCGGATAAGCTGTTCCTGCAGGTTGATGGTGTTGGTGGATATGACGACCCGCTCGTTGTTGCGCACGGCCCAGAGGATGGCCGGGATCAGGTAGGCCAGCGACTTGCCGGTTCCGGTGCCGGCCTCGATCAGTGCGATCCGGTCATGGTTGAACGCCTCGGCAACGGAGAGCGCCATGCGGAGTTGCTCATCGCGCTGTTCATAATCCTTGAGGTTGGCTGCCAATATTCCGCTATCTGAAAAGACCCTGCCGATTTCGTCCAGCGAGAGCAGTTCGCCCCGCTTTTCGGTGTAGGGGGTAACCACCTGGTAGCAGCGGCTGCAGGCGTTATCGATGATACTGAAACCGATCCCCTGGTTACCGGCCACGGAGGCGATGTCCATATCGGCTGCCGAGGGGGTCAGGTCGCCATTGGGGTGGTTGTGGATGACAACATCACCGCTGGAGGCGCGGGAGAGAATCGCCGGTACAGCCCCCTTGTTCCCGCGGGCAATCGCCTCGACCTCGCAGACAATCCCGTCCACATTGGTCTGGCCGATGAAGAAAACCTCATTCCCCCTGGCAGCGGCGATTTCGTGGCGCATGAGCAGCAGCGCATCTTCTGTAAAGTATTTATTCATGGATGGTCTGTTTTCATTCCGGCCACTGCCAGATCGTCAGTTGCGGCCACCCGTCTGCAAAATGCACCGCTTCGCTGGAAGGGTGTCCGACAACGGGAAATTGGTTTTAATCAGCTGAAGTTATAACAGCGCCGGCTTGCGGGCCGCAAGTAAAAAGGGGGCGCCGGTTTTGAAATGATTGCCTGGCGTCCGGCTCCATGCTAGATTTAGCGCCAAACAATACAGGCTAATTCATAAGGAGATTGCAATGTCTTTTCGTACTATTGAGTGGCGTGACGATTCCGTGATCATGATTGACCAGACCCGCCTGCCAGCGGAAGAGATTTATATAACCTATACTGATTTCAAATCCGTGGCAGAGGCGATTCGGGGAATGATTATCCGCGGCGCCCCGGCAATTGGAGTGGCTGCCGCAATGGGGATCGCCCTGGGGGCACGGGATATCATTGCCGATACAGCGGAGACTTTTTTCCGTCAGCTGGAGAATGTCTGTGATGTGATGGCCCGCACCCGTCCGACGGCGGTCAATCTGTTTTGGGCCATTCAGCGGATGAAACGGGTTGCCGAGGCGGCCCGTGGCAAGGGGCTGGATCAGATCCGCGAGATCTTGAAGAACGAGGCGATCCGGATTGAGGCGGAGGATCTGACGATCTGCCGTAACATCGGCAAGTGGGGGGCGACCCTGATCCCGGAGAATGCCACGGTTTTGACCCACTGCAATGCCGGCGGGCTGGCCACTGCCGGTTACGGAACCGCCCTGGGGGTGATCCGTGCCGCCCAGGAGGCGGGCAAGAATATCCAGGTCTTTGCCGACGAGACCCGTCCCTGGCTTCAGGGGGCGCGGCTGACCGCCTGGGAGCTGCAAAAGGACGGGATTCCGGTGACGCTGATCTCCGATAATATGGCCGGATTCTTCATGAGCCGTGGCGAGATTACCTGCTGTGTGGTCGGGGCCGACCGGATTGCCGCCAACGGCGACACGGCCAACAAGATCGGCACCTATTCCGTGGCGGTGCTGGCCAGGGCGAACAATATCCCCTTTTATGTCGCTGCCCCGGTATCCACCCTGGATCTGACCCTCTCCGACGGCTCCAAAATCCCGATTGAGGAGCGCGGCGCCGAGGAGGTGACCCATATCAAGGGGATTGCCATTGCGCCGGAGGGGGTGCGGGTGCGTAATCCTGCCTTCGATGTGACACCGGCCGAGTACATAACTGCGATCATTACTGAAAATGGCATCGTCAAGGGTGATTACCGCGCCGGCCTGCGCCGGGTTGTGGGGAACTGATATGTTTGTGCAGCGATTTTTGGAAGAATTTTACCGGATCATGGCGATTGTGGATTGCGAAAGGCTTGAAGCTGAGCTGGCCAGCTTTCTTGAGGCACGCGGATTCCTCTACGGGGCCCGTTCAGCCGATAATATACTCCTGATCCGGGAACAGTTCTCGACGGAGATCCTGCACCGGATTGTGATCAATTCCCTGCGGACGCCGCTGCCTGATATGGCCCTGAATACCTTTGAAAGACTTGTTGGTGTTATTCCAGCGGCGGATCTGGCTGCCCTGTCTGCCTCGCGCAAGGCATTGGCCTGCCTGATTAAAATCTGCGGTTCATCCCCCTTCCTGGTTAATCTGATCTATCGCGATCCGCTCGTGCTCCGCCGCCTGTTTGTTGAAAATGAGATCAGCCTTTCCCGCAGCCACTCCGGGATGCTGACGGAACTTCGCGAGATGGTTGCGGAGGGGAGTGATGTCCCCGCCATGATGAAGTGCCTGCGTTGCTTCAAGCGGAGCGAGATCGTCAGGATTGCGGCGCGTGACCTGATGGGGATGGCCCCGTTGGAGGAGGTGACCGCTGAACTCTCCTCCCTGGCCTCATCCTCGCTGCAGATTGCCTATGAGGTCTGCCGGCGCTCATTGAAGCTTGAGTACGGCACCCCCCAGTTCATGGGGGAGAATGGGCTGGGCGAGGCCGAGATGGTTGTGATCGGCATGGGCAAGCTTGGCGGATGCGAGCTGAACTTTTCTTCAGATATCGACATCATCTATTTCTATGAATCCGATAATGGCGAGACAAGCGGTGTTGAGTCTGCCAATGGCCGGCGCGGGGTGGTTTCGCTGCAGAGGTTCTTCAGCAAGCTGGCCGAGATGGTCAGCAAATCCCTGTCCCAGGTGACGGAGGATGGTTTTGTCTTTCGGGTCGATGTCGGTCTGCGTCCGGAGGGAAAATCCGGGGATATGGCGGTTTCGCTCCGTTCCGCCGAGATCTATTATGAATCCTGGGGACAGTCCTGGGAGCGGACGGCCATGCTCAAGGCGCGGCCGGTGGCCGGTTCCCTGGAGTTGGGGGAACAGCTGCTGCTGATGCTGCAGCCATTTGTCTATCGCAAGTACCTTGATTATAACCTGATCGAGGATATGAAGCATATGAAGCAGAAGATCGACGCCTCTCTGACCCGATCCATGGAGGGGGAGTCCAATCTCAAGCTTGGCCGGGGCGGTATTCGCGAGATCGAGTTCTTCATTCAGGCTCTGCAGCTGGTCTATGCCGGCAAGAATGCAACCCTGCGGGAACGCAATTCATTGCGCGCCCTGAAGGGGTTGCGCGATGCCGGGCTGGTGAACCAGGACGACTATGAACGGCTGACCAATGCATATCGTTTTCTGCGCACCGTTGAACACCGGATTCAGGTGGTTCAGGAGCGTCAGACCCATAATCTTCCCGCCAAAGAGGAGGAACTGCATGCCCTGGCAAGGCGTTGCGGCTTTATCCGTCATGACGGTGTCCGCCGGTTTTTCGAGGTGCTGGACCGTCACCGGGCAAATGTCTCCGAGATCTACGGCAATCTGTTTCATTCCAGCGACAAGACGCTGCAGGAGGAACAGAGCCCGGAACTGCTCTTTTTTCTGGATGTCAACGCCGATTCGGATCTTGTCAAGGATATGCTGGCCGAGCGGCGCTTTGAGGATGTGGATCGCGCCTATGAAAACATCCTTTCGTTGCGTAATGGCCCTGTTCGGGGGAATCTGACCGAGCGGAGTCGCCGGCTGCTGGAAAAGATCGCGCCGCTGTTGCTGCACGACCTGTTTGACTCACCTGATCCGGATATGGCGTTGGTCAATCTGGAGCGATTTCTGACAATCGTTGCCAAGCGCCAATCTTACTATGCCCTGCTGGCGGAGAACCGGGAGACCCTTAAACTGGTCGTGTCGCTGTTCGGTATGTCCGAATTTCTCTCCAAAATCCTGATCGGGCATGCCGATCTGCTGGAGAGTATGGTTGGCCGTGGTCACGCATCCATCTCCAAGAGCAGGGAGGAGATGGAGTCAGAATTGAACGGTTTGCTGGGGCGCAGCGCTTACTTTGAGGAACAGCTGGATTCTTTGCGCCGTTATCGCAATGAGGAGTTTTTGCGGATTGGTCTGAATGATATTCATGGCAAGCTGGGGCAGCGTGAGATTACCGATCAGCTGACAATGCTTGGAGAGGCCTGCCTTGCGGCGGCCTATCGTCTGGCGGTGCAGGAACTGCGGCGTTTTGGCACTCCCCACGATTCTGCCGGGAATCGGGCCGGACTGGCGGTGATTGCCATGGGCAAGATGGGGGGCGGCGATCTGAACTACCACTCTGATCTGGACATCATCTTTGTCTATGACCATCAGGGGGTTACCGACGGTGAGCGGCAGATCTCCAATCATGAATATTTTGCCAAGCTGGCCCAGAAGATTATTGCGATTCTGACCATGCAGACCCGTGAGGGGTATGTCTACAAGATTGACACCCGTTTACGTCCCTCAGGCAATTCGGGGCCGCTGGTGACATCGCTGGAGTCTTTCCTGGAATATCATCAAGCCGAGGCACAGATCTGGGAGCGTCAGGCCATGACCAAGGCGCGTGTGGTTCTGGGTGAGAGTGCATTTTCCAGCCAGCTTGAACAGGTGATCAGCCAGACGGTTTATGGCGCCTCGATCTCTGAGGAGGGACGGGGAGAGATTCGTCGCCTGCGGCAGCGGATGGAGCTTGAACTGGCCCGGGAGAGCGCCGGGAATTACAATATCAAGACCGGTCGCGGCGGGATGGTGGATGTGGAGTTCATGGTTCAGTATCTGCAGCTCCGTTACGGGCAGCGTTACCCTGAATTGCGCACAACCAATACCATCACAGCCTTGCGGGAGATCCGCGCCATTGGTCTGATCTCGGAGGAGATGGCCGATACCCTTTATAATGGTTATATCTTCCTCCGCCGACTGGAAAACCGCTTGCGGATCATCCATGACTATTCGGTTAATGATCTGAGCGGGCCGATTAATTACATGAACAAGCTGGCCAGGCGGCTGGGGTATGATCCCAAACTTAAAAATCCTGGTGCAGCATTGATCTGTGATTATGAGGAGATTACCAGTAGGATCAGGGACTGTTATGAGCGGGTGATGGGGGAGTGATCGTTTATTTTGTCTGACCAGTCAAATTCGCCTGACTGGTCAGACACTTTACTACTTCTGTGAAATAACCTGACTGAGGGCCTCGTCAATCTTGGCCACATCAACGGCGGTGTTGAAGCATGGGCCGAAGGGGCGCTCGTTGAGGATGCCGATAACCGGCAGTGGGTAGCAATCCTTGATGCCGGAGGTCAGGTCACGTTCGCAGGCGACGGCCAGAACCAGTTTCGGGCGCTTTTCAACGATGACCTTGCGTGCCAGTGTTCCGCCGGTGGCGACGGAAATATCCACATTGTATTTTTTACCGATGTCCACCAACCCCTTGATGTCGCAGCGACCGCACAAGGCGCATTTGTTGATGTCGCCGGTGACCTTGATGGAACAGTCAAACAGCTGGATACAGTGCGGCAGGAGAATCAGGATCCGGTCAGGGGAGACCTTTTGGCGCTGTGAGACCACCAGGCTGTTGTTCATGGCAATGAATGACTGACGGATGCTGTCCTTGTTCAGTCCCAGACCACGCCCGACCAGTTCGATCATCGGTAGCAGGAATTTGATGACGATCAGTCGCAGAAAGCGTGTAAAGAAGATATCCTTGCCCAGTGCCGTTGTCAGGACCAGCATGCCGGTGCCGAGGATGGCCATGCCGGAGAGTGCTGCCATGATGATGCCGACGATGTTTGGCAGATCCGGATGTATGTTGGCCAGCCCCCGGTTGGGAACCCACCAGGCAAGGAAGATCACCCCCACCAGTATCAGGCAGGTCAGCCCCATCAACGTTATGAATAGTCTCTTCCGTGGTGGTGCGGTTGTTTCCTCTGTTTGGGTCACTTTGTCTCCATCTCCGTTGTTTCAGCTGCAAGCTGAAGCCCTTCCGCCACCGGACAGCCGGCAAGAAAGCTGCTGCAATCTAGTCGTTTCTTTCCGGCTAGTTGCATCTCCTCTATGAAAAGGCTACCCTCCTGGCAGGCAACCTCGAAGATCCCCTTGGATGCCCTGATGACACTGCCTGGATTGCCGCTTCCCTCTCCAACCTTTGTCCGGAAAACTTTGAGTACCTGTCCGCTAATGCTGGTGCAGGCAACTGGCCAGACCGCCAGGCCGCGCACCTGATTGTGGATTTCGCGGGCCGGTCTATTCCAGTTGATCAGGCCATCTTCCTTTTTGAGCATGGCTGCATAGCAGGTCTGGCTGTCATCCTGTGCTTGCGGTTTGACACTGCCGTTCTGCAGCGCGTCCACCGTCTCTGACAGCAGTTCCGCACCCATGATGGACATGCGGTCATGCAGTGTTGTGATATCTTCGTTTTCGTCAATGTGTGTTGCGCGTTTGAGCAACATCGGCCCTGTGTCCAGCCCCGGATCCATCAGCATGGTCGTGACACCGGTTTCAGCCTCGCCGTTGATCAGGCACCAGTTGAGCGGCGCCGCGCCGCGGTAGCGTGGCAGCAGCGAGGCATGGACGTTGATGCACCCCATGGGTGGTATGTCCAGTAGCGCCTTGGGGAGAATCTGGCCAAAGGCGATTACGACGATCAGGTCTGGCTGCATGTCGCGGAGGATCTGGATGAACTCCGCCTCGCGGACCCGGTTTGGCTGGAGAACATTCAGCCCGTGGCGCAGCGCCAGTTCCTTGACCGGCGGTGGCATCAGCTTCTGGCCGCGTCCCTTTGGACGGTCCGGTTGGGTAATGACCGCCAGCAGATTCTCGCCGCGATCGATCAGCGTCTGCAGGGTTGGGCAGGCAAATTCGGGCGTACCCATGAAGATGACACGTAGTCCGCTCATGGCTGTCCCTCCTCACTGCTTTCGGCCTGTTTGCGTATCTTGCGGCGGAAGAGGTCCTGTTTGAGTGGCGAGAGGTGATCGACATAGAGTATGCCGTCAAGGTGATCGATTTCATGTTGAAAGGCGACTGCCAGCAACTCCTCGGCATGCCAGGTCTGTTCATTGCCGTTCAGGTCCAGCGCCTTTACAACGACGGACTCATGGCGACGGACATTGGCGGCATAGCCAGGGACGGAGAGACACCCCTCTTCTTCATAGCAGCTGCCACTGGCGCTGGTTATGACCGGGTTGATGGCGACAATCAGATCCTTCGGCTCGTCCCGGCCGGAAATGTCGATAATGATGATGCGTTGATGAACGCCGATCTGCGGGGCTGCCAGTCCGATTCCCGGGGCGTTGTACATGGTTTCGGCCATGTCTTGGACCAGCTCCTTGATGGAGTCGGTGATGATTGTAACCGGTTCACATTTTTTTTTGAGTTCCGGGTTAGGGTAGGTGAGAATGGTGCGTATCATAGACATCCTTGGAAATTAGCCGATTTTTAAAGGTTCCAACATTTATAAATAAAAGAGTATATATACTCGTATCCGAAAAATCAATTTCATCTTTGTCTGGAGATGGAGGCGCGCTATGAGTGATCCGGTGGAAAAGTTGGACTTTATCAGAGGGGTTGGCCGCAGGGGGGCTGGCGGCGCAAGCTTTAAGCATGAGAAAAAGGTCAAGCATGGACATGACGAAGAGGAAGATGATTGTGTTGATATCTCGGAAGAGGCCCGTGAGAGGGCCTCTGGTAAAAAGAAGAAGTCAATATTGGAATATATCGGGGAGTAACTCAGGTTTTGCAAGGATGAAACCAGGGGGGCACGGATTGTGGTGAGCTGCTCCTGGAGATGAGTAACGCCCTGCTTTGAAACGGCGGGTAGGGGGTGTTAGCCGGTCGGATCAGTCAAAGAAACTCTTGTCCTCTGAAAAGGTGGACTGGAAATCGTCCAGCATGGAATCAATCAGATCCTGATCAAGCTCTAATCTCAGGGCTGGTTCGGATGCGTAAAGATCCAGATTCTCCTCCGGCTCTCTCTGTCCCAGGCCGATTTTGTGGCAGAACAGGTTGGCGAGACCGACGACGCAGGTCAGGGTGATCTGGTAGGGGGTCTCATTGTCGGCAAAGGAATAACGATGGTGCTCCATTACCGACTTCATCAGCATTTCAGGGAAGTTCCATTTGCGGATGACCAGCCCGCCGACATCGGCGTGGGAGTAGGGGAAGAACTCCTGTTCCGCCTCGGTGAAGGATATGTTTTCGTTGTAGCACTTCTGGATGATCGATTGGAATTTGATGTTGTCCAGATTGTTCATGATTGTCTTGCCAATGTCATGGAACAGGCCGCCCAGGAAGGCCTCCTCCTCGTTGACCAGACGTGTGTTTCTGGCGATAATCCGTGCGGCCAGGCCGGCCCCGAACGAATGTTCCCAGAGCATCTTCTCGGTCAGGCCGTATGACTTGTAGACCTGCTTGACGGAAGCGGCCAGGACGAGGCTTTTCAGTGTGTTGAAGCCAAGCATCATGATGGCGTGTGACAAGGTATGGATCTGGCGTTGACAGCCGTAAAACGATGAATTGGAGATTTTGAGGACCCTGGCAGCAACTGCTGCATCCGATGAAATCACCTTGGCCATCTCCTCGGCACCCGTGGCAGGGTTTTCGATCAGTTCCAGAACCTTGGTGGCAACCACTGGAATGGTTGGCAGATCCCCTGCGTTCAGGATGAGTTGTTCGAGTTCCGGATTCATCATCAACTCCTTGTGGATAATTCACTACAGACTCGGCCTTGCTGATTAGGTCAAGTTGGTGTTTACGGGCTTTTGCTGCCTCAAAAATTAGTGCCCATTATTGCATAATTTTATCAATAATCAAGGTTTTAGCCGAAATAATTGAATTTTGGCAAGATCATCTGTATACTCACGCCCATCTCAAAGAATTTTTTAAGGAAATTATTGCATGCGGATATTGAAAGGCTATGTTCTGTTGCTGGGTGCAACAGCTTTGTTGAGTGGTTTTTCCTGGGGGTTTGGCGGTGATTCTTGTAAGGATGCGCTTGAGCTTGCCGATACGCTGGAAACAATGCGTGACGATTTGCGGATCCGGCAGACAGAGGAGAAGATTGACTCACTTTGCACTGATGCGGCTATAGCTCATTACGTTGCTGCGCTGAAACAGGAACGCCTTGGCAACATTGAAGGTGCGGCGGCTGAATACCGTCAGGCACTGCAGCTGCAGAGCTCCTTTTCAAAGGCAAGCGGAAATCTGGGCGTAATCTACGCCCGTCAGGGCAAAAATGAAGAGGCGTCGGTCGCATTGAGCCGTGGCCTTGCCGGAAGCCCTAATCCCCGTTATCATAAGGCGCTTGGACGTATTATGGCAGATATGAAGGCCTATCCGCTGGCGCTGTATCATCTGGAAGAGGCAGCGACAAAGCTGCCCAATGATGCCGATTTGTTCGTTAACCTGGCCGAGGTGCGCATGGCCATGGGACAATCGGACAAGGCAGTGGAGGAATATAATCGTGCCCTGACGGCGGATTCGAATAGTGAAAGGCCGTACCTTGGGCTTGCCAGGGCCTATCTGGGGCGTAATGAACAGGACAAGGCGCTCGAGGTTCTCAAACGAGGAGAGCTTGTTCAGCCGCAAAACCGGCAGTTGCATAAACTGAAGGGTGACATCTTCAAAAAGAAGGGTGATGAGAAGCAGGCCTCTTATGAGTATCTGCTGGCCGGCAAGGCTAGGCCATCTGCCATTCAGGCTACAAAGTCTCAACCGGTTGAGCCGGTTTCCAGCGCTGATCCGGAAAAAGAAATTGAGACAATTAAAAACAGTCCCTATAAAACGGTTGAGATGTATGAAAAGCTGGGGCACCTTTACCGTCAGTCCGGTAAGGATGGCGAGGCGATTGCCGCCTACCGGGATGCGATTTATAACAAAAGCACAAACAGCAATGTTTATCTCTATCTGGGCATAATCTACGAGAAGCAGCAGAAACAGGACGAGGCGGTTGTTGCCTATAAGCAGGCCCTGCAGTTGAAACCTGACAATGCGGATGCCCGCCTCCGGCTGGCTGATATCCGCAACGAGCGTGGTTACTACCAGGATGCGGTTGAGCAGTATGCCGAGTTTTTAAAGTTGAAACCGGATAGCCCGGATATTCAGTTGAAGATGGCCAGAATCCTGGCCAAGACCAGGGAGTATGGTCTGGCAATTGATGCCTATGCCGGGGTACTCAAGAACCTCCCTGATAATGCCGATGCCAATCGTGAAATTGCCGCGCTCTACCGCGTCAAGGGGATCAATGACAAGTCCATTGAGCATTATAAAAAGGCCCTGGCTCAGCAGAAGGATGATCTGGAGAGCCGTAGCGCCCTTGTCTCGCTGTATGTCAAAAACAAGCAGTATGATGAGATTACCGATCTGCTCAAGGGGACGGTTGAACTCTTTCCGGATGATCCCAACAATCATTACAAGCTCGGTTTGATCTACGAATTCCGTAAGGATTATGAGAACGCGATCAGCAGCTATAAAAAGGCGGCTGAACTCAAGCCGGATCATGCCCGTTCGCTGAATGCCTTGGGGCGGCTCTACATGAAGACCGGCCGGATCAGCGAGGCCAAGGCGGTTCTGGAAGCGGCCAAAAAAGCGGATCCGAACCTTGAAGAGACAACGGTACTGCTTAATAATATTCGTGATGAGTTTAACCCGGAACCGCGCGGCATAAACAAGAGCCTTAAAGGGTCGCGATCCAGAAAGATTAAAAATTCGAAGAAGGCCACCAAGAGCAGCAAGGGTTCTAAAAGCTCCAAGAGCTCCAAGAGCAGCAAGAGTTCAAAAAAGACTAAAAAAACTAAAAAATAGCAGTTTTACATAAGCGCTGATTCACCATTACAGGTGTCCGACATGAAACTAGAAGCCTCCTCAGCCGTATATTTTCCCCATGGCATTCAGATTTCCTCCACTCAATGGCGCTCCCATGATCTGGGAGCGCTTTCGCGCACAATCAGCGAACGTCATATCCCGCCAATTGTTTTCTTTCGCCAGCTGGCGCTGAAGCTTAACCGGTCCAACCCGGCCGGTTCGTTGCCGGTCAGCGCCGGGCAGCTGAATCTTTTTGTTACACTACAAAACATGTACCGCTATCTGATTGATGTCGCCGCCGAGGAGCAATCGCCCGGTATCCTGATTGATGCTGTCAGGCGGAGCGGATATGATCCGGCAGGTTCTGTTGTGGCACAGGTCATGACCGGTTTTGTAGACTATTTTCCGCCGCAGCCTGTTCTGGATGGCGTCAGCACATCTCGTGAATGGCTCTTGTCTCCAGACGGTCAAGCTCAACATTCAAAGACGGTTATGCGCGAAATGCTGCTTAGCAGGCTTGCCGCCCTGAATCGCGCCGTGGACAGCTTTCGGGCTATTCTCGATGATGCCCCCCTGGTTGCCGCCTGTTCCGGCTACACAGAGCTGGTCTCAGGGATTAATCAAGCGCTTTCGCAGGGGCCATGCCTCAAAGATTTTGAACTGACCCTGCCGGAGCTGCTCCTGGCCCCAATCACGGCGTTTCCAGATTCACTTTCCGGTCAGGTCGGTTTTGTTCGTGAAAATTGGGCGGCCCTGCTGCCGCCTGAGCTGTATCAGGAGGTGGTTACTGCCTTTGACATGCTGGCGGAAGAGGAGTATCAGCGTGGCGGTGATGGTGAGCCTGGTCCGGCGCCGGTGCTGCAGTTTGGCGCTGCTGCCCGGGGGGGCGGCCACTCATCTCTGGGCGGCGGTGAATACGTTGATCATGCCGGTTATGATTATCCGGAGTATGAACGTTTTTCCGTGGATGCCGACTGGATGTCCAATGTCGTCATGATGGCCAAGATGGTCTATGTCTGGCTGGATCAACTCTCTGCCCAACACGGGATTCCGATTACGCGCCTTGATCAGGTGCCGGACAGTGAGCTGGATCGTCTGGCCGAAGCCGGATTCAGTGCGCTCTGGCTGATCGGTGTCTGGGAACGTTCTCCGGCGTCGCAGCGCATAAAGCAGATCTGCGGCAATCCCGAAGCGATTGCCTCGGCCTATTCGTTATATGATTACGAGATTGCGGCCGACCTTGGCGGCTGGGAGGCGCTGGCCAACCTGCGGCAGCGTGCCTTGCAGCGTGGTATTCGCCTGGCCAGTGATATGGTTCCCAATCACACCGGCATTTATTCACGCTGGGTGATTCAACACCCGGACTGGTTTGTCCAGACCGATTATCCTCCCTTTCCAACCTATCAGTTCAACGGTGAAAATCTGTCCGCTAGTGATGATGTTCAGATCCAGATCGAGGATGGTTACTGGACCAAGAGTGATGCAGCGGTTGTCTTTCGTTACGTTGAACGGAGCAGCGGCCGAACCCGTTACATCTACCATGGCAATGACGGCACGACGATCCCCTGGAATGATACAGCCCAGTTGAATTATCTCCTGCCCGAGGTTCGTGAAGCGGTTATTCAGACGATTCTGCATGTGGCCAGAAACTTCCCGATTATCCGCTTTGATGCAGCAATGACACTGGCTAAAAAACATTACCAGCGGCTCTGGTTCCCGATTCGCGGGCTTGGTGGCGGCATTCCGTCCCGTGCGGAACATGGCATGAGCCGTGAAGAGTTTGATGCGGTTTTTCCTCACGAATTCTGGCGCGAGGTGGTTGACCGGGTTGCCTCCGAGGCGCACGGAACCTTGCTGCTGGCTGAGGCATTTTGGCTGATGGAGGGGTATTTCGTTCGCACCCTGGGTATGCACCGGGTTTATAACAGCGCCTTTATGAATATGCTCAAGAAGGAGGAGAACGCCAAGTACCGTCAGACGGTAAAGAACGTCCTGGAGTTCAATCCCGAGATCCTCAAGCGCTTTGTCAATTTCATGAACAATCCGGATGAAAAGACGGCGGTCGAGCAGTTCGGCACCCAGGGGAAGTATTTCGGCGCCTGCGTGCTGCTGGTGACCATGCCCGGTCTGCCAATGTTCGGACATGGCCAGATTGAGGGTTTTCATGAAAAGTACGGCATGGAGTATAAACGGGCCTACTGGAATGAGGATGTCGATCAGGGTCTGGTTAATGGCCATCGCCTATGGATCTTCCCGCTGTTGAGGCGGCGCTGGCTCTTCTCCGGTTCGGAAAACTTTGTCTTTTATGATTTCAGCAACCCGCACGGGGTTGACGAAAATGTCTTTGCCTACAGTAATCAGGTGGGGGGGCAACGGGCAATCGTACTCTATCATAACGCCTATTCCGTGACATCCGGCTGGATCCGTCTGTCAACCTCGATTGCGGTGAACAGCGCTTCTGAGCAGCCGGAGCTGTATCGCAAGACCTTGTCAGAGGCGCTCCAGCTGCGGGGTGACACTGGCGTTTACTATGCAATGCGAGAAGTGGCTAGCGGTCATGAATTTTTGCGTTCCGGCGTCGATCTGGTGGAAAAAGGACTTTATGCAGAGTTGGGTCAGTATGAGTTCCAGGTTTTCATCGATCTCCGTGAGATCCGTGATGATGGCGAGGGGAACTGGTCCCGTCTCTGCCATGCCTTGAATGGGCGAGGTGTTGAGTGTCTTGAAGATGAGAGCCTGTTGCTGCGCTATGCTACCCTTAATGCCGCATTTGCCGAACTTCTTGCATATGCCAGACCAGTGGCAGCATCAGTCTTGTCAGACGACCAGGTTGAGTTTGCTGATCTGGTGGAGCAGTTCTACGCTGAAATCAGCGACCAGGGCTTGATGTCTGCCGAACATTGTCTTACTGCAACTGCCTGGGTTTGCAAGCAGTTTGCTGGATTCAGCTGGCTGCTGCTTCCGGAATCAACAGAGAGCGTTACGTCTGCAACCCCTGTCCAGTCAGAATCGGTCCGTGATGTAACTGTTCTGCTGGCCTGGTTGCTGCTGGGCGGCATACCTGCCCAGACACTGGATCAGTTTGGGCTTGCCGTTACACTGCAGCGCAACGTTGGTGCAGTGGCTGTAGAATCATTAGCCCTGCTGCGTGCCCTGCTGGCAATTGATGCGGATCGCTTGGCAAAGGATTCATTGTCAATGGCTGATCTGTTCGAGATGGAACCGGTCCGTAGCTATTTGCAGGTCCATGAGAGTGGTGGCCGGATCTGGTTTAACAAGGAGTGTCATCAGGAGCTATGTCGCTGGTTTTTGATGCTGCGGCTGAACCTGGCAGCTAAAACCGGCAAGGGGCGGGGGATTTCTCTTGAACGGGCTGGCCTGGAGTTGCAGATGCAGATTGATCTGGCCAGCCATGCCGGTTACCGGGTTGATCTCTATCTGGCCCTGATCCGTCCCCGTCCTGCTTCCGGAGGGAGGAAGAGGTCAAGCAAGTAGTCTTTTATTGTTGTGCAATTGTTATTTAAAAAGCCCTTCCAGAAATCTTTCTGGAAGGGCTTTTGTTCTATCTTCTAATGCCTGAATCAGCAGAACGGGTTACGCAGTGTGATGGTCTGGTCACGGCGTGGTCCAACGGAGACCATGACAATCTGGCAACCGGCCAGTTCCTGCAATCTCTGCACATAGGAGCGTGCATTGGCTGGCAGTTCTTCAAATGTCCTGGCGCCGGTGATATCCGCATTCCAGCCGGGCAGCTCCTCGTAAACAGGTTGGCAGTTTTCAAAATCCTCCAGGGCAGCTGGCAGGCTCTCCAGCGCTTTGCCGTTGAGGGTGTAACCGGTGCAGATCTTGATCGTTTCGAAGCCGGAGAGCACATCCAGTTTGGTGAGGGCAATGCCTGTCAGGCCGTTGATACGGACGGCGTAACGGATGACCATGGCGTCAAACCAGCCGCAGCGGCGCGGACGTCCGGTTGTTGATCCGAATTCCCCCCCGGACTGGCGCAGCTGTTCACCATCGGCGTCAAACAGTTCTGTCGGGAACGGGCCGCTGCCGACACGGGTAACATAGGCCTTGGAGATGCCGATGATCTCGTTGATATCGCGCGGACTGGCTCCGGAGCCTGTGCAGGCGCCGCCGGCGCAGGTGGATGAGGATGTGACGAACGGATATGTACCATAGTCGATATCCAGCAGAGTACCCTGGGCACCCTCAAAGAGCGCCTTTTTACCACCCTGCAATTCCTTGCTTAAAAAGAGTGCCGTATCGGCCATATACTTGCGAAGTATATCGGCATAGGCGCTGTATTCCTTGTAGATTTCGTCAAAATTGCAAGGCCCTTCATTGAACATCTGCTCAAGCAGGAAGTTCTTTTCCGTCAGGTATTCCTTTAGTTTTCTGGCAAAGACATCCTTGTTAACCAGGTCCATCAGGCGGATTCCGCGTCGCCCGATCTTGTCTTCGTAACAGGGGCCGATACCGCGGCCGGTTGTGCCGATCTTACGGTCGCCTATGCTGGCCTCGCGGGCAATGTCGATCCGCTTGTGGTAAGGCATGATGATGTGCAGCGATTCTGACAGCAGCAGGCAGGAGTCATCCTTGATTCTGCCGCCCTGCTTCAGCTTGGTTATTTCCTGGATGAAGACCTCCGGATCAAGCACAACCCCGTTGCCGATGATGCAGCGCTTTCCCTCGTGCAGAATACCGGAAGGTATCAGGTGCAGAACGACCTTTTCGTCACCGACGACCAGGGTGTGGCCGGCATTGTTGCCCCCCTGATAACGAACGATGTTGTCCGCATATTCTGTGTAGATATCAACGACCTTGCCTTTGCCTTCATCGCCCCATTGGGCGCCGACTATAACAACATTTGCCATTTTATCCATTCTCCTGGTTGTCTTCGATAAAAAATCTGAATTCATCACCTGCAAGCATTTCAATACTGATATTCATGGTGCGGCCATCAATGGTTCTGACGGCGGTTAGTTGGTTCGGGTTCGAATCCTCGTTAATTACAAGCATGCAGCGGAAGTTCATCCTGCGTGCGTATTCCAGCGAATTGTCGTAGCCGCGCCGGATAATATCGCGAGCCGTGGTGTATCCGGCGCAGCGCAGGGTTCGGGCCAGTTGCAGGGCCTCCCGGCGGCTATCACGTTTGTTGAAGAGGAGGAAGTCCATGCGGATACCTGACTGGAGTTCCGGCGTCCCCTCCAGGGCCTGCAACAGGCTCAACAGATTGAAGGTAAAGCCTGTCGCCGGTGCGGCAAAGCCGTAGCTGGCGGTCAGGTTGTCGTATCTGCCGCCGCTGCAGACCGGTTCACCAACTCCGTTTACAAAACCCTCAAAGGTAATCCCGGTGTGGTAGCCCAGCCCACGGGTTTCGCCCAGGTCGATGGTCAGCAGATCGGATATGCCGTGGATATCCAGGATCTCAAGAACCTGTTCCAGATTGTCCAGTGCGGCCAGTGAGCGGCTGTTGGAAGTGATCTTGCGCGCAGTGGTCAGGATCTCGCGGCCACCGAACAGTCTGGGGAGCGCACTGATTTCGGCCTTTGATTCGGCGGTGAGAGGTGATTCAGCAACAATCCGCTGGACCGCTGAGGCGTCTTTTCTGGTTAGTGCCTCAAGCAGGTTTGCCAATGGCTGACCTGTCAGGGCTGATGCGGCAATAACGCCGCGGCAGAACTCCACCTGTCCAAGGTCAATCTTGAAATCAGAGAAGCCAAGTTCCTGGAGCGCCTCCACCGCCATTGCCACCATCTCGGCATCCGCCTCCGGTGAATCCAGGCCGATCAACTCTACACCGGACTGGAAGATCTCCCGGCTGCGGCCGGTTTGTAGTTCAGTCTGGCGCAGCACGCGGCCATTATAGCTTAGGCGGTGTGGCAGTGGTGAGGCGGACAGGCGTGTTGCAACAATCCGGGCGATCTGCGGGGTGATATCGGATGGAAAGGCGAGCAAGCGACCGGTCTGCCGCTCCTCAAAGCGATATGACTTGCCCTTCAGGTCATCGCCAAGGCCGATCGCCATGACATCCTCATGCTCAAGCATTGGTGTCAGTACCTTGCGGAAGCCCCACAATTCAAAGACACGACCGATTCTGGCTGCAATCTGCTCAATCTTTGCGGTTCTGTCCGGCAGAAAATCACTGACCCCGCGTGGCAGGGAAATATCTGGTCTGCTGTTACTCATTGTTTATATTCCTCGGACGCAAGTCTGCCAGGCTTGGTTAAAAGCCTGGCAGAAGATACGTCTTATTCTACCTTTTTAATGGCTAACGATGCAGCACCGTCTTCACCCGGGCCTGGTTTGAGCGGCATCTGCAGCAGCAGCAGCTCGTTGCGGGCCTCGTCATACCAGAAGTCCGGCATGTAGCTGTGGGTCTCTTTTGTACGCCAGACCTCTTCCAGACTGGAACCATCCCAGGTCATGTTATAGACAGATCCCTTTTTATAGAGGCGCATATTGCCGACCACAAAGAGACCTTCGTTTTTGCCAAGCAGGATTTCATTTTTGGATGTGACCTGAATACGCTGGTTCATAAAGATATAGCGGTACTTGTCGCCGGTTGTCCGAACATTGTTCGGATCTTCCTTTTGGTAATACAGCGCCGTATCGGTGTAGCGTTCATTGCTGCGCCAGATCTCCTTGTTTTCGCTGTTGTAGACGATCAGGTAGTTGTCAGGGTTGATTACGATTGTCAGCAGGTTGCCGTCACGGTCATGGAACTGGTTGAACGAGAATATATTACCGAATCTGGGCAGTTTGATGGCTGTTTTGAGTGTGATTTTAGAACCGGAACGCTCTGCCTCATAAACGTCGCCGTAGAAATTGTCATCGCCACGCCCCATTTCCTGGGCATACAGCTTCTTTTTGCCGCCGGCAACCGCAATCGTGCGAAAGAGGTAGGGGACGTCATTGGCAATCTTGACCAGCTTATCCCCACGAACCTCCCAGATCTGCGAGGCTGCTTCGTCATTCTTGACGATGGTTACATATAACTCCTGCTTTCCGTCGCCATCTGCATCAATGGCGTCCAGCGAGATGATCTTTTCGTTGGGGCGGAGAACCTTGCCATCAAGACGCTTGAGAACCTCCCCCTGGCGGAAATACTCGAAGCGGTTGTTCTGGGCCAGGAATATATCACGTTCGCCGCTCTTTGCTGTTGCGCCGATTGCCAGCAGATTGGCAGCGCCGCTCAGGCGCTTGCTGATCCACCCCTTACCATTGCTCCCGCGGATCAGATCTTGCTGGCGGATGATATCACCGCGGGGTACCTCGCGCAGGTTGGAGTTGCGTACAATCAGGTCAGACGATGTTCGTTGCACCAGTGGTGCAGCCTCTGGCAGGGCAATCTGGGCAGCGTATTTTTGAGAAAGTTCGGTTGACATCTTGTCAGCCAGTTTTGTGACGCTGCTGATCAGCTCTTCGCTGGCGTCTCCCTGGATAAATGTGCGGGTAATGGTTCTGCCGCTGCTGGTGCGCGCCATGGCATCCATGCTGAATACCTTGCCAATAACAATATATGTTCCGCTGACAATTGCATCCGCCTCTGCCGCACTACCGACGGCAATGATCTTGTCGTTGCTCATACGTGATGCCAGCAGTGTCTGCAGGATCATCTTGGTCTCGTCACGGTTCTGGACGCCGATGGCATTGATATCGGTTACAAATACACGTAATGGCGCTGCAATGGCTGGTACGGCCAATAGTGTCATGATGATAGTTATCAACAGACTCTTAAGAATTTTCATGATTCCTCCGCAAGTTAATCAATTATGAATCAATAAATATGATAGTTGAATTGAGACTGACGGAGAAGTATCGCAAAAGCGGCTTTGAAAGTCAAAAAAAAAGGTTGGATTTGATTATTTGATGTAATTGGTATTTTAGAATAAAAAAAGGGCGGGAAAAATCCCGCCCTTCTGATCATCTGACTAAAGTCAGATTAGAATGCGTAGGTCAGAACAACACGTGTTGTGTATGGGTTGTCTGGATCAGAGATTGCACCACGTGCATCCCTAGCGGAGTTTGCATAGTAGCTACCGAGTACAACATAAGCACCCTGGAGGCTTGCAGTCAGGTTGTCATACATTTTGTAGTTAACAGCTGCATTGAATTCGGTACCGAGGTAGTTGCTACCGTTGCGGCCGATTTCGGTGTTGCTAACTCTGAGGTCAGATGCATGGTTAGCGTTTGAACGTGCAACCCATGCGAAACCAACGTTAGCACTGGCAGAGAGTTTCGGTGTGATAGTTGCGTCATAACCGAGTGTGTACAGCCAGAGACCCTGGTTGAGGTTGTTTGTGCTGTTAACCAGTGAACGGTCAGTGTTGGTGTTGTGGTCGGCTGCGTTGCGGTTAAGCAACATCATGCCACCCTCATTGTAGCTGTTGGTTGAAGCCTGAGTGCTCTGGGAGAGGGCATTTGTTGTTGTAGTGTTCTGGTTCTGTGTAACAGCCTGCCATCCGGTGTTGATACCGTCTTTGCCGTCATCGCCAGAGGTGTAGAGCAGTGCGGTGCGAAGTACGCCTTTGCCGAGGGCAAATTTAGCAGCGACGTTTGCAGCCATACCGTTATAGGTTGTGCCGTTAGATATTGCGGCAGTGTTTGTAGCAGCTGGGCTGTTAGCTTTTGAAAGACCCTGCTGCATAGCGAAGAAGCCGCTGATAGTTGCTTTGCCAGCTTTTGCTTCGCCGTTTACAGCGAAAGTGTGGATGTTTGTGGTACCTGGGTTGATTGCTGCACCTGTTGTCCATGATGTGTTACGATCATCGGAGTAGAGGTAGTATGCCAGACCAAGTTTGGCATCTTTGCTGATGGCATAGTCTGCTTCAACAGCATAGATGTCCAGAGTCTGGGTACCCTTTGTTGCGTTGCTAGTAGTAAACAAAGCCTGATCGTAAGCGCGATAGAAACCACCAGTAATGGTTGCCTTACCAGCTTTTGCGGTTGCCTTGATGCCGGCTACGTCAGCATCAAAGAATACGCCTTTGATGGCGTCTTTAACAGGCTGGATACCAGCTTTAACATTTACCTTGGTTGAAGGGATGTTGAAGTCAAGGTATACGTGTTTGGTTTCGAGGCTGACAGCATCAGACTCAAGTGCACCACCACCATTACGTGTAGCGGAACCCTGAGCAGTGTCACCAAAACGAGCATCAAGTTCGAAACCGGTAACCAGTTTCAGGTCGTCGTTTGCTTTGGCGGTGTAGAAGATACGGGCGCGCTGCTCAAAGTAGGTGTTAGACTGCTTTTTGGCAACTTCAGGTGTTACAAGACCGTTTTGGGTTGTTCCTGGTGCGTAGAAAGAAGAACCGTTGCCGTTTTCGATGTTGGAGTTTACTCCCTTAAGGATATAAAGTCCGTGAAACTCGTTTTCAAATGCCATTGCTGGAACTGAGATCGCGGCAAGAGCACCGGCTGCTGCTGCGATTGCTACTGTTTTCTTCAAATTCATTTGTGCCTCCTTCATTTTATATGATGCTTGATTATGCTGCTTACATCTACGTTAAGGGCCAGCTATGTTTGGTGCTAATCACCACCTTTCAAAAGGATCTGATATCACACTTCAATAAGTTCTGACGATTATGCGTATTTATCAACAACAGTAAAACTTCACAGTACCTGTTCAGGCTGCCCTGTGAAGGTGAATCAATTAACTTTTAAATGAACTGGTAGTCTGACTAGTTTAATTCGGCAACTGAATTGTTCTAAAATATTGTACGATTTATACTTCAAATCAAACATTTGTCAAGAAAAAATCGGTTTTGCAAAAAGGTGTTTCATTTTGAGCCGGTTTTTAATGTATTGATTCTTGCGTTATCGGCTTAAATTACCACATCTTTTTAGTGGTGGCAGCTGCCGCACTGGCAGAGTTCGGTCAGGATGCCGCCGCTGCTTTTCGGGTGAACAAAGGCGATCAGTGTGCCATGTGCGCCGTTGCGTGGCTTTTCGTCGATCATGCGTGCGCCGCCGGCAACCATGGCTGCGATGGCTGCTTCACAGTTTTCGACTTCATAGGCCAGGTGGTGTACGCCGTTATTGCCATTCTTCTCGAGAAATTTGGCGATTGGGCTGTCTTCGCTGGTTGGTTCAAGTAGTTCGATCTTGGATTCGCCAACCTCGAACATGGCAACTCGGACCTTCTGCTCGGCGACTTCTTCTGTGCCGGCAAATTTCATCTTGAGCTGGTCACGGTAGAACGGGATAGCCTCTTCCAGTGATTTTACGGCAATACCTACATGGTTAATCTTGGTCAACATGATTCGAGTCTCCTTTGATGCCAATCCCAAATCAAAGTGCTACCTTCGTTGGCTCGTCTTCAGTTCCTTAACGTACGGATTGTACGTCTTCGTCACCTCAATTCTCACCGCCTTGGTTCCATCTTTGATTTGAAATCGGAATATGTACAAATAAAAGGGCCCCGAAGGCAGTTGCCTCCGGGGCCGCCGGTCGTTAATTTACAGAACTACTGTTTCGCGGTGCTTGCCGAATACGCCCCTGAAGACGTCAGCGATTTCACCGAGTGTTGCGTAGACCTTGACAGCCTCGAGGATAACCGGGAGGAGGTTGTCGGTGCCTTTTGCAGCTGTTTCGAGTTTAGCCAGTGCAGCCTGAACAGCGGCGTTATCGCGGCCAGCCTTCATTGTCGCCAGGGCTTTCTTCTGTGCGATCTCAACTTCTTCCTTAACCTTGAGCAGACCGGTTGGAGGTGGCTCGGAGATTGTGAATTTGTTGACGCCAACGATGATCAGTTCACCCTTCTCGATGGCCTTCTGGTAGGCGTAGGCAGAATCCTGAATCTCCTTCTGCTGGTAGCCGCGTGAGATTGCCTCAACAGCGCCGCCCATTTCGTCGATTTTAGCAATGTACTCGAGGGCTTTTGCTTCGATCTGATCGGTCATGGACTCGATGTAGAAAGAACCTGCCAGCGGGTCGATGCTGTCTGCACAGCCTGATTCGTATGCAATAACCTGCTGTGTACGCAGTGCGATACGGACGGAGTCTTCGGTCGGAAGTGCAAGCGCTTCGTCGCGTGAGTTGGTGTGCAGGGACTGTGTGCCGCCGAGGCATGCTGCCAGAGCCTGGAGGGTAACACGCATGATGTTGTTGTCCGGCTGCTGTGCAGTCAGTGTGCAACCAGCTGTCTGGGTGTGGAAGCGCAGCATCTGTGATTTTGCGTCTTTTGCGCCGAAGCGCTCTTTCATCACCTTTGCCCAGATACGACGGGCTGCGCGGAACTTGGCAACCTCTTCCAACACGTTGTTATGTGCGTTGAAGAAGAAGGCCAGGCGAGGAGCGAATGCATCTACATCCAGACCGGCTTTGATGGCTGCCTCAACATAGGCGATACCGTCAGCGATGGTGAATGCAACTTCCTGTACTGCGGAAGAACCGGCTTCGCGGATGTGGTAACCGGAGATGGAGATGGTGTTCCATTTAGGTACATTGTCTTTGCAGTATGCAAAAATGTCGGTAATGATTCTCATGGACTCTTTTGGTGGGTAGATGTAAGTACCGCGAGCCATGTATTCTTTGAGGATGTCATTCTGGATGGTACCGGAAACCTGTGCAGGGGAAACACCCTGCTTCTCGGCAACTGCAATGTACATACAGAGCAGGATAGCAGCGGTGGAGTTACAGGTCATGGAGGTGGAAACCTTGTCCAGCGGAATGCCGTCAAAGAGAACTTCCATGTCAGCGAGGGAGTCGATGGCAACTCCGACCTTGCCGACTTCGCCCTGGCTCATGCCGGCATCGGAGTCATAACCCATCTGGGTTGGAAGGTCAAAGGCAATTGAGAGGCCTGTCTGGCCTGCGCCGAGCAGGTACTTGTAACGCTCGTTGGATTCAGCGGCATTGCCGAAACCGGCATACTGACGCATGGTCCAGAAGCGGCCGCGATACATGGTAGGCTGTACGCCACGTGTGAATGGGTATTCACCCGGGAAACCAAGTTTTTCTTCATAACCGGCATATTCGGCAGGTGTGAAGCAGCGTTCGATCTCGATACCGGCTGTGGTACGGAAATCAGGATAGCGCTCTGCTGAACGCGAGACAGCTTTGGCCACCATACCTTCTGACCATTTTTGTTTCTTTTCTGAAATACTCATCTTTCTGCTCCTTGGTGGGGATTGTAATAAAACAAGCTTTCAAAGACAATTTGAGCGATTTTAGGGGCTAGAAGTTCGAATGTCAATTAAAGATTTCAGCAAGGCTAAAATTGACACCCCTGCTTTTAGTGTTGCACCCGTATTTGCCCTTAAAGTCAGGTTAATCGCCTATCTTGCAATGATTGTCAGGATCTGCACCTCTTCACCATCCCGTGACAAAAGACGGTGTTTTGTGGATGAATCGAAATAGATGCTGTCACCCTCGGAAAGCTGCAACCGCTGGTCATCCATCAATAATTCGACCTTGCCCTTGGCAATGTAGATGAATTCCTCGCCGTCATGGCTGTAGGTGCTTTCTTCAACGGTTTTTTCGCTGATGGTCAGCATGAACGGTTCCATCTTCTTGTTTTGCTTGCGGTAGGAAAGTGATTCGTAGGAATAGCCGTTTGTGGTGCCGACCGGTGTGATCACGCGCGGTACGGACTTGCGTTCATTGGCATGGACGACTTCGTAGGGAATCTCCTCTTCGTCCTCTGCAAAGAAAACACCGATCTTGACGTTGAAAAAATTGGCGATTCTGGAAAGCGTGGCGATTGGCGGCGATACATTGTTGTTTTCGATCTGGGAGATCAGGGCGGATGAAAAGCCGACTTCCTTGGCAACGGCCTGGAGAGTCAGTTTTCGTGCCAGCCTTAGTTTCTTCAGTTTTGATCCTATATTCAGGTTGTTCATTATGCCACCAATGTATTTACCAGCATGACAATTTCATGTCTGCCTGAGTTTAAATTATGAGAACCGATATACGGTATGAAACCGTTGAAGTCAATAAATTTTTAATATTAATAAAAAAAGGCCCTTTGGGGGGCCTTTTAAATAAGCTAAAGTAAAAAATGACTTAAACGGTTTCGATTGAAAACTATTTAATAAGGTTAAGTTTTCTTGCCAGCAGCTCAACCGTGTGCATAACCTTGATTGAAGAACCATGTTGTTTCAGGCCGTCGGAGAGCTGCATGATGCAGCCGGGGCAGCCGGTTGCCACGGCCTGGGCAGCGGATTTGATGATTGCTTGGCTCTTGCTCTCATTGATCGCCATGGATGAATCGTAGTGATAGACATTGAATGTGCCCCCCAGGCCACAGCAGCGGTCGGCAAATTCCATCTCGGTGAACTCGACTCCAGGCGTGGCGTTGAGCAGTTCCCGTGGTTGTGATGTCAGGCCGCGTGTGCGCAGGTGGCACGGGTCGTGGTATGTGATGCGGATCTGCTCGCCAGCGCCGGTTTCATCGGGATTCAACCCCAGTTTATGCAGGAGTTGGGCGGCATCGACGGTTTTGGCTGCCAGGGCATCCAGTCGCTCTCTCAGCTCGGGATTACGTTTGCCGACAACCAGTGGATAGAGGCGGTGCAAGGCCCCTCCGCAGGTGGCGCAGGCGCTCATGACGTAATCGGCCTCGTAGCGTTCCATCTCGGCCAGGTTCTGTTCGGCAAGCTCTTTGATGGTGTTGACATCGCCGCCGGACATGGCCGGTAGGCCGCAGCACTGCTGCCCCTTGGGGATAATCACCGTGCAGCCCAGATGACGGAAGAGCGCCAGGGCGGCTTCGCCAATCCCGGTATAGACAAAGTTTGTCATGCAGCCGACAAAAAAGACAATGCGTGGTTTGCCCGGTTCACCGGGGATGACCTCCGGGTGGCGATCGAGAAACGGTTTTTTTGCGATGGCCGGTATGTGCCGTTTGTTACCGATAAATGGGACCGGAAAGCGGAGGCGCAGACCGGATGTGGCCGGCACCTTTTTGAAAAAGAGCGGACCCAGCAGGGCGGCCATTTTGGCCCCCATCTTCATCAGTGTCCGGTTCTTGATCACCCTGCCAACGGCCATATGAAATGTGGTCAGGCCGCGTTTGCGGGCCAACGCCTCACGGGCGGCCACTACGATTTCATCGGTGGGAACATTGTTCGGGCAGCGCTCAACACAGCTTCCGCAGAGCAGACACTTTGACATGGCCTGGTAGGTTTGGTCGTCCAGCTTGATATCGTCCTTCAAAAGATGTTGCGCCAAGGCAACCTTGCCACGTGCCACGGCGGTCTCGCGGCCAAATACGCCGAAGGCCGGACAGTTGGCACGGCAGGCACCGCATTTGACGCATTTTTTAAGCTGATCTTCAATACGTTTGATCGGGTTCTGCAAATCTTCACTCATCAAAAAACCTCTCGTTAAGCAAGGGGTGGTGTATTTGTGCTGCTGGCCACACCCGTTTGTTTACAAGTTTTATATGGTAGTAAAAATATAAAAAAGAATCAATCCTAAGTTATTCCGGGGCGTAATTGTCTGTCTATGAGCCTGTTTCGGCATACCATCTTTCAAAGGCGGCCAGGGCCCGCTCGGCCAGCTTGCCACGGCGTTCCTTCTTTTTGATCTTGCCGATCAGTGCCGGAAAGAGTCCGTAATTTACATTCATGGGCTGGAAGTGTTTGGCTGGTGCCGAGGTGATATGGGCGATCAGCGCGCCCAGGGCGGTTTCGGGGGGCGGCACGGGTGGCAGCTGCTTGTCCTGCGCTGCTGCAGCGGCAGTGATGCCAGCCAGAAAGCCACTTCCGGCGGATTCCACATACCCCTCAACGCCGGTGATCTGGCCGGCGAAGAAGATTCGCGGGCTTTCTTTCAGCTGCTGGGTCGGCAGCAGTAGTTCCGGTGCGTTAATGAACGTATTGCGGTGCATGGAGCCGAGACGGACAAATTCGGCCCCCTCAAGCCCGGGGATCATTCGGAAGATCCGGCGCTGCTCGGGCCAGGTCAGTTTGGTCTGGAAGCCGACCAGGTTGAACATGGTTCTCTCGCGGTTTTCAGAGCGGAGCTGGATGACGGCGTATGGTTCCAGTCCCGTTTTTGGATCGGGCAGTCCAACCGGCTTCAGCGGGCCAAAGCGGAGAGTCTCCGGGCCGCGCTCGGCCATCTCTTCCACCGGCATACACCCTTCAAAATGAATCAGTTTTTCAAAGTCACGGGTCGCTACCTTTTCGGCCTTGAGCAGCTCATCCACAAAATGTTTGTACTCCTCTTCGTTCAACGGGCAGTTCAGGTAGTCATCGCCGTCCCCCTTGCCGTAGCGTGATGCGGCAAAGACCTTGTTCATGTCCAGTGATTCGGCGGAGATGATCGGGGCGATGGCATCGTAGAAGTAGAGCCGGTCGCCGGTCAGTTCACCCAATTTGGACGCCAGGCCGTCACTGGTCAGCGGCCCGGAGGCGATGGTCACTATTCCGTCCTCCGGCAGTTGTGTCATCTCACCGTGATGAACTGTTATCAGCGGCTCTGAATTGATCTTTTCCGTGATGTACTCTGAAAAGAGGGTGCGATCCACCGCCAGGGCGCCGCCGGCCGGAACGCGGGTCGCCTCGGCAGCCTCCATGATAAGCGATGAGCCACGGCGCAGCTCTTCTTTCAGCAGACCGACGGCGTTTTCCAGCGAGTCGCCGCGCAGCGAATTAGAACAGACCAGCTCCCCCAGGCCGGGGAGGTGATGGGCTGGCGAGTAGCACTGCGGTTTCATCTCGTAAAGATGCACCTCGGCACCGCGCCGGGCGGCCTGCCAGGCGGCTTCGCAGCCGGCCAGGCCGCCGCCGATGATATGGATTGGTTGTGTAGACATTGTTTAGCTCCTCAAAAACAGTCAAGGCATGCAACGAATGGTGGGCACGCCGCCCGGTGGGGGCGGAGTGCGGCGGTTGCATGCCTTGGGTCATGTTGATGCGTCGGTTGGTCAGGCTGAGGTGTAGTCACACCCTTCTTTGGGGCATTTCAGGAACTCACCCTTCTTCTTGTAAATCTTTTTCACCAGCAGCGGGAAGCCGCACTTGGGGCAGGGCTGTTCCACCGGCAGATCCCAGAGCGCAAATTTACATTCCGGGTAGCGGTTGCAGGAATAGAACATCTTGCCGTAGCGGGATTTTTTCTCCGTCAGCTCGCCGGTCTTGCACTCCGGGCAGATGACACCCGTGCTCTTTGGCTTGACCAACGGCTGGTTATTCTTGCAGCCGGGATAGCCGGAGCAGGCCAGGTAACGTCCGTAACGTCCTTCTTTGACCAGCATCGGCTGGCCGCACTTCTCACATTTTTCGTCGGAGATAATCGTTTCAGCCGGTTCAGCCCCCTTGTCGCCATCCATGCTGCGGGTGTATTTACACCCCTCCTGAAAGCCGGAACAGGCGATGAACTTGCCCCGTTTCCCCAGTTTGATGACCAGCGGCTTGCCGCATTCCGGGCAGGGTTCATCCGTGGCAGCGGTGGTCAGGTCGGCCTTGTTGACCTCGGATTCTTTCTGCTTGAGCAGGGTTGTGAACGGTTCCCAGAATTCCTTCAGCAAGGGCTTCCACTGCTTTTCACCACGGGAGACCTGATCCAGTTCCTCTTCCAGTCCGGCGGTGAAGTTATAATCCACATAGCGGGAGAAGTGGGCGACCAGCAGGTCGTTGACAACCATGCCGACATCCTCGGGAAAGAAGCGCTTCTTGTCCAGGCGGGTGTATTTGCGTTCCACCAGTGTGTTCATGATTGAGGCGTAGGTGGATGGACGGCCAATGCCGTATTCTTCCAGGGTCTTGACCAGGGTCGCCTCGGTGTAGCGTGGCGGCGGCTGGGTAAAGTGCTGTTCGGGGATGATCTCCTTATGTTTGAGGGCGTTGCCTTCATTCATGGCCGGGAGCAGTCCCTCTTTTTCCTCGTCCTGATCATCGACCCCTTCGATATAAAGTTTCATGAAGCCGGGGAAGCGGATGACGGTGCCGGCGGCACGCAGTCCGCAGCTGGCTGCACCGGCAAAGGTGCCGGATTGTACGGCTGTGCCGAGTTCGGCAGAGATTTCGACCGAGGTCTGATCGAGCAGCGCTTCGGCCATCTGGCAGGCGACGGTTCGTTTCCAGATCAGTTCATACAGCTTGAACAGATCCGGTGTCAGAAATTTTTTCAGCTCTGCGGGTGTTTTGGCAATATAGGTCGGCCGGATGGCCTCATGGGCCTCCTGGGCATTTTTGGTCTTGGTACGGAACAGGCGCGGTTTGGTCAGTGCGTATTCCTTGCCGTAGGCGGCGGTGATGACGTCGTGGGCCTCTTGAAGCGCCTGATTGGAGAGGTTGACGCTGTCGGTACGCATATAGGTAATCAGACCGATTGTGCCCCCCTCGCCGATGTCGATCCCTTCATACAACCGCTGGGCGGTTGACATGGTCTTCTTGGCCGAGAAACCAAGTTTGCGCGATGCCTCCTGTTGCAGTGTGGATGTGGTGAAGGGGGGGGACGGGTTCCGTTTCTTTTCTGTGCGGGTAATCTTGGATACCTGGTAGCTGCCGCTGTCAAGGGCATCCCTGATTGCATGGGCATCCGCCTGATTGTTGATGCTGAATTTTTTCAGTTTGCTGCCAGCCACACTGACCAGCCCGGCCTTGAACTCCTGCCCCTTGCCAACGGTCAGCCTGGCCTGGACCGTCCAGTATTCTTCCTCGATAAAGGCCTGGATCTCCTTCTCCCGTTCACAGACCAGGCGCAGGGCCACGGACTGCACGCGGCCGGCCGATAGGCCGTAGCGGATCTTCTTCCAGAGGAACGGCGAGAGGTTGAAGCCAACCAGGTAATCCAAGACGGAGCGGGCCTGCTGCGCATCGACAAGTTCGGTCGCGATGGCGCGCGGGTTTTGTACGGCATTCAGGATGGCGTCCTTGGTAATTTCGTGGAAAACAACCCGCTGGATGTCAATCTTGTTTTTCTTCGTGTCCAGTCCCAGTGCCGCCAGAAGATGCCAGGATATGGCCTCCCCTTCGCGGTCGGGGTCAGTTGCCAGGAGCAGGTGCGTTGTTCCCTTGAGCTCTTTCTTGATGGCGTCGATATGTTTCTTGCTTTCCGGCAGGACGTGGTATTTCGGCTCAAAGTCGTTTTCGATGTCAACGGAGCCCTGTTTGCTGGGCAGGGCGCGTACATGTCCGAAGGATGCCAGTACCTTGTAGTCGGCACCGAGAAATTTTTCTATGGTTTTGGCCTTGGCAGGCGATTCAACAATGACGAGATTTTGCGGCATAAAATATATTGTCCTTGAATAATATTGTTTTCGGTCAATCAGCTCTGAAAACGCATAGGGTCTGGGGCGTTATTCAGATTCTGTCCGGGCGGCGGTGTGTCAGCCGGCAATGGCGTAATGCGTGCCGGGCAGTGAGCTGATTGCCCCTTTCAGCTCAAGGTGAAGTAACATAGAGGAAACCTCTCCGGCTGTCAATTCTGTTTGGCTGATGATGTCATCGATGTGAAGCGGTGAGCGGGCCAGCAGTTCATAGATGGCCGCCTCTTTTGGTGTAAGCGGAAAGGTCCGCCTGGGTTTTGCTGTCGCTGTTTCCGTGCAGGTGTTGCAGAAACCGGGAATCTCTTCCAGGATATCCTCGACACAATCGACAAGCTTGGCCCCTTGTTTGATCAGCCTGTTTGTGCCGCGACTGGTGGCAAATGAGATGTTGCCCGGCACGGCAAAGACATCGCGGCCATGATCCAGGGCGAACCGGGCGGTGATCAGCGAACCGCTGTTTTCAACCGCCTCCACCACCAGCACACCCCGTGAGAGCCCGCTGATAATCCGGTTGCGGCGTGGAAAGTTTTCTGCCAGTGGCTGGGTGCCAAGGGGGAATTCAGATATCAGGCAGCCATTTTCGGCAACCTGTTCAAATAGCTTGCGGTTTTCAGGGGGGTAAATCCTGTCGATTCCGCAGCCAAGGACCGCGCTTGTCTTGGCGCGGGCCTGCAGTGCGCCTTTGTGGGCGGCAGTGTCAATACCGCGGGCCATGCCCGAGACAATGTTGATGCCATGCTGGCCCAACTCTTCCGCCAGTCTGGCTGTGGTCATCAGGCCGTAGCTGGTGGCCCTTCTGGAGCCGACGATGGCAATTGCCGGGGCCGTCGGGATCGTGCCGCGAACATAAAGAAATGGTGGCGGATCCGGTATTTCAAAGAGTGATTTCGGGTATTCGGCTGATGTGAATGTGATCAGGCGGGCGCTGCTGGCATGCAGTCTGTCACATTCCTTTTCGGCAAAGCTCTTCCATGCCCCGCTTCTGATGGCCTGGATGATATTGGTGTTGACCCCTCTGACGGTTTCCAATTCCTTGTCTGTTGCAGTCAAGACCTGCGCGGGGGTATCAAAATACTCCAACAGCCGTCTGAAGGTGACGTTGCCGATGCCGGCGACTGCCTTCAGGCCGATCCAGTAGAATTCTTCGCTGTTTTGCTGGAAAAGTGACATTCTGGGCTGGCCTGTATTCCCCTGAAATAGTAGTGCCGGATTGGTATAAAAAAACCGGCCCTGTGGCAGGGCCGGTTTTGGGTTGTCTGATTAATTGTTTATTTGGTCTGGCTGATAATCTTGTCGCCCTTGTAAAGGGCATCGATGCTCTTGACAACCAGTGCGGTGGATGTTGTTTGTCCCGCTTCCAGAATGACCAGCGCGCCGAGCAGCTCCTGGGGCAGGTTATTGCTGCGCCCTTCCGTAACCCTGCGGTCAAGCTTTACGTCACGAACGATGTAGAGCATGTTACCCGCCTCTGCCCCCTGCTTGGCGCCGAGATCAATATAGACGATGTCGCCGGCGGCAATTACCTGTGTGCCGCGATAGCTCTCGATGATGTAGCCCCTGAGCTCACGATTTGGCATCTTGAGCGAGATATCATGGCGCAGACCGTTTTTGTAAGGATACAGGTAGGAGCCGACTGAAATCTCCTTGTAGTTCTTTGTAATGATCGCCCGGGAGCTCTTGTCGTTGACGTCGGTTAACTGCAGGATTCCCAGCGGGATCATTTTTCTGCCCATGATCTCGTTGGAGATCGGGTGGCTGATCTCTCCCTCGCGGCGGTAGATGGAGAACCGCTCCCCTCCCTTGGCGCCATTTTGCGTGCCGATGTTGGTGTAGACGATATCGTCAACGCCGGTTGAAATCCGGTTATTGTATGCCCCGATCACATATCCGAATGGTTTGCTGTCCGTTTCCATCAGGTAGCCTTCGCTGCCGTGGACGGTAAAGCTGCGCTCTTCAGCAACGGACTCTGCAATCTCCGCCTTGATGGCTGCGGCCTTTTGGGTGCTGGCCGGTACAATCTCGATCCGGTCCTGGAAGATCCTGACGGTCTGGCCAGGATAAACAAAATGCGGGTTGGTGATCTGGCTGTTGTTGGCCCACATATTCGGCCAGTATTTGGGATCCTTTATAAAACGCTCGGTGAGCCCCCAGAGTGTATCACCCTTTTTTATGACATAGGTTGTTGGTTCTTCCTGTTCAAAGGCCAGACAGAGGCCGGGGAGCAGCAGGGTTACTGCCAGCAACGTCAGCGAGATCAGTCGTTTTTTCATTGGTGTACCTCGTTGGTGTATTGTTGTTGATATTTATTTAAATCAGTTTGCGGTTAGTCGTTCACGTGCCTTGATGGCTGCCGGGCTGCCGGGGTATGTCTTGATCAGCTGCTCGAATGTCCTTGTCGCCTTACCCTTTTCTTTCATGGCGGCATGGGTGTAGCCCAGTTTCAGCATTGCATCGGGTGCCTTGGAGCTTTTGGGATAGGTGGTGACAACCTTCTGGAAAGCGGCCAGGGACTTAGGCAGGTCAGAGAGGCTGTAATAGCATTCGCCGATCCAGTAGTGGGCGTTGATGGCATATTCGCTTTTTGGTGATTGGGCAAGAAACTCTTCAAATGCCTTGATTGCGGCGCTGAAGTTATTTGAACTGTAAAGCCCGAATGCCTTGACGTATCCTGCAGGTGGGCCGTTGTCCCTGCTTTTTGTCGCATCCTTGTTGACGAGTTCAATCTTTGGAGGCGTTGCCTGGCTGTTGCGGCTGGTGGTTTCAGTCTGTTGCGTACTGATTTCCCTGATTGAGGCCTGGAGCTGTTTTAATTGGACGTCAGACAATTTGACCTTGTCCTCAAGGGACAGGATATGGGCGGTCAGGTCATTGATGCGTTGCATATTATTCTTGTCGGCCTGCAGCAGATATTCAATTTTTGCCTCTGCCTCGCTCTGCCGTTTGACCATCAGATCGCTGGATGCGCAGCCGGCCAGTGCAAGGCATGATATGACGCAGGCGCTCAATCTGATGCCGATTGTCATAATCCCTCCAATTTTGAATGCATATTTTTTTTACCATTAAAGCCTTGTCACGGAGTTTGTCAAGTGAAAGCTGCCTTTTGCATTTAAAAGGCGTTTTGATTGTGATAATATCCACAGCTCTGCTCTTCATGAAAAAATAACAGGATATTATTAATGTACAAGCCTGAATTGCTGGCGCCAGCCGGAAATATGGAAAAACTTGAAACAGCGGTGCACTACGGTGCCGATGCGGTTTATCTCGGTGGGCATTCCTTTGGTCTGCGCAACCTGGCTGATAATTTCAGCCGGGATGAAATGGCGCGGGCGCTAGATTACTGCCATGGCCGCGGGGTCAAGGTCTATCTGACGGTTAACAGCTATCCCCACAACGATCTGTTGGGGCGGCTTGAACAATACCTGGGCGAGATTGCCCCGTTGCCGTTTGACGCCTATATTGTTGCCGATCCGGGTGTGATTGACCTTGTGCGGGAGGTTTCACCCGGGCGTGAGCTGCACCTTTCCACCCAGGCCAACACCATTAACTGGCGGAGTGCCATGTTCTGGAAAAAACAGGGGATCGGGCGTGTTAACCTGGCCCGGGAGACAACCCTGGATGCCATCACTGAAACGGTTCGTCGTAGTGCTATGGATGTGGAGGTCTTTGTTCATGGCGCCATGTGTATCTCCTACTCCGGCCGTTGTCTGCTCTCCAGCGCCATGGCCGGCCGGGATGCAAATCAGGGTGAGTGTGCCCACCCCTGCCGCTGGAACTACCGGCTTGTTGAAGAACGGCGCCCAAATGAATATTTTCCGGTGCTGGAGGATGAGAACGGTACCTTCATCTTTAATTCACGCGATCTCTGTCTTTTGGAGCATCTCCCGGCGCTGGTCAGCAGCGGGGCTGCCTCGCTCAAGATCGAGGGGCGCATGAAGGGGATCAATTACGTTGCATCCGTTCTGCGTGTTTATCGTCAGGCGCTGGATGAGTATTTTGCAGACCCTGACAGCTACGTCTGTCGGCCGGAATGGCTTGAAGAGCTTGCCAAACTGAGCCATCGCGGTTACACGACCGGCTTTCTGTTCGGGCAGCCGCGGAATGTCGGTCAGGAGTATCACTCTGCCTATGTGCGCAGTCATGATTTTGTTGGCCGGGTTGAAAGCCTGAATGCTGATGGCTCCGCTGTGATTGAGGTGCGCAACCGGATCCGGATTGGAGACCTGCTGGAGGTCATCGGGCCGGGCATGCGTTCCAATCAGGTCCGGGTGGAGCGGTTGCAGTTGATTGGCTATCAGGGTGAGAGCGCTGTGGAGGCGGTTAATCCCAATCAGCGGATTCGGATGGCGTTGCCGTTTCAGGTTGAACTCTTTGATCTCCTGCGCCGCGAAAAGACAGACGCTGTATGAGGGATCTGAAGGGATATGCCCGTAGCGGCATGGATGGGTGGCTGCGTGATCTGGTCGCCCTGATTCTGATTATGGGGATTCCCTTTCTGCAAAGTCTGGGACGGTTGCCGTTGATCGATCCGGATGAGGGGCGCTATGCCGAGATTCCGCGCGAGATGCTGGAACGGGCCGATCTGATTACCCCGACGCTGAACTATGTGAAGTACTTTGAGAAACCGCCACTGCTCTACTGGCTCAATGCCGCCTCAATCAAGCTCTTCGGGGTTAATGAATTTGCCGCCCGTTTTCCGTCCGCCATCTGCGGTCTCTTGACGGTTCTGGCAACCTATCTGATTGCCCGCCATCTGTATGAGCGCCGGACAGCCCTGTTCGCTGCGATCGTTCTGGCAACCTCCACCGGTTTTGTCCTCTTGTCGCGGATAATTCTCACCGACATGCTCCTGACTCTCTGCCTGACAGTTGCCCTGGGAGGCTTTATTGTCGCGGCTCAACGGGAAAACCAGCGTGGCTCGGCGCTGCCCTGGTATCTGTTCTATGCCTTTTCAGCACTGGCTGTTTTGACAAAGGGGCTGATCGGGATCGTCTTTCCGGGCGGGATCGTCTTTTTATATATGCTCTTTACCGGTCGCTGGAATCTGCTTGGCCGGATGCGGCTCCCCAGCGGTATCGCACTCTTTCTGCTGATTGCGGCACCCTGGTTTGTTGTTGTTTCCATGCGCAATCCGGAGTTCGCCTACTTCTTTTTTATCCATGAACATTTCGAACGTTTCAGCGGCAAGATGCATGGTCGTTATCAACCATTCTGGTTTTTTGTGCCGGTGATGCTGGGAATCATGTTTCCCTGGTCGTTCATGATCCCGGGGGCGCTGGTCAGGGGCTGGCGTGAGCGGAGTCATACTGGCGGGCGGGCAGGTGTCTTTCTTTTGATCTGGATCCTGTTCATCTTCCTCTTCTTTTCCAAATCGAATTCAAAGCTGATACCGTATATGCTGCCGATCTTTCCGCCGCTGGCGATGCTGATTGCCCACAGGATCAATCTGGTTTTTGAATGGCGCACCCATGATCTCAAACCGTTGCTCTACCTGCTGGGGGGCTGCATGGCACTGCTTGGCCTGCTGGCTGTGGCCTATCCGTTTTTGCCGGAAATGGCCCGGTTTGCCTCCGGCCTGCTTCCCGGTTACAGCGCCGAACTGGATCGTGTTGTCCGCAACGTACCTGCACTGTCGTTTTCAACCTGCATGGTCATTGGTCTGCTCTTTCTGGTTCCGGGACTGGTGGCCCTGTTCTCGCTGCAGCGTAATGCCGTGCGGGTCATCATGGTGCTGTTTGTATCTTCTTTTCTGCTGGAGATTGCTGTTTCGTTGCTGGTGATGGATAGCATCAGCAAGACAGAGTCCCCCAAGGAGCTGGCCTTGAAGGCGGCGGCACTTGCCGGTCCGGATACGCGGATCGTTACCTTTGGCCCCATGCAGGGGGTTAACTGGTATACCGGCAGACGGCTGCTGGTAACTGCCAAGATTGATGAACTGGATTTCGGCAGCCGTCAGGGGGATCAATCGGCCTGGTTTCCTGATCGTGATGCCCTGCTCAGACTCTGGGGCGGGGATCGGCATGTCATGATTATGCTCAGGAAGGGGGAGTACAAGGAATTGCAACCGCAACTCTCTCGCCCGGGCAAGATAGTTGGTGAAAGTCAGAAGCTGTATTTGATTTCGAATTTTTGATATTTTGTTGTTCCGGTTCGGGGCTGTTATTGACTGGCCGGTATGATGATTGAACCTTTCAAGGAGTAGACGATTAGCCATGCGAAATACATTTCTCCCCTTTTCCGCCCCGACGCTTGACGATGCCGAGATTAACGAGGTCGTTGATTCACTCCGCTCCGGCTGGATTACCACCGGCCCAAAGGTCAAGCGCTTCGAAGAGGCATTCAAGGCCTATGTCGGCGCACCCTTTGCGCTTTCGCTCAGTTCGGCTACCGCCGGACAGCATCTCTCCATGCCGGTTCTGAAGATTGGCAGTGGCGATGAGGTGATTACTACCCCGATGACCTTTGCATCAACGGTCAACACCATCATCATCTCCGGTGCAAAGCCGGTGCTGGTAGATATAGAACCGGGCACACTCAATATTAACCCGGAGAAGATCCGGGAAAAGATCACTGAACGGACAAGGGCGATTGTACCGGTTCATTTTGCCGGACAGTCCTGCGATATGGACAAGATCTTTACCCTTGCCAAAGAATTCAATCTGGCGGTCATTGAGGATGCCGCTCACGCCGTCGGGACAGAGTACAAAGGGAGGCGGATCGGTTCGCTGGATTCCGTCTCGATCTTTTCCTTCCATCCCAACAAGAATATGACGACAGGCGAGGGGGGGATGTTCTGTACCGGCGATGAATCCGTGGCTGAAGAGGTCGCCCTGCTCCGTTTTCATGGCCATAGTCGTGAGGCATGGAAGCGCTTTCCAGTCAACAGCTCACAGGATTACGATATCCTTATGCCCGGTTTCAAATACAATATGATGGATATTCAGGCCGCCATGGGGATTCACCAGCTCACAAAGCTGGATGGGTTTATCGACAAGCGGACAGAGATTGCTGAATTTTATAACCGTGAACTGGCGGACGTTGCCGAGCTTTCCCTGCCTGTCTATGCGGGGTATGAGCAGCGCCATGCCTGGCATCTCTACACCCCGCTGATTCGAACCGAAAGACTGGCGATTGACCGGATGGGGTTTATGGCGGAACTGAAAAAACTTAACATTGGCAGCGGTCTGCATTATAAGGCCATCCATCACCACTCCTATTTCCGGGAGGTTATCGGGGTGAGGGACAATGAACTGCCGGTTGCCGATTATGCCTCGGGGCGGATTGTCTCGCTGCCGCTCTTTCCCGGTATGACACTGGATGATGCGGGCGATGTGGTTGCGGCGATCAAACAGGTAATAGCACAAAACAGGAGCTAGTGAAAACGTATGACCACACCTGATATGCGTAAGATACCACCCCAGAGTCTTGAGGCAGAGATGTCCATTCTGGGTGGCATATTGATCGATAATGATGCCATAAACCGGGTGTTGGAGATCCTGACGGAAGAGGATTTTTATCGCGAGAGCCATCGCAAGATTTTTCTGGCAATGATGCGGCTGTCCGATTTGCGGGAACCGTGCGACCTGATCACCATGAGCGATATTCTCCGGAAACAGGGGGAGCTGGAGGAGGTCGGCGGCGCAGCATATCTGATGACGCTGGTGGATTATGTGCCGACTGCGGCCAATATCGCCTATTACTGCAAGATCGTTAAGGAAAAATCAACCAACCGCCGTCTGATCAGCACGGCTACGGAGATTGTGACCCGTGGCTATGATGAGCAGTCGGATGTCAACGAGCTGCTGGATATGGCCCAGAAGCAGATCTATGAGATATCGGAGAACAAGCTCCGTCCGCAGTATGTCCAGGTCAAGGATGTCATCAAGGACACCTTCAAGATCCTGCAAACCCTGCACTCTCGCAAAGAGCTGGTTACCGGAACACCGACCGGCTACACGGATCTGGATCTAATGACAGCCGGTTTCCAGCCGGGAGACCTGATCATTATTGCCGCCCGTCCATCAATGGGCAAGACGACACTGGCGTTGAACATTGCCGAATATGCCAGCGCCGATCCGCGCAACAAGAATAAGGTGCCTTCGGTTGTCTTCTCCCTGGAGATGGGCAAGGAACAGCTGGTCATGCGTCTGTTTGCCTCGATTGCCCGGATCGACTTCGGCAAGATGAGGACTGGCCACTTTCAGGATTCGGATTGGCCCAGGCTGACCAGGGCCGCCGGTATTCTGCACGACTCCAAGATATTCATTGATGACACACCGGCGATTACGGTTCTGGAGCTTCGTTCAAAGGCGCGTCGCTTGAAAAGCGAGCATGGTATTGGTATGATTATTGTCGATTATCTGCAGTTGATGCGCGGTGGCGCCAACAGCGAGTCACGACAGCAGGAAATCTCGGACATATCCCGTTCGCTCAAGGCGCTGGCCAAGGAGCTGGAGGTGCCGGTCATTGCACTCTCCCAGCTTAACCGTGAACTGGAGAAGAGGGCCGATAAACGTCCGATGATGAGCGACCTGCGTGAATCCGGCGCCATCGAGCAGGATGCCGACGTGATCATGTTTGTCTATCGTGAGGCGGTTTATTGCGATAACTGCCGCAAGCGCGATGGTTCATGCACCCAGGGGCATGAGCGGACTGCCGAGGTAATTATCGGCAAGCAGCGTAATGGTGCGTTGGGCACGGTCAATCTGGCCTTTTATGGAGAGCATACCCGTTTCGAGAATCTGAGCGATCGCGAGGCCTAGCCTTGTGGTGGCCTTCCGCAGCAGTTTTGCCAGGGCATGAGGAGGTTGTTTATGTCGGAGTTGGCTAAAAAAGGGACTTTGGGTGGTATTCTGTCCGCCTCGCGCATAATCAGCGAGTCTGATGTGCAGGCCGCGCTTGAAGAACAGAGGCGTGAGGGGTGCCGTTTTGGCGAGGCGCTGGTCAGGCTCGGTTGTGTCAGTCAGGAGGATATTGACTGGGCGCTTTCCAACCAGCTGGATATCCCCTATATCCATCTCAAGCGGAGTCTGGTGGAGGAGGATGTGCTGCCCCTGATCCCGGCGGACATGGCACGGACATTTGTCTTTATCCCCCTTTTCATAGTTGGTGATGAACTTAACATTGCCATTGCGGACCCGCTCAATCGTGCAGCCATAGAGGCGATCGAATATCAGACCGGTCTGCGGGTGAATCTTTCGGTTGCCCTTGCCTCCGAGATTGTGCGGCTGATTGATGATTGCTATGGCAGTGCCGGTTGCGAAAGCCTTGGCTTTGAATCGTCGTCCTTCTCCCCCAAGGTGCTGCAAACGATCAATGCCGACCTTGGCGGTAGCAGTCTGCTGGATTGCCTGCTAATATTGCTGTTGAAAAACAGACTTTCCTCGTTGTCCCTGCAGCCGTTCAGCGACCGGATTGTTGTGACCGGACGTCGCAACGGTGTTTCCCGTGAGATCGGCCTCCTCTCCCATAAGTATTATGCCGATTTTGTGCGCAAGGTGCGTAAGTTTGCCGAGATTGACGGGGATGCCAAGCTCTCGTCGGCCGGTATCTTCAACTTTGTCTATCGTTCACAGCTGCTGAGCTTCCATGTTGCGCTGCTGCCGGGTCATTCCGGTGAGTACATCACGTTTAAACTCCATTTTGCCACAGAACTCCCCGAACAACTCTCCAATCTCGAACTGCCGGATGAACAGAGGGCCGCCTTTCTGCGTCTGGCGGGTAGCGGACACGGGATTACCTTTTTTGCATCCCGTTCAGCCCGTGAACGTAGTCACTTTATGAATCTGCTGCTGGAGGAGATTGATACGGAAGGGAAGAATGTCATTATCCTTGGCGATGATCCGGTTCATATCAAGGAGCGTTTCCCAAGGATCTCTCTGCCGTATGCCGAGGCGGATCGGGCGCGTCTGATTATGGACTCACTTGAGCATGATCCGGATATCATCGTTATCTCCGATGCCACCGAGAGGGTGCCGCTCAGCGCCGCCTGCCGGGCCGCCATGCGTGGCAAGCTGGTTCTGGTCGGTCTGGAGATTCGCGGAACGGGCAATGCCTTGCGGCAGCTGCTCAAGTACCAGCAGAATAATTCGCTGCTGCCGAATTTTATCAATGGTCTGGTTGCCTTCAAGGGGATTAATCTGCTCTGCCCAGACTGTCGTACGGAATATCTTCCCCCCGATGAGGAGCTGGCTGCCTTGGGGCTTGAAACTATCCCGCAGCGGTTTTTCCGTTCCAGCGGCTGTGATGCCTGCGGTTATGCCGGTACGCATGACCGGCGTTTCCTGCTGGATGTGATCGAGTTTGATCCGGATTTCCTGCGGGTCTTTGAGCAGGCCGATGACGTCAGTGTCTTGGATGATTATCTGGCGGCCAAGGGGTATTGCGGCAGCCGGGCTGAGGGACTGCGGCTTTTGATGGCGGGCGAGGTGTCAGCTGAGGAGTATATTGCCTCGGTGGTCATGTAGTTTGAACTGTTTTTTGTATATCGGCGGTTTGCTGCAGAAGCGGACAGGAATCATATTGTTTTCAGGGGGGAAGAGCCCATGGCACGCATAGACGCACTTTTTAGAATGATGAAGGAGCAGGGGGCTTCAGATCTGCACCTTTCAACCGGTAATCCGCCAATTTTCAGGCTGCATGGCGAGATGGTCCGCCTGAAGTTCAAGGATCTGCAGCATGATGAACTCAAGTCGATACTGTTCGAGATCCTGACCGACAAGCAGCGTGAGCATTTTGAAGAGACCAGGGACCTTGACTTTGCCTATTCAGTGCCGGATCTGGCCCGTTTCCGCGGCAACATCATGATGCAGCACCGCGGCATTGCTGCGGTATTTCGGATCATCCCGAGCAAGATCCTCAGCGCTGATGACCTGGGGCTTCCCGAAGGTGTGCGGCGGATGACCAATTTCAAGAAAGGGCTGGTGCTGGTTACCGGGCCGACCGGTTCGGGCAAGTCGACAACGCTTGCCGCACTGATCGACCTGATCAATAGCAGCCGCAGGGAGCATATCCTCACCCTGGAGGATCCGCTGGAGTTTATTCATGAAAACAAGGAGTCATTGATCAATCAGCGGCAGATCGGCGAGCATACCGACAGCTTTGCATCCGCACTGCGGGCTGCCCTGCGCGAGGATCCGGATATCATTCTCGTCGGCGAGATGCGTGACCTGACGACGATCCAGCTGGCAATGAGTGCTGCTGAAACCGGACATCTGGTCTTCGGCACATTGCATACCAATACGGCTGCCAAGACAATCGACCGTATCGTTGATGTCTTTCCAACGGACCAGCAGCAGCAGGTCCGGGCCATGCTCTCCGAATCACTGAAAGGTGTCGTCTGTCAGCAGCTACTGAAAACAGCCGGTGGCGGCGGCCGGGTTGCCGCGCTGGAGATCATGATTGGTACGGCGGCCATCTCAAACCTGATCAGGGAGGCGAAAACCTATCAAATTCCATCCATCATCCAGACAGCCAGAAAGGACGGCATGCAGTTGATGGATCAGCATCTTCTCGATCTGCTCAAGACAAAAAAGGTTGATGCGGATGAGGCCTATCGTTGTGCCATTGACAAAAAGCAGTTTGAACAGTATCTGCCGGAGGGGGCTGCGGCTCTTCAGGCATAATCCTGGTCTGGATTGTCCTGTCTGACCGTTTCTGTTGTTCAGGATTGATTTGCCTGCCGGACTTGGGCAGGCAGGATTCAGTCTTTTGGCTCTGGTTCGTCAATTTAATTTTTGATCAGGGTGCCGTCTTGTTAGGCAACCTGAATAGATTGCATGCAGTTGATCCAGTTTTTTAAGCCAGCATTTTCTCTACTTGACCTCCATCTAGGGAGTAACATCCTCTATTTTGTAGCTCCCCCAGCCTCTTGTTAACCCAATATGTAATCTGAAAAAACTTCTGGCCTGCTAGTTGCAAATAGCGACTCTGTAAAGGGTTTGGCATGTTGAACATGCCCTAGAGCAAATTTAGAGGGGGTGGCTTGTGGTGCGTCCGGTTAAAGGCGACAGGGTCAGGGTCAGGTATATCGGTACACTTGAGAATGGACGGATCTTTTCTGCGGCCGAGGAGCGACCGCTCGAGTTCACTATTGGTGATAATCAGATCTTTCCACATCTCGAGCAGGAGATTGTCGAGATGTTGGTTGGTGAAACACGAAATATCGTGCTTAAGGCGGAGGATGCCTATGGAGCCAGATTGGCAGGAAATATCATTAAGGTTGAACGGAGTCAGTTTCCGGATAAAAAAGTCTTGCAGGTTGGAGAAAAATTAGAGGTGCAATTCAAGGGTGGCTCGCAGAGGGTGATGCTGATCAGTGCGCTGAGTGATGAGTATGTCACCCTTGATGGTAATCACCCCTTGGCTGGTTGTGACCTGACCTTTGCATTATGTCTTGAATCGATTGTCTGAACAGGGAGACGGGCTGTGGAAAAGGACCGTTATGTTAGTTTTAATGGAATTGAAAGTGATGCAAATGCCAAGAGGGTGATTGAATTGCTGCGCAGGCATATTGATACACCTGAGGTTAATAATCCCTTCTGGGACAGGTTCAGGGACAAGCTTGATGGTATTTATTCAGGAACGGGTGATGGCCGACGGCTTGATGAACTTTTTTTGATACATTCCTATATCAATAATATCCGTGATGTTTTTGAGGAGCGTGGTGACGTGGCTGCTCTGTTGATGCTGCAACAGGTAGAGGAGGAGTCCTGCTGAGCTGCTGCACTCCAGGGTTGTGTCAGAATCCGGTGCTTTTAGCTGATGTATTGCCTCAAATTAACATTTTCTTGAAAACTCCGTTTTCATGCTGTATAGCTCAATACGGTTCCATGACCATTTCCAGCGTTAAACGCCAACCTGTTTTTTTGGTTTTTCGCAGCAGTTTTAGGGAACGGATACAGTAGCTTGAAGTGTTTTGGGGGCGTTGATGGCAGCAGTAAATACCGGTAAACTGATTGTTCGCAGTATTCCAGTCGGAGATGAACGGGAGCAGATCATTGATTTTTTATGTTCCTATGCAAAGGGGGCGCCTCGCGAGATGGTTGCCGCCAGGCTGGAACAGTTGCCCTTGACGCTTGGCAATGCAATGCCTGACGAGGTTGGAAATAAGATGCTTCTATCCCTTCAGGAGATGGGTGCTGAGGCTGTCTTTGTGTATGATCGGGTGGCTGCCGCCAGTCCGGTGTTGAATGGTGTGCCCGCTGCTATTGAGCCGGTGGCGTCGGTTGCCAGTGCAGATCTGCCCCCGCCTGTAGCGGAGACATCTACCCGTGCCCCTGCCGCTCCATCTTCCGCTGCTATGCCGGTTCCTTCGCTTAACCATGGTGTGGTTGGATTGCTCGTTCTATTGCTGGTTCTTGTGGCGAGTCTGGCCGGGGCAACGGTTGTTTTTCTTCCCGATTTAAAGGTCGCCCTGGACCCGGAGCTGGTTTTTAATAAAAAGTTGCAGAAGGTAGCTGATGCCGTAAACAAGAAATGTCCGCGCAAGCTCGGTCCGGATCTGCGTATGGATGGTTTTGTTGCCGGTAATAAAAGGATGACGATTAATTACACACTGGTTAATTATGAATCCAGCGATGTTAATGGTGCTGAGCTGCGCCCATCTGTCTCTCGCGATATCAGGCATTCGATCTGCAGGGAGGAAAATTCAGCGGAACTGCTTAAAAAAGGGGTCAGCTTTGTTTTTGTTGTGCATGGCAAGGATGGTGGATTGATCTTTGACTATAAGGTTGAAAATGAGGATTGCGAGTATTAGCCGTTTTGATTGCTGATTGAAGCTCACTCTATAAAGATCTTGGTCCTGTCGGCCAAGGTCTTTTTTTTGTCTGTTAATGGCAAAATTCCGGTTTAAGTTGTTTTACAAGGGTGACAGCAGGTTTGCTCCCTGTTTGACATACCTGACAAGTATGGCTAAGATTGAATGGTTGATTTGTTGTTGTGGCCAAACCATATGATTTTTTAAACAGATTGCGGAGGGATTATGAAAAACGTGCTGAAGTCTTTGGTCTTCTTTTTTATGCTGGCCTGCTGGTGCAGTACTGTCTCTGCTCAGCCTGTTATTGTTGATGTGCCGGTCAATGGACAAAAGACAGTGACGACTGCACTGGGTGTTAAAGGATTGCCGTCAGGTCTGGGGTCGGCGGACACCTATATGGCGGTCTTCAGGCTTGCTCCACTTCTGCCGGGGAAGAGATACGAGGCAACGCTGACCTATGATGCCGGAACGGACATCGGCTATGCACACGCCTGGCTGGATGGAAGTCCCTTTAGCAAGAACTGGACATCCTTTGTCGGGATAGGAACTGGTACTGGAACCCGTGATATGCGCGGCAAACAGGACAAATTTATCTTCAGCGTAGCACCTAAGAGTACCTCCAGATCCATCTATCTGGTTTTGCGCTCCAACAAGCCTTTCAAGGTCGGTTTTGGCGTCAGCGATCGCTTGTCGGGCTTGACATCTAATTCTCAGGATCGTTGGGGATATTATTTCGTCAAGGACTTTGATGCCGAGCGGACATCACCCTTTTTGCTGAAGCGTTAGCCGGATAATTGTTTTTTATTTAATCAGTATCTGGGCTCTCTTTGCGGCTAATGCGGTTATTGGGTATCTCAAATAGCTCGAAGATGAGCCAGAGAGTCCATATCGTACTTAGTTTGACCTTGTTATGTATTTGAATCCTATTGTCGTATTTGGGATTGTTGGGGTTTTTCATGCCGGCCTTTCAGTTTGATCTTCGTACGTTATTGCTTATGTTTACCCTGATCAGGGTGGGGCAGGCCGTTGCCATGCTGCACGTCTGGAATACCCATCGGCAATATCCGCCAGCGCGTGATTGGGCGGTGGGGGCATTTTTGTGTGCCATGGGGATGTTGCTGGTTGGGTTCAGGGATCTGATTCCGGTCTGGGCCTCTGTGATGCTGGCCAATATTTTTTTAATTCCAGGTTGGCTGATTTTTGATGGCGGGATTGTCCGGGCTGCTGGTTATCGGGTGCCGTGGCGTTGGGGGATTGCTGTTGTTGCTGTTGCGTTGTCATCAATATTCTGGAACAGTATTGTTGAGCCTGTCTATGTCAGACGATTGATTACATTCAGCCTTGCTGTACTGATCTTCGATGCCTTCACCGTTTATACCTGCCTTCATAATACTAAAAAAAACAAGATGTTAACCTTCAGGATTCTGGCCATTTCGTTGATGGTCATTATGTCCTCCTGCATATGGAGGGTTGTCAGTGGTTTCAATCATAATCTGCCAACCATTCTTACGCCGTCAATTGCCCAGATACAATTTTTTGTCATTACGATACTGTTTAGTGTCATCATCTCTATAATGTTGGTGTTGTTGACGGCCCAGAGGCTTCAGGAAGAGATGAATGAAATGGCGCAGCAGCTGATCCACCAGCATAAGATAGAGCGTGACTATGCTCAAATCAGTGCCCTGACGGACAGCCTGACCGGTTTGGCGAATCGCAGACATTTTGATGAAGTTCTCAATACGGAATTTTATCGGTTGAGACGCTCCGGTGCATCTTTGTCGATGATTATGCTGGATGTGGATCATTTCAAAAAATTCAATGATACATACGGCCATCTGGCCGGGGATGAGTGTCTGCGCCAGGTAGCTGCGGCACTCAAACGGGTTGTCGGGCGAGTGCCTGATCTTGCTGCGCGCTATGGTGGTGAGGAGTTTGCAGTTATCCTGCCTGAAACGGTTCAACATGGGGCTGGGGTCTTGGCGGAGCGGATTCGCAAAGAGGTGGAGGGGCTTGCCATTCCACACGAGACATCCAGGGTGGCGGCTTATTTAACGGTCAGTCTTGGTGTTGTAACTGTTTCGGCAATTAATTTATCAGCGCCGGAAGAGGTTGTGGCGCTGGCGGACAAAGCTTTGTACTGCGCCAAGCAGAGTGGGCGGAACAGGATCGAGTTTGCCCATGATAAGAAAGCCCAAGATAACAGTGATGAAAAGGTTCACCCAGGCTTTGTGCGTCTGGTTTGGCACGAGGCTGATGAGTGCGGTCATCGATTGATTGATGAACAGCACCGACAGCTTTTTCTGAATGCCAACCTCCTCTTGACTGCAATTATTGAAAGGCGTCCCAAGGATGAATGCCTTGAATTGGTCAGGAGTTTGTTGACGGATGCTGCCAGGCATTTTGAGGATGAGGAAACTGTTTTCAGGGCAGCGGGTTATCCATTGGCGGATGAGCATAGCCGTTTGCATGCCGATTTGGTCGCCAGGGCTGTTCTTCTGACTGAAAAATATGAGAGTGATGATTTGTCACTGGGTGAGATCTTCAGCTTTATTGCCTATGATGTGGTTGCCCAGCACCTGTTTATCGAGGATAAGAAATTCTTTGCCTATATTGGATGATTAGAGATATACGTCCTTTGGGGCAATTTTTCATAGATTAACATCGGTAAGTTTGATCTCTTAATTTCAAGATGTTTGTTTTAAGTTATTCAGAAGCCGATAGTTTGGAAGAAGATAAAAGCTTGATTGGATTGTACAGTTGTTATTGCTTTATGCTAAATCGGTGCCTAAATAGTCTCTCTGGTTATAGTAGTCATGCCGACAAGTAAAAAAGATGTGGCGGGTATAGATGGCAGAGTCTCGTCTCTGTGAACGACATATTCACTTTGAAGCGTGAATGAGATTGATCGTAAATTGTAAACACCCATTGCCAAAAGCATTGGCGTCTATTTTAACAGCACACATCAAAGGAACACGAATCTTAAACGACAACACCAATAATGGGGGCACAAAATGTTTTTTAAAAAAACACTAGCAGCGAGAGCGAATTGGTTGATTAAATCCGCAGCCGTTCTTGCGTTGTCTTTTTTCTTTTCAGCAACGGCACAGGCAGAAGATAATGACAAAGAGGTTAAAAGCAACTGGGATGCCTCGCTGGGTATTGGTCTTGTTGCAGCTCCTGCCTATGAAGGAAGCAAGCACTATCTTGTTTCACCGATACCTATGGTAGCAATCAGTTGGCACGATACCGTATCGCTGGGCACAAATGGTCTTTCAATTTATCATAAGACCAAGGGGTTCCGCTATGGTGTGGGAGTTACTTATGATCCTGGCCGTAAGGATAACGGCAAGAACCTGTTTGGTATGTCATCAGGAGATCATCGTTTGGAAGGAATGGGTAATATCAATCCGGCTGCTGCTTTTAAAACATTTATTTCTTATGATTTACACCTGTCTCAAGACGCTCCCTTGATTGTAATAGATGCCTCGGCAATAAAATTGACTGGTAGGAATAACAGCGGTGTACTAATTCGTGGTGGTATTTCGATGCCTTATCAACTAAATCAAAACTGGCGAATGGTACCAAACATTAATACGACCTGGGCCAACGATCGATATATGAATGATTATTTCGGAGTTACACCAGAACAGGCGACGCGTTCACAATTTTCTACCTACAAGGCTAAAGCCGGCATAAAAGATGTCGGTATTGGGCTCAATGTGACTTATAAGATTGATAAAAACTGGTTTGTATCGTGTAATGGCCGGGGCAAAATGTTGTTAGGTGACGCTGCTTCCAGTCCTGTCAGTGCAACAAACATAGACGCCAGCATTGCCACGTTGGTAGGATATCATTTCTGAATAGAAGTTGGTCCATGTTATTCAGGGGGGTAAGGTGTTGCAAAGATCGATAGTAAGAAGATAAACAGCAACGTGAGTTGCAGATGTCGGCGTTATTTTAGCAAAAGTAGTGAATGGAATGCTGTTGTAAAGAATGTACAGTAGATAAATTCAAAGAAACCTTTTGATTTGATTGGCTGCTATTATAAAAGAAAAAGGCCACTTCTCTCGCGAAAAGTGACCTTTGTGAAGTTTGGCGTCCCCTACCGGATTTGAACCGGTGTCGCCGCCGTGAAAGGGCGGTGTCCTGGGCCGGGCTAGACGAAGGGGACGTTTATTTGACTCACAGCTTAATCGACAAGCGATTTGGCCCAAGCAGCTGCGATAGACTTGTATTAATAGCGGAAACGTTTTCGATAGTCAATACTTTTTTTGTTCACAAAATATTTTTTATAGCAGGTTGGTTTTTGTGCAATGCTGCGTGGATCTTCTGAAGTTGTAAGTGATTGTTTTAGTGTCTGGTTTGCCGTTTGGTTGTGGATGCGTAAAAAATAGTGGCGTTCACCATTTTGAGAGTGGACGCCACTATTTTTTGTTTAGCTATACAGAAAAATTATTTTTTGCTGTAAGGATCCTTGATCTCGTGCTGTGGTTTGAACATGAGATTTTTAGCACCCCTGTTGTTCAGATATTTGGGCAGTTCCAGATCGACCTTGACCGGCACTGATACCCCGGCCTTGGTGAGAGCCTGGCGGAGTAATCCTTCGGCCTTTCCGGCGTGGATGGATGCGTCACCAAGTACCCTTAGTGTCTCGGTTGGATTGTGGAAGCCGGTGGAGTTCTCAGCACCGATGAAGATTACACGGTAGAAAGCCTCCTCATAGTGCTCTTTTGCCTGGGCATACAGCTCTTTGTCGATTTGCTTGCCGCTGGCCTGGGCCTTGTTGGCCATCTCGAATAGTTTGGCTACCGTGGCAGTGGCGTATCCCGAGCGGAGGAAGATTGACATGGTTCGATCCTGAGTGGCATAGACCTGTTTGCGTAGCCATTCCGGGGTCTCTGTATGGCATTGCTGGCATGCCTTCAGATCATTTTTGAGTGGGCTCATGATGCGGTGATCGGATACCTTGCGGCTGCCGACCTTGGTGTAGGGCATGTGGCAGTCAGAGCAGGCGACGCCCGCTTGCCAGTGGACGCTGTTATTTGAGTAAAGCTCGAATTCTGGATGACGGATGAAGGCCATCTTGAAGCCGGTTACACTCTGGGTCCATTCTCCGCTGGATTTGGTGCTGCGAAGTTTTTTGATGATATTTTCTATGGTAATTGCACCCCATTTGCTCTCATCCCATGGGAAGAACAGGTCGACTGATTTCATGTTTTCATCTTTGGTGACGCTGTAGGTGACATGGCATTGTGCACAGACGAGGCTCCGTTTGTCCTGGTGGGTCAGTTTGGACTGGTCAACGCCGAGTTTATCCAGTGCCTTGCCAAGTGTGAAGCCGTGTGAGATTCGTAGCGACATGTCGCGATTGTTGTGGCAATCAATACAGGCAACCCCCAGTGTTTGGTGTTCCTGAGGTATCTGGGACAATACCTCCTTGAATGGTTTTGAGTAGTAATCCTTGCCAAGGCGTTGCTGAAGCTGTGGTGCATACGGGGTCTTGCAGGAGAGGCATACCCCGCCAGCCTTATACCTTCCTGGATCAACATCAAGCTGGTCTTGAAGCATATGGAGGTGGCCGCGTGGTTCCTTGTATTCGGAGCCGAATCCCCAGCCGTTATAGAGGAGTGCCAGAAATGGATACTCATCCAGTTTGTCCGGGCGTTCCTGTCCCTTGTCATATCCCTGTTTGTATTTGCTCTTGCCTGCTGGTGTCGGTTCTCCGGTTTTTTTCCAGAGCTCGTATTCGATTGGATAGGCCTTTCCCCACTGCGCCGGGTCGATTGTTCCGTCAGGGATTTCGACTGTGCGTACTGGCTCGGCCTTCTGGGGGGCGCATCCGCTACCGAGCGCTATAAATGCCATTGCTAGTATTGTCACGAAGCGTTTCAGCATGGTCATGGTGTTGTCCTCTCTTTGTGCTGTTTAATTGGTCGCAACGGAACCGGTTAATCTGTGGCGTAACTGTCGATGGCAGCTCCAGCACTGTCGGCTGGTGTCCATCTGTGAGACGGTCTCATTGTGGCAGCGGATGCAGTTATTTTGAACAACCTTGCTTCCGTGATTGGTGAGTGTTATCCGTTCCGGGATGTTGTTGGTCTGGAACGCAATGACATCTTTCATCCCGTCAATAGCTTTCCAGACATAGTGTTCGAGGTGATTGTTGTTAGGCAGGTGACAGTCTACGCAGCGAATCCGGCGATGTGCGCCGGCATGGCTCCAAGCGGCGTGCTGCTCTGACATGGCATGACAGCTGGCGCAAAAGGCTGGTGATTCTGATTTTGCCAGTAGCTGTGGCGGGCCGAACAGCAGAAATGCAATGACGATTATTCCGGCAAATCCAAATATAAGGAACATGAGAATCTTTTTTGAGGATTTGATTGCTTGCACATGTCCTCCCGGGTGAGAATTGCCATTGGTATTTTGTTTGAATTGTAACAGGCTTTCAGGATTTTTTTTTGACCTTTGTCAAGAAAAGCAAAATTGTGTTTGATTTGGATATAGTGGTTTAGTTCTGTAGGTTGGTGTTGCTGGGGAGAAATAGTAAAATAAGGCGGGAGGATAGAGCAAAAAAAAGCCCTTTCACGTAATGCGAAAGGGCTTGATTTTGGTGAGCCGCGTTGGGGTCGAACCAACGACCACCTGATTAAAAGTCAGGTGCTCTACCGACTGAGCTAGCGGCTCGAAAATAATTGATTTAAATATAATGCGTTAATCGATTACAGATTCGTAAAAAAAGGATCTGACATTTCTGTCAGATCCTTGTCATTTTTGGTGAGCCGCGTTGGGGTCGAACCAACGACCACCTGATTAAAAGTCAGGTGCTCTACCGACTGAGCTAGCGGCTCGAAGAAGAATTGATTTGTACTACGTTGTTTTAAATTAGTCAATAACTTTTTTTGTTTTTTTGAAAAGATGGTAATGGCCGGTGGCCTAACCTTCTTCCTCTTCTGAACCGATTGGGATTTCGCGATAAGCGCGATCCTCTTCAAAACGTTTCGTTTGGGCCTGAATTTTTTCCAGGTCTGATTTGCATTTTACGCAGTGGCGTGCAAACGGCATGACCTTGAGGCGTCCTACCGGAATTTCCTCGTCGCACTCTTCGCAGATGCCATATTCGTCTTCAGCTATTCTGAGCAGGGCCTCGTCGATGGAGTGGAGTTTTTCCCGCTCGCGGTCGCCAAGTATCAGTCCCAGTTCGCGGTCGCGCTCTGATGATGCCTGGTCATAGATATCACCGCTGGGCTCATTGGTTGATATGGTGTCTGCACCGTTTTTAACCGTTTTCTGGATTTCGAGCAGGGTATCTTCCTTCATTTTGTTCAGAATAACTTTGATTTCGTTCCATTTATTATCAGGATTTGATGCCATTTTGTTTCTCCGTATAACATTGTCTGAGGTAAGGAATTGTTGATTCGGGTACATTTGAAAGGCGGCACTTCTATCAAAAAAAAATATCAATGTCAATTTAAAAAGGGCTGGTTTGTGGTTTATGTTTTTTGCATTCGTTGAAAATGGCTAAATTGATTGTATAAAAGGGCATTTTTAAGTATTGTAATCTGCTTTAATAAATTAAAATAGACTGCTTCTGCTGGAGTGATTTATGAGAGCTGGAATTTTATATTCAGTTTTGTTTTTTCTGCTCTTTCCGCTTGTCTTGCCTGCCAGCGGCGCTGAATTGCCATTTACAGCCGCCTTTTATTATGGGTCTAATCCACCATTGAATGAGTTGAAGGCATTTGATGTTGCAGTGGTTGATCCTGATAGCGGGATCAAGCCGTCAGGTTACGGTAAAGGCCCCAGTGCACTATTTGCCTATGTCAGCGTCGGTGAGGCGGATCCCGGTCGGGCGTATGTCAAGCAGATGGACCGTAGCTGGCTGATTGGAGATAATGTTGCCTGGAAGTCAAAGGTGGTTGATGTTTCCAATCCACACTGGCGTCAGTTTTTTATTGATAAGGTAATTGAGCCTTTGTGGAGCGCCGGTTATCGCGGTTTTTTCCTGGATACGCTTGACTCCTATCAGTTGGCAGCCAGGAAAGAGGATTTGCCGGCCATGGAGGCGGGGCTTGTGTCTGTGATCAGGGAGATCAGAAAACGGCATCCTGATGCCCGTCTGATTCTCAATCGCGGTTTTGAGATATTCGATCGCGTCAAGGGGGATGTCTTTGCCGTGGCGGCCGAGTCGTTGTACCAGAATTTTAACCCCTCCACTGGCGTCTATGGCCAGGTTAGCGTTAATGATCGTGAGTGGCTGCTGGGACAGCTGAACCGGATTAAGAACGCCGGTGTGCCGGTTATTGCGATTGATTATGTGGAGCCGGGAAAGCGCGAACTGGCCCAGGTTACCGCTGAAAAAATAAAGAAATTGGGATTTATCCCCTGGGTAACGGATAAGGATCTTGCCGGTCTTGGCGTTGGTGCCGTGGAGATTATGCCGCGCCGGATCATCGGGCTTTATGACGGTTCTGATTCAGATCTGTCCCAATCACAATTACAGCTTTACGGGATTACGCCACTCAATTATCTGGGGTATATCGTTGAAACCTATGATCTTAACGGCCCTTTGCCGAAGGGGATTCTGGCTGGCCGTTATGCTGGCGTGGTCGTCTGGCCGACAGTTGGGAGAAACAGTACTAGTAGTGGATATAAAGAATGGATTTTGCGTCGTGTAAATGAGGGACTGCCGATTGTATTTTTTGACGGTTTTGCACAGCCTGTTGCCGGTGATTTTGCAAAACGTCTGGGGCTTTTACCTAGGTCTACTGCCAAGGTAAAAGGACCTTTGCGATTGAATTATGACCCGTCAAAGTTGGGTTTTGAGCGTAAACCACAGGCAGGTATAGATTCCTTTCCATCCTATAAAATTGTAAATGGCGATGTTTGGTTGTCTGTTGAATCAGCGAATAAAGACCGTGGAGATGCCGTAGCAGTTACTCCGTGGGGCGGATATGCACTTGATACATTTGTGCTGGCACCTGAGGTCGGTGGAAAGACTGCATGGGTGGTCGATCCGTTCCGTTTTTACAAGGAGGCGCTGCGGCTGCCCGACATGCCGGTGCCGGATGTCACCACTGAAAATGGTGTCAGGCTGTTATTGATTCATGTGGATGGAGACGGTTTTGAAAGTATGGCGGAATGGCCAGGTGGAAGACTTGCAGCTGTTGAGCTGCGTGAACAGATATTGAAGCGTTACCGCCTGCCGACGGCAATATCATTTATTACCGGTCTTTCGGCACCGAATGGTAAATACCCCAAAAAATCAGCAGAATATGAGGCCGAGTCGCGCAGGATTCTGGCTTTGCCATGGATAGAGGGAGCCAGTCATACATTTTCACATCCGTTTTATTGGAACAAGATGCAGCAGGGGGAAGAGACCGGCTACAATCTGAAGATAGCTGGGTATCGCTTTGATCTGGATACTGAAATTTCCGGTTCTGTGAATTATGTCAGCGGGTTGATGCCAAATGGAAAAAAAGCTTCCTTGCTGCAGTGGTCCGGAGACTGTATGCCGGGTGAGGATGCGTTGAAATTAACATATAAAGCGGGAATCTACAGTATTAATGGTGGTGATACGCTGATCAGTAATTCTAATCGAACACTTACTGCGGTTGCCCCGCTTGGGCTTTATCGTGGAGAATATTTTCAGGTCTTTGCACCGAATCAGAATGAAAATGTCTATACTAACGACTGGACTGGTCCGTTTTACGGATTTCGGCGTGTTTTGGAAACATTTCGTATGACGGATCGGCCAAGGCGGCTTAAGCCGGTCAATATATATTATCACTTTTATTCTGCTACAAAAGAGGCCTCGATGAATTCGCTGAAGAGCGTCTATGACTGGGCTGTCCGGGAACGCCTTTTTTCCATATATACGACGGAGTATGTTAAAAAAGTACTTGATTTCAACCAGATGGTGGTTGCCAAAAGCGACAATGGCTGGTTGATCCGCAACGGCGGCACATTGCGTCAGCTTCGTATTCCTTTGGCCATGGGGTATCCGCAGCTGACTGACAACGGTGTTGCTGGTTATGTTGAACATGGTGATGTGCGCTATCTGCATTTATCTGCAAGTGATGCTGAAGTGCGTCTGCATCCGCGGGCAGCCAGGCTTCCATATATCATTTCCGCTGGCGGTTTTCTTGATGGGGTTAGGCGTAATGGGCGGAGCACACGATGGAGGCTGCACTCATATACGCCCTTTATGGTTCGCGTTGGTGGTGTTTCCGGCTGCCGTACCGCAAATGGTAGAATCGCAGGAGACAGTGTCACGCTGGAACTGAAGGAAGGAAGGCATGAGCCGTCAATCATCTGTCCATAAGCCGCCGCGAGAGAGAGAGCGGTTTTCGCGTCCGGGGGCGGTGATCGGTGTTTTTGTATCCTTTTTGTTCGTACTGATGCTGCTTTATCCAGAACGTGGATTGATGGGTATTCTTTCTGCCGCCGGTGATGATACTGCGGCGGTAATTCGTTATCGTGAGGCTTTGCTGCGTATTCGGCCTGGTAATAATGAGCTGCGGCTGAATGTAGCCGGATCATTGATTCGTACGGGGCGTAGCGGTCAGGCGCTGGTGCTTTTGGATGATATGAAAAAGCCGTTAAATGGCGCTGAAGTCAGGAAGAAGGATCAACTCTGTTATCAGGCACTGCTTCAGTTGGCTATTGCTGCCAGGCCTGGCTCTGCTGAGTGGCTGGGATTGAAAGTCCGTCTTTCTAAGGCTGCAGTTAGTGCAATGGGTGAAAAGCCTTATCCATGGCAATTGCGTGTAATGGCTGAAGATGCACGCAAAGCCGGGGATTTTGAAGCGGCGGCAGATTATCTGCGCCGGGCGGAGGCTGGAGATAAGCAGGCGTCATCCGTTGGCGGTGATGAGATCGATCAGGCAATCTGGAACGGTAATTATAAACGCGCCTCTGAATTTTGTTTTGCAAAGATGAAGATGGCTGGCAATGTAGTTGCACGGCGTGGTTACTTCATTCGCGGTGTGAAGGCGTTGCAAGCGGGTAATCAGCCGCTGGAGGCCTTTCGTGCCGGTGAACGCCATTTGGGATCTCTTGCCGGTGATCGCGAGACGCTGCTGTTTATGACTAGGGCAGGTATGGCTGCAGGCCAGCCACAGCGTGCACAGTTTTATATCCGACGGCTTCTTGGGATGGGAATGGCAGAGGAATCATGAAACAGGGACAATATATTGCAAAAATAATGTTCGGGTTTCTACTGGCCGTCGCCCCTCTGGCTGCACATGCAGTGGAGGAAAGGACTTCGCTGCCTACAGCGCCTTATGAGCCGGAACTTTATACGCTTGGTTATGATGTGTTCCTGGCGAACGGTAATCCGGCTGATGCCTTTTTATTGGCTGAAAGGGCTGTGTCGGCCAACCCGCGCGATCTTTTCTGGAGGCGTCGGGCTGCCCAGAGTTCGGAATGGTCTGGCCATGGCGACCGGGCGCTGGAACATTGGTTTTTTCTGGCTACAGTGGCTGGGCAGGGGGACGCCCTTGAAAATGCCTTTCGCCTGGCCAGGGGCTTTGGCGATAGTCGCCGTTTAAAGATTTTGCTGGAAAGGGGCGGGATTTCTTCGGATCCAGCCCTGCTTCGTGAATACGTTCAGGTTTGCGAGAATATGGGCTTGCCTGAGGATGCCATCAACCGGCTGCAAGGGTTCCGTCAGGGTGTCAATGCCGACTATGTCCTGAAACAGCTCGCCCGTCTATATGCGGATACTGGTCGTAATGAAGAAGCGGTTGCCATACATCTGGAGCGTATATCCCGGTTCGGTGTCAATTCCGGTGATATCCTCAAGGCGGCAACACTGACCTACGACATGGGTGATATTGCCGGGGCTTTTCGGATCCTTGAGCGGGGCAAGGGACTGCCGCTAAAGGAGAGTGATTATTGGCAGACCTTTGGTGATCTGTCCTGGACTGTTCAGGATATGTCCATGTCTGAGCTTGCCGCCAGGCAGGTGGTTCTCTCCGGCAATGGTCGTGAGGTTGACTATCAGCGTTTGATTATGCTGATCAGGGAGAAGGAGCCGGAACAGGTCTACAGATTATCCCAGGATGCCTGGAAACGGTATGCCAAGCCGTTTTTTATCCAGGAACTGCTGACGTCGGGTATTACCCTCAAACGTTATTCCGGACTGCTTGGGCTGCATGATGAATTTATCAGGAATGGCAGCCTGAAGCCTGATGAACAGGATGCCAGTTACTGGAGTCTGCTCGCTCAGGTCTATCGCGGTGTTGGCAATGCCAGGGGCAGTCTGGTCAGCTATCAACAGGCCCTGCGCCGTTCTCCCGGTGATGGTGTGCTGGCCGCCGGCTATATCTGGCTGCTACTTGATCTTGATCAGGCGGATGAACTGCGCAGAACATTGCAGCTCTGGGGTGGTTATGAAAAGGGGATGCCGGAGCTGGACGCACCGTTTGCCTCTGCCTATGCCTTCCTGAACGATTATGATCGAGCCCTGCTCTTTTATCAGAAACAGTATCGTACCATGTATAATGATCCGGCCTGGCTGGCCTCATATGCCGATGCGCTGGAACAGAGCGGTGCGATTGAGGGGGCCTTTGTGGAGCGCCTGCGGGCCATTCGGCTTGTCAAGTTCAGGATGGGCAGCGTCAAGGCGGAAGAGGACCGGCGGACACTGGAGTATGATTATGCCCGCCTTGCCCTGCGCATTTCTCCCGGAAAGGGTCTGGATCAGCGTATGCGCGGGGTCTTAAAGGCCAAACAGGATGAGGTTAGCCGGGAGCTGGTGGCGGCATGGGCGCTCTCCAGCGAGAGGAATGATCTTGCTAGGCTCTGGTTCTGGAGGGAGTATGCCCGGATCGCCAAGCGTCCGCGCTGGATTGAGTTATCCCTGGCAATGGAGGAAAATGACCGCAGCCGGATTGGTCGCCTGCTGGAAAATGATCTGGAACGATTGCCATACCGGGATGCCATTGAGGCCTCAATTCGTCTTGACCGCCGTGAAGTGGCGGAGCAGCTGGCCTTTGACGCGGCGGAGAAAAATCCTAACGATTATCAGCTCTACGACCAGCTCAGGGAACTGTATGGCAGTCGTCCGTCATTTATCAGCCATGAACTGACGCTGGCGAATCGCAGTGGTGTCGGCTTTGCCGAGCAGACCTTGACGGTTTCACTGCCTGTCAGGCAGCGGCTGACCCTGTTTTCTGATGTCGATTATAATAAATTCAGCCGCTTTTCAACGGACTCGATTGGCACACTCCCCTCACGGGATATGTCGGCTAGGCTTGGTTTTACCTACAAGCAGGACAAGTGTGAACTATCCGCCTACGGCGGATTCCGCTCAGCCCTGGAGGAATTTCCTTTTGGCGGCATTTCTGCCGCCTGCAGCATCAAACAGGCCTGGCGTCTGGGTGTCGGCCTGCAATATTCTGAACGGGCAAGCGAGAGTGTCCCGTTAACCATCGGCGGCGCCAAGGATCAGTTGTCGCTGTCCGCAGAGCGGACTCTGACCCCCCGTGATACAATCAGCGCTCAGCTGAATCTGTTCCGGTTGCTGGATCAGAACCGGAATCGACTCGGTTCCGGCGAGGGGTTGACGGTTGAATATGGCCATCAGTTGACATTTGCCTATCCTGATTATCGGGTCAGGATCATTGGCAGTTATTTTAATTTTCGGCGTGATGGTCAACCGGATGGTAAAATACTGACTTTGTTACCTGAAAACAGCGGACTGGATTCACCATTCTTTGTACCAGATTCCTACTGGCAGCTGGGGGGCGGCTTCTCGTTCGGTAATGCAACCCGGAATGCCTATGTCAAGGAGTGGCGTCCCTTTGGCAGTCTGGATCTGGCCTGGAACAGCCGGACGGATGTCTGGTGGGGGTATGAGATGGGTATTCATGGCCCTGTTTTCGGCATGGACAAGTTTGCGATCAGCGTTGCTCAGGATAGTGGCTCGTTTGGTGTTGCAGAGTTGAATACAATTTTTAGATTATCCTATAAATATTATCTGCCATAGGGAGGTTTTATGAAGCGTTTACTGATACTGTTATGTCTCTGTCTGATGATTTTTTCGGCAGGCTGTGTGACCTTGCATCAAGGGGGAGGGGCTGTTTCATGGCAGGATGAATGGTTAATACTGCCATTTATCAATAATACCGAGACCCCTTATGCCGCTGAACGGGCCGAGGCGATTGCCGCTGTCCTGCTCTATTCGCGCGGTGTCACCCGGTTGGAGCGGGTCGGTAGTGAAGGGCGGCCGGAGGATCTGGGCACGGATCGTGGTGAAAAACGTCAGCGTGAAGCGCTTGAACAGGCAAAGCAGAAGAAGGCGCGTTATGCCTTGACCGGAACCGTTAATGAGTGGCGCTACAAGGTTGGTCTGGATGGAGAGCCGGTGGCCGGCTTTACCCTCCAGGTGATTGAACTCCCATCAGGCAGGGTGATCTGGAGCGGGGCGGCCGGCAAGAGCGGTTGGAGCCGTGATGCCGTCAGTGCTGTTGCCCAGCAGGTTCTTGATCGACTGCTGGATGAGGTGCGCCTGACAGCGCCAACGCCAGGGGATAAATCGCTCAAATGAGGCTGAGGGGTGATTTTATACAGATGCGGGAGATGGAAAAGTGGCTTGAGTCGCTGTTGATCACGGTTGCCATGTTGGCCTTTGGCTACTATTTCAATTGGCCGGATCCATTTTTTGTAAAGGCCCAGTTTCCCTGGATCTGGTTTGCACCGTTATTGATCGCGTTGCGTTACGGTATTGCCCCTGGCATGGTTTCGGTCGCATTGATCTGCTCCAGCTGTCTTCTGATGCAGCGCTCAGGGCTGCTGGCGGGTGAATTCCCAACCACATTCATGCTGGGTGGGGTTATGCTGACATTGATCAGCGGCCAGTTCAGCAACCTCTGGAATCAGCGGCTAAGGAGATCGGACCTGTTGAGCTCCCATGCCCAGGAACGTTTTGAACAGCTGTCACGCTCCTATTTCATGGTTCGTCTATCCCATGACCGGCTGGAGCAGAATCTGATCATCCGGCCGGTCACACTGCGTGATGCCATGGTTGATCTGCGTGCCCTGCTTTCAAGACAGGGTGGGGGTATCAACAGTGAGACCGCCTCGGCGCTGATTTCGATTCTTGTACATTATTGCAGTCTGGAGAGTGCTGCCATCTACCTGATGGATGAACGGGGCTGGATGCAAAAGACAGCGGTTGCCGCGTGTGGTCGCGGTGCAGGATACAAGCCCGATGACCTACTGTTGCAGGCAGCGGTAGAGTCCAATAATATCGCCTACCAGTCGGCCAGCAGACTACGCGATGACGAGAACAGCGCCTATCTGGTGGCAGCGCCAATGAAGACTAGCAGCGGCAGGTTGATTGGCGTTTTGCTGGTCAGTGAGATGCCGTTTTTGTCGCTTCAGCGTGAAACATTGCAGATTCTGGGGGTGTTGCTGGCATATGCCAGTGATCAGACAGAGGCAGCCCAGGATGCAAGAAGGGTTCTTGCCGTGTTTCAGGATTGTCCGGCCATGTTTGCGTCAGAGTTGATCAAGATGGTGCGGCTCAAACATGACCTGGATGTTGATAGCTCGCTGGTGGTTCTTAATATTGCTCCGACTCCCCATATGGAGGATGTTTGCATTGCACTGGAACGTCAGCAGCGTGGTCTTGACCACGGCTGGCGCCGCAGTTTGGGATGGGGGGCGCAATTTGTAACCCTGATGCCGTTTTCCGGTCTGGCCGCGGTTGATGGATACAGAATGCGTGTGAATGATATGCTGCGAAAAAAATTCGATATTGTTATCGGAGAAGGTGACGTTACGATTTCATCCGCATCCGTTTCTGCTGATGATTCATTGAAACAGCTGGCAGAATTACTGGCGGCGAATTCATGACACCCACCAAGCTGTTTACATACGGACTGCTTGCGGAGCAGTCTGCCGTTCTGGCACTTTTCAGCGATCATCCGCTCTGGGCGCAGTTGGCACTGTTTCTTGCCGGGCATCTGATCGCCTCGCTGACTCTGGCGTTCATGTTGTCGATTGCCTTGCCCAAGCGCTTCAATATAAAACGAATTCACGCCATGGCGGTTTTCTTCAGTTTTGCCTTTTTTATCCCGGTTCTGGGGGCGATCGGCATGCTGCTGGTTTTCGCCTATTTTCGCTTTTTCCAGAGTCATGGGGAGCGGGTTGAATTTTCCAGTGTTTCTGTTCCCCCATTTATGAGTGAGGCGGGGCATGTAGCGCCGGGAATGGGTGAGGGGGGGGCCTGGTCACGCCTGCGTACGGTTGATCTGCCGCGTGAGGTACGGCTAAGGGCGCTGCTTGCCGTCGGTTCCGGCAGCGGCAGAAATACCAGTCGGCTTTTGCAGATGGCCACCGGGGACAGTGATGATGAAATCAGATTGCTGGCCTTCAATCTCTACGATCGACGTGAGAAGGTTATCGGTGCTTCGATTTCATCTGCCCTGCACGAATTAAAGGAGACCGTTGATGAACATGAACAGGTCCTGTTGTATAAAAAACTGGCCTTTTCGTACTGGGAGATGGTCTTTAACGGTATGGCCAATAGCGAACTGGCCCTGTTTTTTGTCGCCCAGGCACTTGATTACGCCGAGCGTGCCTTGAAGCAGGAGCGAACTGATTCATCCCTGTTTGTTCTGATTGGACGACTATATCTCTGGAAGGGTGATATGTCTCAGGCAGAACGGTATATCAATCTGGCGATGGAACATGGGGCGCATCGGGATCGGGTTGTTCCCTATCTGGCCGAATTCGCCTACAATCGCCGTGACTTTGCCGTTTTGCGCTCTCTGTTTCAGGTTGATCCTTTGCTGCGTTATAAACCGGGTATCGGCCCGGTAGTTAAATACTGGATGGGACAGGGTCATGCATAAGCTGCCAACCGCCGAGAAGGTTGATATCATGCTGCTGCTTGAGGGTACTTTTCCGTACGTCAGCGGCGGTGTTTCAAGCTGGGTTAACCAGATTGTGCGCGGCTACCCGGAGTACACCTTCGGGGCGGTATTCATCGGCAGCAGCCGGTCGGACTACAGCGGGATGAAGTATGAGCTCCCGGTCAATCTGGTTCATCTGGAGACCTATTACCTGCATGATCAGCAGACCAGGCCTGAGATTGCAGCGCTGAAGGGGAACGGCCCGGCCTACGAAACCATCAGGCGCCTGCATGCCTGGTTCATGAAGCCGGATCTGTCCGCGTTTGATGAAACCCTGAAGAATCTTGATTTCTATCTTGATCCAAAGATTGGTATCGATCAGCACCAGTTTCTGCATGCGCAGCGGTCGTGGGATTTTATCACGGAGATGTATGACCAGCGTTGCAATGATCCCTCCTTTGTTGATTATTTCTGGACAGTCAGGAACATGCATGGCCCGATCTGGCTGCTGGCGAAAATTGCCAGTAGTCTGATTCCAGCCAGGGTCTACCATACGGTCTCAACCGGATATGCAGGTTTTCTTGGCTCTCTGCTTCACCATGCCACTGGACGGCCGCTGATCCTCTCCGAGCATGGCATCTACACGAAAGAGCGCCGCATCGATATCTTCCAGAATGACTGGATCAAGGATAATCGTAACGCCCTGCAGCGTGATCCGTCGGAAGTCAGCTATTATCGCGATCTCTGGATTCGTTTTTTTGAAACACTGGGGCGTTTCTGTTACGGTGCCAGCGGCACGATCGTTGCCCTGTATGAGGGGGCCAGACAGCGTCAGATCATGGACGGCGCCGACGCAGCCCGGACAGGCGTAATCCCGAACGGCATTGATATCGAACGTTACCGTGGCTTGCGCGAGCGGGATCTGGCTGCACCTCCAGTGGTGTTGACACTGCTTGGTCGTGTTGTTCCGATCAAGGATATTAAAACCTTCATCCGTTCGTTGCGGATCATTGCGAACCATATTCCTGATATTCAGGGGTGGATTGTTGGGCCGGAGGATGAGGACCAGGAATATGCCGCGGAGTGCAAGGCGTTGGTCGAGAGCCTGGCCGTTGAGGGGAACGTGCGTTTCATGGGATTTCAGAATCCGGCGGATATCTTTCCGGAGACCGGGGTGCTTGTTTTGAGTTCGGTTAGTGAGGGGTTGCCGCTGGTAATTCTGGAGGCGTTTTCAGCCGGTATCCCGGTGGTAGCCACGGATGTCGGCGCCTGTAGCCAGCTGATCCTTGGGTATGGAGAGGGGGATGAGGATTTGGGGGCAGCCGGTGCTGTTGTCGGGATCAACAATCCCCAGGCAATGGCGGATGAATTCCTCAAGCTGCTCAATGATCCTGAAAACTGGTGCAGGGCCCGTATGGCGGCCATCAATCGGGTCAAACTCTTCTACACACAGGAGCGTATGTTTGAAAGCTACCGGCAGATTTATGGAAAGGGGTTGGACTGATGGCCGGTATTGGTTTTGAACTGCGCAAACTGCTCAAACGGGATTCCTATCTCTCCCTCCTGCAGACCTATGCCTATGCCGGTATTATCAGCTCCGGTCCCTGGGTACTTTCCATTATCGCTGTTATTGTTATCGGCCTGGTTTCCGTTTCGGTTGTCATTCCGACTTTCCGCATAGCCCAGTTTCAGACATCAATCACCTATCTGATCGCCGCGTCGCTGATTTTTACCGGTCTGGTTCAGCTGGCCTTTACGCGTTACTGTGCCGACAGGATCTTTGAGAAGGAACATTTCCGTCTGTTGCCGAATCTGAACGGATTGCTGATGATTGTAACGGCTCTTGGCGGTCTGCTGGCCTTCCCCTTTGCGATCATTTTTTTCCCGGAGAATTCACTCTGCTACCGATTGCTTTTCGCGACAACATTCGTTGTGTTATGCGATGTCTGGGTGGCGGCGATCCTGCTTTCAGGGTTGAAGGCCTACAAGTCAATCCTGATCAATTTTGCGATCGGTTACGGCGCTGCCCTGCTGTTGTCACTGTTTATGAGAAAATGGGGACTTGAGGGGTTGATGCTGGCCTTTCTTATCGGTCAATTTATGCTGCTGAAGGGGATGCTCTATGTGATCTTTAAAAATTACCCCTCGCGCAGTTTTGTTGAATTTGATTTTATGAAACGGGGGCGGATTCATGTTTCGCTGATATTCGTCGGACTCTTCTATAATCTCGGGATCTGGGCGGATAAATTCGTATTCTGGTTCCACTCCTATACCGGTACAAAGGTGATTGGACCCTTAAATGCCTCCGAGATCTATGACCTGCCGGTCTTTCTCGCTTATCTTGCAATTTTGCCTGGGATGGCGGTCTTTCTGGTGCGAATGGAGACAGACTTTGTCGAGTATTATGACCGTTATTACGAGGCCGTTCGTGAAGGTGGCTCACTTTCCTATATTCGCGAGATGAAGGATGAAATGGTGCGCATGGCCCGTGAGGGGATCTATGATATCATCAAGGTTCAGGCAACGGCTACCATTGCTGTTTTTCTGTTGGGACGTTCACTTCTTGAACTAGCCGGGATTCCGGCCATCTACCTGCCGCTACTCTATATAGATGTGGCTGGCGCCGGCTTTCAGGTCGTTCTGCTTGGCATACTGAATGTCTATTTTTATCTTGATCGGCGCGGTCGGGCATTGCTGTTGACCATGCTGTTTACGGTTCTCAATTTTATCCTGAGCATGTTTTCAATTTTGCTGGGGCCGTTTTATTATGGATATGGCTTTGCGTTATCATTGTGCATCGCGATTTTATGTGGCATGTTTCTGCTTGATCGTGATATGGAAAAACTGGAATATGAAACATTCATGCTGCAATAGTTATTGCGTCTCATTGTGAAGGCTGATTTTTTATCTGGGTTTAACAGGGGTCATGTTCATGCTGAATGTTCAGCAGGGGTATAACAGAAAAACACGGATAATGATCATTGACGACGCTCCGTTGATGCTTGAGATGTTGCGCGATATCCTTGTTGAGCATGGCAGTGATGTTGTTGTCCTGAGTGATGGAGAAACGGCGATCGAGGAGGCTGAAAGGGTTCCGCCTGACCTGATCCTGCTGGATATTGAAATGCCCGGTATGGATGGTTTTCAGGTCTGTGAACAGTTCAAGCTGCACCCGGAACTGCGGGAGATACCGATCATTTTTCTGAGCGGTTATAATGATGGTGAGGTCAAGGTCAAGGCCTTTGAGCATGGTGCCGTGGATTATATCACCAAACCGTTTTATATCGCCGAGGTGGAAGCACGTGTTGGCACACACCTGAAGATTTGTCAGTTAAACCAGAAGGTGGAGTTTGAACGCATGGTCGCCGAAAAGGTCAAGGAGATTTCCGAGGCCCAGCAGGCGACCATTTTTGCGCTGGCAACCCTTGCCGAACACCGTGATGAAGATACCGGCGCCCATCTGAAAAGGGTTCAGGAGTACTGCCGGCTGCTGGCCATGCAGCTTGGCAAGGATTCGTCCTATGCGGATGTGATTACGGAGGATTTTATCCGCTGTATCGGTTGTGCCGCGCCGCTTCATGATATCGGCAAGGTGGCCATGTCGGATGGTATTCTGCTCAAGCCGGGTAAGCTGACGGCGGATGAATTTGAGATGATGAAGGATCACTCGGTGATTGGCGCTGAAAACCTGCAATCGGTTTACAACAACTATTCTGATAATGCCTTTATCGGTATGGGGATCGAGATCGCCCTCTATCATCATGAAAAATGGGATGGGAGCGGTTATTCCGACGGACTGGTCGGCAGGAATATCCCGCTCCCTGCCAGGATCATGGCCGTGGCCGACTGTTACGATGCACTCTGCTCTGATCGCTGCTACCGGAAGGGCTTTCCACATGAAGTGGTCAGGGAGATGATTATGAAGGAGAGTGGTACGCACTTTGATCCGGAGATCTGCCGTGCCTTTCTGGCGCTGGAGCAGGAATTCAAGAGGATCATGACTGAGATTATGTAAAAAACGCCCGCCGGATATGAAATGCCGGTGGGCGTTTTTTTTGTTCAAGTTTGGCTAGTTCAAGGTTCCCGGTTCAAGGTTTAAACCAGGAACCTTGAACCAAGAACTTTGAACCAGTTAGACAATCTCGCCGATCAGATCATAGTCCGAAGAGTCCGTGACCTTGAGACTGACGATATCACCAACCTCCGCATTGCCAGCGGTTATGTAGACCTGACCGTCAATGTCCGGCGCCTGGTGGCTTGAGCGCCCCTTCAGCAGCAGTTCGGTCTCCTCGCTGTACCCCTCGACAATAACCTGCTCGATTTTGCCGATCAGATCACGATTACGGCGGAAGGATAGTCTGGCCTGGGCCTTCATCAGCTTGCGGTAGCGTTCGCGTTTAACCCTCTCCGATACCTGATCGGCCATCTCGGCCGCCGGTGTTCCCTCTTCCCGTGAATAGCAGAATACGCCAAGGCGTTCAAAGCGGGACTGCTCTACAAACTGCATCAGGGAATTGAAGTCTTCCACCGTTTCACCGGGGAAGCCGACAATCAGGGATGTGCGCAGGGCAATTCCCGGAATTCTGTCGCGCAATTTGGTGATCAGATCGCGGATCTGCTGTTCACTGCTGCGGCGCTTCATTCCCCTCAGGACCGGATCGCTGATATGCTGGATTGGTATATCCAGATACTTGCAAATCTTCGGTTCGTCACGGATCAGTTCGATCAGGCTGTCGCTGATGCCGTCCGGGTAGGCGTAGAGCAGGCGGATCCACTTGATACCATCGATGGCGGCCAGGCGTTTCAGCAGGGCTTCCAGGGTGGTACCGTCATTCATGTCGCTGCCGTAGCGAGTGATGTCCTGGGAGATGACATTGATCTCCTTGACCCCGCGTCTGGCCAGTTCCGTCGCCTCGGCCACCAGTGCCTCCAGCGGACGGGAGCGGTAGGCGCCGCGCAGCTGCGGGATGATGCAGTAGGAACAGCAGTTGGAGCACCCCTCGCCGATCTTGAGATAGGAGTACCACCCCGGTGATGAGTTCAGGCGCGGCAGGGACTCGTCATAGATGTAATCCGGGTCGCCGACATAGCGGAGCTGCTCGGTTGTGCCAGCCTTTTCAGCCAGAATCTCGGCAATCCGTGGATAATCACCCGTACCGATGAAGATATCCACCTCGGGCAGTTCATTGGCCAGTTCCTCCTGATAGCGTTGCGGCAGGCAGCCGGAGACGATCAGGGTCTTGCACTGCCCGTCATGCTTGCGTTCGGCCAGGTCGAGGATGGCGTCGATACTCTCCTGCTTGGCCTCCTTGATGAAGGAACAGGTATTGACGATGATGATGTCGGCTTCACTCTCGTCGGTGGTGATCTCGTAATCCTGCTTGGAGAGCACCCCCAACATGACCTCGGCATCCACCAGATTCTTCGGGCAGCCCAAGCTGACCATGCTGACTTTTTGTTTTTTTGAATCGCTCACTGGAACCCCTTGTGATTTGTCTTTTTTCCTAGAAAATAGAGTTTAGACCGAACTTATAAAATTCGTAATAAAAAGTAAACGCCAATGTGAAAAATTAACCAATAATTTTGAGTGGTTATGGATGTTGTGCTTTTGTGGCTTGTTTAAATGTCGTTTAAATACCGTTTAAACTGTAAATTAAATATGAAATTTAAACGCCATTATTTTTAATCTCCCACAACGAAATGCCGTTTGATGTTTTGCATTGGACACTTTTATCCTGCATTCTCATTTCCGTAAGAAGATTTTTTACTTTATTACGCTTTTTCTCAATACTTAAAACAGCTGGCAGCATTGAAAATAATAACTCTTCAAATTGTGTGCGTGGTGTTGGCCCAAATTCCCTTATGTGCTGGAGTACAAATTCTTTAAGGCGTGTTTTTTCAATGCCACGATTTCGGGTATAAGAAGGTTTTGTGCCTGTAACCGCTGCAATTTTTGCTGAGACAAAGTAATTTGGTTTTCTTCCTTCTATTAATTCTGCTTTGCGCAACATATTAGCCGCATCATCAGTAATAGACTGGCGTTTTTGAATGCGGTCAAGGAGAATAACAGTTGAAAGTGGCAGATCCTGTCTTTCCAGTAACAGTTTGGTGTAATTTTCGTCAATGAGATGTCCGAATATTTCGAGTACAACCTTCGCAGAGCTGGATTTAATGTAATCGGGAAGTGGAAAATACCGTTGACGTTGAGTCATGATCATGGCGTGTATGCCGTGCCCTACGGTATCGATCATGTTCAAGTTGACCATGCCTTGCGCCAGCCAATGGTTACGATAGCGCTCAGGCGTTCTCTCTCCGATGAAGTAGTCTTCTGGTTTTCCATCAAAGAAACCTCCCGCATTTTCAAAAATCAGCCGATCGGTCTTTTCAATTACAACAATGCGTGAGCATAAGGTGTAATCCTGATGGGCAATGCAGTTATGAAGTGCTTCAAGAATTACTCGCGTGTCGTATTTGTTTACCTCTGTCGCCAGCAATTGATTGTTGGGAAATATCTTGTATCTTATGTTGCGGATACGGTGCAAAAGGGCAGTTGTGGCTAGAAGAAAGGGAGGTTCGAAATGTTCGTAGGCGCGTTCTTCTCCTTCGAGTTTCCAGGTTATTTGTGTCAGGGCTGGAGAAATAAAATGCACAGATTCAGGCTTGCCTAGAAGTATGAGGGCAGAACGGGTGATATTGCCTTGAATGGTTATCTTTGCTTTATCGAGAAACGTGCGAGTGTCCCAAGCGTCAATTTCACTTACAAACGTGGAGTTGTGATTTTTCTCTCTGAACTTTTCCTTCGCTAATGTCAAGGCTAACGGGTCCAGGTCGTCGAGCGAGGCGTTCGGTATGATCTGGGCGGACCAATCCACAAATTCAATTGTTTCGGCAAGAATTGATGCCAATCGCTCGGATCTTAATTCGATTAGGCTGTCATCGATGCGTTGCCATGCCTTGTCGTGAGCGTAGACTGGCAAGCGTGTTTTATGCCTTGGTATGTGGAAAACCCAGATTTTCTTTGCGGAATCGGACGTTTCAAACGGCTCAACTCGGAAGCCTTCTGAATCAAGGTTTGGGCATTTGTTGAGTATGCGCAGGCGAATGTTTTCGGGAGTATAGTTATGGAGGTTTTCTAGACCGACAATGGAAAGAGTTTTATCCATGACGCCGATAATCAACTCTCCACCCTCCATATTGGCAAGTGCTGAAATATATGAAATGATATCGTTGCCTTTATCACCGGAAACTGCATGAGTCAAATTTTTGAATTCTTTCCATTCGCAGGATTCATTTTCAATTGGATATTGACGTAGCAGGTATCCGCGTAGTTCATTTTCTGTCATACTGCCTCACACTTCATAAGTTTCAAAAGGTTAACTTTACGGGCTTAAAATAAAATACAAAATTCAGTGCGTCATTTCCCATTTCTCTCAATACCCCGCCAGCGCCTCTACACGGAAAATTGCATCCGGCTCATTCTTCCCGTTCTTTTCGTTGAAACGCAGGGTCATCCAACGCCCGGAAGTCTCCTTCATTACCATTAGCGGCTGGCGGTAGAGCTTATGGGACGCAACTGCCTTGTCCGGATTTTTCAGGCTGTTGATCAGGTGTTCCCCTTTCACCTCCACCAGCAGGATGCCGTTTCCTTTGCTGCGCTCCTTCACTTTCACCACAAAGTCCGGGTAATAGTGGCTGCCGTCCGGCATTACCAGACCGACGGACCAGGGCTTGCGCGGTTCGTTGCGGTGCCACCATTCCACCGTGCCGCTCATGTCGGCATCCAGTAGTTGGGCAAAGGCAACTTCATCGTTGTTCATGTCCGGTGGAAACACGCCGTAATTGCCGAGCAATGCTGTGGCACAGCCGTTTGGCCAGTTCACGGATTCCGGCAGCGGCGCACTGTCCACCAGCTCTGCATTGTCGGCGCAACAGCTGCGCACCGTATCGCGAAGCAGGCTCGGATAGGCGACCAGGATCAGGTTCATTGCCCTGCGCAGCTGCTCGGGAGATTCCAGAATTTCGGGGAAAAATCCCCGTTCCCTGATTTCGGCCTTCAATTTGTTAATCAGAGCGGTTTGCAGACCGCGCGGGTCCAGGTAGTCCGGTTCAAACAGCAGCCGCTGCGCCTTACGTGCTATTTCAGCATCGGACAGGGCCGCCTGGAACTCGCCATAGTTTACGTCATGGGTGAAGATCTCTTCTTCCTTGCGTTTGACGTTCACCGCCTGCCGGAATGCCGACGTAAAGACCTTGTCGTCGATACGCAACCGTTGCTCAACGCACTTTAACAGCCCGGCGGTATTCAGATTGAGCTGTTCCTTCTTGAAGACCCGCTGCATACTGTTTTTCAAATGATATTGATGTGTTCCGGGAGGAGCAGGAGAAGCAAAGCCGGGAGTTGGATCCTTTATGGATTCGGGTTGCGTTGAGGGTGGGAAGATGAAGCCGGACAACAGATCCTGTGTAGAGACAGATGTTTTGCTGTCATTTGCCGAGTCGCTGTCTTTAGACGGCGGCAGTTGAGGCGGTGTCCAAGGTTTGGGCAGCAATGAAGCCTGGCCGTTATGAACGACCTGAACGGACGGTGTTTCACCCACCTTGACCAGCATGGTGAACGGGCTGACTGCGGACAATTCGGTGCGCAGGGTGTTGATCCGGTCAGCGGCACCAACCAGGCCGGTCTGTTTCTCCGCGTCAGCCAGGAACACATAGCCGTATTTGAGCAGATCAGGCAGCTCCCGACCCTGCAGCCGTCCATCCACCCGCAGAATGCGCCCGACAATCTGGGTGCCGAAATCCTTGTCCTGTGCGCCGCGCATTGAAACCAGTGTAAAGGCGCGGGGAGCGTCAAACCCGAGTGCCACTGCCATCTTGAAGATCAGCACCTCTTTTGCTTCGTCCCTCGCCACCGCCATCAGGTCGTCATCTGGTTCATCGGAAGTATAGACTGCAATGGCATCCTCGGGGATGCCGAGCGACATCAGATCCTTCCTGGCCTTATCCACGCTCTTGTCAGTTGAGGCCACCTGTACCAGCATCAGTGGAACAAGGTCAATGCCGTCAGTCGATAGACGGGCTTTGATTGCATTATGTACCCGCACACCATCGGACAGGGCTGCCAGGCCAAAGTCGATCAGCTCACGGTGCTGGTCTCCGGCCAGATAGGCCACCGACTTGATGCCCCCCTTGATCAGCCGGGCCTCCACGGCATCCAGGCGGCTTACCGTCACCCGGTGCATCACGGCGATACCGGACGCTGTGCGGAATTTTTCGGCGTCCTGGTCATCCGGGGTTGCGGTAATCATCAGGGTAAAGTCGGGCTGCACCACCTCGCGGTAATACTTGACCGACTCGGTGCCGGCGGTAAAGGTATGGTGCGCTTCGTCCACAAGCACCCCCACCTTGAAGCCACGCTGTCGCAGTTGCCCCAGCAGGTGATCCAGCGACACAGACAGATCGCCGTCGCGCCGCAGCCGCTTGGCATCCTTTTTTCCGGCCACCGCCGCCCAGGTGGTAACAAAGACATCACCGCTGCGCGTGCTGTGGGCCACCCGGTCACAAGCTATGTCCCGTACCCGCAGACCCTGAAAGTGGTTCTTGATGGAGATGCGCGCCTGTTCCACCAGCCCGGCAAAGGGGGTGAACCAGAGCCAGACGATATTTGTCTCTTTAGAAAACTCCTCAGCCACCAGTCCGGCGATCAGGGTTTTGCCCGCACCGGTGGGAGCCTGGATCAGTACACAACCGTTGTGGGCGCTGGCAGCGCGGCGGCTGTCCGGGTCCGACGCCCCGTCGAGCTGGGCATTGGCGTAGCGGAAGATTTCCAGAACATTATCCTTGGCGGCAGACTGGTAGCCTTTCGGTTTGACGATCATGCCGCACCTCCGAACCGGTTGACCAGAAATTGGGGGATCTGCTCAACGGTGATACCTTGCGCCGCAAACCGCTCCCGCAGCAGCCCTGGCTGCCAGGTGTAGACCGTCAGGTGCATTGTCTGTCCAGCAAGGACGGTAATCTTTTTAGTGGTGCTGTCACTAATCGCTGTCACATACACCAGGCTATTGTCGGGGGTGATCGCTTCCTGAAGGGTAAGGTCGGGGTTGAATGGCGTGAAGCTCTGTCGATGGATCAACTGCAGGGCAGTCCATACCTGGGCATGGTCAATCACGGTCAGCACATCCTCCTGCGGCATCCGCATCACCCGCAGATAGGCAAAGTCGCCGCCGGTCCCTTTCTTGCCGCTATACCCGCTTATTACCCGCCGGATGCGCTCGGCGCAGACATCGCGGCAGATGTTCTTGTCCGGGTCATCCGCTGTTGCCTCGGTGGCAGAGACCATGATAAAGCGGCGCTGCCCCTCGTCCTCCCGGTTCAGCTCCAGTACCGCCTGGGCTGTGGTGCCGGAACCGGCGAAGAAGTCCAGGACCAAGTCGTTGCCACTGGTGGCTTGGGCAATCAGGTTCTGGATCAGGGAAAGGGGCTTGGGATAGGAAAACGCTTTTCCGCCGAAGATTTCCCTAATCAGGTTGGTGCCTTCCTCGGTGGTGCCGACAATCGGCATGTTACCGTTCTCAATGACAGTGTCCGCTTCGGACTTTGGTGTGAGCCAAGAGGAAATGGGCTGATTCACGTTTTTCAGGGTTTCCTTGTAGCGCTTGAATGCAGGACGGCCAAAACCGACCTTCTTGCCGACCCATGCCTCCAACTCCGGCAGATCACGGCGCAGAAGCTGAGTCTTGGCACTTTTAGGCACATCACCAGCATCAATGGCTGCCAGCAGGGCACCCATGGTAGGGTAGACCTCCACACGCTGATTTGTCGGAAACCAGATAAGACCCTTTTCAACCAGCTCTTCCATAGTTTCACTACGGGTTTTCTGTCCTAGCTTTAGCCTGTGTTTGCTGGAGAACCGCCAGACACAATCCGGGTTGCAGGGATACCAGATTTCGGTTTTGGGGTCATGAATCGGGTAATAAGTGTTGGGACGTTCCGTGTAGTCTTTCGGTGAGGTCAAATTGTCTAGCCGGAATATACGATCACCATCTTGATGACGGTACATGGAATAACTTTTTTCATCGCCGGAAAAGCGGAAGGTCGCGCCGCCATAGACCAATACATGTTCGTGATTGTCTGAGAGGAAGGAGCCGCCTGTATCATTCCCTCCGGTACGGCAGCGCCAGACAAATGAACCCTTGCGCATCCCCGGCAGTGCCTGATCCAGTAGCAGCTCCAGCTTAGCCCGGTTTTCGTCATTGATGGAGACCAGCAGTACACCGTCCTCGGCCAATAGGTCGCGGGCCAGCAGCAGACGGCGGTATAGGTATTCCAGCCATTTGCTGTGCTTCCATGCGTCGTCTTTGTCCACGAAACGGTCGTTGTAGATAAAATCCTTGTTGCCGGTGTTGTAGGGGGGATCGATGTAGATGCACTTGACCCGACCGGCGTGGGTCATGCGCAGGTAACGCAGGGCGTCGAAGTTGTCCCCTTCGATCAGCAGGTTGTGCCATGGACCGACGCCGCAGGAATGTTCCGGGAGCAGATCAAGGGCCACAAAATCCTGATTCAGCGAACGGTCATGGTCGATTTCGTCACGTTCCCACACCAGACCCAGGCGCGGCTTGCGGTCCCGTTCCTCGATGATTTTGATCAGCTCTTCCTTGCTGTAGCGGTCGTATTTGGAGGTCAAGGTGTTACTCCTGATTTGATTTTCATGAGTTCCGTTGATTGCAGCGAATCGGTTTATTCCTCAATTATTTCCGGTTTGTATGAATCGTTATTCTGGGCGATCAGGTAACGGGCTTTCTTAACAAAAAAGCCGCCCAATTTTGAACGGCCTTTTATCGAATGCAAGTAATAATAAACGTCTATTCCCTGAAATTGGTGAACTGCATCTCGATATCCAGATCCTTGGCCTTGAGCATCTGGATGGCATCCTGCAGGTCATCGCGGTTCTTGCCGGTTACCCTGACCTGTTCATCCTGGATCTGGGCCTGTACCTTCAGCTTGGATTCTTTGATGGCGGCAATGATCTCCTTGCCCTTCTCCTTGGAAATCCCCTGCTGAACGGTAATAATCTGACGGACCATGCCGCCGGAGGCCTGCTCGACCTTGCCGTACTGCAGTGCCTTGATGGAGATATTGCGCTTGAGGAACTTGGACTGGAGCACGTCCACAACCGCTTTCAGTTTGTAGTCATCGTCAGCCAGGATCTTGACAGAATCCTTTTCCGGGGTGATTTCGCTCTTGGAACCTTTAAAGTCGTAGCGCTGGCCGATCTCCTTGGATGCCTGATTGACGGCATTATCCACCTCCTGCATGTCTACCTTTGAAACGATGTCGAATGACGGCATATAAAACCTCCTGAAAAGATTGTTCAAAGTTCTTGGTTCAAGGTTTTAACTTCAAACCTTGAACAACGAACCAGGAACCGATTTACTGTTTGATGACAGTAACCCTGGATGGAACTTTGAAGTTGAATTTACTGTTTTCGATACCCCGGTTGACCCGGGGGCGGCTGTAGTCGATGCGGGTTTCGTTTCCGCCGGCATCCAGAATGACCGAAGAGACAATCGGGAAGATCCCCTTGACCCCGCCGTTTTCAGTCAGGCTGCTGACCGCCTCTGCGGCAACCGTCAGGTGAAGCTTGGCTAGTATCGGTGAGCTCTTTTTAGGGATCAGGAGTAGCTGGTAGTTTCCCTTCTTATCGCGCTGCTCCTTGGCGAAGGTAATGTTGAAGTCGCGCGAAACGTGCCCCATGCCGGTCAGGTAGGTCAGGGCGATGCTGTTTTTGCCTTTGAACATGGTGCTGATCGGGGTCACCATGACCTGCCTGTTTTCAGGCATGTAGAACCAGACCTGTTTGCCGTTGGAAACGATCTGCTGGGCCGGTTTGGTGTAGTTGAAGCGGAACATTGCCGTGGCCGATGCCGGGCGTTTGAGCAGTACCTCGCCGTTGCCGCTCTGTGCACGCTTGATGCCGCTGATGGTTGTCTTCTGGTGGAAGTCGGCCTGGACATCCTGCAGGGACGAGTAGCCCTTTTCAAGGGCGGAGATGACCTCCTTGAGGGAGGCAGCTTTGTCCGCCGCTGAGCATGTGCCGATGGAGAAGAGTATGAAAAATAGTGTCATCAGGGTGCGTTGGATTGTTGAGGATCTGTTCATTTCTTTTGCTCCTGCAGTTTGGAATGGCTGAAATCTGGATGGGCCGGTTTAGCAGCTCGTATCGTAGCCGCTTTGGATTTGATCGTCAATAGTGTCACCCTTTTCTCTGTTTTGGCTACATGGCTGACACGGAGTCTGGATTGTTTGTGTCTTGCATGTTGTCCTTGTTGAACTGTTTTGCAAGGGGGACGTTGGGAAGCGAGTTCATGTCCAGGATGAAAACAATGGTGCCGTTGCCCATGATTGCCCCGGCAGTTGTATGTTTGAGGCTGGAAAACGGTTTGGCAAGGGGTTTGGTGAAGATCTCCTGCTGTCCGATAATCCGGTCGCAGACGATGCCGGTTGTTACCCCTTTGATCTTGCCGAGTATGACCGGCGTATAGGCGCTTGCTGGTGGATCCGCCTGTCCGAATATCTGCCGGAGACTTGTCAGTGGCGTGCTGTTGCCGTCAAGGCTGAACCAGCTCTGTCCGTTTTCTTCAAAGATCTGTTCTGCTGTCAGCTCAATGGTATGTTCGACAACCGTGACCGGGAAGGCCAGGGTGAATTGTCCGCTTTCGACGAGTAGCACGTTGATGATCGAGACGGTCAGCGGCAGTTCGAGGGTAAAACAGCTGCCATGCAGTTGTGATGAGTGGATGGCAAGTGAGCCGCCCATGCCCTGGATAGCGGTTTTGACCACATCCATGCCGACTCCCCGACCGGATACATTTGTGACGGTGTTGGCTGTAGAAAAACCTGGCATGCAGATCAAGGCCAGGCGCTCCTCATCGCCCATGGTATCGGCCTGCTCAGGGGTGATCAGTCCTTTTTCGACCGCACGTGCGGCCAGTGCGACTGGGGTCATGCCATTGCCGTCATCGGATATGGATATGTTGACATGGTCCTTGCTGCGCTTGACCAGGATGGAGATTTTGCCGCAGGGATTTTTGCCAAGGGCCTTGCGTTGTTCGGGACGTTCCAGGCCATGGTCAATTGCATTGCGTAGTATGTGGATCAGCGGTTCGGAGATGTCTTCCAGTATTCCGCGGTCCAGTTCAATTTCGCCCCCCCTGATTTCGAAGCTGACCTCCTTCTCCTGGCTGCGGGCCAGATCGCGCACCAGTCGCGGAAAACGTTCGGAAATCGTTGAGAAGGGGAGCATGCGGACGTTGAAGACCTCGTTTCTGAGCTCACGCAGCAGGCTGGACATCCTGTTGAGCGGATCCTTGACGCCCGGATCGCTGTCGTTGGGGATCTGACTGGCCAGATGGTGTCTGGTTGTAATCAGTTCTCCGGTGATATTGACCAGACGGTCAAGGATATCGGTCTTGATCCGTACGGTCTTGAGCGAGTCGGATTGTCTGAACTGGTGTTGATTCGTTTCGGTGGGACCGTTTTGATTGGTTCTGTTGTCATCCGTCTTGAAGTTGATCAGTCGTTTGATCAGCTGGGAACAGTCCGGAAGCGTGCCGTCAGCATCGGCCTCAATGATGGAAATCATGGCATTGAGCTGGTCGCTCCCTTCCAGGAGGATATCGGCTATGGCTGGCGTGACATTCAGTTCATGGTTTCTGACCCTGGAGAGCAGATCCTCCATTTTATGGGCCAGTTCGGAGATGCGGCGGAACTGCATGGTGGCAGCCATCCCCTTCATGGAGTGGGCATGGCGAAAAAGTTCATTGACGGCGTTTTGGTCGTTGGTGTCGTTTTCGATCTGGATGATGAGATCGTTAAACGAGGCGAGATGTCGGCGGGATTCGGATACGAACAGCTCCCGGTATTTTGACATGCTCATTGGATCATTCCTTTATGGCATTCAGGGCGGCAATGACCTTTTCCGGGGTGAATGGTTTCTGGATGAACCCCTTGGCACCCTGGTCAAGCGCCTTTTGTATGACCGGTTCCTGCCCGATGGCGGAACAGATGATGATCTTTATTGACGGATTGGTGGAGAGGATGGATTGAAGCAGGTCAATACCGTTTGCATCCGGCAGGATGATATCCAGAAGGATGATGTCGGGTGTGGATGTGTGCAGTCGTCGCATGGTCTCAATGCCGCTGGCAGCCTCGCCAATCACCTGATAGCCATGGTCCTCCAGGATTCCACGTAGTACGTGGCGCATGAACAGGGCATCATCAACTATCAGTACGGACTTGCTCATCTTCACCCTCCTTAGGCGTTGAGTTTTGCCATCAGCAGCTCATTGACAACTGCCGGGTTGGCTTTGCCCTTGCTGGCCTTCATAACCTGACCGACAAAAAAGCCGAACAGTTTGTCCTTGCCACCCCGGTATTCGGCTACCTGCCCGGCCTCGCGGGTCAGGATCTCATCGATAATCGCCTCAATGGCACCGCTGTCAGAAACCTGGAGCAGACCCTTTTCCTCAACGATTGTCTTCGGGGATTTGTCGCACTTCCACATCTCGTCGAATACCGTTTTGGCAATCTTTCCGGAGATGGTGCCGTTGTCGATCAGCCCCAGCAGTTCACCCAGTCGTTGCGGTGCAATCGGGCATTGGTTGATGGACAGGCCGGAGTCGTTCAGGCCGCGGGTAATCTCACCCATGACCCAGTTGGAAACGCTCTTGGCGTTCTGGTGGCAGGCGACGCACTCCTCGTAATATTCAGCCAGTGTCCGGCTGGCAGTCAGTACCTCGGCATCATATTCCGGAAGTGCAAACTGGGTCATGAAGCGCTGTTTCTTCTGCTCCGGCAACTCCGGTAGCTCATTCCTTGTCCGGCTGATCCATTCGTCGTCGATGACCAGTGGGACCAGATCCGGATCGGGGAAATAACGGTAGTCGTGTGCCTCTTCCTTGCTGCGCATGGAGCGTGTCATGCCGTTGTTCGGGTCAAACAGGCGTGTCTCCTGGACAACCGTGCCGCCATCCTCGATCAGGTCGATCTGGCGCTCAATTTCGTATTCGATGGCCTGCTTGACGAATTTGAATGAATTGACGTTCTTTATTTCGGCCCGTGTGCCGAACTGTTCCGCACCAACCGGCATGACCGATACATTGGCGTCACAGCGGAAACTCCCCTCCTCCATGTTGCCGTCGCAGATGCCAAGCCAGGTTACGATCTGGTGCAGTTGTTTCAGGTAGGAGACCGCCTCGTCCGAGGAACGCAGGTCAGGCTCGGAGACAACCTCCAGGAGTGGGGTACAGGCCCGATTCAGGTCGACGCCGGAGCCGTCATCCAGTCCCGGGGCATCGCCATGGACAAGTTTGCCGGCATCCTCTTCCATATGGATGCGGGTGATGCCGATTCTTTTTGTGCTTCCGTTTACATCAATATCCAGCCAGCCATGTTGACAGATCGGATCCTCGAACTGGCTGATCTGGTATCCTTTGGGGAGGTCGGGGTAGAAGTAGTTTTTGCGGGCAAAGATGCTTCGCGGCGTAATCGAGCAGTTTGTGGCCAGTCCGGCCTTGATGGCAAATTCGACAACCTTTTTGTTCAGTACCGGCAGGGCTCCCGGCAGACCCAGGCAGACCGGGCAGGTCTGTGAGTTTGGCTCCGAGCCGAAGGTCGTTGAACAACCGCAGAATATCTTGGAATTGGTCTTGAGCTGGACATGGACCTCAAGGCCGATGACAGGTTGGTATTTCATTTGAAGATCTCCGTTAATATATGCAGGTCGGCCGGTTACGGTCGACAATTATGGGTTGTGTTACAGTGGCGCCTTTTTGGTGTGCCATTCGGTTGCCTGCTCAAAGGCATGGGCAGCAGTCAGGATATTCTCTTCGCCAAACGGTTTACCGATCAGCTGCAAGCCGATCGGCAGCCCCTCAGAGGAGAAACCGGCCGGTATGGAGATGGCGCAGTTGCCCGCCAGATTGACCGGTATGGTGAAGATATCCGACAGGTACATCTGTAGCGGGTCGTTGATCTTCTCGCCGATTTTAAAGGCGGGGGTCGGGGCGACCGGGGTCAGTATGACATCCACATCCTCAAAGGCCTTGATGAAATCCTGCATGATCAGCGTTCTGACCTTTTGTGCCTTGACATAGTATGCGTCGTAGTAACCGGAGGAGAGGGCGTAGGTGCCGAGCATGATGCGGCGCTTCACCTCGCTGCCGAACCCTTCACTGCGGCTTTTGGTCATCATGTCGATCAATCCCTCTGCATTTTCACTGCGATGACCGAAGCGAACCCCCTCATAACGGGCTAGGTTGGAACTGGCCTCTGCGGTTGCGATCAGATAGTAGGTGGCGACGGCATAATCGGTATGCGGCAGAGAGATGTCAACAAACTGAGCCCCCAGGCGGCGGTAGGTTTCGATGGCCTCGTTCATGGCGCTCTGGACGTCATGGTCCAGCCCGCTGATATAATATTCTTTGGGGAGGCCGATTTTAAGTCCCTTTATGTCGCGGTTTAGTGCAGTTGTATAATCCGGTACCGGGGTGTTGATGCTGGTGGAGTCTTTTGGGTCGTGCCCGGCGATGGCACCCAGCAGGATGGCGCAGTCTGTGACATCCTTTGTCATTGGTCCGACCTGGTCAAGTGATGATGCGTAGGCAATGACTCCATAACGCGATACCCGGCCATAGGTAGGTTTAAGTCCTACACAGCTACAGTGTGATGCCGGTTGGCGGATGGAACCGCCAGTGTCTGTGCCCAGTGTGGCAATTGCCTGGCGTGCTGCTATGGCTGCCGCTGAACCACCGGAAGAACCGCCAGGGATGCAGTCTCTGTTCCACGGATTGCGGGTTGGGCCAAAGGCGCTTGATTCGTTGGATGAGCCCATGGCGAATTCGTCCTGATTGAGCTTGCCCAGCAGGACAATGCCCTGTTGCTTGAGTTTTTCGTATGATGTGGCGCTGTAAGGCGGGATAAAGTTGCTCAGTATCCTGGAACCGCAGGTTGTACGAATTCCCTGGGTCAGAAAGATGTCTTTGAGCGCCAGGGGGATACCGGTTAGCGGCTGACCATTTCCTGCGGCAAGCATCTGGTCGGCGCAGGCGGCATCCTTGCGGGCCTGTTCCGGGGTGACTGTGATAAATGCGTTGATCTGCGGGTCGCTGGCTGATATCCGTTCCAACAGTGTATTGGTTACCTCAACGGAAGAAACCGATTTGTTCTTAAGCTGCTGCTGCAGGTCGTGTATTGTCAGGTTTAGAAAATCCATCCTCGTCTCCAATTATATAAAGTTGCATTCAACTGCTAATCTTTGATGGCCTGCGGCCACTGCCGATCATTTTGAATGCAGCTCGGTATTAATAATAAATACTATTCAATAACCTTTGGCACGCGAAAGAACGTCGCGGTGCTGTCTGGTGCATTTGCCAGGGCAGCGGCGGTGCCGATGGATGGTCTGGAATTGTCTTCGCGGAAGGCATTCTGAACCGGAACAGCGTGGGAGGTGGCAATGATGCTGGTTGTATCGAGCTGTTTGAGCTTTTCTACATAGTCCAGTATGGCATCCATCTGACCGGCAAATAGTTTTTTTTCATCCTCTGCCAGTTCAAGTCGGGCGAGTCTGGCAACATGTTCGACGTCGGCTACGGTTATTTTCATCTGTTAAAGCTCCGAAATATACGGTAATTTATTGAAAGCGTTTTTAGCATGAATCCATCACGTTGACAACTGGCTTGGCTTTGAATATGTAAAAACGGTTTTACTTTTTGTTGAAAAGTTTTTGCTTGACATAGTCGGCACCTTTTAGTAATTTACACCTCTTAGTAAAAATCATGGCTAGATCTGTCTCAGGTCTTGCATGTTATGTGAGGATTCTATGAAAACCGAAGTTGCAAAGCTCGAAAATGTAAAGCGTGATTGGTACCTGGTAGATGCACAGGATCTGGTTCTGGGTCGGCTCGCCTCAGAAGTGGCTAATATTCTGCGTGGCAAAAACAAGGCTATCTATACCCCCAGTGTTGATACCGGTGATTTCGTCATTGTTGTAAATGCTGAGAAAATTGCCTTGACCGGTCGTAAGATGGCGGACAAGGTTTACTACAGCCACTCCGGTTTTCCGGGCGGGCTTAAAGAGATTACCGCTGGTAAGCTTCTGGATAAAAAACCGGAAGACGTTATCAAGAAGGCAGTGAAGGGGATGTTGCCTAAGAACAAGCTTTCCCGTCACATGCTTAAAAAGCTTAAGATCTATGCGGGCGCCAACCATCCACATGATGCGCAGCAGCCTAAGAATCTCGAACTTTAATACTCTGAGGAGAGGCACTATATGGCAGCAGTAAGTTATTATGGAACAGGCAAGCGTAAAAGCTCAATAGCCAGGGTCTGGATCAAGCCGGGTTCCGGTCAGATCACAGTTAACCACAAATCTCTGGATGAATATTTCGGTCGCGAAACATCCAAGATGGTTGTTCGTCAGTCACTGGAACTCACCGAGACCGTCGGTAAGTTTGATATCTTCGTAACAGTTTCCGGCGGCGGCGACTCTGGTCAGGCCGGTGCTATACGGCATGGTATCACCAAGGCGCTTTTGGTTTCTGACGTTGAGCTCCGTGGCACACTTAAGAAAGCTGGCTTCATTACACGTGATTCCCGCGTTAAGGAACGTAAGAAATATGGCCGCAAGGCAGCTCGCGCCAGATTCCAGTTCTCTAAACGTTAATCGGAATTGTTGCTATTTGTTGTATTTAAAAGGGAAATCCATCGGGTTTCCCTTTTCTTCTTACCCCCTTTAAGTCCCTTCTTCTGAACCTCGCATGTGGCCATTGGCTACAGATTAATCTCTTGACAAAAAAAATGAAAAAGGCTAAGTGGTATGACAACTTTTGTGGTGAACAGATGTTGTATATATCGTTGTTCCTAATTCCCGCAAAACCCTCATTTTATTACATCCAGCGTTAAATATCAGCAATTTGAAAGAATTGTGTCTTATTTCATACCGTTTTTGCACTATTATTTTGTGTAGCACCAGAGAAGGTAGATAATTCCATATTGGGGGAGAGACTAAAGTACATGGATAAGATCATTGACATCACCGAGCTTGCCC
>CAXYUZ010000004.1:0-114326 GCA_964292275.1 uncultured Desulfuromonadaceae bacterium
TTCATCTGTGCACCTTTTTCTTGGTCGTTAAAGTGGCGCTGATAGTAACGCAGCTCACCACTTTAATTCACTTACAAAAGTTGCACTTCAGACTTGAATCCGCGTGTACATTTAAGTATGTCAGTTTGTCTGTAGTTCGAGTTTGTAGTCGACTGCGCTATGTTTTGGTGCCGTTGCCGTTATAATCATCTCCTGCTGTCCCTCAAGGGAGATTGTCGTCCATGCGTCATAAGGGCTTGCCAGCATGCCATCCTTATCGAACCAATGGACCCGATAATTGACCACATTGCGTCGTCCGCGATTGTTAAACAGTTTGAAGTCCGCTTTCAGATGCCCTTTGACAAATTTGGTTCTGATACCCTTAACAACAATATTGTCGGCTGTACTTTGAACCTTGTCCGCGGGTGGTGCGAAGAATTCTTCCAGTGTCATAATACGATCCGGTTCATCCGGGATATGTTGACATGCGGTCAGGCATAGCGAAAGTGATAATGTAACAAACAAAAACTGCAAAAATCTGTTCATTTTGATCTCCGTGCAATTTCATTTTTTAAACGTATGCAATTACCAGAACTTTGAAAACTACTGCGGATAGCCGTGTGTTGCGTTGCGCGGTACTCGCAACCTCGGCTAACTATCTGTTATGCCTCGGCTGTTCCGTTCCGTGTGCCTTGCATCCGCCCTTCCTCATGACATTTTTAAAAGCTCTGTTACAGCTTTTTCCAACTACTACGGGCATTTTCGGCACGGATCTTTTTCATGCTCCAGCCCAGCTCCTTTGTGGCCCGGAGGATATCGCGGTCAAGTTGATCCCGTTTGCCTTTGTAGGTTGCCTCAAAGGTTGCTTTGCCCCCGCCTGACTCAACCTCTTTGGCATTGTTTACAAGTGGAAAATTTTCCAGCATGGCGGTGAAACCGGCAATCTCTTCGGGGTTATCAATACCGTCGATTACAACCGTATAGATTTGGCCGTTTTGCTGGGCATCGTTCCAGTTTCTTTCAAGTACCTCGATCATTGGGTTGACAATCTTTTTCCCGCCGTCGCGTGCAGCCTTTTCGAGGGCGCTTGCGACTGTTTGGGCGCTGCTGCTCTGTTCAATGATCTTGCTGGTGATGACCTGAGAGCGGGTGTTGTCAATCAACTGGGCCTTGATCCGCAGCTGAACACCCTTCATGATAGCACCCTCCCGGACGCTACCGCTGACACTGTAGTAAAGGGTGTATTCGGCATTATATTTGAGCCCATAGGCAGCTGCCTTGTTCAGATCAATATTGATTTCGTGCGTATCGGCCACCTGTTGGGCAAATCGTTCCGATGAGTTTTTGTCAACAACCCGAAACTGCTTGTCTGTCAGAGATTCGACGATGCCGTTATAAATTTCGTTTACAAAATCCTTGTCCCGGAAGGCCTTTGCACCTTCACCCTTTTTACTGAAGGCCACAAGGATCCTCGGATTGCCAACACTTTTGCGGATGATCGTCAGTGCATCAATATCGTCTTTGATACTCTGATTGTTGACCGTGGCGGATATGGTTACACTGAAACCATCATCGATCTTGTCCTGTGACAGGATCTCATATTTGGTGATATAGCCCCTGCTGTGGGAAAGTATCTTGTCATTCAGCAGCGCTGAATCAATGACAGTTGTATCTGCGTTGATGTAGATGCCGATTCCCTGTTCAACGGCGCTACGCATTGCTGAGACAAGGGCCTGTTCCTTGCTTGGTCCTTCACCGGTTGCCTTGACCGTGGCTGTCTTGGAACTTGCTGCCATGGATAATGAAGATCCGCATAAAAGCAAAGCAAGAATAAGTAAAATTATTTTTTTCATTGTCTTGCACCCCCCATGATGTTGCTCTGAAAGTTAGTAATCATCGGATGAACCGCCGCCATCAAAATCTCCGCCACCACCGGAAAAGCTGTCACCCCCACCGGATGAACCACCGCCGCCATAAAACCCTCCACCGCCGCCGTAGTAACCACCGCCACCGCCACCACGCATGGCAGACAGGAATGCGCTGAGCAGAAAACCACCAACCAGCCCCGCAGCGGCCAGCATCAGCAGCATGATGATGCCCATACCTGGAAAAGCCAGGGATCCTGCCAGTGGTAATCCAATGGCCCCGGCAGCCCCACCCAGATACTTGGAAAGTGAACCAAGGACAACGGCGGCTATAATGACTGCAAACAGGATACCGAGTGAAGAAGATGAGCTTTTTTTGTGGCCGTATTTGCGTTGCGGTTGGCCGCTTCCCTTGAATTCACCCTTTGTTGCCGCCATAATGGCGTCGACACCGGCGGTTATCCCCTGGTCGAAATTGCTAGCTTTCATATGTGGCCGCATGACTTCACGAATGATCCTGGCAGAGGTAATGTCAGGCAGAACCCCCTGCAAACCCATTCCGACTTCAATCCTGATCTGACGTTCGGCTTTGGCAACGATTAGCAATACGCCGTTATCCTTACCCTTCTGTCCAATCTTCCAACTCTCGGCAACCCGGATGGCGAATTGTTCGATCGTATCACCTTCAAGCGAGGGGATTGTCAGGACTACAATCTGGGTGGATTGGCTCTGTTCAAAACTGGTCAGCTTCTGTGTCAGGGCAGATGCTGCCGTTGGAGACAGCATCCGTCCGTAGTCATTGACTCTTCCGCCCAGCTTTGGTGCCTCAAGTGCGTGGAGCGGATTAGTCGTCAGCAAAATCAGGATCATGAAGATCAACTGTTTAATTGTCATGCCGGAGTCCTGTGTCATGGGTTAAAGGTTTGCTTTATTCGTTTAAAAATCAGAATTTCACCTTTGGTGCCGTCTTTGCCCCTTCTTCCGCTTTGAACGGTTCCTTGCGCTTCAGGTGCAGCAGGACTGAGTTCGTCATCGAATTGGGAAATGTGCGGATGCTGGTGTTAAAAATCTGGACAGATTTGTTGTAGCGTTCACGTGCCACGTTGATGCGGTTTTCGGTTCCTTCAAGCTGTTTTTGCAGGTCAAGGAAGTTTTGGTTAGCCTTCAGGTCTGGATACTTTTCAGCGACGACCATCAGACGGGAGAGTGCTCCTGACAACTCACCCTGGTTCTGCTGAAATTTCTTAAAGCTCTCCGGGTTGTTGATGACGTCTTTGCTGATCTGCATGGAACCAACCTTGGCGCGTGCCTCGGTGACGGCCTTTAGTGTGTCCGACTCATGTTTTGCATACCCCTTGACGACTTCTACCAGATTGGGGATCAGATCGGCTCTGCGTTGATAGCTTGATTCGACATTACCCCAGGCTGCGGTCACAGCCTCTTCGTTGGCCTGCATGCTGTTGTAGCCGCAACCGGAAAGAAGTGCCAGCAGAAGCAGAATTGGTAGTTTAGACAGGATTTTTCTCATTTAATTCCTCCATGTAACCAGTTTGTGTTGGGTTTAAACTGCCGTCAGGCAGCATTACGATCATAGTAAATCTTCAGGAATGTCAGTGTGATGTTGCAAAGCAGTGGTATGATGTTTGCTGTAATTAACGGTACGTCGTTGATAAGTATACCGTAAAGCATCCAGAGTGCAACACCAATTGCAAGCAGTATTGGCTGCCAGATGGATATATCCTTGGCATGTCTGGTTCTTATGGTTTTGAATACCTGTGGCAGGGCCGCGATGCTGGTCAAAAATCCTGCCAGCAGCCCGATCGTGGTTGCTGTCATATCTTCTTCCTGCCATCAAAACTCTCGCTGGCCCAGTCGATCTGGGTCATCATTCCACGTAGTATGGAAACCTCACGGTTGTCCAGTCCTGAGCGGAAGAATATCCTGCGCAGCGAACGCATGATATGTTCCGGATTTTGCTCATTAAGGAAGCCAATCTTGTTCAGACTGGCGTGCATTTGGGAAAAGAGTTTTTCCATATCGGCTGAGTTGGCGAGCTGTTCCAGGCGGCTATCAGCTGCTGCTGTTTCCGATTTACTCAGTTCGTAACAGAAAATAAGAATCGCCTGAGACAGGTTGAGAGAGCCGTACTCGCTTGAAGATGGTATTGTGGCATGGTAACGACAGAGTGCCAGTTCGTCGGTTGTCAGACCATTGTCTTCCCGCCCGAAGATCAAGGCCGCCTTTTTTCCGGCGGCGAGGGATGCTTTGAGGATCTCCGCGGATTCCACTGGTGAAATAATCTCCTGGCGGTACTTGCCGTGTCGTCTGGTTGTGCCGATTGTAATGGTACAATCGGCAATGGCAGATGCCAGATCAGGATATATGACCGCCTCTTCCAGCAGATTTTTGGCTGAAACGGCAAATTTGAGCGATTCAGGATTAAAACGGTCGCAGCCATTGACCAGTCTTAGTTTTGAGATTCCCATGTTTTTCATTGCCCGACAGGCCATACCGATGTTGCCAGGTGATTGCGGCTCCACCATAACGATGGCAATGTCTTCAAGATTGTAGTTCATTTATGCAAGCTCCGGGTGGCCACGTGATGGCGTATTCTGTTCAGGCGGTCACGGGCCGGTTTCTTGATTTTCCATGCGTGATAGATGTGTGCCAGCCATGCGGTTGTGACAAACCCCATCAGTATCAGAATCAGGTAGTGTTCATATTTGCTGACGTCCTCCAGAAAAAGGGAAGCGCTTTTTCCGAATAGAAATCCGGCCAGTGAAAATATGATTGACCAGGTAAGTGCGCTGATCAAATTAATCCAGATGAAGGTTTTTGGCGGGAGTGATGTAATACCAAGTATCATTGGTAGTATGATTCTAAAACCGTATGTGAAGCGTGAAAAAAATGCAACCAGCGAACCGTATTTTTCAATCAGACGGAGTGCTTCCCTGAATTTGCGCGCTATGGAGTGGAACCGGCGCATAAGGGGTTTACCCTTGAAATAGCCAAGGTAAAAGTAGAACTGGTCGCCAAGGAAGGAACCGCATAGTGCGGTCAGTATGACCAGACGGATATCAAGATATCCCTGGAAGGCAAGGAAGCCGGCCATGATCAGGATTGCCTCCCCTTCCAGAAAGGTACCTAAGAAAAGAACCCAGTAGCCATGGAGTTCCAGGTATTCCCTGAGTAATTGCTGGATATGCATTCAGTTGTTTATAGTGCGAGACGTTCTGATATTTCGGATTTCATTAGTGTGATCATTTCCTCGGTATGCTCTGGTGTATCGAGTTTTAATGCATCAATTGAAACGTTTTTCAGAAATCCGAATGTTTTTTCACGATTAAACAGTATGGCGTCTCCTCCAGCCTCCTGAAGGCGCATATCTATTATCTTGCGTCCTTCTTTCGACAGGTATGCCATGGCCACATCCTGCAGATCTTCAATCAGTTCGGCCAGTTTTTTCTGGTCTGAATCGCTCAGTGCAGGTTGAAGCGGCTTATTCTGGTCAGGCTTGGTGGTTGCGGGCGCAGGCGCTGTTTTTGCAGCAGCCAGTTGGGCAGCCAGGCTTTCGAGTGGTAAAAGATTCTGTTTTAGTAAATCTTCAAGTTGCCTGGTTGAATATACATCGACACGTGCACCTGGTAGAGCAGCAACCTTGCGTGATTCTTCCGGCGAGTTATCGATCGTTTTGGCACCATCATGATAAAAGCCTATGGATTGACCAGTCTTGAAGAATAACATTGAATGGCGCTCCTGGGTGGAGAAGCGGACAACGCCGCACAGACCGGCATTTTTTAGCTTTGCCAACAGTGTTTTGATGTCAACCTGGCGCACGTCATCATTTTTGTAAATCAGGTTTCCCTGGAGCAGCGCATTGGAACACATGGCAATATCGGCTGTCATGCGGTAGACATTGATCTCGCCGACTGTGTTTGTCATTTGTCTGAACATGAGCGGTACGGCTTGGCTGCCAGTTGTGTGGATGCCTGCATAGCTGTTTGCGCAACCGATCATGATCCCTGATGCAAATACGGAAAAGGATTCGCACTGCGGTGCCGTATGCTGCAGATAACCGGTAAAATTGCCTTTGATCAGCTTTTCAAATATGTCTGAAATGATGATTTTTGATGTGGAAATCTGCTCGTACAGCGGGTTTGCCTTTGGTAGATAGTACATTGCCATTGTCCCCAGTATCGGTCATGTTTTCAATAGATTCAGATTGGATGTGTTACGAGTGTGTTATCATGTTTCTTTGTGTTTATTTGATTGCTTTTATATCCTTTGACAGCTACAAATTCTTATTATATTGGAAAATTTTTGTAACCCTAATTCATTTTTCCGGCCATGTCAAAAATATTCAAATTGCTTTGAAAACGGAATTTGAACCACATTGAAAAACGCCTTATTATTCTTGACATGGTTACTCCGATACTATAATTTTTGTTACACATTTTTATAAATTATCACTTGAATATTTTAATGCACGAAGGGATTCGCTAACGGTGAGTTCAAAAAAAGACAAGTTAATTGAAGAAGCGCAGCGGCTGGCGTTACGTGGTCAGCTGGATAAGGCTATCAAGGCTTATGAACAGTTTTTGGCTTTGGATCCTGGTGCAATAAATCAGCGTCAACGTCTGGCCGAGTTGCTTGTCAAGGCTGGTCGAATTGATGGTGCCCGTAGTGAGTTTGATACGATTGGAAAATATTATTCCTCGAACGGTTTCTATCTGAAGGCAATTGCAATCTATAAAAAACTTCAGGTCATGTTTCCAGGCGATATATCTATTACCCTGACCTTGGCTGGACTCAATGAAAAATATGGTTTAACGGCAAATGCCGTTGTTGAATACAAACAGGTTTACGATTATTACGAACAGTCAGGTGATGCTGCAGAGGCATTGAAGATCCTTGAAAAGATGTCCAAGGTTGACCAGAAGAATATAGCCATTATGCTCAAGTTGGGCGAGGCGTATTATCATGCTGGAAACAAAGAGGAATCCTACATTGTTTTTAGCCGCCTCGCTGCCTTGCTGCAAGAACGCTCGGATATTGCCGGTTTTAACAAGTTAAGTGTCAGAATCAAGCAACTCTTCCCGGAACGTACAGATTTCATGATTGAGGTTTTGGCTGATCAGGTTGACGGTGATTCCACAAGTATTGTTACCGCTGTTAACAGTATTCAGGCAATGCTCAGAAATAATCCCCATGAAAAACGTCTCTGGGATCTGATTATCAAGGCCTATGAACGTCTTCAGCAGCCATTGCGGGTGAAGGTTGCCTTGCAGCATTATCTTAAATTTTTTCCGGAGGAGTTTTCGGCCCAGAAAAGTCTGATCAATTTGCATATTGAGGAAAGAGATCTTGCCGGTAGTATTGAACTGCTGAATCGATATGAGCAAAGTTTTGTTGCAAAGTCTGCTTTTACAGAGTTGATTGCAATCTACAAGGCTCTGGATCTGCTTGATCCGATTAATGTACCGTTGCTCGAAGGGTTGCAGCGTGCCTATCATGGTGCCGGTGATGAAGAAAATGCTACCTTGATCAAGCAGAAGCTTGAATCTCTGCAAACCTTTTCAAGCAAGCATCCAAAGGTTTCAGCGCCGGAGCAAGAGGCTGATACATTTTTTGAAGAGCAGGATATTGATCAGGTGCCTGAGGATGTTCATGTGGATGTTCCGCTTTCAGGGACTGAACAGAAAAAGGCGCCCTTTGAGGATGAACTGGAAGAGTTTGTATTTTCCGATGACGAAGATATCGAGATTGAGGTTGAGCTTGACGATGAGAGCTCTTTTGCCGAGCTTGACCTTGATGAAACGTCGGCGGCAGAAACAGAGGATGCCTGGCTTGATACCGTTGATGATGTCTTTGATTCCATCGTTGAATCGCCGCGCAGTGTCAAGTTTGGTAATGATATCGATCTGTCCGATGCACAGTCGCATTATGATTTGGGCGTGGCCTTCAAGGAGATGGAGCTCTTTGATGAAGCAATCAGTGAGTTTCGACAAGCCTCCATTGACCCTGACCGGCGTGTAGCCTGTCTGATTCTGCAAGCTGCCTGCTTTAGGGGCAAGGGAGATGAGGATAAGGCTGAGGGGGTGCTTCGTGGGTTGTTGAAGCCGGGGCTTGGGTTGGATGATGTCTGTGCGATCAAGTATGATCTGGCCTTGGCCTGTTACGCCCTTGGCAAGAAGGAAGAAGCTGATGATCTGCTGGTTGAGATTGATGCCGCCAATCCCGGTTTCCGTGACGTCAGCTCAAGGCTGGATGCCTCCGGCAAGGAGCATGCCCTTGATTTTTCTGATGAGGATTTACAGGGGTTTGATCTGAAATAATCGGATAATGACAGTTGCAGGTTTCTATTTAAACAGGGAGATACAGAGGGCGATGGCTCTGTATCTCCCTGTTTTGGTTTGAATTACTGCTTCCGGGATAATCCTCTTTGTGCATCCACAACGGCAATGGCAGCCATGTTTACGATGGATGCTGCGTCATCCCCTTTTTGCATGACATGAACCGGTTTGTTCATCCCCATCAGGATCGGTCCGATTGCCTCGGCACCGCCAAGCTGCTTGAGCAGTTTGTAGCAGATATTGCCTGAGTTCAGATCCGGAAATATCAGTATGTTGGCCGGTGCCTTCAATTTTGAAAAGCCGAATCCATCCAGAATTTCCTGAACAACGGCGGTATCGGCTTGCATCTCACCATCCACCATCAGATCAGGCCGCTGCTCATGGATGATTTCGACTGCTCTGGTTACCTTGCTGGCCTGGGGACAACGGGCGGAACCAAAGTTTGAGAATGACAACATGGCAATCCGTGGTTCTATATCCAGCATTTTGACCTTCTCTGCGGTCAGGATAGCGATTTCTGCCAGTTCCTCTGGTGTCGGATCAATCGTTACCGATGTATCGGCCAGGAAATAAATCTCCTTTTTAAAAACCAGCATGTACAGGCCGTGAACCCCTTTCAGGTGAGCCTGTTTGCCAATCACCTCCAGTGCTGGCCGGATTGTCTCCGGGTAGTTTGAATCGGCCCCACCTAACAGTGCATCTGCATCGCCGGACTGGACCATCATTGAACCGAAGTGCATGTGTGATTTGCGGTGCAGTATCCGCAGTGCCTCGGAAAATGTCATCCCCTTTCTCTCTCTCAGCTTGTGGAGGGTGGCGGCATATTTTTCAGTCAAGTCGGAAATCTCGGGATCAACGATTGTGATCTCTGTTTCGATATGAAGTTCGGCTTTTTTGCGTTTGATTCTCTCCGTATCGCCGATCAGAATCGGCAATGCGATCCCCTCTTCAAGCAGGTGTTGAGCCGCGCGAAGAACTTTTTCGTTTTCACCATCGGGGAAGACGACCCGTTTTGGATCGAACTTGGCCTTGTTGATGATGGTGCGCATGACCTCTTTGGATTTTCCCTGTAGTGATTCGAGGTGTTCCACATATTTGGCCATGTCGGTAATCGGCTGGCGGGCAACGCCGCTCTCCATCGCTGCCTGGGCAATCGCCGGGGCTACATGGAGCAGCACGCGCGGGTCAAATGGTTTCGGGATGATGTAGCGCGGCCCGAATTCGAACTTTTCGTTGCCGTAGGCCTTGCTGACAGAGTCTGGACATTCCTCGCGGGCAAGTTTGGCCAGGGCCATTACGGCGGCCTTTTTCATCTCTTCATTGATGCAGGTTGCCCTGACATCCAGGGCGCCGCGGAAAATAAAGGGGAAGCCGAGCACGTTATTGACCTGATTTGGATAGTCTGATCGACCGGTTGCCATGATGACATCATCCCGGACCTGCGCCACCTCTTCCGGTGTTATCTCCGGATCCGGGTTTGCCAGGGCGAAGATAATGGCGTCACTTGCCATGGCGGCAACCATCTCTTTTGTAACAGCCCCCTTCTTGGACAGGCCGTAGAGTACATCTGCGCCAGCCAATGCCTCTTCCAGTGTGCGCAATTCTGTGTCGGCCGCAAAACGCTCCTTGTAGGGATTCATTCCTTCTTTACGCCCCTTGTAAATGACCCCTTTTGTGTCGCACATGAGCATGTTTTCCGGTTTTACACCGAGTGCAATTGCCAGCTTGGCGCATGAGTTGGCAGCGGCCCCGGCGCCGTTGATGACGAGGCGGATCTGGTTGATATCCTTATTGACCAGTATCAGTGCATTAATCAGTGCCGCCGCTGATATGATCGCCGTGCCATGCTGATCGTCATGAAAGACCGGGATGTTCATCGTTGCCTTGAGTTTTTCTTCAATATAGAAACATTCCGGTGCCTTTATGTCTTCCAGGTTAATGCCACCAAAGGTCGGTTCAAGCAGTTGGCAGGCGCGGATGATTTCATCAGGGTTTTCGCTGTTCAATTCGATATCGAATACATCGATATCGGCAAATCTTTTAAAGAGGATCCCTTTACCTTCCATGACCGGTTTGCCGGCCAATGCGCCCAGGTTGCCCAGTCCAAGGACCGCCGTGCCGTTGGAGACAACTGCAACCAGGTTTCCTTTGGATGTATATTTGTAGGCATTGTCCGGATTTTTTTGTATCTCCAGGCAGGGCAGGGCTACGCCTGGTGTATATGCCAAGGAAAGATCTTCGGCGGTCTGGCATGGCTTTGATGAGATAACCTCGATTTTTCCCTTTCTGCCGCTTGAGTGGTATTCCAGGGGATCTTTGAATTTGGGCATGTTCTCTCCTCTTTGGATTTGATTTTGTTTAAGCGTTTTGGGTAGACTCCGCTAGCCTGTATTGTCAGCTTTTCATTTCGTAAAAATTATGAAATTTTTATGCGATCTGTTAGATTGTAAAAAAGTAAGTAGACTTGAATATAGCCGCTTGTCAAGTCTGCTGATTGATGAACGTTTTTTGAGTAGACGGCTGCAACCATATGATGACAGCTTAAGGAGGGGGATATGGAGAGAATCTGGGCGCCATGGCGGATGGCATATCTGGAATCGGCAGCGCCGGAGGAGGGGTGTGTTTTTTGTGCGGCACGTGATGCCAGGGGTGAGGATCGTCAGCGACTGGTGCTTGCCCGCAGGGAACATTCGTTGATTATGTTGAACCGCTATCCATATACAAGCGCCCATCTGATGGTTATTCCATTACGTCATACTGCTGAGATGGATGATCTTGATGATCTGGAACTGCTTGATCTGATGCGTGGTGTGCGCTGGGCCCGCAGCGTATTGCTCAAGGCGGCACGACCGGAAGGGTTTAATGTTGGAATCAATATGGGTAAGGCGGCCGGGGCGGGAATTGATCAGCATCTGCATGTTCATATTGTTGGCCGTTGGAGTGGTGACACAAATTTCATGTCGGTCAATGCCGATGTAAGGGTTATCCCGGAAGGACTGGCTGCGATCTATGACCGTTTGTTGCTGGCGGCAGAAGAGGTCGGCTACGATGAGTGAAAATGTGTATACGATCGGAATCGATATTGGTGGTACCAATCTGAGGTTTGCCCTGGTGGATGCTAAGGGAAGGATTGTTAGGCGCAGCCGTACGGCCAGTGGTATCGGCGATGGGCGGGAGGCGTTCTGTTCCCGGCTTGTTGATGGAATCCTGGAGATGACCGGGGCTGCGGCAGCAGAGGGGATTTGCGTTGCTGGCATAGGTGTTGGGGTTCCTGGTCTGGTCGGGTCAGATGGTACAATTCGTTCTTCGGTTAATATGCAGCCGCTGGTTGGTTGCAATCTGGCCGATTTTTTGTCTTCCAGGCTTGATATTCCCGTTGCCTGTGGAAACGATGCGAATCTGATCGCACTTGGCGAACAGCTGTATGGTGCGGGGCGTGGAATGAAATCCTTTGTTGTCATCACCATCGGAACCGGACTTGGCAGCGGCTTGATCCTTGATGGCAGACTTTGGACCGGCTGTGGTGGTTTCGCGGCTGAATTCGGGCATGTAACCGTTGTTCCTGACGGTCTGGAATGCCCATGTGGCAACCATGGCTGCCTGGAACAGTATGTATCCGCTGGTGCGATTGTGCGCGCATTTTCAGCCAGAGAAAACTCCTCCGCTTTGTTGGATGCGGCAGGTTTGGCCGCCTTGGCGAGAGACGGGAATCGGGCGGCGATAGCGGCCTACGAAGATGCGGGGCGTCATCTTGGGATTGCCCTGGCATCGCTGGTAAATACACTAAATCTTGAGGCCGCAATCGTCGGCGGAGGTGTGGCGGCCAGCCATGACCTGCTGTTTCCTGCCATACGCAGTGAGATTGACAGGCGTTGTTTTCGTGATATTCGGGATGCCTTTTCCGTATTGCCCGGCAGACTCGGCGATGACTCAGGACTGCTCGGCGCATCAGCCCTGTTTCATGGATCAGTAATAGCTTGATGGTGATTGTTGTTTCGATTACCTTTGCTCTGTTTACAAATGCTTTTTTTCTGATAAAATTTAAATAATTTTAGTTTTAGGCGTGAAGTGTTTCAGGTGGTGTGCAGATTGTTAATGACCTAACCGGAGGAAAAAGTATGAAGAAAATTGTCTTGTTTATTTTGCTGGCATTAACGGTTGTTATTGCCGGTTGTGCTGCGCCTGCGCAGCGCTGTACTACCCCTGAAGACAATCCGCGTCATCATTATCTGCGCGGTATGGAGGCGCTGGAGTCCCTGAAGGTCGATCTGGCCCTGCAAAAATTTGATCGGGCTGTTTATTGTGAAGAACAGTTCTCGGTGGCCTATTCCGGTCGTGCCATTGCCTATGCAATCAAGGCACGTGTACAGCCAGATGCCAAGTTTAAACAGGTTGAGGTTGACCGTGCGTTTGAAAACCTTGAAAAGGGGCGTAAAACTGCTGAAAACGATAATGATCGTTTTGAATATCAGGTCGCTTCAATTCGCGTTCATAATCTGATCAAGGGTGAAAAATGGCTGGGTGATGCCGAGGATGCTTACAGGGAAGCAATGAATTTGAAGGTCGACGAGAAGTTGCTCGATTATTATCAGGGACAGGAGGCTGCTACATATTTTATTGGCCTGGCCTATCTGGATGCCTATCAGTTCCGCAAGGCCGAGGATAAATTCCGCGAAACGTTGGGTGCCAGAAAGGATGGCAAGTGGAATGAGCTGGCTGATAGGGCCTGGAAGAAAACTTCAAAGATTCTCCGTGCCCTGGGCGGGATTACGGTTGGTGATGTCGGACAGAAGATTGCCGTTAAGGAGACTGTTTCAAGGGGCGATCTGGCTGCACTGCTGATTGACGAAATGAAGCTTGATAAACTCTTTGCAGGTCGAATTCCGGCCAAGTCACAGATTGACAAGATGGCTGCCGAATTTTTGCCTGCTGATGTCGTTGACCATCATTTCAGGGAAGAGGTGTTGACTATCCTGAAATGGAAGGTACGTGGTCTTGAACCCAAGTATGATAAAAACAGTGCGGCATATCTCTTCAAGGTTAATGATTCCGTGAAGCGTGGTGAAATGGCATTTATTCTTGAAGATGTGTTGATGAAGCTTACCGGTGATGAAAAACTGGCAACCGCATTCTTCGGGCAGGATCGTTCACCCTTTCCGGATGTTAAATCAACTTCACCCTACTACAACGCGGTCTTGAATATGACTACCCGCAACATCATGGAGGGGGAACTGTCCGGTGAGTTTCGCATTAATGATCCTGTTGATGGTGCCGAGGCCATCCTGGCTGTACGCATGTTGCAACAGCGGATCAATATCCATTGAGTCAACCAATTTAAAGAATCGTTGTTTAAATCAACCTATCGTTATTACAGGAGGTAAATTTTTATGAAGATCAGAATTTTCTTGTCGGTACTCTTGCTTTTATGTATTTCGTCCCTGGCCTTTGGTGATGAGGTTGACAACCGCTTCCGGAAGGCGCGCAAGTATCTGCAGAACAATCATCTGACGGTTACAACAACTATGGATGAAGCCTATTTGCAGGATGTTATTCTGGTTGTTGGCGAAGGGGTTGGCAAGAAGGGTACTGTTGGAGGTCAGAAGCGTCTGACTGCCAAGACAGCTGCCAAGGTCGTTGCCCAGCGTCGTTTGGCTGAATTGCTGGAAGGGGTGGCGATTGTCAGTGAAACAACCGTAAAGGATTCGGAACTGGTCTCTGACGTCATCAAGACCGCCGTGACCGGTTTTGTTAGAAATTCTCAGGTCGTGATTGAAGACTGGAATGCCCAGGATGAAACCGCCCTTGTGATCATCAAGGTTGGTGTCAATGGCCCCAAGGGGTTCGGGGCGTTGATGTATGAAAAGATACTGGCCGATCCAAAGATCAGACAGGAGCTGGACAGGCCTGCCTATGTGCCGCCGACTGATATTCAGCAACCGGTTGTCCAGGCCTATGATGGGCTGATTGTGGATGCTACGGATTACAACTTCAGGCCGGCATTGATCAACCGTGTTTTTAACCTGAATGGTGAAGTGCTTTATGATCCTGCCAAAATCAGCCAGAAGGTTCTGGTAGAGCAGGGATGCGGTGAATACACCAACAGTATTGACAAGGCCAAGGCAGCTCTTGCCAGACGCGGTGTAAAGAATCCGCTGATCGTCAAGGCCTCCGGTACTGTCAGCCCTTCCGATTTGCAGGTTAATGATAATACGGCACTTGAGATTTTCTCAGCCAATCAGAATTCAGGTTTTATGGCGGATGCCAGGGTGGCATTTGTTCTGAAATAATCTTTTTTGGGCGTTTAAAAATATGATGTGCAATGAGAGATCCCACAGGCAGATTTTGTGGGATCTCTTTTTTTATGTTTCTTGAAATGTCTGTTTACTGTTGTACACTTGCATTGTGACTCTATGTGTCTTTCGGGCGTTTCAATGTGTTGTTTTTTTTCTGATTGTTTTATGGATTTTTCCAGAGAGGTATTGTTCTTGTGCAGAAAATTCCTTTGATGCTTGTTAAGCCAGGCATGATCATTGCCAAGGATGTTTATCGTAATGATATTCCGGCCGGAATTCCGGTTTTCGGCAAGGATACGGTCTTGACAGAGGCCTTGATTGATCGCCTTGAAAACATGAATATCATGTCTGTCTATGTGGCTGGTCATCCGGTTTGGCTGGTTGGAGATGTATCCCAGGAAGAGATGCTACAGCAGCTGGATAAGCGGTTTTCAAAGGTTATTAACGATCCTTTGATGAAAAGGTTGCATGAAATTTACGCAAATCATATCAAACGTTCCATGGGGGATGATCTTGATAGACAACCGGAATGACCTGAAAAAGATCATTATGGATATAAAGACGCTGCCTACGTTGCCTGGTGTAGTCAGCAAACTGAATGAACTCTCCAATAATGACCGTTCATCGATGGAGGAAATGGCCAGGATTGTCTCGTCAGATCAGGTGCTTTCAGCCAGGATACTCCGTTTGGCCAATTCCCCCTCCTATGGTTTTCATCGTGTTTCCACAATCTCCAATGCCATGATTCTGCTTGGGGTTAATGTCGTCAAAAGTTTGGCGCTTTCCTCAACCATTTTTGAGATTATGGAAAAGGATAGTGTTGGTCTGTGGGAACATTCGATGGGGGTTGGGGTGGCAGCAAACCTGATTGCCAGGAAACTTTGTCTGCCTGAATGTGAGGAGATCGCCACTGCCGGTTTGTTACATGATATTGGCAAGGTGGTTATTTATCTGAAGTGTAGTGCAGCTGAGCAGCAGATTCGTTCGGCCATTGAAACAAAAGGTTTTTCCAGGCTGGAGGCTGAACTGGATATTGTCGGTGCCGGGCATGACGAGATTGGTTGCTGGTTGGCAAAATGCTGGTTTTTACCTGACAAGTTGAGTGAACCGATAGCATTTCATCATGATGTCGGTCAGGCTGTTGATCATAAAATCAAGACAGCAGTGGTTCATCTTGCCGATGTTCTTGTTAAGGCGGGCGGGTTCGGCAATAGTGGCGATCTGTATGTCCCGCAGATTCAGCAAAAGGCCTGGGAGATGCTTCGCTTTACCGACAAGCTGTTGGAGGAATTGGTCGATGAGCTGGAGGATAAATTGGTCGAGTTGAAAAATTTCTGTATGGAGATGCAGGGCTGATATGCCAGGACTACCAAGGATATTTCTGCTGTCAGGCGCGGATATGCTTGAGTCCGAATTAGAACAGATTTTGAGCGAGAGGCAATTGGTTCTGATGACCCTGGAGCCTGGCCAGGATCTGCTGGGTGGGCTTTATTCCGATCCGCCCGATCTGATGATGATTGACCTGTCCAGAGATTTTTGTGCCAGGCTTGATATGATAAAAACACTTCGCAACGATAGTTTTTTCAGTACAATGCCGATTATTGGTCTCCTTGATTCCATGAAGTCCGACCTGCTGATGTCGCAGAATAGTCCCTTGGATGATTATCTGATTCTTCCTGCCGACGCAGATGAGATCGTCTGTCGAATCATGCTTTCGTTATCACGTTTAAAACGGGTCTTTGACAATAATCCATTAACCAGATTGCCAGGGAACACATCTATACAGCGTGCCATCGAAGATGCGATCGGTAACCCCCAGGCGGTATGTTATCTGGATATAAATCTGTTCAAACCCTACAATGATGTTTACGGATTCATGCGAGGAGATCAGGTGCTGCGTATGCTGGCCAGGATCATGTGTAATGTTGTCAGGGACAGCGGTGGTGGCTTCTGTGGTCATGTGGGAGGGGATGATTTTGTTTTTATTGTCCCTTTTGAGCGTAGCGAGACGGTTTGTCAGACGATTATTGAATATTTCGGACATATTGTGCTTGATCTTTTTGATGAAGAGACCAAGGAACGGGGTTATTATACCGGGCTGAACCGTAAGGGAGAACAGGAACAGTTTTCACTGCTGACCATTTCAATTGGCGTGGTGGCCGCTGATGGACCTAATCTGAAACACTTTGCCAGGGTTGTCGAGGTTGCAGCCGAGCTTAAGACGATTGCCAAGCAGGACAGTAAGAGTAGTTATGTCATTGACCGGCGTAAGTATTGATGTCGAAAAAAGCAGATTCTATTCAGTCAGCTAAAAAGCGTTCACCGGACTTTCGGGAACGCTTTTTTAATTGATTTCAAATTTGGTTTTCGCCGCAACGGATTATAAATCTGACAATGGTATGTGGCTGTCGTCATTAGTGGCGGGTTTAGCGTTGATACACCCCGGAAGCTGTGATATACAGGGATACATTTTGAGGATTATAATCCCATTCAGGTGACCTATATGCTCTCGCTAGATCATTTTATCGATAGTGCCTTGCGTGAAGATATCCATACCGGTGATATCACCACTCAGGCAGTTGTTTTACCATTATGTCAGGCGTTAGCGCATCTGATTGCCAAGGAAGATTTTGTCGTTGCTGGACTGCATGTCGTTGACAGGGTCTTTTTCAAACTTAATCCCGAGGTCGTTTTTTCTTCTTCAATTCAGGAGGGGACAAGGGTTAAAAAAGGGGATCTGATTGCCGCCCTGCAGGGGAAGGCCGCCGATCTTCTGATGGGTGAGCGGGTGGCGCTTAACCTGCTGCAACGTCTATCCGGCATTGCTACGGTAACCTCCCAGTTTGTAGCTTTAGTGCAGGGTACCAGGGCGCGAATTGTTGACACCCGCAAAACAACGCCCGGTTTGAGGGCGCTGGAAAAGTGGGCGGTCAGGATTGGCGGCGGTTTCAATCATCGCTCCGGTCTTTATGACGGGGTCCTGATCAAGGAAAACCATATCCGGGCTGCTGGCGGAATCTCTGAGGCAATTAGGCGAGCAAAGGCCTATATGGCCCATACATTGAAAATAGAGGTTGAAACTGAAAACCTGGAACAGGTTGCAGAGGCGTTGCATGCCGGTGCAGACATCATCATGCTGGATAATATGTCACTGGATGATATGCGCCAGGCCGTTGATCTGATTGATGGGCTGGCACTGGTTGAGGCGTCCGGTGGCGTTTCTCTGGAGACAGTTCGTCCGATTGCAGAGACCGGTGTGGATATTATTTCGGTTGGCGCACTTACCCATTCCCCCAGGGCAATGGATATATCGATGTTGTTGCAGTAAGTGGATTTTATGCAAATTAGAAACCGGGATAATAGCGGGGCGTGTTCATGAGTACGGTTTCCGGCACTATTCTGCAACTGTTTCGTGAAAATGACGGCTTTGTTTCGGGAGAAGCGGTTAGTCGGGCATTGAATATTTCAAGAACAGCGGTCTGGAAAAAGATCAATGCCCTGCGCAAGGCCGGTTATGTGATTGAGGCGGTTCCATCGCGCGGTTACAGTCTGATTTCGGCCCCCGATCTGTTGAGTGTCGAAGGGGTTGAATCCCATCTCCGTTCTGCAGTTATCGGCAACAAGCTTGTTTTTAATACAACTACAGCCTCAACCAATCTGGATGCCTTCCGTATTGCCGAACAGGGGGGTGTTGAGGGGACTGTTGTCTTCGCCGACAGCCAGAGTGGTGGCAGAGGGCGCTTGGGCAGGGTTTGGGCCTCCCCGACCGGTGTTAACCTCTACTGTTCGATTGTGCTGCGTCCAGGTGTGATGCCCTATGAGGCCCCGCAGTTGACCTTTCTGTCGGCTGTGGCCGTGGCCAGGGCAATCGAGGTGACATCCGGATTAAAGGCGGAAATCAAATGGCCGAACGATATCCTGATCGACGGCAAGAAGATCGCCGGTCTGTTGAACGAGATGAGTGCCGAAACAGACTGCGTTAATTTTGTCGTTCTGGGTATCGGGGTCAACCTGAATATGACCGCAGAACAGTTTCCGGAAGATCTGCGTTATCCGGCGACTTCCATTCTGCTGGAGACCGGCAGACCTGTCCCTAGGGCAATGTTTGCAGCGGTTGTTCTGAACGAGCTGGATCGTCTCTACGAGGCATTTCGTAATAAAGGTTTTGATCCGGTGCGGCAGGAGTGGCAGCTACGCTGCAATGCCCATGGTCGTGAACTTTCTGTCAGTGATGGTGGCGCTGAACTTGTCCGTGGGAGTTTTGCCGGTATCGATGAGGCCGGGGCCCTGCTTCTGAAACGGAGCGACGGGGTTGTGCAGCGGATTTTAAGCGGTGATGTGAGGGTGCTTTAAGATGCTACTGGTGATTGATGTTGGTAACAGCAATATTGTGCTCGGGATTTATGACGGTTTGCAGCTCTTTCGCAGCTGGCGGCTTTCAACGGATAAATCCCGCACATCCGATGAGTATGCCGTTCTTCTGAATAGCCTCTTTGCAGCGGCAGGGCTGGCTTTTGAAAAGGTTGATGCGGTGATTATCTCCTCTGTTGTTCCGCCGCTTACGGGGGTGATGGAGTCGATCTCCAGGAATATCTTCCAGTTGGCGCCATTTGTTGTCGGTCCAGGAATCAAGACCGGCATGCCGATACAGTATGATAACCCGCGTGAGGTTGGGGCCGACCGTATTGTCAATGCAGTGGCCGGTTTTGAAAAGCATAAATGTTCGCTTGTTATTGTTGATTTTGGTACGGCAACGACGTTTGATTATGTCAATGTAAAGGGCGAATACTGCGGCGGCGCGATTGCACCCGGATTGGCCATATCGCTGGAGGCACTTTTTCAGAGGGCCAGCAAGCTTCCCCGGGTTGATATTGCCAAGCCCCCTGCAATCATTGCCAAGAATACGGTTAATTCAATGCAGGCGGGGCTGTTTTACGGTTATATCGGTCTTGTGGACGAGATTGTCAGTCGCATTATTGCCGAGAGTAAGGATAATCCCAGGGTTATTGCCACTGGCGGTCTGGCAAATCTGATTGCGCCGGAGTCCCGTACAATTACAGAGGTGGATGATTTTCTGACCCTTGATGGTTTGAGAATCCTGTATGAAAGGAATCGTTAAGCACCCCTTCATTGCTGGCATCGGGGTTGTAGACATTGTAACGAATCGGATTAATCGCGGCGTAGGCCGTTGCTTTTGACAAATATTTTACCGTGGTTATTTTCATTCCAAAGGAGGAAGATCTATGGGACGGTTTGACACAAGCAAGATTCGTAACCTGGGTATTGTTGCACATGGTGGGGCTGGTAAAACGTCGCTGGCTGAGGCAATCCTGTTTGATGCCAAGATGATTGACCGTCTTGGTCGTGTGGATGACGGTACCTCAACGATGGATTTTGAGCCGGAGGAGTTGAAACGGAGGATCTCGATTACCTCTGCCATTGATCATTGTGAATGGGATGGTCACTCCATTCATCTGGTGGATACCCCCGGATATGGAAACTTTATTGCTGACACGCGGGCCTGTATGCGCGCCCTTGACGGGGCCGTTGTTATCCTTTCGGCTATTTCGGGTGTTAAGGCTCAGACAGAGGAAGTCTGGAACTGGGCCAATGAATTTGAAATTCCCAGGATTGCCTTTGTTAACAAGATGGATCGTGAGCGGGCCAGCTTTCTCCGGGCAATCGATGATATGGAAAAGGCCCTTGGCGCACGTGGCGTTGCCGTTCAGATGCCGATTGGTGCCGAGGCTGATTTCTCTGGCGTAATCGACCTGGTGACCATGAAGGCATTTTTTTATGCCAAGGATGGATCCGGTGTGTACAGTGAGGGTGAAATCCCGGCTGATTGTCTGGATGAGGCAAACCGACTCCGTGAACATCTTATGGAGACTGCGGCCGAGGCATATGATGCGCTGACGGAGAAATATCTTGAAACCGGCGAATTGACGGCCGATGAAATCCTCGACGGTTTGAGGGTCGGCACGATGAGGAATACATTCACGGCTGTTCTCTGTGGTTCCGCTACAGCAAACATCGGCGTTGCGCATCTGCTGGATGCCGTCTGTTCCTTTCTCCCTTCACCGCTTGACCGCACCAAGGCGGTTGGCCTGCATCCCAAAAGCGGTGATATCATTGAGCGCGCCTCGAGCGAGAGTGAACCCTTTTCTGCGCTTGTCTTCAAGACTACCTCCGACCCTTTTACCGGCAAGATCAGTATCATGCGTGTTTATTCCGGTGTTCTTAATTCAGATTCGACGATCCTTAATACCAGTAAGGGGGTTGAGGAGCGAATCGGCCAGCTTTTTGAATTGGAGGGTAAGAAACAGCATCCGATCAAACAGGCTGTTGCCGGTGATATTGTTGCCGTTGCCAAACTGAAGGAGACTGTAACGGGTGACACGCTCTGTGTTGCGACAAGCCCGATCATCTATGAGCCTGCCAAACAGCTGATTCCGGTGATCTCCTATGCCATAGAGCCAAAGACAAAGGCGGATGAGGACAAGATTCATAATGCCCTGCATCGTATGATTGAAGAAGAGCCAACCCTGGAGTCGCACCGTGATCATCAGACAAAGGAGATGATCATCTCCGGCATGGGGCAGGTGCATCTTGAGGTTATTGTCGAAAAGCTCAAGCGCAAGTTCGGGGTTGATGTTGTTCTGAAAACACCCAAGGTGCCCTATCTTGAAACGATTCGCGGTTCGGCCAAGGTCCAGGGCAAGTATAAGAAGCAGTCCGGTGGCCGGGGGCAGTATGGTGATTGCTGGATTGAGATGATGCCTACCTCACGTGGTGAAGGTTATGTCTTTGAAGACAGGATTGTTGGCGGTGTTGTTCCGCGTCAGTATATCCCTGCCGTTGACAAGGGGATTCAGGATGCATCGGCAGAGGGCTTCCTGGCTGGTTTCCCGGTTGTTGATTTCAAGGCCGCCCTCTACGATGGTTCATTTCATACGGTCGATTCATCGGAGATGGCGTTCAAGGTTGCCGGTTCCATGGCGTTCAAGAAGGGGATGGAGGCCTGTAAGCCGGTGCTGCTTGAACCGATTATGAACCTGAAGGTGACGGTTCCCGATGAGAACATGGGGGATGTGATCGGCGACCTGAATTCACGGCGCGGCAAGGTGGTTGGTGTCGAGCCGAAGGCTAATTCACAGATTATCCGGGCGGTGGTGCCCATGTCCGAAGTTCTGGCCTATTCCAATGATCTGAAATCCATGACAAGCGACCGTGGTCTGTTTAGTATGGAATATTCTCACTATGAAGAGATGCCGACGCATCTCTCCCAGAAGGTGATTGCCGAGGTCAAGAAGGATTAGCTGTTTCAGGGTTGCGGCCTGGCCGCCTGCCTGGCCGCAATTTTTCCGCTGATGGAATGTCTGGTCATAGTCTATAACGGAGGTCTGCTCGTAAATCATGAATAAACCTAAGTGGTTCAGTTGTAAAATTGCTTCGTGCTGTTGTTTGTTTGTATTTGCATCTGCGCCCTGCCAGGCGGAGGAGAAACCGCTACCCGGTGCTGCCGGAGAGACGGCTTCCTCAACTGTATTGAAACCGTTACCCAAACGGGGTGCTTCGTTGAACTCGAGTAAAGGCCCGGATATCAAGAAACTGCCGGAGGCAAAACATCATAGATCCGTTGCCGTCTCCTCAGCAGTGAAGCCTCTGCCCCCCCGTTCCTTGAGTAAACAGGTAAAAAGAGGTGCCCTGAATGAACAGGCTGCAGATCATCAGACATCATCAGTCAAGCCACTTCCGGTTGCCGCTTCCGACGGGCTGAAACCGCTCCCCTTACGATCGGGTCGTAATACATCTAAAGCCGTTGATGCAGCCGGAACAGGTGGGATTCATCCGCTGCCCCCCCGTTCAGCTGCAAAGCATGTAACGGCTGCTGATTCCACACAAACACCCCTCAGGCCACAAGTGGCTGCTCCGTCAGATGTAAAACCGTTGCCGGCACATGCTACAGCGCGCGCTGGCGCTGGAAAGGGGGCTGTTGCGATAAACCCTCCGGTCGATATCAAGGCGTTGCCGGTTCGCGCTACTGCCGCTGCTAATCTGGGGCCGCAGGCCGTTGCTAAGGATCTGAAACCGCTTCCCCAACGTCATCACGTCATTGATAAAAAACATGCCGAATCGGCTGAAGATTTGAAAGTGAAGCCCGTTGCAAAGGTTGTCACGAGTAAGCCGGAGGTTAAACAGCCTGTTGCCGGCTTAAAGCCACTGCCACAGCATACAGCCACCAGGCATCAACCGGTGCAGCCTGTTGTTGGTAGTAAAGCGGCTCAATCGTTACCAAAGGCCGTTCCAGCCATAAGAGAGGTCGTAAAGATCCAGCCAGAGAGGCACAAGACTACCGGCTCTAAAAACTGGACAGTTGTGGTTGGGACGTACTTGTTGCAAGATGCCATTGTTACGGAGATGGCCCGGGCTAAGAACAGCGGGGTCACATTAACGGTTCAGCCATATACGCGACAAAAGGCTAATATGACACGGCTATTTCTGGCTGAGTTCAGTGACCGTAATGCTGCACAATCGGCGTTGAACAAACTCAAACAACACACCTCCGATGCGTTTATTCTTGACCATGCCGGCAGGTATGCCGTTTATGCCGGTTCGTATTTGCTGGAAACCCGCGTTGCCAGTGAAAAACAGCGACTTTCGGCAGTTGGCTTTGTGCTTTATCCAAAGAGGATTGTTGTTGCGCTTCCATCCAAGAGGCTGATTGCTGGAAGTTATACGGATAAAAAGGCTGCGGAGGCAATGTTGGCAAAATTGAAGGGGGCTGGTTTCAAGGCTGTTATGGTGCCGCAATAGGGCTATGGCAGAAATTGTTAAATTGAGGATAAGCCAGGCGGTTGCGGTCTTTGTCAAGCCTGGTGTCTCCAGTGCCGACAAATTGCGTGGTATTGACGCTTCCGTAGAGATGTCAGCGTTGGACGGTGTTACCCTGTTATTTTGTCTGATGCGTGATCAGGATCCTGCTGTCAAGGCCGCCGCTGCGGAGGCCTTTAAAATGGTTTCCGATGACGTATTGCTTGCCTGTGTCGCCCTTGCGGATCTCCATCCCTCCATTCTGGATACTATGGTTCGTCTGCATGGTTCCAGGCCTGATCTGGCTGCCGCCTTTCTTGAAAATCCATCCATATCAGCACCGGCAGCAGCTTACCTGCAGGGCATATTGTTGCGGGCACAGCCGGTTGTAATTGATTCAGTTGATGAGGGCGATTCGCGGGCAGAGGGCAATGATGACGAATCCGATGCGGCTGATGATGACGCTGATTCAGGTGCGGACAGTGAGGCGTTTGAACGTGAACCGAATGAAGACGATGAGGAATATCTCAGCAAGTACCAGATGATACAGGTGATGGGGATCAGTGAAAAGATCAAGATGGCCCTCACTGGTGACAAGGAGTGGCGGTCAATCCTGATTAACGACAATAACAAGCTTGTGTCAGGCAGCGTCGTCAAGAATCCCCGTATCACGGATGGTGAGATATTGAAAATCCTCAAGGTAGGCGTGCAGAATGACGAAATCATTCGTCTGATCTGTGAAAACAAGGAGTGGATTAAGAATATTACCATTCGCAAGGCTCTTGTGGACTGCCCCAAAACCCCCCTGGCATATTCCCTCCGTTTTCTTTCGTCGCTGAATGACAAGGATATTGCGGGCTACGCTAAAAGCAAAAATGTTTCATCTGTCATTTCCACACAGGCCAAGCGGATTATAATGGCAAAGAAAAGGTAGGGATGAATGGCGATTGTTAATCATGCCAAACGTGAGATAAACGCTAAAATTGTCTATTATGGTGCAGAACAGTCAGGTAAATCGACGAGTTTGCGTTATGTCTACGACCGGATCAAACCGGCATTGCGTGGAGAGATAAAGTCTATTTCAGCCAGTGGTTCGACGCTGCTGTTTTTTGATTTCAGTCCGTTTGAGCAGCCGTTGTTCGGGGGATATCGTGTCCGCTTGCATCTCTACACCCTGCAGGGGATGGTGGCCAATCCGGCTGCCTGGAAGATGACGCTTAAGGGGGCGGATGGTCTGATGGTGGTGTCAGACGCTTCAGCATTGTCTGCACAGGCATCGCTGGATTCCCTGGAACAGCTACGTGATCTGATCGGATGCTATGGAATCGGGCTTGCTGATCTACCTGTCATGCTACAGTTTAACAAATCAGATCTTTCCGCCGATGCAGCACAACCTAGTGCGCTAACGCTAGGGTTGCCCGGATATCCGTATCATTGTACAGACGCGCTGCGTGGAGATGGCGTTCTGGAATCTTTGGCCGGGCTTTGCCGGCTTGTTGTTGCCAAGATCGGTGAACGTAGCGACCTCTCCGGGCACTCCGTTGTTCAAGCAGATAGTCCTGCTTCGGATGATTGCAGGGCAACCTCGACAGATATTGGCTCTGCCGTTGAAGCCATACAAGATGAGACCGGGCCGGCGTTGAGTTGTGATACTGTTTCTGGATTTTCTGTTTCAGCAGATGAACCAGATTCAATCGGGTTGTCAGTGGTTGCCGGCTCTGTTGTGGCAGATGGTGCGGTTGTGCGGATACCGCTGGAGGTTTCCTCAAACGGCAGGGTGGCAAGGTTTGCAATTTCGGTTGCTATATCCCCTGAAACCGTTTAGAACTTGTCATTAATCTTCCTGTTTCTGCTTTTTATAGTATTCAGAAAAAGATTCAGCAATATTCGTTGCTTTTCGTCATTGAGATGCTTTGCTATGTCGGTTGTGTCTTCTGAAATCAGGGATCATAAATGGTACATCTTGTTGGTATTGCCGGTACTGTTCTCCAAATATTACCTGCATTCGTTTCTCTTCAATCAATGCCCCGCAGATGAAGTATAGTGTGGTCATGATTGTCAGGATGGCCCATTGAACGGTTACTACCGGGTTGAAGAGCATGAATATCAATGAGAGCAGATATAGTGGATGACGTACTAAACTGTATAATCCAGTGGTTACCAGTTGATTGCTTGATGTCATCTGATCATCAGAGCGTTGCAACCCCAATAGCCTCATGAAGCCGGTTTGACGCAGACATTTGATTATCAACAAAACCGTAACGAATTGGATTGAGTACATGATCAGGCTGGCAGTGCCGGGTATGAAGTACAGAACGTCAGAGTTACGATCTGTCGATATGACCCATCCGAAGAGCAGTAGTGCTATAAGATTGTAGACGATGCGGTATAGGCGGTCATTGATTCGGAGTAAACGGGCTGCCGCTGCCTTGGAGGTATCGGTTGCCAGCAGTGAGTGCAGTAATGCAAATATCGCGAATCGAATGATGAGCGTTGTATGGTCTTGCAGATGTTACCCCTCGTAAAGAATTTTATTGAGTTTAGCATTACAGTCATGCCTGTGCAACTGCATGTGTTGTTTAAAAGATTTTGAATGTCAGCCGGGAGGAACAAACAGGATGTCGATTATTACCATTTCACGTGAGATGGGCACCGATGCTTATCAGATAGCTCATCAGGTCGCCAGTAAACTGAAATTTACCCTTATCGACGGAAAATTCATCACCGCCTGTGCCGTCAAGTATGGTCTTTCGGAGGATTTGCTACAGATGGTGGATGAAAAACCACCATCATATATCACCTCGGAAGACCGTAAGCGTGCGGCAGCACTCAATATGATCGAGTTGATCCTGCTTGAGCATGCCCGTAAGGGTAACGTCGTACTGTATGGTCGTGGTGGACAGTATCTGCTTAAAGAGTGCAGTAATGTGTTGCGTCTTCGCATAACCGGTGATTTTGAAGAGCGAGTTGAGCGTTTTGCCGAGAAAGAGTGGATTGATCCGGATTTGGCGCGGGATATAACGCGACGCAGTGATCATCAGCGCGGTGGTTTTGTACATTTCTATTTTGACCGTACCTGGGATGATCCGCTTGGTTACGATATAACCTACAATGTATCCCGGCTTTCTGTCGATTCAATCGTCTCCAGTATTGTTGCCGCTGCACAGGATCAGTATTTGAAGGAGGATGAGGATCTTTCTGCAGAACTGATAGATAATGCAATACTTATGAACAAGATTGAAACCAAGCTGCTGAATTCAGCAGATCTGGATTATCGGCCATTTAAAATTTCGGCAGATAAGGGAAGGGTGCTTCTAAGTGGTTATATCGGCTCTGACGCGGAGAAAAAAGTGGCTTTGAAGATCGTCAAGTCGGTAAAAGGGGTCAAGTCGGTTGATGAGGATATCCGGGTGGCCAATTATGATACCTATCGCGAGATAAACTGAGCCCGTTTTTTTTGGCGCAGGGTTATAAGCTTATGCAGAGGGGGGAGCAGGGTGTCGCTGAAACGGATGCCATTGCGCCCCCGTCCTATTTCCAGCCCTTGTTCGATGCCATGAAAATCAGAGCCGCCGGTTATGATCAGTTGTTTTTCGTTTGCCCTGCGGCGCAGATATTCTGCCTCGTCCGGTTGGGCCATATTGTTATAAACCTCAAGCCCGTCCAGGCCGAGGGCGATTAATTCATTAATGATACTGTTTAATTCAGGCAGGTTGTTTGTGATTGAGGTTGGGTGAGCCAGTACAGCCACTCCTCCCAGCCGTTTGATTTCGGTTATGGCGTCGGATATTGGCCAGTACTGCTTAGGGACATTGCAAGGGGTCAGATAGTGTTTGAAGGCCTCCTCTACCGTCTTTACATATCCCCGTTCCAGTAGTGCCCTGGCAATGTGTGGACGGCCAATGACATCCTTGGCAAAATGAAGCACTTCTGATTCCAGTATTGTTTCGCGCCCCTCGTCGGATAGGTATTTGTTGACTTTGTCCAGTATTTCACGATTCCGGTTTTCTCTTCGTTCTCTCAAACTATCCAGTTTGTTGATGAAAGCAGAGTCAGTCTGGTCAATACCATAACCGAGCAGGTGGACATCACGCCAGCTTCGGAATTCAACAGACAATTCTATTGCACTGATCAGTTCAATTCCTGTTGCTGCAGCGGCCTTTGTGGCCCGACTTATGGATGAAACAGAATCGTGGTCAGCAATTGCAATCGCTTGCAATCCCCTCTCCGTTGCCATATTAACAATATCTTCTGCCGCAAATGCCCCGTCGGAGCTGTTCGAGTGGATGTGTAGGTCAATATAAGGTGTCTGATTTGATTTCATTTGCATAACCTAACCCAAATTTTGTAAAAGTTAAACTGCTATTGCAGATTTTTTTGTGTTTCGCTAAGGTGCCTTGATGGAAAAAACAGATATAGCCCTTGTTATTGCAACTCTTCGAGAATGGTATGTGGATTGGCAGACCCCGGCTGTAACAATTATTGCCGAATGTGGCAGAGATCCCTTTAAGGTGTTGGTCTCCTGTATTATTTCGTTGCGAACGAAGGACGAGGTTACGGCAAGGTCATCACAAAGGCTGTTTGAAAGGGCGGGGACACCTGCAGAGATGCGGCTGTTGACTGCTGAAGAGATCGCTTCATTGATCTATCCGGCCGGTTTTTATCGAAATAAGGCAAATCAGCTCCTGGAAATATCAGAAAGATTGATCTCGGATTATGGTGGCCGGGTGCCTGATGAAATCGATGAATTGCTCAAGTTTAAAGGGGTTGGACGCAAAACAGCAAATCTTGTCGTGACACTTGGGTTTGGAAAACCAGGAATTTGCGTCGACACGCATGTCCACCGGATCTGTAACCGTTGGGGGTATGTTGCAACCAAAACAGCTGAGGCTACAGAAGTGGCGCTGCGTGCCGATTTGCCCCCAGAGTATTGGATTGAAATAAATGATCTTCTGGTGGCCTTTGGACAGAATCATTGTCATCCGGTGTCACCACGTTGCTCAACCTGCCGGTTGGAATGGTGTTGTCTCAAAAATGGGGTGCAAAGGTTTCGTTGATGCTGTTTATTGTTAATAATATTTCTGCTGGCATGGGATAACAGATGGGTAAAGCTGGTTTATATCTTTTTGTGTAAATTCGATGGCCCTTGCATTTTTGATTTGTTGTTGTTAAATTGTTAGCAGTCTGGTGTCCAGAGTGCTAATTAAGTGCTAAATACAAAGGAGATGGGAATATGGTTGCAAGTCTGCCGGTTGTTGCGGATAGTCTGTCGCTTTATCTGGCTGAGATACGCAAGTTTCCTATATTGAGCGAAAACGAGGAACATGACGCTGCTGTAAGTTTGTATGACGAGCAGGATCTCGAGGCAGCCCATAAACTGATAACCGCCAATCTCAGGTTTGTTGTCAAGGTTGCCTATGAATATCGGCATTATGGATTGAAAATGCTTGATATTATTCAGGAAGGTAACATTGGTCTGATGCTGGCTGTACGGAAATTTAATCCCCATAAAGGGATCCGGTTGATTACCTATGCGGTCTGGTGGATTCGTGCCTATATACAAAATTACATCATTTCTGCATGGAGTCTTTTAAAAATCGGTACTACGCAGGCTCAGCGGAAGCTGTTTTTTAAGCTTAAAGAGGCGAAGAATGCCATTAGAAGGATGACGGGTGGTGAAGATGATCTGCATTCGACGGCCCTGTCGCTTAAGGTGTCAGATCATGAGGTAATCGAGATGGAGCAGCGGCTTATGGGTGATTGCTCACTTGACGCTGAAATCCCGGGAGCCGATGGTGTCACAGCTCTTGATGGGCTTGTTGACGACCGCCTGAATCAGGAACAGCTGCTGTCTGAATACCAGTCGAATCATAATTTGCAGATGGTGGTTCAGGGGGCTGTTTCTGCTTTAAATGAAAAGGAACGCTTTATAATCGAGAGCAGGGTAACTGCGGATGATCCCATGACACTTCAGGAAATCGCCAGTCATTTTTCGATATCCCGGGAGCGGGTCAGGCAGATTGAAGAGAATGCTCTTAAAAAGGTTAGGCAGGCTTTGCTGCCGGTTGTAGCCTCTTTGTAGATTTTATTTCAGCTAATTTCGCACAAGCTGTTTTTGTAGTAATTATGCCATTTAGGTTGTAGTTTAAAGCGATTGGAATAATTGTCGCTGTTTTTTTTGTGAAGATAAAAAATAAATATTGACAATCTCGGCTCTTTGCTTTAAATAAACAAGTTCTGAAAAGTTGTGAGTACATTTAGTTTGCTGGCGTAGCTCAATTGGTAGAGCAGCTGACTTGTAATCAGCAGGTCGCGGGTTCGAGTCCCATCGCCAGCTCCAAAATATAGTAGTTTTTCTCCCTGGAGGGATTCCCGAGCGGCCAAAGGGAACAGACTGTAAATCTGTCGTCGTAGACTTCGGAGGTTCGAATCCTCCTCCCTCCACCACTGATCATCGAAGGCAGGTAGTTAGCTTGAACCCAGGAGACTTTGGTCGTGACTGGTAAGGGTGCGTTGCCTGTTTTCAAAATTCTTCGTCTGGATTATGCGGGAGTAGCTCAGTTGGCTAGAGCGTCAGCCTTCCAAGCTGAGGGTCGCGGGTTCGAGTCCCGTTTCCCGCTCCAGAAAAGCCCACATAGCTCAGTAGGTAGAGCACTTCCTTGGTAAGGAAGAGGTCACCGGTTCAAATCCGGTTGTGGGCTCCATTTCAAAGTACTGATCAAACAGAAATCAAACATAGACTCGAGGAGGGCCAGTAACCATGGCAAAGGCTAAATTTGAGCGTAACAAACCTCATGTAAACATCGGTACAATTGGTCACGTTGACCATGGCAAGACAACCTTGACCGCTGCTATCACAAAGGTTCTCGCAGGTAAAGGTCAGGCTGAATACAAAGCCTTTGACCAGATCGATAACGCCCCTGAAGAGCGTGAGCGTGGTATTACGATCGCAACCGCACACGTAGAATACGAAACCGAAAAGCGTCACTATGCACACGTTGACTGCCCAGGCCATGCTGACTACGTCAAAAACATGATCACCGGTGCAGCACAGATGGACGGCGCAATCCTGGTCGTTTCTGCTGCTGACGGTCCAATGCCTCAGACTCGTGAGCACATCCTGCTTGCCCGTCAGGTTGGCGTTCCTTACATCGTAGTCTTCCTCAACAAGGCAGACATGGTTGATGATGCAGAACTCCTTGAGCTCGTAGAACTTGAGATCCGTGAACTGCTCTCTTCCTACGATTTCCCGGGTGACGATATTCCAATCATCAAAGGATCGGCACTTCAGGCTCTCAACGGTGAATCCGGTGAACTTGGTGAAGACTCTGTTAACAAACTGATGGACGCAGTTGACGCATACATCCCTGATCCAGAGCGTGCAATTGACAAACCATTCCTTATGCCAGTAGAAGACGTATTCTCCATCTCCGGCCGTGGTACAGTTGCAACCGGACGTGTAGAACGCGGAATCGTAAAAGTTGGCGAAGAAATTGAAATCGTCGGTATCAAGGCAACACAGAAAACAACCGTAACCGGTGTTGAAATGTTCCGTAAACTCCTCGATGAAGGCCGTGCAGGTGACAACATCGGCGCACTTCTTCGCGGTGTTAAACGTGAAGACATCGAACGTGGCCAGGTTCTTTCCAAGCCAGGTTCAATCACTCCTCACACCAAATTCAAGGCAGAAGCCTACATACTCAGCAAAGAAGAAGGTGGACGTCATACACCATTCTTTAACGGCTACCGTCCACAGTTCTACTTCCGTACAACAGACGTGACCGGTGTAGTTGACCTTCCTGCAGGCACCGAAATGGTAATGCCGGGAGACAACGTGGCCGTAGTAGTTAACCTGATCACCCCTATAGCCATGGATGATGGACTCCGTTTCGCCATCCGTGAAGGTGGTCGTACCGTTGGCGCAGGCGTCGTCAGCTCGATTATTGAATAATTTCGACTGATCAAACAGGATGCTTCTGTTTGATCAGTTATGTTTAAAAGGACAATTCCAATGAGAGATATAATTACCCTGGGCTGTACTGAGTGTAAGCAGAGAAACTACACAACAACAAAAAATAAAAAAACAACACCGGGAAAGCTTGAATTCAGCAAGTTTTGTCGTTTTTGTCGCAAGCATACTCTCCATAAAGAGACTAAGTAGTCTCGTGCTGTTTTAGCAGGCGTACAGGCCAGTAGCTCTAACGGCTAGAGCACCGGTCTCCAAAACCGGGTGTTGTGGGTTCGAATCCCTCCTGGCCTGCCAAAATTCAGTATCTGTATCTGGATAATCTTACTGCTGGATCTGCTGTAGGGAGTTAAAAGTGCAAAAAGTTATATCTTTTCTTGAGTCAGTAAAGATCGAGCTAGCAAAGGTTACCTGGCCAACACGCAAGGAAACTCTGTCCACTGCTGCTGTTGTTGTGGTTATTGTTTTCCTGATCTCTCTTTTTCTGGGTGCCTGTGACGTTGTCCTGGCCAAACTTATGCGTCTGATACTGGGGTAAAGGAAACATATATGTCTAAAAAGTGGTATGGAGTACATACTTATTCCGGTTTTGAAAACAAGGTCAGGCTCAATTTATATGAACGGATTAAGAATGAAGGTGTTGAAGACTGTTTTGAAGAAATTCTGATCCCCTCTGAAACCGTTGTTGAGTTAAAAAAAGGTGAGAAGCGGACGTCCTCACGCAAGTTCTTCCCCGGCTATATTCTTGTGAAGATGGAGTTGACGGATGAGAGCTGGCATATTGTCAAAGAAACATCAAAGGTAACCGGTTTTGTTGGTGGCAATACACCCTTTCCGATTCCAGACGAAGAAGTCTATAAGATTACACGCCGAATGGAAGAGGGGGCTGAAAAGCCCAGGCCAAAAGTCCTGTTTGAGGTTGGTGAGACTGTTCGGGTCATTGATGGGCCTTTCCTGAATTTCTCTGGAATTGTGGAGGATGTTAAGCCAGATAAGGGAAAGCTGCGTGTCACGGTTACAATTTTCGGGCGTGCAACACCGGTAGAGCTCGAGTTTATGCAGGTAGAAAAAAATTAACATTTATACGGCAGAAAACGGCATTTGGATATAAAGGAGCAGCATAATGGCAAAGAAAATTACTGGTTATATTAAACTACAGGTTCCAGCAGGCAAGGCTAATCCATCTCCACCGATTGGACCTGCACTTGGTCAGCATGGCGTAAACATAATGGAATTCTGTAAGGCATTCAATGCGAAAACACAGGGTGATGAAGGTACTATTACACCTGTTGTTATAACTGTTTATGCAGACCGTTCCTTCACCTTTATTACTAAAACACCACCGGTTCCGGTTCTTATCAAGAAGGTAGCCGGTATTGCGAGTGGTTCAGCTGTCCCGAACAAGACAAAGGTCGGTAAACTGACCAAGGCTCAGGTGGAAGAGATTGCCAAGACCAAGATGCCTGACCTGAATGCAGCTTCTCTCGAAGCAGCAATGAGAACTGTTGAAGGTACAGCCCGCTCAATGGGTGTTGATATCGTTTAATATACCATTATTTTCTAGATACAAAGAGAGGTTGTACCATGCCTAAAAATGCAAAAAAATATACAGCAGCTGCAGAAAAAATAGATAGATCAACGGTCTATACTGTAGCTACTGCTATCGAAACCATCAAGCAGGCTGCTTTTGCAAAGTTTGATGAAACTGTTGACGTCGCTGTTCGGCTTGGAGTAGACCCTCGCCATGCAGACCAGATGGTGCGTGGTGCTGTTGTGCTTCCTAACGGTCTTGGCAAGGATGTTCGTGTCCTTGTGTTTGCCAAGGGTGAAAAGGAGAAAGAGGCCCTTGATGCCGGCGCTGATTACGTTGGTGCTGAGGATCTTGTAACAAAGATTCAGGAAGGGTGGTTTGAATTTGATACCGCCATTGCAACACCGGACATGATGGGTGTTGTTGGTAAGATTGGTAAGATTCTCGGACCACGTGGCCTCATGCCTAACCCTAAGGTTGGCACGGTAACCTTTGAGGTTGGCAAGGCTGTCAAGGAATCAAAGGCAGGAAAGGTTGAATTCAGGGTTGAGAAGGCCGGTATTGTGCACGCACCAGTTGGGAAGGTTTCCTTTGGTGTTGATCAGCTGAAAGGCAATCTGCTTGCGTTGGTAGAGGCATTAATCAAGGCAAAGCCATCGGCTGCTAAGGGTGTTTATATAAAGAAGATTTCTGTCTCCTCAACAATGGGGCCAGGTGTTAATCTTGATATTGCCGATCTGACGGCACAGATATAAAAGTTTGCCAAAGTTAAAGACAGCAGGCGTTAAAAAACTTAATTAGGAATTTCTGGCCTGCCGAGACTTGGGTTTCGCGATATATGCATCGCGCTTCCTGGCTTTGGCCGGGGCATTGCCCCAGATACCAAAAGAAAGGAGGAAGTCGCTTGAACAAGGATAATAAACAAGAATTAGTCACACAGATGCATGAAAATCTTGCTCGTGCCAAGGCAGTTTTTCTTGCTGATTTTCGCGGTATGACCGTTGGTCAGGCAACAACGCTGCGTAATGAGCTGAGAAACGTTTCTGTAGAGTACAAGGTTTTCAAAAACACACTGCTTGACCTGGCTGCCAAGGGTACGGATGTTGAGTCAATATCACCGTATCTTGCTGGACCAACCGCGATTGCTATTTCGTATGACGATCCGGTCAGTGCTGCAAAGGTGCTTAGCAAGTTTGCCAAGGATCCCCAGGGTAAATTTGTTCTCAAAGCAGGTATTCTTTCCGGAAAAGTGATTGACGTCAAGCAGATTCAGGCTTTGGCCGATCTGCCATCCAGGGAAGTTCTGCTTGCCAAAATGCTTGGTTCAATGCAGGCCCCAGCCACTAACTTTGTTGGTGTTCTTGCCGCACTGCCAGGCTCACTCGTACGCGTTCTCGATGCAATTCGCGTTCAGAAGTCAGCTAACTAATAATTTTAAAATAATTTAAACTATTCCAATTTGGAGGAACTAAAATGGCTGAAATTACTAAAGAAGATGTAATTGCTTATATTGAGAAGATGTCTGTTCTTGAACTTTCTGAGCTTGTAAAAGAACTCGAAGACAAATTCGGCGTTTCTGCTGCTGCTCCTGTTGCTGTTGCTGTTGCTGGTCCTGCTGCTTCTGCTGAGCCTGCTGAAGAGAAGACAGAGTTTGATGTTATTCTCAAGGCAGCTGGTGCAAACAAGATCAATGTTATCAAGGTTGTTCGTACACTGACAAGTCTTGGCCTCAAAGAAGCAAAAGACTTGGTTGATGGCGCACCAAGCCCTATCAAAACCGGTATCTCCAAGCAGGAAGCCGATGATGCACAGAAACAGCTGGTTGAAGCAGGTGCTGAAGTAGAAATCAAATAGTACCTTGTATAGAAGAGATTTAGAAAGCCAAGGTCGCCTGGTGCGGCCTTGGCTTGTCCTGTTTGCGCAGTTCATTGACTTCTCATTATGTATGTAATTCCGACTGGTTAGCTCTTTATAGTCGGATGTCGTCACGATAATCGCCAAAGGAGAAACTATGGCTTATTCGATCGCCAATAACCACCTGTTGCGTAAGACCTTCGCAAAAATCCAAAACATTATTGATATCCCAAACCTGATTGATATACAGAAGAATTCTTATCTCCGTTTTCTGCAACAAGAAGCAGCAGCTGAGGCGCGTACAAATACCGGACTTGAAGCAGTTTTTAGAAGTGTTTTTCCGATCAAGGATTTCAGTGAGAGTGCGTCTCTGGAATACGTCTCATATTCGCTCAGCAAACCCAAATATGATGTTGTCGAGTGCCATCAACGTGGTATGACCTATGCTGCCCCGATGAAGGTTAAAGTCCGTCTGGTGATCTGGGATTCCGGTAAAGAGAGTGGTGTTAGAGCCATAAAGGATATCAAGGAACAGGAAGTTTATTTTGGCGAAATACCTTTGATGACCGATAATGGTACCTTTATTATCAACGGTACTGAAAGGGTTATTGTAAGTCAGTTGCACCGTTCTCCTGGTGTGTTTTATGACCACGACAAGGGTAAAACGCATTCCAGTGGAAAGGTTCTCTATTCCGCAAGGGTTATTCCATACCGTGGTTCATGGCTTGATTTTGAATTTGACCATAAAGATATTCTTTATGTTCGCATAGATAGGCGTCGTAAGATGCCGGCTACTGTTTTGTTGAAGGCTTTGGGTTATTCCGTCGAACAGCTGCTTAACTATTACTACAAGAGTGAAGAGATTTATATTCAGGGTGATCATTTCTGCAAGTCGGTGGATCCTGAACTGCTTACGCTGCAAAAGGCTGCTGTTGATGTTGTTGATCCGAAGAATGGCGAAGTGCTTGTCAAGGCCAACCGTAAATTCACCAAGGCATCCATTAAAAAGATGGTTGAACATGGCGTCAAGACCGTGCCGGTCAACCTTGATGGTATTCTGGGACGTTTTGCCTCATCCGATGTTATCGATCCTGCGACAGGTGAAATCCTGCTTGAGTGCAATGATGAGATTACGGCAGAACGTTTTGACGAAATCAAGGCTCGCGGAGTTTTATCCTTCAAGCTTCTCTTTATAGACCATTTGCATATCACGACATCTTTCCGTGACACCCTGCTGATGGATAAAATGAGCAGCAGCGATGAAGCGCTGATCGAGATATACAGACGTTTGAGACCAGGTGACCCACCAACCCTGAAAAGCTCACTGTCGCTTTTTGAAAATCTCTTCTTTAACCCGGAACGCTATGACCTTTCAGCCGTCGGCCGGTTAAAGCTTAATTTTAAGCTTGGTCTCAAGGTTTGGCCGGATTGTACTGTGCTTAATGCGCCTTGCATGTTCAGCAACAGTGATGTCTCCAGTTTTGATGAACTGATCAAGCTGCTTATTGATACCGGTAACCCGTTTTCAAAGTATGTTACATCTCGCCTCTCGTCTGAGTTTAACAAGGTTCTGTTAAAGCATGACCCAGCGCAGTCTGTTTCCGAGAAGTTCAAGGAGTCACTTCTCAAGGAATTGAATAATCTGGTCAAAGACGCTGATTTTTATCAGAAGGACGTTTTTGCTGATTTCAAGCTCAGTGACTCTACTCGCCGACTGGCAGAGCATATTGAACTGGGTGGTTTTGAAGAGAATAGGCGTGCCATTGAAGCGCTGCGCCGCAATAGAATGATTTTTGAGGATCTGTATGCACCCGTTCTGCAAATCAGTCCCAAAAATGATATCCTCGAGATCGTTCGCTACCTGATTGACCTGAAAAACGGTCGCGGTGCCATTGATGATATCGATCACCTTGGCAATCGTAGGGTCAGGGCTGTTGGTGAACTGCTGGAAAATCAGTATCGAATCGGCCTTGTTCGTATGGAACGGGCAATCAAGGAGCGCATGAGTCTGCAAGAGGTTGAAAATCTCATGCCTCATGACCTGATTAATTCCAAACCGGTTTCGGCTGTTGTTAAAGAATTTTTTGGTTCATCGCAGCTGTCCCAGTTTATGGATCAGACGAACCCGCTTTCCGAGGTTACTCACAAGCGTCGTTTGTCGGCACTTGGACCTGGTGGTCTGACAAGGGAGCGTGCCGGCTTCGAAGTCCGCGACGTTCATCCGACACATTATGGTCGTGTTTGTCCTATTGAGACCCCTGAGGGACCAAACATTGGTCTGATTGCCTCTCTTTCAACATATGCCAGGATCAACGACCACGGTTTTGTTGAAACACCTTATCGTATCGTCAACGAGGGTGTCATGACGGATGAGGTGCGCTTCTTCTCCGCACTTGAAGAGGAAGGACATGCCATCGCACAGGCAAATGCCGAGGTTGATCAGGACGGTCGTTTTATAAATGATTATGTCTCTGCCAGAAAGAGTGGCGAGTTCATTCTGGTCCATCGTGATGAAATTGAGTTGATGGACGTTGCCCCGAAACAGCTTGTTTCCGTTGCAGCTGCCTTGATTCCATTTCTTGAGAACGATGACGCAAACCGCGCTCTGATGGGTTCCAACATGCAGCGTCAGGCGGTTCCGCTGTTGCGTGCCGATTCTCCGCTTGTTGGTACCGGTATGGAGCGGATTGTTGCCAAGGACTCCGGTGTATCTGTTATTGCAAGGCATAATGGCGTTGTCGAGTCGGTCGATGCCTCCCGTATTGTTGTTAAGATCGATGAAAGTGAGCATGATGAGACAGGCACCGGGGTAGACATCTACAACCTGATCAAGTTTGCCCGCTCAAACCAGAATACCTGTATCAACAACAAGCCGGTCGTCAAGGTTGGTGATGTTGTCAAGCGCTTTGATGTTATTGCCGATGGCCCTTCAACCGAGATGGGCGAGCTTGCTCTTGGTCAGAATATCGTTGTAGCCTTTATGCCGTGGGGCGGCTACAACTTTGAGGACTCCATCCTTGTCTCTGAAAAGCTGGTCAAGGATGACAGATACACCTCGATCCATATTGAAGAGTTTGAGTGTGTTTCTCGTGATACAAAACTGGGTAAGGAGGAGATTACCTCTGATATTCCAAACCTTGGGGAAGAGGCATTAAAGGATCTGGACGATTCCGGTATCATCAGAATCGGGGCCGAGGTCAAGCCGGGTGACATCCTGGTTGGTAAGATCACACCAAAGGGTGAAACACAACTTTCTCCTGAGGAAAAGCTTCTCAGGGCGATCTTTGGTGAAAAAGCCGGGGATGTTCGTGATACATCCTTGACGGTTCCACCAGGCGTCGAAGGCACTGTCATTGGTGCCAAGGTCTTCTCACGTAAAGGTTCCGATAAGGATTCCCGTACTGAGTTGATTGAAAAGGCGGAAGAGGAAAAACTTCGCAAGGATGAGCAGGATGAGGTCAGGATTATCCGTGATTCCGCGGAAGGTAAGCTGCATAAGTTACTCATCGGTAAAACACTGGCCGTTAAGCTTGAAGATGAGCAGGGGAATCTTGTATTGCCGAAGGGCAAGCAGATTACAGAAGATGCGCTCAAATCGATCTCGGTAGCACAGTACGCGACCATATCGGTCTCTGATGACGCCGAGACCGATGATAAGGTCAGCCAGATTATTGATACGCTTAATCGCCAGATTGAACTGATCCGCTCCGTGTTTGAGGATAAGGTCCAGAAACTGCGTCGTGGTGATGATCTTCCTCCTGGCGTGATCAAAATGGTTAAAATCTATATTGCCATCAGACGCAAGTTGCAGGTTGGTGACAAGATGGCTGGTCGTCACGGTAACAAGGGTGTTGTCTCCAGGATCCTGCCGGAAGAGGATATGCCTTACATGGATGACGGTCGTCCGGTTGAGATCGTTTTGAACCCGCTTGGTGTTCCTTCCCGTATGAACGTCGGCCAGATTCTCGAGATCCATCTTGGATGGGCTGCCAAAGGTATTGGTTGGAGAATTGAAGAGATGCTGCAGAAGCATACCTCGGAAGATAATCTCAGGGCCTACCTGAAGGACGTCTATGGTGATAGCGAGGTTGGTGCCTTTATTGATGGAATGGACCAGGAAGAACTGCTTAAGGTCTGTAAACGTCTGCAGCGTGGCGTGCCGATGGCCTCACCAGTTTTTGAGGGGGCTAGCGAAGAAAAGATCAAACTGATGCTGAGTAAGGCAGGCTTCCATTCGTCCGGTCAGGTAACACTATTCGACGGACGTTCCGGTGACCCTTTCAAACACAAGGTAACCGTTGGCATCATGTACATGCTGAAGTTGCACCACTTGGTTGATGATAAGATCCATGCCCGTTCAATTGGACCATACAGTCTGGTTACACAGCAGCCGCTGGGTGGTAAGGCGCAGTTTGGTGGCCAGCGACTGGGTGAGATGGAGGTCTGGGCAATGGAGGCCTATGGTGCTGCCCATGCCTTGCAGGAGTTCCTGACGGTCAAATCCGATGATGTCTCTGGACGTACCCGTATGTATGAGGCAATTGTAAAAGGCAAGCATACACTTGAGCCTGGGTTACCAGAATCCTTCAATGTTCTTATCAAGGAATTGCAGTCGCTTTGTCTGGATGTGGAGTTGCTTGAAGGGGAAGAAGAGTAGTCTCGCAAAGAATTTCTTTGTAGTATGCAGTTATTAAAGCAGCCCTGCGTAAAGACCCTTTAATGGCAATCAGGCAGAGCTTCAAGAATATACGGAGGAGAGCATCGTGGAAGATTATTTCAGTTTTTTTGATAAACCCAAGGATCCACTCCATTTTTCAGCTATACGGATATCTGTCTCCTCACCCGAAAAGATACGTGAACGTTCACACGGAGAGGTGAAAAAGCCGGAGACAATCAATTATCGTACGTTTAAGCCTGAACGGGATGGCCTTTTTTGTGCCAAAATATTTGGCCCGACCAAGGATTATGAGTGTAATTGCGGTAAATATAAGCGGATGAAACATCGCGGTATAATTTGCGAAAAATGCGGTGTAGAGGTAATTCCATCCAAGGTGCGTCGTGAGCGGCTTGGACATATTGATCTGGCTACGCCGGTTGCTCATATATGGTTTCTCAAGTCATTGCCATCACGTATTGGCAATCTGCTTGATATAACCCTGAAGGATCTGGAAAAAGTTCTTTACTTTGAGGCCTTTGTCATCAGTGATCCGAAGAATACCCCGATGCAGTTCTGTGAGGTAATGTCTGAGGATAAGTTTATCAAGGCTCAACAGGAATACGGTTCAGATGCATTTGAAGGCGGAATGGGCGCTGAGGCCATTCGTGAGTGCCTGAAGGCAATTGACCTTGATGAACTGTCGACTTCTCTGCGTATCGAGATGATGGAATCGACCAGTGAGGCAAAGCGTAAGAAAACAGCCAAGCGTCTTAAGGTGCTCGAGGCATTTAAATCATCAGGCAACAAGCCGGAGTGGATGATTCTTGAATGCATCCCGGTTCTGCCACCGGAACTCCGTCCGTTGGTGCCTCTGGATGGCGGTCGTTTTGCCACCTCTGACCTGAACGATCTTTATCGTCGAGTCATTAACCGGAATAATCGTCTCAAGCGTCTTGTCGAGTTACAGGCTCCGGAAGTAATTATCAGGAATGAAAAGCGCATGCTGCAGGAAGCCGTGGATGCCCTGTTTGATAATGGTCGTCGCGGCAGAGCAATCGCCGGGCCAAACAAGCGCCCGCTTAAATCTCTTTCCGATATGCTCAAGGGCAAGTCAGGCCGTTTCCGCCAGAACCTTCTTGGTAAGCGTGTCGACTATTCTGGTCGTTCGGTTATTGTTGTTGGTCCTGAGCTGAAACTTCATCAATGCGGTCTGCCAAAGAAAATGGCTCTCGAACTGTTTAAGCCGTTTATCTATAATAAACTCGAAGAACGTGGCTATGTTACTACGATCAAGAGTGCCAAGAAGATGGTTGAGAAAGAGCGTCCTGAGGTTTGGGATGTACTTGAAGAGGTGATCAAGGAACATCCGGTTATGCTTAACCGAGCCCCTACTCTGCATAGACTCGGTATTCAGGCCTTTGAGCCTGTTCTGATTGAAGGCAAGGCAATCCAGCTTCATCCGCTAGTCTGTACCGCCTTTAATGCTGACTTTGACGGTGACCAGATGGCCGTCCATCTGCCGCTTTCCATCGAAAGTCAGGTTGAAGCACGTGTTTTGATGATGTCGACGAATAACATCCTTTCACCTGCACATGGCAAGCCTATCATAGTGCCTTCTCAGGATATGGTTCTTGGTGCCTATTACATGACACGTGACAGGCGCTACGAGCCTTCTGTTGATGAGATAACTGGCAAGGAGATTATTGACGAAACGAATAATCTTCGTGTTTACCACAAGGTTAAGGGGACCGGTAAAATCTTCTCTTGCCCCGAAGAAGTCAGAATTGCATTTGATGCGGGCGAAGTCGACATGCAGGCGACTGTTAAGGTTCGTATGAAGAACCTTGCCGCTGATGAGAAGGTTCAGCTGGTTGATACAACCGTGGGACGTATTATTCTACGTGAGATTCTTCCGGATTCAGTACCTTTCTCTGCTGTCAATAAGGTCATGAATAAGAAGGAACTTTCTAATCTTGTTGATACTTGTTATCGTATGGCCGATAACAAGGAAACTGTAATTCTTGCCGACAAGCTGAAGGATATCGGCTTCAGATATGCAAATCTTGCCGGTATATCCATTTGCCTTGACGATATGGTTATTCCTGAAGGTAAGGTAACTATTATTACAAAGGCTGAGGATGAGGTTAAGGAAATTCAGAATCAGTATACCGAAGGTCTGATTACTGACGGCGAGAGGTATAACAAGGTTATCGATATCTGGGCAAAGGCAACTGAAGATATTGCCAAGGAGATGCTGGATAACCTTTCCAAAGAGGTTTTTATTACCGAGGAAGGCGTTATTGTTAAGGAATCGTCATTCAATGCAATTCATATGATGGCGGATTCCGGTGCAAGGGGTTCTGCTCAGCAGATCCGTCAGCTGGCCGGTATGCGTGGTCTGATGGCAAAACCGTCCGGTGAAATTATTGAGACACCAATTACTGCTAACTTCCGTGAGGGCTTAACGGTGTTGCAGTACTTCATTTCTACGCATGGTGCCCGTAAAGGTCTGGCTGATACGGCCCTTAAGACAGCAAACTCAGGATATCTGACGCGTCGATTGGTTGATGTTGCTCAGGATGCCATCATTACCGAAGAGGATTGTGGAACACTTGATGGATTGGTTGTTTCTTCGCTGACAGAGGGTGGTGAGGTTATTGAGCATATCGGTGACCGTATCCTTGGCAGGGTTGCACTTGACGATATCCTTGATCCGATAACGGGTGATGTACTTGTCGAGGCAAATCAGGATATTGATGAATCTCTGGTCAAGAAGATTGAAGATGCCGGGCTTGAGAAGGTAAAAATCCGTTCAGTTCTGACCTGTCAGAGCCGTCGCGGTATCTGCTCCAAGTGTTATGGCCGAGATCTCGCCAGGGGACATAGTGTCAATATGGGTGAGGCTGTCGGTGTAATTGCAGCTCAGTCAATTGGTGAGCCTGGTACCCAGTTGACAATGCGTACATTCCATATCGGTGGTACTGCTTCACGTCATGCAGAGCAGACATCGCTTGAATCACGTACTGATGGTACGGTTAAGTTTATTAATCTGAATACGGTTGTTAATGCAGACGGTCATCATATTGTAATGAGCAGGAATGGTGAGGTTGCAATTATTGATGAGACTGGCCGCGAGCGCGAAAAATATGTTGTTGTTTATGGTGCCAAAATCAAATATGCACCAGGCCAAAGCATTAAACAGGGAGAAAGCCTTGCCGAATGGGACCCATACACCATGCCGATTCTTACTGAGTTTGCCGGTAAGGTAAAATTTGGTGATATCATCGAAGGTGTTACCATGGAGGAACAGCTGGATGAAGTTACCGGCTTGTCCCGAAAGGTTATTATCGAGTCTAAGGATAGTGACAAGCGTCCTAGAATTGCCATTAAGGGGCTTGGTGATCAGGCAGAGGGCAGTTCGTCTGGTACAATCGGACGTTATTTCTTGCCTGTTGGTGCAAATATCACGGTACAGGATGACATGGTAATCTCTGCCGGTGATATTATTGCCAAGATTCCTAGAGAAACAACCAAAACAAAGGATATCACCGGTGGTCTTCCGCGTGTTGCCGAATTGTTTGAGGCTCGCAAGCCAAAAGACTTTGCCGTTATTACTGAAATTGACGGACGAGTTACCTTTGGTAAGGATGCAAAGGGCAAGCGTAAGGTTATTGTAACACCTGAGCTTGGCGAACCTAAAGAATATCTGATACCAAAGGGCAAGCATATCAGCGTGCATGAAGGTGATCATGTCAGAGCTGGTGAGCCATTGATGGATGGTTCTTCAAATCCGCACGACATTCTAAGGGTTCTTGGTGTCAAGGAGCTTGCGAAGTACCTTGTTGATGAAGTGCAGGAGGTTTACCGTCTACAGGGTGTTAAGATTAATGATAAACATATCGAGGTTATTGTTCGCCAGATGTTGCGGCGGGTCAGGATTAAGGATGTTGGTGATACAGGCCTGCTTGTAGACGATCAGGTGGAACGCTGGTTGTTTGAGTCAGAAAATCAGAAGGCCTTTGCTGACAATAAGCGGCCTGCAATTGCTGAGCCACTGCTGCTTGGGATTACTAAGGCATCTTTATCGACTGAGTCGTTTATTTCTGCAGCTTCGTTCCAGGAAACAACCAAGGTTCTTACCCAGGCTGCAATTGAAGGTAAGATTGATAATTTGCGGGGCCTTAAGGAGAATGTTATCATGGGCCGACTTATTCCTGCCGGAACAGGCTTGGCACGTTATAGAAATCTTCGTATGATTACAGATGCACCGGATTCTGGCCAGACTAGCCAGGAGCAAGCAGAATCAATCGAAAATCAGGATGCTGCATAGTTATATTTCGTAGTTTATCGGAGGGCTTGCAGCCCTCCGATATTTTTTGTAAAAAAAGTTATTGACACGTAAGGCGTTTTGATGTATAAAATTTATCTTTCGAGTCCGCCAGGTGATTAGTGAAATCCTGGTTTGATATGAATGGAGATGTCGGTTTTATTCCGACCCTACACCTATTCCATTCCCCTCCGGTTTTAAGCGATGTTGTTAGTCGATTGGGCTCGAATCTGTCAATGTTGTGAAAAAAAGTATCTGATATAAAATTATTGTTTGACTTTCGTAGTTTATCTATATAGTATCAATGATTCACCGGTTCTGGTGATGCAGTTATTTTTGTGTTGGGAGAGATTAGTATTATGCCAACGATTAATCAGTTGATTCGTATCGGCAGGGAGAGTAAGCGAGATAAGTCTACTGCTCCTGCACTTAAATGTTGTCCGCAGAAGCGTGGCGTATGCACCAGGGTGTATACTACAACGCCTAAAAAGCCTAACTCAGCACTTCGTAAAGTCGCAAGGGTTCGCTTGACAAATGGAATTGAAGTTACATCTTATATTCCTGGTGTTGGTCACAATCTGCAAGAGCACTCGGTGGTTTTGATTCGTGGCGGCAGGGTTAAGGATTTGCCTGGTGTTCGTTATCATATAGTGCGTGGTACTCTTGACTCTGTTGGTGTTAAGGATCGGAAAAAGAGTCGTTCGAAATACGGCGCGAAGAAACCAAAATAATTACGCACTGTTCGATGAGAGGGTAAGGTATGCCAAGAAGAAGAGAAGTGCCAAAAAGAAATATTCTGCCGGATCCAAAATATCATGACAAGACCGTAGCTAAGTTGATTAATATTCTGATGCTTGCTGGTAAGAAAAGTATAGCTGAATCTATACTGTATGGTGCTCTTGATATTGTTGCGCAGAAGGCAAATGATGAAGCCGTCAAGGTTCTTAAGAAGAGCCTTGATAATATAAAGCCTGCTCTTGAGGTTAAATCGCGTCGTGTTGGTGGTTCTACTTATCAGGTGCCTATCGAGGTGCGTCCGGATCGTCGTGTTTCTCTGGCGATGCGTTGGTTGATTAAGTATTCTGCAGCGCGCAGTGAAAAAACCATGACGGATAAACTTGCGGGTGAAATTCTTGATGCCTATAATAATCGTGGTGCGGCTGTCAAGAAACGTGAGGATGTTCATAAGATGGCAGAGGCAAACCGTGCGTTTGCTCACTATCGTTGGTAATTGCCTGACTAGTCCAGGAGGATTTTGTGCCCCGTTTATCACCGCTTGAAAAATATAGAAATATTGGCATCATGGCTCATATTGATGCTGGCAAGACAACTACTACAGAGCGTATTTTGTATTATACCGGTGTGTCTCACAAAATTGGTGAGGTGCATGAGGGTACTGCAACGATGGACTGGATGGAGCAGGAGCAGGAGCGTGGTATCACAATTACTTCTGCTGCAACAACCTGCAACTGGAATGATCATCGTATCAATATTATCGATACACCGGGTCATGTTGACTTTACTATCGAGGTTGAGCGTTCGTTGCGCGTACTTGATGGCGCTGTTGCTGTATTCTGTTCGGTTGGTGGTGTTGAACCCCAGTCGGAAACTGTCTGGCGTCAGGCTGATAAGTATGGTGTTCCAAGGATAGCGTTTATCAATAAGATGGACCGCGTGGGTGCAGATTTTTTCCGCGGCGTACAGATGATCAAGGATCGTCTTAAGGCTAATCCTCTTCCAATTCAGTTGCCTGTTGGTAAGGAAGATTACTTCAAGGGTGTTATTGACCTGGTAAGGATGAAGGCAATCATCTGGGAAGATGAGGCACTTGGGGCAAACTATAATGAGGAAGAAATTCCTGCTGAATTGCTTGATGAAGCGATTGAATATCGCGAAAAAATGATCGAAGAGATCTCGAGTCACGATGATGCCCTTATGGAGAAATATCTTAGAGGCGAAGAGTTGACTGAATCCGAGATTATGGCAGCAATTCGTAATTGTACAATTAATATCAAGATTTGCCCTGTCATCTGTGGTTCTTCTTTTAAGAACAAAGGTGTTCAGAATCTACTTGATGCTGTTGTTGATTACATGCCTTCTCCGTTAGATATTCCGGCGATTAAGGGTATCGACGTTGATACCGGAGCAGAGGTTGAACGTATTGCCTCTGATGCAGAACCTTTTTCGGCACTTGGCTTTAAAATCATGACTGACCCATTTGTGGGGCAGCTTACATTCTTCAGGGTTTATTCGGGTGTTGTTAACGCAGGTTCTTATATCTATAACTCGACTAAGGGCAAGAAAGAGCGTATTGGGCGTATCTTGAAGATGCACGCCAATAAGCGTGAAGAGATTAAAGAAGTTTACGCAGGTGATATCGCCGCTGCTGTTGGGCTTAAGTATACAACTACTGGTGATACACTTTGTGATGAAGATAAGCAGGTTATTCTTGAGTCGATTGAATTTCCTGAGCCGGTTATTTCAATTGCGATTGAGCCTAAGACAAAGGCTGATCAGGAAAAACTTGGCATAAGTCTCGCCAAGCTGGCTAGTGAAGACCCTTCTTTCCGTGTAAAGACTGATGAGGAAACTGGTCAGACAATCATCTCTGGTATGGGTGAGCTTCATCTTGAAATTATTGTAGACCGTTTGATGCGTGAGTTTAAGGTAGAGGCAAACGTTGGCAAGCCACAGGTTGCTTACCGTGAGACAATTACCAAGAAGGTTAAGGTAGAAGGTAAGTTTGTTCGTCAGTCTGGTGGTCGCGGTCAATATGGTCATGTATGGCTTGAAATCGAACCACAGGAAGCTGGTAAAGGTTTTGAGTTTGTTGATGCGATTAAGGGTGGTGTTGTTCCTCGCGAATATATCCCCGCAGTTGGCAAAGGTATACTCGAGGCAACAGACAATGGTGTGTTGGCCGGATTCCCGGTCGTTGACATCAAGGCAACCTTGATCGACGGTTCTTACCATGAGGTTGACTCCTCGGAAATGGCGTTCAAAATTGCCGGTTCCATGGGCTTCAAAGAAGGCTGCCAAAAAGCATCGCCAATTATCCTTGAGCCGATTATGTCGGTTGAGGTTGTCGTTCCTGAAGAGTATATGGGCGAGGTCATCGGTGATTTGAACTCAAGGCGCGGACGCATTATGGGCATGGATTCAAGGGCTGGTGCACAGGTTGTTAACGCAATGGTACCGCTTGCTTCAATGTTTGGTTATTCCACTGATCTACGTTCAGCCACTCAGGGTAGGGCGACCTATTCAATGACTTTTGATCATTACGAGCCTGTACCAAAATCAGTTGCTGAAGAGATAGTTGCAAAAGTTAAAGGCTAGAAATAACATAGACTCGAGGAGGGCCAGTAATCATGGCAAAGGCTAAATTTGAGCGTAACAAACCTCATGTAAACATCGGTACAATTGGTCACGTTGACCATGGCAAGACAACCTTGACCGCTGCTATCACAAAGGTTCTCGCAGGTAAAGGTCAGGCTGAATACAAAGCCTTTGACCAGATCGATAACGCCCCTGAAGAGCGTGAGCGTGGTATTACGATCGCAACCGCACACGTAGAATACGAAACCGAAAAGCGTCACTATGCACACGTTGACTGCCCAGGCCATGCTGACTACGTCAAAAACATGATCACCGGTGCAGCACAGATGGACGGCGCAATCCTGGTCGTTTCTGCTGCTGACGGTCCAATGCCTCAGACTCGTGAGCACATCCTGCTTGCCCGTCAGGTTGGCGTTCCTTACATCGTAGTCTTCCTCAACAAGGCAGACATGGTTGATGATGCAGAACTCCTTGAGCTCGTAGAACTTGAGATCCGTGAACTGCTCTCTTCCTACGATTTCCCGGGTGACGATATTCCAATCATCAAAGGATCGGCACTTCAGGCTCTCAACGGTGAATCCGGTGAACTTGGTGAAGACTCTGTTAACAAACTGATGGACGCAGTTGACGCATACATCCCTGATCCAGAGCGTGCAATTGACAAACCATTCCTTATGCCAGTAGAAGACGTATTCTCCATCTCCGGCCGTGGTACAGTTGCAACCGGACGTGTAGAACGCGGAATCGTAAAAGTTGGCGAAGAAATTGAAATCGTCGGTATCAAGGCAACACAGAAAACAACCGTAACCGGTGTTGAAATGTTCCGTAAACTCCTCGATGAAGGCCGTGCAGGTGACAACATCGGCGCACTTCTTCGCGGTGTTAAACGTGAAGACATCGAACGTGGCCAGGTTCTTTCCAAGCCAGGTTCAATCACTCCTCACACCAAATTCAAGGCAGAAGCCTACATACTCAGCAAAGAAGAAGGTGGACGTCATACACCATTCTTTAACGGCTACCGTCCACAGTTCTACTTCCGTACAACAGACGTGACCGGTGTAGTTGACCTTCCTGCAGGCACCGAAATGGTAATGCCGGGAGACAACGTGGCCGTAGTAGTTAACCTGATCACCCCTATAGCCATGGATGATGGACTCCGTTTCGCCATCCGTGAAGGTGGTCGTACTGTTGGCGCAGGCGTCGTCAGCTCGATTATTGAATAATAAACGTTACGAGGATATCAATGCAGAGCCAGAAGATCAGAATTCGCCTTAAGGCATATGACCATAAGTTGCTGGATGTTTCTGTCGGAGAAATAGTTGATACAGCAAAGCGTACAGGTGCGAACATTGCTGGACCAATTCCGCTGCCGACAGTGATCAATAAGTATTGCGTTCTCCGTGGACCGCATGTTGACAAAAAGTCCCGTGATCAGTTTGAGATAAGAACACATAAGCGTCTTATTGATATTCTAGATCCTACTCAACAGACAGTTGATGCGCTTATGAAACTTGATCTTGCTGCTGGCGTTGACGTCGAAATTAAACTGTAGCGTACTTTTTTCGAATAGGAACAGATATGAAAAAAGGCATCATTGGAAAAAAACTGGGGATGACCCAGATCTTCATGGAAGATGGTACTCGTGTACCAGTAACTGTCGTTCAGGCTGGGCCATGCGTTGTAACCCAGAAAAAAACTGAAGCAACTGATGGATATAATGCTGTTCAGGTTGGTTTTGAACAGGTATCCGCTAAATCAGTGACAAAGCCAAAACTTGGTCATTGTACAAAGTCTGGACAGGGTATTTTCAGATTTCTGCGTGAGTTCAAATTCGACGATATCTCAACCTTAAATGTTGGTGATACCTTAGAAATTGACCAGTTTGAAATCGGTGATTTGATTGATGTAACCGGAATCAGTATTGGTAAGGGATTTCAGGGCGTAATCAAACGTTATAACTTTAGTGGTGGTCGTGCTTCCCACGGATCACGTTTTCATCGCGCACCTGGTTCAATTGGCGCATCAGCAACACCTTCTCGGGTGTTCAAGAATAAAAAAATGCCAGGTCAGATGGGAAGTGCGCAGGTAACCGTTCAGAAACTACAGATTGTCAGAATTGATTCCTCTGAGAAGCTGATTCTGATTAAAGGTGCAATCCCTGGTCATCGTAATAACGTAGTTCTTATTAAAAACAGTGTAAAAGCCTAAGTAATCAAGCGGGAGTATTTGTATGCCTTCGATAGCAGTTTTCAACATGAACAGACAGCAGGTTGGTGAAGTTCAATTGTCTGATACAGTTTTCAATGCCGAAGTAAAAGAGCATTTACTGCATCTGGCGCTGCGCATTCAGCTTGCGAATCGTAGAGCTGGAACTGTTAAGACCAAAACACGTTCTGAGGTTGCAGGAAGCGGTAGAAAACCTTTCAAGCAGAAGGGTACCGGCGGTGCAAGACAGGGTTGTGTTAGGGCTCCTCAGTATCCAGGAGGTGGTGTTGCCTTTGGTCCAACTCCGAAGGTATACAATCTCAGTATGAATAAGAAAGCTCGTAATGCTGCTTTGTGTTCTGCTCTTTCATACCAGTTCAAAAATGACAGAATTACGGTAATGGACAGTATTGATTTCGAGTCAATTTCTACCAAGGAATTTGTAAGCTTTATGAAGCGGTTCGAGATCGAGCGTTCATTGATTATCACTGATAATTTTACAAACAATTTGCATCTCTCGAGTCGTAATGTACCTCATGTAAAGTTGATCAAGCATGACGCTCTCAATATTCATGACATGCTTAAGTACAAGAATATTATCATTACTCAGGGTGCTGTACAATCCGTTGAAGGAGCACTGCAGAAATGAATATCTATTCAGTCATAAAGAAGCCTCATGTTACTGAAAAAACATCTGTTGGCACTGAATCAACAAACACGGTAGCAATTGTTGTTGATAGAGATGCTAATAAAATTCAGATTAAGCAGGCTGTAGAGACCTTGTTTAAAGTGAAAGTCGATGATGTCAGAACAGTAAATGTAGCTGGTAAGGTGAAGCGTTTCGGTCGCAGCTTTGGTAAACAATCAAACTGGAAAAAAGCCTATGTGACCTTGGAACAGGGTCAGTCTTTAGATTTTTTTGAGGTTTAATCAACACATTCGGGGTTCACAATGGGAATCAAGATTTATAAGCCAACATCGCCAGGCCGTAGACAACAGACCTGTTCGACATTTGAAGAGATTACAAAAACAACACCAGAAAGATCTCTTCTTATAAAACTTAAGAAGACTGGTGGCAGAAATGCTTTGGGACGTGTTACGGCTCGTCATCAGGGTGGTGGTCACAAGCAGAAGTATCGCATTATCGACTTCCGCCGTGATAAACTTAGCATTCCTGCTAAGGTTGCCAGCATTGAATATGATCCGTACAGAAGTGCTCGTATTGCATTGCTGCACTATGTTGATGGTGAAAAGCGTTATATTTTGGCGCCAATCGACCTCAACGTTGGTGATACCGTTATCAGCGGGCCAGATGCTGATATCAAGCCAGGCAATTCCTTGCCGCTGAAATCAATTCCGCTTGGTACGATTATTCACAATGTCGAACTTAAGATTGGAAAAGGTGCTCAGCTTGCAAGAAGTGCAGGTACTTTTGCACAGCTGATGGCAAAAGAAGGCCGCTACTCACAGGTTAAGTTACCATCCGGTGAGGTTAGAATGGTTCTTCAGGATTGCTATGCAACCATCGGTCAGGTTGGAAATGTTGACCATGAGAAGGTTAATATTGGTAAGGCAGGCCGTTCAAGATGGCTTGGTAAACGTCCAAAAGTTCGTGGTGTTGCCATGAACCCGGTTGACCATCCACATGGTGGTGGTGAAGGACGTACTTCAGGTGGCCGTCATCCTGTTACTCCATGGGGTATACCAACAAAAGGCTACAAGACTAGAACCAATAAATCTTCTGATCGTTTTATTGTTAAAAAACGTAGCAAATAATTCGTGAGAGGCTTAAATCATGGCACGTTCAATTAAAAAAGGACCTTTTGTTGATGAACACCTGTTTACTAAGGTACAGGCAGAAGGACCGAATTCGAAAAAAAATATTAAAACCTGGTCACGTCGTTCTACAATAACACCAGATTTTATTGGAGTCAGTTTTGCTGTTCATAACGGACGTAAATTTGTGCCGGTTTATGTAACTGAAAATATGGTCGGTCATAAGCTTGGTGAGTTTGCACCAACTCGTACCTTCTACGGTCACGCAGCTGATAAAAAGAGCAAAGTTAAGAAGTAGTAAAGGGAGTTTTACATGGAATCCAGCGCAAAACTGTCATCAGTACGCCTTTCCCCTCGTAAGACCAGACTTGTTGTAGATCTGGTAAGAGGTAAAGTAATTCAGGAAGCACTTAATACCTTAAGGTTTCTTCCACAGCCTTCAGCAAAGCTTGTTATCAAGCTCCTCAAGTCTGCTGTGGCGAATGCAGAACAGAAGGGTGTTTCTGATGTAGATAAACTGTTTGTAAAAACAATTTTTGTAGACGGTGGTTCTGTTTTGAAACGTTTTCTTCCCCGTGCAATGGGACGTGCTAGCAAAATCAGAAAACCAACCAGTCATGTCAGTGTAATACTATCAGATACGAAATAGTTTCATTCCTTGGAGGTGTAGTTTGGGACAGAAAATTAATCCAATAGGCTTCAGGCTTGGAGTTATAAAGACTTGGGACTCTAAGTGGTATGCAGAAGCTGATTATGCAAAACTCTTACATGAGGATTTAAAAATCCGTACATTTTTGAAAAAACGCCTTTATACATCTGGTATTTCAAAAATTGAAATCGAGAGGGCTGCGAATAAAACTAAGATTAATATTTTTACTGCAAGACCTGGCCTGATTATCGGTAAAAAAGGTACTGAAGTAGAAACAATTAAAAAAGAGTTGGCCAACCTTACCTCCAAAGAAATTTTTATAAATATCATTGAAGTGCGTAAGCCAGAACTCGATGCCCAGCTTGTAGCTGAGAATGTTGCCCTGCAGTTGGAGCGCAGGATTGCATTTAGACGTGCGATGAAAAAGAGTGTTACTTCTGCTCTGAAGTTTGGTGCAAAAGGAATACGGATTACATGTTCAGGTCGACTTGGCGGCGCAGAAATGTCAAGGACTGAATGGTATCGTGAGGGCAGGGTACCTCTTCATACTTTACGTGCTGATATTGATTATGGTTTTGCAGAGGCAAAAACCACATACGGTTTAATTGGTATCAAGGTTCTTATTTTTAAAGGTGAAGTTTTACCAGGTCAGTAAATTACTTTTGTAGACAGGGAGTAAGTTTCAATGTTAATGCCGAAACGGGTTAAGCATAGAAAGCAGATGAAGGGTCGTATGACCGGCAAGCCATGCCGTGGAATCGAACTTTCTTTTGGTGAGTTTGGGCTACAGGCTACAGAATGCGGTTGGCTTGATTCAAGGCAGATCGAAGCAGCTCGTATTGCAATGACTCGCTATATAAAGAGGGGCGGAAAGATTTGGATTCGTATTTTCCCTGACAAACCACTGACTGCAAAGCCTGCAGAGACCAGGATGGGTAAGGGTAAAGGTTCTCCAGATTCTTGGGTAGCTGTTATTAAGCCAGGTACAATACTCTATGAAATGGAAGGTGTTTCAGAAGAGATTGCTCGTGAGGCACTCAGGTTGGCGGCTCACAAACTGTCTATCTCGACAAAGTTTATTTCTAGGGGTGAAAATAATGAAGCCTAATGAATTGCGCAATTTGTCTTCTGAGGCTCTTGATGTTAAAAAAAGTGAGCTTACGCAGGAACTTTTCAATCTTAAATTCCAGTTGCATACCGGAAGACTTGAAAATTCTGCCAAGCTGAGAACGATCCGTCATGATATTGCCAGGATTAATACGATACTTTCAGAGAGCAAGGCATAGGAGCAACAAATGAGTGAGCGTGGTCATAGAAGAACACAAAACGGTGTTGTTGTAAGTGACAAGATGGATAAGACAGTTGTTGTAAAGGTTGATACGCTTATCAAACATCCTGTATACAACAAATATATAAAGCGTAGTTCCAAGTATAAAGTTCACGATGAGAATAATGCATCTAAAACTGGAGATCGCGTTCAGATCATTGAATGTCGTCCACTTAGCAAAGATAAACGTTGGAATTTGAAACAAATTAACGAATAATGCATCTCTTAAGATAGGGGTACGTGTAATGATACAGATGCAGTCAATCCTAGATGTAGCAGATAATTCAGGTGCCAAAAAACTTTTTTGTATAAAGGTTTTAGGCGGGTCCAAGCGTAAGTATGCAGGAGTAGGCGATATAATTGTTGCTTCTGTACGTGAAGCGCTGCCAAACTCAAAGGTAAAAAAAGGCGATGTTGTTAAGGTCGTTATAGTCAGAACTGCAAAGGAACTTGGACGTCTAGATGGATCTTATATCCGTTTTGATGACAATTCCGGTGTTGTAATCAACAATGCGCAAGAACCAGTTGGTACTCGTATCTTTGGCCCAGTTGCCAGGGAGTTGCGTGCCAAGAAGTTTATGAAGATTATTTCACTCGCGCCAGAAGTACTCTAATTGAATCGGAGAAACTTAGATGCAAGCTAATAAATCTCATGTCAAAAAAGGCGATACAGTAATGATCGTTGCCGGTAAAGAGAAGAACAAGACCGGTAAGATTGTTCAGTTGCTGCCTAAAAAAGATAGTGTAATCGTCGAAGGCCTGAATATCGTTAAGCGTCATGTGAAAGCACGCGGTAATGAAGCAGGTGGAATCAAGGAAAAAGAGGCCGCTATACATATCTCCAATGTAATGACGTATTGTTCAAAATGCGCTCTGCCTGTCAGGTCGAGGAAACAGCTGTTGGAGAACGGCGATAAACAGAGAGTTTGCGTCAAGTGCGGTAGTTCTCTCGAGAAATAGACAGGAGGAAGCAATCAAATGGCTCGTTTGAAAGAAGTTTATCTTACAGAAGTTGTTCCAAAACTCTGTAACGACTTTAAATATGCAAATATTATGGAAGTGCCCAAGATCACTAAGATTGTAGTGAATATGGGACTTGGTGAAGCAATACAGAATGTTAAAATTCTTGATTCTGCTGCCGCTGAGATTAATGCAATTACTGGTCAGAAATCAGTAATTACAAAGGCAAAGAAATCTATTGCTACATTTAAATTGCGTCAAGGTATGCCAATTGGTTGCATGGTTACCCTCCGTCGTGATAGAATGTTTGAATTTCTGGATCGGCTTATAAATGTTTCGCTGCCAAGGGTAAGAGATTTTAAAGGTGTCTCTGCTAAGGCATTTGATGGTAAGGGAAATTATACCCTTGGTGTTAAAGAACAGTTGATTTTTCCTGAAATTAATTATGATGCCGTTGATAAGATTAAGGGCATGAATATAACTATAGTTACAAGCGCCAAGACAGATGAAGAGAGTAGGGCGTTGCTTAAGTACCTGGGCATGCCGTTCAGGAACTAAGATATTCTGGAGGATTCCGTGGCAAAAGTCTCAATGATAATCAAGTCCCAGCGTAAACCTAAGTTCTCGGTTCAGCAGCATAACCGTTGTCAGGTTTGCGGTAGGCCCAAAGCATTTTATCGTAAATTCAAAATGTGCAGAATTTGCCTTCGTAAATATGCCTCTATGGGTCAGATTCCTGGCGTAGTTAAGTCTAGCTGGTAATCAAAAACAATTGAAGAAATTGACAGGAGTACATGCACGATGTCTATGACAGATCCTATTGCCGATATGCTTACCAGAATCAGAAATGCAAGTATGGTAAAGCATCAAAAAGTCGACATTCCTTCATCAACAATGAAAGTTAATATTGCAACCGTTCTTAAACAGGAAGGTTTCATAAAGAACTTCAAGGTGATTTCAGATGAACTGCAGGGTGTTTTACGCATTTATCTGAAATATATTGATGAAAAAGATAGCGTTATTAATGAGATAAAGAGAATAAGTAAGCCAGGCGGACGTGTTTATGTAAAGTCTGACGAAATTCCAGTAGTTAAGAGCGGGATCGGAATTGCGATTCTCTCAACTTCCAAAGGAATTGTAACGGACAGTGCTGCCCGTAAAGCAGGTTTGGGTGGCGAGATAATCTGCACAGTCTGGTAATTACTAATCTAAGGAGTATGGTGCGATGTCGAGAATAGGGAAGCTTCCCGTAGTTATAGCAAAAGGTGTAAAACTCGATTTTGTCAATTCTGAGCTTACAGTGCAGGGACCAAACGGGAAATTGTCACGCACAATTATGCCATGTGTTACCTTGGATATCACTGAATCTTCTGTAACTGTTAATAGAAATGATGATACAACTTCAACTCGCGCTGCGCATGGTTTGACTAGAACCTTGATTAACAATATGGTGATCGGTGTTTCAGCCGGATTTCAGAAGGTTCTCGATATTAATGGCGTTGGTTATCGTGCAGAAGTTAAAGGGACTGAGCTTGTTCTTAGTCTTGGTTATTCACATCCGATTAATTTTTTAATCCCAGCTGGAATAACTATCGAAGTCGAAAAAATGACCAAGGTTACTGTCAAAGGGTTTGACAAGGAACTTGTTGGACAAACTGCGGCAAAGATAAGGTCGTTCCGTCAACCTGAGCCATATAAAGGTAAAGGTATTAAATATGCTGACGAGACTATAATTAGAAAAGCTGGTAAGACCGGTAAGAAATAGTCTTTATAAGGAGATTACAGTGTCAAAGACTGCACTTAAAACTATAACTCGGCTTAAACGACAGGTTCGTGTGCGCAAAAAGGTTCGTGGAACGAGTGAAAAACCTCGCTTAAACGTATTTAAGAGTGCACGTCATATATATGCTCAGCTTATTGATGATACTAAAGGTGTTTCTGTTGCGGCTTATTCAACCCTTTCCGAAGGGGCAGCATCTTTGGATTACACCGGTAATGTTGCAGCAGCTGTTCATGTTGGAGCAGAAATTGCCAGGATAGCCAAAGAAAAAGGTTTTGCATCAGTAGTTTTTGACCGCAATGGTTTTCTTTATCATGGCAGAGTAAAAGCGCTAGCTGATGCAGCTCGAGAAAACGGGCTGATTTTCTAAAGCATTCTAGGAGGTTCAATTGAGCAGAGTAAATCCAGCGGATCTGAATTTAACTGACCGCGTAGTCCATATCAGCAGGGTAGCTAAAGTTGTTAAGGGTGGTAGACGATTCAGCTTTTCAGCTTTGATAGTTGTCGGTGATGGTAACGGACACGTTGGCTATGGACTTGGTAAGGCTAATGAAGTGCCTGAAGCGATTCGTAAAGGTGTTGAACAGGCAAAGAAAAACCTGATCAAGGTTCCTGTTAATCAGAATCAGTCAATTCCTTTTGAAATCGAGGGCAGGTTCGGTGCAGGCCGGTTGCTGATGAAACCAGCTTCAGCTGGTACTGGCGTTATTGCTGGTGGTGCTGCACGTGCAATATTTGAATCGGCAGGGATCAATAATATCCTTTCAAAGTGTTTAGGTTCAAATAACCCACATAACGTTGTAAAAGCCGCTTTTGCTGGTTTGCAGCTGTTGAAATCTCCTGAAGAGATGGCTGCTCGTCGCGGTATAACTGAATAATTTTTGATGGAGTTGTTATGAGTGCTAAAGTGAGCATCACCCTAATAAAAAGTACAATTGGCAAGCCCAAAAAACATCGTGCAATAGTCGCTGGCCTCGGCCTTAAAGGCCTTAACAAGACTGTTGAATTGTCGGACACACCAGAAGTGCGTGGGATGATTTCTAAAATCAGCCATATGCTAAAAATTGCACAGTAAAAGGTGATCAGCATGAATTTGAATACATTGAAGCCTGCTCTAGGATCTACTAAACAGAATAAACGAATTGGTCGTGGGCCTGGTTCAGGTCATGGAAAGACAGCTACTAAAGGTCATAAGGGTCAGAAAGCGCGTTCCGGTGGCAGTATAAAAGCTGGTTTTGAAGGCGGCCAGATGCCTCTTCAACGTCGTTTGCCGAAGAGAGGATTTACACCTCTTTCACGAGTAGAATATGCTTTGGTAAATGTTGAGCAGCTTGAAGTCTTCGAGGCAGGTACGGCAGTAACTGCTCTGGCGCTCGTAGAAAAGGGACTTGTTAAATCATCATCGGTAGCGATTAAGATACTTGGTAATGGCGAGCTTAGTAAATCATTGACTGTATCTGCCGCAAAACTGAGTAAATCAGCCAAGGACAAGATTGTGGCTGCTGGTGGTTCTTTTGAGGAGAAAGCCTAGTGCTTGAGGCACTTAAGAATATTTTCAAGATTCCCGAGTTGAAAAATAGAGTTTTATTTTCTCTCGGGATGCTGGCTGTATACCGTGTTGGTTGTCATATTCCAACACCTGGAATTGATCGGATAGCGTTGTCACATTTATTTAAGGGTGATTCCGGTACTCTTCTGGACATGTTCAATATGTTTTCTGGTGGTGCCTTGGAGCGTTTATCTGTATTTGCTCTGGGCATTATGCCATACATATCCTCTTCCATTATCTTCCAGCTTCTTACCGTTGTGATACCTGCGATTGAAAAACTTTCTAAAGAAGGTGAGGCAGGGCGGAAGAAAATTACACAGTATACCCGCTATGGAACAATTGTCTTAAGTGTTGTACAAGGTTTGGGTATTGCTATCGGTTTGGAAAGTATGAAAGGACCTGCTGGTGAGCTTGTAGTGCTTGCGCCTGGTTGGTCATTCAGACTTTTGACCGTTTTGACTTTAACGGCCGGTACAGCTTTTATTATGTGGCTTGGTGAGCAAATGTCAGAAAAGGGAATCGGAAACGGGATTTCTCTGATAATATTTGCTGGTATTGTTGTCGGTATACCAAATGCCATACAGAATACTTTCAAGCTTATGAATGCTAATCAGATTTCTTTGTTTTTGATGGTATTTGTTTTGGTTGTGATGTTCTTGGTGATTGCGGCAATTGTTTTCATTGAGCGGGGTCAGAGGCGCTTGCCAATTCACTATGCCAAGAAGGTTGTCGTGCTTAAAACATTTAATTCTCAGACATCTCATTTGCCTCTTAAGGTAAATATGGCTGGTGTTATTCCGCCGATTTTTGCTTCTTCAATTATTATGTTTCCGGCAACTATTGCAAATTTTATAGATATTCCGATGGTTAAGGAATTTGCTCAAAATTTGAGGCCAGGGCATTGGTTGTATAACGCTTTTTTTGTTGCGTTCATAGTTTTTTTCTGTTACTTCTATACGGCTGTAACATTTAACCCAGAGGAAGTTTCGGAAAACATAAAAAAGCATGGTGGTTTTATACCTGGTTTTCGTCCGGGTAGGGAAACATCTGCTTTTATGGATTCTGTTTTGTCGCGATTGACCTTTGCTGGTGCTATTTATATATCAATTGTCTGCGTTCTGCCGTCTTTTTTGATTGGCTGGCTTAATTTGCCATTTTATTTTGGTGGTACTGCGCTTTTGATTGCTGTTGGTGTTGGTATGGACACGGTTGCTCAAATCGAATCTCACTTGATTACTCGTAATTACGATGGGTTTTTAAAGGGTGTCAGGATTAGGGGAAGAAGGTAGTGAATATTGTTTTGTTTGGACCGCCGGGTGCGGGTAAAGGTACTCAGGCTCAGTTCCTTGTCGAAAAATATTCTTTGCCGCAGATTTCTACGGGCGATATGTTGCGTGCAGCCGTAAGGGCTGAGACGTCTCTTGGTTTGAAGGCTAAGGCTGTTATGGAGTCAGGTGGTTTGGTTTCAGATGAGCTTGTCCTTGGTATTGTGGGGGACAGGTTGTTGATGTCTGATTGTGATGCCGGCTTTATACTTGATGGCTTTCCACGTACGATTGCGCAGGCTGATTCGTTGGCTTTGTTGCTGGCTGATTTGGGTAAGTCTATAGATTGTGTAATATCACTTGAAGTTGATAATTCCGAATTGGTAGCTAGGCTTTCTGGTCGTAGATCTTGTCCTGTCTGTGGCAGGGGGTATCATGTTGTGAATGCACCATCCAGGCTTGATGGTGTCTGTGATGAATGTGGTTCTGCTTTGGTTCAGCGTGATGATGACTGCGAAGACACAGTACGAAACAGGCTTGAGGTTTATCAGCTTCAGACCTCGCCGTTGAAAGCCTATTATAAAAATGCTGGGCTTTTGCGTTCAATTGATGGCTCTTTGCCAATTGCAGAGATTCAAAAGATGATTGAAATGGTTTTGGAAGGGTAAGGTTTGTGGTCATCCTGAAATCTCGCCGCGAGATTGAGCGGATGCGGAAGTCGTGCCAGATTGTTGCAGAAGTGCTTGCCCTGGTTCGTGAGCAGGTAGTGCCTGGTGTAACCACGAAGTACCTTGATGCGTTTGCTGCAAAAGAGGCGCAAAGACGTGGTGCAAAATGTGCATTTAAGGGTTACTCTGGATATCCAAGTTCACTTTGCTGTTCGCCGAACGAACATGTTGTGCATGGAATACCTAATAATAAACCTTTGAATTCTGGTGATATTCTTAGTCTGGATTTTGGCGTTTTATTTGATGACTTTTATGGGGATGCAGCAGTAACGTTACCTGTTGGATTCGTTTCAGATATTGCCATAAATTTGTTGAATGCTACAGAGAAGTCCTTATATGCGGGCATAGAAAATGCTGTGGTAGGTAAAAGGCTTTCTGATATTTCCCATGCAATTCAGGCTTATGTTGAAACGCGTGGTTTTTCTGTTGTTAGAGATTTTGTTGGCCATGGGATTGGTCGGGGCTTGCATGAAGATCCACAAGTGCCTAATTTTGGTAAGCCATCCCAAGGTTTGCCATTAAAGGCTGGTATGGTTCTGGCGATTGAGCCAATGATAAATGTAGGCTCATATGGAGTCGATATTCTGTCTGATGGCTGGACAGTTGTAACAAAAGACAGATCACTATCTGCCCATTTTGAACATACCGTTGCTATAACAGAAGATGGTCCAGATATACTGACTCAATTGGGTTAATTAGTGAAGGGGAGTTATATGAAAGTACGCGCCTCAGTAAAGAAGATTTGTGTGAAGTGTAAGATTGTTAAACGTAAGGGTATTGTCCGCGTTATCTGCGATATCCCTAAGCATTCCCAGCGTCAGGGATGAGTAATTAAAGGAGGACGTTCAATTGGCACGAATTTCTGGTATTGACTTACCAAAGAACAAGCGGATAGTTGTTGCTCTTACCTACATCTATGGAATTGGCAGCTCTACAGCTGAAACTATTCTGGCAGCAACAAACATTGATCCAAACACACGTACTGATGATTTAACAGAAACAGATGTTTCTCGTTTGAGAGATGAGATTGATCGTAATGTTAAGGTTGAAGGTGATTTGCGTCGTGAGATTTCCATGAGCATCAAACGCTTGATGGATCTTGGTTGTTATCGTGGGCTGCGTCATCGTAAAGGACTTCCTGTAAGAGGTCAGCGAACAAAGACAAACGCTCGTACGCGTAAAGGTCCTGCTCGAACCGTTGCAGGTAAGAAAAAATAATTTTATCTAGCCTTGGAGAATTGTAATGGCAAGTCCAGCTAAAAAAGTTGTGCGCAAAAAGAAGGAACGTAAAAATATTACTAATGGTGTAGCGCATATACAGGCTACCTTTAACAATACTATGATTACAATTACAGATCCTGTTGGAAATGTAATTGCATGGTCCACGTCTGGTGCCAAGGGCTTTAAAGGCTCTCGTAAGAGTACTCCTTTCGCTGCACAGATAGCTGCGGAAGATTGTGCCAAGAAGGCACAGGAACATGGTTTGAAGAATATAGAGGTCTATGTTAAAGGTCCAGGTTCCGGCAGAGAGTCTGCACTCAGGGCTCTTCAGGCAGCTGGCTTTAATGTAAGTTTTATTAAGGATGTAACTCCTATTCCTCATAATGGATGTCGTCCACCAAAGAGAAGAAGGGTATAAATCAGTCCTAACCATTTAAGGAGGTTTTCATTGGCTCGTTATACAGGACCTTCATGCCGCTTGTGCAGAAGAGAAAATATGGAATTGTTTTTGAAAGGGGATCGGTGTTACACCGATAAGTGCGCAATTAAGCGTCGTAATTATCCCCCGGGTCAGCATGGTCAGGGTCGTTCAAAGGCATCTGCTTATGGTGTACAGCTTCGTGAAAAGCAAAAGGTAAGACGTATTTACGGATTGCTCGAAAAACAGTTCAGAAGCTATTTTGCTGAAGCTGACCGTATGAAGGGTGTAACAGGCGAGAATCTGCTTTCCCTCCTTGAAAGACGTCTGGATAATGTTGTTTACCGACTCGGCTTTGCGTCTTCACGTACTGAATCTCGTCAGTTGGTTCGTCACGGTCACTTTATTCTGAATGGACGTAAAGTGGATATCCCTTCAATTCAGTTGAAGGTTAGTGATGTTATTGAACTTCGTGAGAAAAGTAAAAATATTGCATCCATTACGGATTCGCTTGAAGCTGTTGTCAGACGTGGTACTCCACAGTGGCTTGAGCTGGATCGTGATGCCTGTAAAGGTGTGATTAAGGCATTGCCGATTCGTGAAGACATCACAACACCTATTCAGGAACAGTTGGTTGTTGAACTTTACTCAAAATAATTTGAGTAATCGAGGTTTATTTAGCCTGTGACATCCAGCACCGGTACTAATTCCGGAGGAGGTTGTAATGTATAAAAACTGGCGCGATCTGATCAAACCAAAACAGCTCCAGGTTGAGAAAGAATCGCTTTCAGATACTTATGGAAAGTTTTTTGCGGAACCTTTTGAACGTGGTTTCGGCACGACTCTTGGTAACTCTCTGAGAAGGATTTTGTTGTCCTCATTGCAAGGAGCAGCAATTACATCTGTTCGTATGAAGGGTGTGTTGCATGAATTTTCTGCTGTTCAGGGTGTTACAGAAGATGCTACTGATATAATTTTAAATCTTAAAGGTGTTCGACTGAAACTTCACTCAGTGGTTCAGGCTACTATTCGTGTTGTACATAAGGGTGAAGGGGTTGTTAAAGCCGGTGATTTTATAGTTGGCCACAACGTTGAAATCATGAATCCGGATCATCATATTGCTACTTGTGGCAAAGACGCGCATTTTGAAATGGATATGACTGTAAAGATGGGTAAAGGTTATGTCTCTGCAGATCGTAACCGTGATGAGAAAGCACCTGTTGGAACGATTCCAATTGATGCAATCTATTCACCAATCAAAAAGGTTAATTTTTCAGTTTCAAATGCTCGTGTTGGTCAAATGACCGATTATGATAAGTTGACCCTTGAAGTTTGGACTGACGGTAGTGTTAAGCCAGAAGATGCTTTGGCTTACTCTGCTAAAATCATGAAAGAGCAACTCTCAATCTTCATTAATTTTGATGAGGATTCTGAACCGCAGCAGCTGGAAGAATCTCAGGAAGAGATCGATAAGATTAATGAAAATCTGTATCGCACTGTTGAAGAACTCGAACTGTCTGTCCGGTCTGCTAATTGCTTGAAAAATGCAGGGATTAAACTGATTGGTGAGCTTGTATCAAAAACTGAAGCAGAAATGCTGAAGACACAGAATTTTGGTCGTAAGTCTCTCAATGAGATTAAGGATATTCTCTGTGACATGGGACTTACATTTGGTATGAAACTCGATGTATTTCCTGAACCAGAGACTCTGCGCCGTTTGCGTGGGGAACAGAAGGAAGAAGAGTAATTTAAGTTTGTTATTTGTTTAGAAAGGATCATTGTCATGCGTCATTGCAAATCAGGTCGCCGTCTTGGCAGAAAAACCAGTCATCGTGAAGCGATGTTCAGAAATATGGTAACTTCACTTTTGAATCATGAGCGAATTGTTACTACAGATGCCAAAGCAAAAGAAATCCGTTCTGTCGCCGAAAAGATGATTACACTTGGTAAACGTGGTGATTTGCATGCTATGAGGCTTGCTGCCGCGGTTATTCGTGAAAAGTCTGTTGTTTCAAAACTTTTCTCGACAATTGCTCCTCGTTATAAAGAGCGTGCAGGTGGTTACACCAGAATCATTAAGCTCGGCAATCGTCAGGGTGATACAGCACCCGTTTCGATCATTGAGCTGGTTGAAGAAGAAATCGCAACAAAGACCGCTTAGTAATCGTTTTTGTAGCTATATCGTTTAAAAGGGCATGGATATATTTCATGCCCTTTTTATGTGACAAGATCTACAATCATCCCCTTTATTCCGATAACCTTTGCTGTAATCGCCATGTTGTTTTTCTGCTCGTTAACCAGCAGACCGTATAGTTCATCAGCTTCCTTGTTAATTACGGTGATGATTTCGTAGTAACGCGGATTTTGAGCTGTGCCGCCGATCTTTTCCAGTCTGTATGCCTCGTTACTGATCTGCTTTGCAAGTTTGCTTAGTAAAAATCTGAAATTTTTAAAATTATTCAGATTTGGCTCTTTTTCAAGCTTATCGCCAGCCGCGTCAATCTCCTTTTTCAAATTTTGGATTTCCTGATCATACTCATCAACTGATTCTTGTGCTGCCTCGTCCAGTTTTGATGCAAAAAGACGCTGGGTTGTCTGCTTGCTGTTTGATGTCACTTTCTGCTGCCCAGTTAAGATCTTGCCCGGTAATATGTCTTCTATCCGCATTTGCACCTCGCCACGTTTTTAAAAAACATCGATGATATAATTGAAGCTTTTTTGCAACAATCACGTTTGCATCATACACAACATATGATATTGTCACTGAGTGCATGATACATGCAGTGAGTCTATTTTAACAGTATTTATCAGGATTCTGTTGCCGCGAGAGAATGAATGAATCTTAAATTGACTAAAGACGAGCGCATAAAACGAATTCGTGAGGCGGTCATTGTTGTTATTGCACTGGTTTTAATCATTGCCTTGACCAAGGCTGAAATTCGTTTGACACAGATAAGTTTGGATACGTCATTAGGCAGTAATATTGCGATATTTGGTGTGATCAATGTTGTTATAATGCTTGTGATTCTTCTCGTATATCTGGTCAGCCGGAATGTTGTCAAATTGATTATGGAGCGGCGGACCAATCCGATTGCAACAAAGCTTCGTACAAAACTCGTTTTTTCCTTTGTTGCTCTGTCACTTATTCCGACAATGCTCCTTTTTTTCGCTGCCGCCGCTTTTATCAATAATACAATGCACAATTGGTTTAATACTCAGGTTGAGTCTTCGTTAAGCGAATCATACGAGGTTGCCCAGACATACTATAATACCTCGGCTGAAAATTCCTTGTATTACGGAAGGCAAATCAGTGAGCTGATCAAGTCGCAGAAGCTGTTGAATGAAGAAAATTTGTCTAAACTTAAGGATCTTATTCGTCAAAAACAGAAGGAATATAACCTCGGCGTGGTTGAGGTGTATTCTGCTCAAAGTGAAGAATTGATTCGCGCTTCAAACCCTAAGGTGCCTAAGGGTGAATTTACCAATCCATCTTCTGAAGATATTATCAAGGGACTTGCCGGCAATGAGTTGACAAGGGTAAACCCTGTTGGTAAGGCCGATTTTATCCGTGGAATTGTACCTGTTTACTCAACCTGGAATGGCAAGGATGTGGTTGGCGTTGTTGTTGTTAACTATTATGTTCCTAATTCATTGGTCAGCAAGATGAGAGAGATCAGGGCCTCTTACCAGGAGTTCAGGCAGCTGAAGATACTTAAAAACCCGATTCGTACCGGATATATTCTTACGCTGTTTTTGATCGCATCTGTGATTATATTTTTTGCATATTGGATGGGGGTTTATCTTGCAAATAGTATGACCAGGCCGCTTCAGGATCTTGTAGACGCGACCAGATCCGTTGCAGGCGGTGATTTGGATGTGCACATTGATACGCTTGCCGCGGACGAAATTGGAATGTTGGTTCAATCATTTAACAAAATGACGGATGATCTACGTGCAAAACAGTTGGCGTTGAATGCATTTAACAGCGAGTTGTCCAAGGTTAATCAGGAAATTGAGCAGCGTCGACGTTATATGGAGATTGTTCTGAGGAATGTTGCCGCTGGAGTTATCTCGGTTGACAAGAGTGGCCGGATCACAACAATTAATAAATCGGCTGAAAAATTACTGAACATAAATACCGGCAACGTGCTGGAACGAAATTTTAGGGAAGTTTTGCAGGAATCACATCTTGATATTGTGAAGGGTACGTTGCGTGAACTGCTGGTTTCAAAGGTTGATACAATTAATCGTCAGATTTTTCTAGATGTTCGTGGTACCCGATTGACTCTGCATCTGCACCTGACCATGCTGCGGGATGAAAATGGTGATTTTGTCGGTACCGTGCTGGTACTTGATGATCTGACCCAGGTTATGAAGGCGCAACGGATGGCCGCCTGGCGTGAGGTTGCCCGTCGAATAGCCCATGAAATCAAGAATCCGCTGACCCCGATTCAGCTTTCGGCCCAGAGACTGCGCAAACGCTATCTCTCCCGATTTGGTGATGATGAAAAGGTATTTGATGAATGTACGGAGATGATCATTAAATCTGTCGATGAACTTAAAAATCTGGTTAATGAATTTTCCAATTTCGCAAGAATGCCGGCCATACAACCGGAACCTAATAATATTAATGATATTATCCGTGAGACATTGACGCTGTATCAGGAGGCGCATCAGGGGGTACGTTTCTGTTTTGCAGATGATGCTGCCATGCCGTTGCTTAAGATTGACCGTGATCAGATAAAGAGGGTTGTGATCAATATTCTTGAAAACTCGGTTGCTGCAATGAATGAACGTGGTGTGATTGAATTAACAACAACATTTGATGCCGAATTGAAATTGGCCACAATTTTGATTGCTGACGACGGCCCCGGTATATCCTCGGAAGACAAACCGCGCCTGTTTGAACCATATTTTTCAACAAAAAAGACCGGAACGGGGCTTGGGTTGGCAATTGTAAGCAGTATTATCTCCGATCATAATGGTTTTGTCCGGGTCAGGGATAATCATCCTCATGGCGCCTGTTTTGTTGTTGAGCTGCCAGCAGAATGACAACGGATTATATTTTAGAATTGAACAGTGGAGAGGTTTTACATGTCCAAGACAATACTGATTGTAGATGATGAAAGTGATATCCGATTTTCACTAGCCGGTATCCTGGAGGACGAGGGCTACAGGGTAACCAGTGCCGCCAGCGGACATGATGCCTTGGAGAGTGTCAGGCAGGATCTGCCGGATCTTATCCTTCTGGATATCTGGATGCCAGGCATTGATGGCCTTGAAACTCTGGAACGTCTCAAATCGCTTTTTCCTACGTTGACTATTATTATGATCTCTGGTCATGGCACCATTGAAACGGCTGTGCGTGCCACCAAGCTGGGTGCCTTTGACTTTATTGAAAAACCGTTGTCACTGGACAAGGTTTTAATCACCGTCAACAACGCATTGAGTATGAGAGCGCTTAAGGCTGAGAATGATGAACTCCGCCGCGTGGTTGGCGATGAACATGAATTGATTGGCTCCAGCGCAACCATGTTGGAACTGCGTAATCAGATTCAGCAGGTGGCCTCAACCTTTGCTTCAGTGCTGATTGGCGGTGAAAATGGTACCGGTAAGGAACTGGTTGCCCGCTCGATTCATTTCCAGAGCCAGCGTGCTAACAAGCCGTTTGTTGCAATGAATTGTGCTGCCCTTCCTGAAGAGTTAATCGAGAGTGAGCTCTTCGGTCATGAAAAGGGGGCTTTCAGCGGAGCAACGGCGCAAAAGAGAGGTAAATTTGATCTTGCCGATGGTGGTACGATTTTCCTTGATGAGGTTGCGGACATGTCCCTGCGGACTCAGGCAAAATTGCTGAAAACGATTCAGGAACGTAAATTTGAGCGGTTGGGGGGCACACGTCAGGTTGAGGTGGATGTCAGAATCATTGCTGCAACGACTCGTGATCTTGTCCTGGAGATACGTAACGGACGTTTCATGGAAGATTTGTACTATCGATTGAATGTTGTTGAACTGTCCTTGCCGCCTCTGCGTGATCACCTTGATGATATCCAGTGGCTGGTTCCGTATTTTGTAAGCCAGTTTTTTAGGCGCGAGGGGATGGAACCCAAACTTTTTTCTGCGGATGCGCTGGAGGTGTTTAAAGGTTATCTCTGGCCTGGTAATGTCCGTGAATTGAAAAATGTTGTTGAACGGATCCTGATCATGTCCTCTGTAAAGGTTATCGGTGTTGAAGATGTTAGGTCCCTGTTTAGCGGATATTCGCAGGGTATATCCAGTTCTGCTGAAAGTGCCAGTCTCGTTTTACCGGGAACATTACGCGAGGCAAGAGAAGAGTTTGAACGCGATTTCATTATTCAGAGGTTGGAGGAGAATGACTGGAATATCTCAAGGACGGCCGAGATAATTGAACTTGAACGCAGTAATCTTCACCGTAAGATTAAAAGTTACGGGATTGACGTCAGGCGATAGGTGCGGCTGTTGAGTGTGATTATAAAAAAGACCGAGGTGATTATACAGGCCTCGGTCTTTTTTTATGTGATTGGCTGGACTAACAGGTGCTTATTCCAAGTTGCATTCAAGTTGTCATTAATTTATACTTTCGACATGGAGGTGAGCCATGGCGAGAACAGTTTGTGTCAGCGATATCGAAGTTGCTCAAGCACGTCTTCTTCGGGAACAAGCAAAGTCAGCATCGGAACTACGCAAGGCTTTATCAGTCTTGTTAATAGCTGAGCTCGGTCTTGACTCTGACAAAGCTGCGGATATTCTTGGAACAAGTAAAAGAACAGTCTTTCGTAATAGACGTAATATTTGCAGTCAAGATGGCACTTCTCGGAAGACTTGGGGAGGCCGTCGAAACTGCATAATGACTATTGAAGAGGAACGAGAATTCCTGTCTCAATGGGCTGATTCAGCAACAGCAGGACAAGTTCTCTCTGTCCCGCCTATACACGCTGCACTGGTAGAACGCTTGGGGCATCCAACTCCTACTTCAACGACATATCGCCTACTGGCACGACATGGCTGGCGCAAGGTTCAACCAGATACGAAACATCCTAAAAGTGATTCAGTTGCTCAGGAGGAGTTCAAAAAAAACTCCCCGAAATTGTGGATGCCGCCTGCATAAAAAATAAGGACGGACTTCCCGTTCGATTGATGTTCCAAGATGAAGCACGCTTTGGTCGCATGAGTGATCCCCGTGCCTGCTGGGCTCCTGCACCACATCGACCAGTGGTGAGTTTAGCTCTGATCCGTGAATATCGTTATGAATACGCCGCAATAAGCCCTTGGGATGGCAGCCTCGATTACATGACCTGCGAAAAGATGAACACAGAAAGCATGAGTTGTTTTCTGGAGCAGGTCAGCAGATCTCACCATGACGACTTTATTATCATGGTTCTGGATGGGGCGTCCTCACATAAAAGTAAGGATCTCAAAATCCCGGAAAACGTTTCTCTTGTACTGCTGCCGCCGTATTCGCCGGAACTGAATCCAGCAGAACAGATCTGGAACGTACTACGACGAAACTACTTTGCAAATCGCGTGTTTGATTCCTTGGATGCCGCAACTGAACAGGCCGAGCACGGCCTAAGTCAAATGGCATCAGATAAACTGAGTATGAAGAGCCTCTCGAATTGGCCATGGATTAATGCCATCTTGAAAGCTTAATGGAATTAGTGAAGCTATTTCATGTCGCGCAGAGTTCGCGCAGTTTTGCGGCAATGTCAGCCTCACGCATAATTGCCTCACCAATTAGAAATGCCGCTGCGCCATCCCTTGAAAGGCGTTCGATGTCAGCACGTTGGTTTATGCCGCTCTCGGCAACCAGGAGGCGCTCTGGGGGCATTAGCCTGGCGAGGCGGCTGGTGGTGCCAAGATCTGTGACAAAGGTGTGCAGACTGCGGTTATTGACACCAATCAGGCTGCATTCAGTCTGTAGTGCGGTCTCCATTTCGGCTTCATCGTGTGCTTCCAGCAGAACGTCCAGGGATAGTTCCCGGGCCAGTGCGTGAAATTCACGCAGTTGCTCCAGTCCCAGGCATGCGGCAATCAGCAGGATAGCATCTGCTCCGGCGGCTCTCGCCTCGTAGATCTGATAGGGGTCAATGATAAAATCCTTGCGCATAAGCGGCAGGGAAACGCTGGAGCGAATTTCGGTCAGATAGGCGAGCTTTCCGAGGAAAAACTGTTCGTCAGTCAACACGGATAGGCATGTTGCGCCGTTGTCTTGGTATATTTTAGCTATTTCAAGCGGATTAAAATCTTTGCGGATGATTCCCTTGCTGGGAGAGCCCTTTTTGACCTCGGCAATGATGGTGGTTCGCTTGGCATAAACCGCATTGCGCAGGGCCTGTTCAAAGCCGCGCGGTACATCCTGTTGCCCGCAGATTCTATTCTTCAGCTCGTTGATTGATACAGCCGATTTGGCAGCTGCAACCTCTTCCCGCTTGTGGGCGACAATTTTTTTAAGGATGTCGGGGGTACTGGTGGGCATAATGAATTCTTTCAGTTGATTTTAGAATGCTATCTCGGTTTAAAATCAGTACGTTACGTTAATCATTCTTGAGTGGTTATTGCTGACAGCTTTTCTAATTGATGCAGTGCCTTGCCTGAATCGATAGCATCTGCAGCCAGTTTGATCCCTTCTTCCACCGTTGCTGTCTTGTTGGCAGCCAGCAGGGCATAGGCTGCATTCAGCAGAACCACATCCCTGCGGGCACCTTGTTCGCCTTGTAGTATTGATTTGACGATAGTGGCATTCAATACCGCATCGCCACCCTTAAGCTCATCCATTCTGCAGCGTTTAAGGCCAAACTGCTCCGGTGTTATGGATGATAGCTGTATGCCGGAAGGGGTTACCTCGGCGATCTGGGTTTCACCTGTCAGGGTAATCTCATCCATGCCGTCTGAACCATAAACGACAAAGCCGTGGCGGCAGCCAAGTTTGTGCAGAACGCCGGCCAGCTTTTCAACCAGATCGCTGCGATAGACCCCCATAACCTGACAGTCTGCACCAGCCGGGTTTGTCAATGGGCCCAGTATATTAAAAATAGTGCGGATGCCGATTTCGCGGCGCGGCCCAATAGCATGTTTCATGGCACCATGTAGTGCCGGTGCAAAAAGAAAGCCGATCCCGATCGTGTTGATGCAGTTTGCAACCTTCTCGGGCGAGATGTCCAGATTGATGCCCAAACGCTCGATAACATCGGCACTGCCGCAGGCAGAGGATACGGAGCGGTTGCCATGCTTGGCTACCTTGATACCGCAGGCAGAGACCACAAATGAGACTGTTGTAGAGATATTGAAGGTGTTGGTGCCATCTCCGCCAGTGCCAACTACATCCAGGATTGTTTCGCGATCAATATTAATGTCATCACGATCCATATCCAGTACCTGGCTGCCAACCCTTATCGGGGTAGCATGTTCGCGCATGACCCGCGCCGCACCGGTGATTTCGGCAATCGTCTCGCCTTTCATGCGCAGTGCGGTAATGAATGAAGCGATTTGAGCTGGTGTGCATTCCCCAGACATAATCTGGTTCATGACTTCAATCATTTCACCTTCAGTGAGATCCTGCCGTTCAACAGCTTTGGCAATGGCCTGTCTAATCATGATGTACTCCGATAATAATAAAAAAGGGGATGTTTAAACATCCCCAGATAACGGCTTATGGTGCTTATTTTATTCCTGCCCCTCTTTGATTCTGCGGATCGCCTCTTTGATCAATGTCTCTGCCAGATCAGGCACAACCTCCCAGACAATCCGTTCGATTACCTCTTTCGAGGCAGCTGTGATTGCTGCTTTAAGTTGCTCTTCAGACAGTTCAATGCCTGTAACTGCAGATGTTACCGGTGCAGGAGTTATGACGGGTTCGTCCTTGATGGCTTCTTCAATTTGTGCTGATTCGACCTCGGTTTCTGGTTCAAGTGAAACATCACCAAAACTGGTTTCCTCAGAGGCGCCCTTTTCGGTAAAAGTCTCTTCCGGCATTTCGGCCAGATCGTCTTCTTCAAATTTATAGCTCTGCTCATCGACCGGAACCCACGGGGATTCAACTTGTTCGGACGAGTAGGTTGCGATTGGCTCTTCTGCAGCTGTTTCGGCTAAAATTGATTCTACTGGAGGTGCACTGTTAAAGGCATTCCAGATGTCATTTGAGTCTGCTGTGTCTGTTCCAGCCGTCGAGATAGGTTCTGCAGGAATAACAGGAGGGATAACCGGTTCTGCAGCTGTTTCAAAAAAAGATTCTGCTGGCGCTGTAAAAGCTGGTTCTGCTGGCTCAACGAAGATTGACTCAGAAGAACCAGCAAAGACCGGTTCTGCAGGCGCTGCAAAGGTTGCTTCTGCAGGTTCTGCGAAGGACAATTCTGCTGGTGCAGCGAAGGTCGGCGCCGTTGGCTGTGTGGCTGCTCGTTCGTAAAGCTCCATTACCTTGGTAATTATCTGCTGTGATTCAAACGGTTTGGCGATAAAATCGTCAGCGCCGCATTCCTTTGCTTTTGTTTCGTCAAACGGTTCAAAGGATCCGGTTAGTAGCAGGATCGGTTTATTGGCAAGCTCTGGTGTGGAACGGACACGTTCACAAACTTCATAGCCAGACATTCCGGGCATGAGAGCATCAATAAGTAATACATCTGGGATAATTTCGATGGCCTTGTCGACAGCAGCTTTGCCGTTGTCAACAATGCTGAGTGAATATTCATCACCGTTGAAAATTATACCAATCACCTTCTGGATCGTAATGCTATCATCTGCTAGGAGAATCTTGATGCTCATCGGTCCCTCCCCTGTTAAGTGGGTGCGGAAATTGGAAAAAGTGAAGAATTACTAGCATACCGCTGGTAAGGTGTCAAGTTTTAAGCAGTTCAAAGGCTTTTATAGTTTGTAGCTTTAACCTGTTCATTCCCGGCTGTTTTGAAAACGGCAGCTGCAATGGTGGATACATCTCGTCTCAAACGGTTGAATGTCTTTATGTTGTGATAATTCAGACGGGTTGTCAGCATAATTACAAAGAGATCCTTTTGCGGGTCAATCCAGATTGATGAACCGCTGTAACCCGTATGTCCAAAGGACATGGCTGAAAATATGCTTCCTTTGGGTGCCGAGTAGGATGATTTGATATCCCAGCCCAGACCGCGGATGATTGCGCCGTTGCTGTAAAAATGGGGCGTTGTCATTTGCGCTATGGTCTGCTCTGTAAAAATGCGTTTGCCGTTGAGGGTACCGCCGTTCAGTATCAATCGGGCAAATTTGGTTATGTCCGCAGTTGAACTGAAAAGTCCGGCATGTCCGGCGATACCACCCAACTGTTTTGAATTTCCATCCTGAACAGATCCGCTGGAAAGTTCATTTGTTAAAACCCCCAAGGTTGGCGCAATGTTATGTGTGGTCTGCTGAGACGGTAAAAACATTGTTTCTTTGGTTTCCAGTGGTTTGTAGATTAAGGAGTTGCAAAATTTGTCTAGGGGTGATCCGGAAATCCTGTTGACCAGTTCACCAAGCAAGATAAAGTTTATGTCGGCATAGCGGAAGTTTTTTCCTGGTGCGACCAGCTTTTTTTGTGTCGCGGCCCTGGTTATTACCGAATTGATCGAGTCATTAGCATGCAGGGTCATATCCTGCAGTCCAGATGTGTGGGTCAGGAGAGTCAGGATGGTGATGTCTTCCCGCCCTGATTTTTCAAAATCAGGGAACCAGCGTGCGATTGAATCATTCAGATTGAGTTTGCCATCCTCGATCAGCTTCATTATGGCTGGTGTGGTTGCCAAGACCTTGGTCAGGGAGGCAATGTCATATATGGTGTGCTCATCGGGGGTAGGGGCGTCGGCAGCGGGCGACAGGCGGCCGCGCGTCGTGCTGTAGATAACGCCGTCACGATTGCCAATAATTACAATTCCGCCGGCAATTATCTTGTGCGCTATGGCGCGTTCCAGAAGATAGTCGATCGTTGCGGCTCTTCCCGCTTCAATAAAGTCGTCATCTGCAAATAAAAGGGTGGATTGCAGGATGAAGAAAAAGCATATCAAGGCGCTGAATTTGCGCACTAAAAACCCCTTGTGTTCTGTCTTGTCTGATAATTTCAGGCATGTCTACGTTATTGTCGCTGGCGTCTGTTCAAGGTGATGTCAGGTCCGGTAGTCGGCATTTATATTGACATACTCATGCGACAGATCGGATGTATAGACCGTTGCAGTGCCGTCAGCGATGCCAAGGTCTACGGTGACCTTGAATTCATTCTGTTTCAGCACGGCCGTGCCAAGTGCCTCAGCATCTCCGCCACTGAATATGCCGTTGCATGCCATGCAGACATCATCGAATTTCAGTGATAGCTTCGACTGGTCAACCTGGATTCCCGAATAGCCAACAGCGGCAAAGATACGCCCCCAATTGGCGTCCTGGCCAAAGAAGGCGGTTTTTACGAGGCTTGAGTTTGCAATCGACATGGCCCCGCGTTTTGCCTCGGCATCACTGGCGGCACCAGTAATCTGGATCTCGACAAATTTGGTTGCACCTTCGCCATCCTTCACGATCAGTTTTGCCAGCGAGAGCAGAAGGTCGTTCAGCAGGGAGGTAAACAACTCGCCTTCGGGAGTCCCTTCCTTGATGATCGGATTGCCGGCCATGCCGTTTGCCATGATCAGGCAGGTGTCATTGGTGGATGTGTCACCGTCAACGGTAATCGAGTTAAACGAGGTTTCGACGGCATTGCTGAAGGTCTTTTTGAGGAAGGCTGGGTCGACAGCCGCATCGCTGATGATAAAGGCGAGCATGGTTGCCATATTCGGCATGATCATACCTGAACCCTTGGCAACACCTCCCAGTGTGTAGCTGATGCCGGCGGCCTGGCCGCTGCGACAGCCCATCTTTGGAAATGTATCTGTCGTCATGATTGCATGGGCAACATCCTCCAGTGTGCCGGAAGATAGGCCGCTGATCAGTCCGGGAATGGCGGCTGTAATGCGATCAGTCGGCATCTGTACGCCGATTACGCCGGTAGAGGATACCTGTACTGCTTCATCCGGAATACTCAAGCCTTCGGCAACCTGGCGGCTTGTATCACGTGCAACCTGCATCCCCTGTTCGCCGGTGCAGGCATTGGCGTTGCCGCTATTGATCAGGACAGCCTCTGCCAGGCCGGATTTGATGCGCTCCATGGAGAGCAGAACCGGCGCCGCCTTGACGTTGTTGAGGGTGAAAACGGAACAGGCCGTTGCCGGGACCTCAGAGAATATCAATGCCAGGTCTTTGCGTCCCGGTTTTTTGATTGCAGCCTCAACGGTTGAAAATTGAAAACCCTTGATCTTCATATTCAATCCCTTATCTTCCGCAGCATTTTTTATATTTTTTCCCGCTCCCGCAAGGGCAGGTGTCGTTTCTGCCGGCTGACTTGCTGGATTTTGCTGTTTCATGCGATCGTTTCTCTGTCGCTTCTTCCTCTTCTTCTTCGGAGATGTTGTAGATCAGTTTCTGGTTGCGCTGCTCCTCTTCCAGTTCTTCAATCTCATCCGGATCCTCCAGTTCAACCCAGAAAAGTCGTTCAACAACCTCTTCGCGAATTCGGATCAGCAGATCCATGAACAGGTTGTAGGCCTCTTTTTTGTATTCCTGCTTTGGATCTTTCTGGCCATAGCCGCGAAGACCGATTCCCTCCTTGAGGTGATCTATGTTCAGCAGGTGATCCTTCCAGTGTGTATCAATGGCCTGGAGCATGACAACCTTGATCAGGTGGTCGGTCAGCTCTTCGCCCATCTCGCTGATCTTGTCCTTTAACAGGGCCTGGGTCTGCTCCTTGACGAGCCCGCGGAAGCTCTCCTGGTTTATGCGGTGCAGAGTCTCTTCGTCCAGTTCAAGCTGGGTGTTGAAATACTTCGACATGCCTTCATTGATACTGTTCCAGTCCCACTCCGTTGCCGATGTTCTGTCAATGGCATATGCATCGACCAGATCCTCGATGGTGTCATCAAGCATCTCCATAAAACTCTCGCGGATATCCTGCCCAGCCAGTATTTCTCGGCGCTGGGTGTAGATCACCTCGCGTTGTTTGTTCATGACATCGTCATAATCAATCAGATGTTTACGGATATCAAAGTTGTGTGCCTCAACCTTTTTCTGGGCATTCTCGATTGATCTGTTGATCATTGTATGGGTAATTGCCTCGCCCTCTTCAATCTTGAGCAGGTCCATCACCTTGGCGACACGATCAGAGCCAAAGATGCGCAGCAGGTCGTCCTCCAACGAGAGGTAGAAGCGGGATGAGCCTGGATCGCCCTGACGACCGGAACGTCCGCGCAACTGGTTGTCGATACGGCGGGATTCATGTCGTTCTGTGCCGATGATGTGTAGACCGCCCAGTCGGATGACCTCTGCATGTTCTGCGGCACAGATGGATTTGAAGTTCTCCAGCACCTTGTTGTATTCGGTCTCATCGGCTTCGGGGTTTTCCCGGTGCCACTGGTTTGCCAGGGCAGTTGCATTGCCGCCAAGAAGGATGTCAGTGCCGCGACCGGCCATGTTGGTGGCAATCGTGATGGCCTTCAGACGGCCGGCCTGGGATACAATTTCAGCCTCACGCTCATGCTGTTTTGCGTTAAGAACGCAGTGCGGGATGTTTTGCCGTTTCAGCAGTTCCGAGAGAACCTCGGATTTTTCAATGGAAATGGTACCGACCAGACATGGTTGTCCTGTTGCGTAATGTTCCTTGATGTCCTCGATGACGGCATTGAATTTTTCCATCTCGGTCTTGTAGATCACATCCGGAAAATCTGGCCGCAGAAGTGGACGGTTGGTCGGGATTACGGTGACCTGAAGTTTGTAAATTTTGTGGAACTCTTCTGCCTCGGTGTCGGCCGTACCGGTCATACCGGAAAGTGTCTTGTACATGCGGAAGTAGTTCTGGAAGGTAATGGTTGCCAGGGTCTGGTTTTCGTTTTCAATAGTGACCCCTTCCTTTGCCTCGATGGCCTGGTGCAAACCGTCTGACCAGCGTCTGCCCGGCATCAGTCGGCCAGTGAACTCATCAACGATCATGACCTCGCCATCCTTGACGACGTAATCCACATCACGTTTGTACATTGCATGTGCGCGCAGCGCCTGTTGAACGTGGTGGAGTGTCTCGATGTTGCGCGGATCGTAAAGGTTGTCAATTTTGAGCAGCTTTTCAACATTGAGGACACCCTGTTCGGTGAGTGATGCGCTCTTTGCCTTTTCGTCAATTGTGTAATCGCCGGAATACTCCTTGCGTTTACCGGAGAGTGTATTTGCCTCGACGTCCTTGGCTTCACCCTTGCGCAGCAGCGGGATGATCCGGTCGATGATATAATACTTGTCTGTAGACTCCTCTGTTGGACCGGAGATGATTAGCGGGGTTCTTGCCTCGTCAATCAGGATGGAGTCGACTTCGTCGACAACGGCAAAGTTGAAGCCGCGCTGGACATAGTCTTCCAGTGAAAACTTCATGTTGTCGCGCAGATAGTCGAAGCCGAACTCGTTGTTGGTGCCGTAGGTTATGTCGGCGGCATAGTTGATGCGGCGCTGGTCATCCTCAACACCATGGATGATTACGCCTGTTTTCAGCCCGAGGAAATTATAAAGTCTGCCCATCCACTCCGAGTCACGTTTTGCCAGATAGTCGTTGACGGTAACAACGTGAACACCTTTGCCACTGATTGCATTCAGGTAGGTCGGCAGGGTTGCCACAAGGGTTTTGCCCTCACCGGTCTTCATCTCGGCGATTCTGCCGGAGTGGAGAACCATTCCGCCGATCAGCTGGACATCAAAGTGACGCATTCCCAGAACGCGTTTGCTCGCCTCGCGGCATACGGCAAAGGCCTCTGGCAGCATGGCATCCAGAGACTCCCCCTTGGTATATCGTTCCTTGAATTCAGCGGTTTTTTTACTTAGCTGGTCGTCGGAGAGGCTTGCAATTGAAGGCTCCAGAGCGTTGATCTTGTCAACAACAGGCCAGAGTTTTTTAAGCTCACGTTCATTCTTGCTGCCGAAAACTTTTTTGAAAAGGGAAGCCAGCATTTATTGCTCCAGTAGGTTAATTGATGAAAATAGCTTGTAAAATTATCATAACTGGGCTGACTACTCAATAAAAAAGGGTGATTTAGTCTGGGCAGACAAGCGGGAAATGTTGCCGATTCAGTTCTGAGTAATCTTTAAGGGGGTGATGACTGTTTGACAATATCTTCAGCCATATTTATACTTCATCGTTTTTCAAATAATGGGTGGGGTTTGTATGGAAAAGAATATTTATGTTGTTGGACACAAAAATCCGGATACAGATTCAATCGCGTCTGCAATTGCGTATGCGGAGTTGAAAAGGGCGCTTGGTCATAGCAATGTGACCGCAGCCAGGGCGGGGGAGGTTAATCCGCAGACCGAGTATATTCTTGGCCGGCTGGGGATCGAGAAGCCGCTTCTGCTTGTGGATGTATATCCCAAGGTCAAGGATATTATTGCCCGGCCGCCGGTTATTGCCAGGGAGAATATGTCCCTGCGGGATGCACTTAATCTGTTTCACAAGCATACAATCCGAATTCTGCCGGTTGTTGATGACAATAATATGCCCGTCGGTATTGTTCCGTTGCTGAAATTGTCTGAAAAACATCTTGTGACCGGGACCAGCCGCAAGCGTGGCGTGGATACATCGATTAGTTTGCTCTGCCGATGTCTTGAAGGAGATTTTATCTCCGGTGAGTCGTCCGAGGTCCTGGAGCATCTTCATCTCTTCATCGGTGCCATGGGAGAGGATTCTTTTGCAGAGCAGCTTTCCGGTTATGACAATAACAGTCTGCTGGTCGTGACCGGAGACCGGTCTTCCATACAAAAGGCCTCAATTGAGTTGGGAGTCAGGGTTCTGATTGTGACCGGTGGCTATCCGGTTGATGCTGAACTTCTGGAGCAGGCGCGGTGTGCCGGTGTTGTAATTATTTCGACGCCATATGATACAGCAACGGCAGCCTGGTTGGTGCGGCTTTCCACGCCGTTATCCCGTTTTGTGGAGCCTGGGTTTGAAAAGATTGGACTGGATGATCCGCTGGAGTCGCTTCGGCTCAGGCTGCTGCACTCTGGTGAACCCGCTGTGATTGTTGTTGATGAAAACGGCGCAATTGCCGGTGTGGCAACCAAGTCGCTACTGCTGGCATCTGTCTCCTATGCCCTGATTCTTGTCGATCACAACGAACTGTCGCAGGCGGTGCCGGGAAGCGATGAGGTTGAGATCCTTGAAGTGATTGATCATCACAAGCTCGGTCATCCGGCGACCCATCATCCGATTACCTTTATGGCCGCACCGGTTGGCAGTACCTGTACGATTGTTGCCTCTATGTATCGTGAGCGCGGGATCGAACCTGAGCGCAAGATTGCAGCGCTTTTGCTGGCAGGTGTTCTTTCGGATACGGTGATACTTAAATCCCCAACAACCACACAGCGTGATCGCGAGGTTGTTGGCTGGCTTGAGGCTGCTGCTGGTATCGAACATCAGGCGTTTGGCAAGGACATCTTCTCGGCCGGCAGTGGCTTTTCTGCCTATCCAACTCTGGAAAAGGCGGTTCGTTCAGACTTCAAGAATTTCGATTCAGCCGAGATTCATTTCGGTATTGGGCAGGTTGAGGTGGTTGGCTTCGATGAGTTCCATCAGCTTAAACAGCAGTTGCGCGAGGTTCTCAAGCATGTCAGGGAGGATGAACGTCTTGATCTGGCTGCCCTGATGGTTACGGATATTGCTGGAGAGACGACGCTGTTGTTGACGGATGGCATGGAGGCCTTGGCACATGTTATGGGGTATCCACAGGTTGAAGCGGGGCTCTATGAGCTTAAAGGGTTTATGTCGCGCAAGAAGCAGATGGTGCCGCACCTGCTGAAGGTTTTGCCTGCCATGGCCTGATTTTTTTGCTGGAGCTGGCTTGTAAAAGATAAGGGGGAGTTTTCGCTCCCCCTTTGTATATACTGATCTGGTCTGGATTCAGCTGTTTTGCTGCTCGAGAAGATAGCGGCCAACCCAGTGCTTGGAGAACTGATAGGCAGTGCGTCCGCAACGTTTGCTTTTGTCGTGTGACCATTGAATGGCGTCACGCTCCAGTTCCTTGCTCCATTCGATTTCCACATTGCGCTGGCGTGCTTCCCTGGTGACATTCAACTTGACGGCGTCAAGGTAGCGATCCTGTGAAAATGCGTAGAAAGCGACCCATATGCCGAAACGGTCTGACAGGGATACCTTTTCCTCCATCGCCTCGCTCTGCTGTAGTTCGCCCTTGACGAACTTGCCACCCAGGTGATCAGACTCATATTCTGGGAGCAGATGGCGACGGTTGGAGGTTACGTAGATAAGAACATTTTCAGGCGCAGAATAGACCGAGCCATCCAGTGCGCTCTTCAGCATCTTGTAGCTAAGTTCGCCGACTTCGAAGGTCAGGTCGTCACAGAGCAGAATAAAGCGGTAGGGTTGGGCCTCTACGGCATTGAATATTTCAGAAAGATAGATCAGATCTTCTTTTTCTACCTGGATAAAGCGAAGTCCCTGGCTTCCGAATTCGTTGAGCAGTCCCTTGATGATCGATGATTTGCCGGAACCGCGTGAACCCCAGAGCAGCGCATTGTTTGCCGGTAGCCCTGCCAGGAACTGTTTCGTGTTCTTGACCATGATCTCTTTTTGCTCTTCAACACCCAATAGTTCGTCCAGTCTTGTGGTGTCAGTGACCCTGACGGCCTCCAGGTAGCCAGAAAATGAGTGCCGACGCCAGTTGGCGGCATAACATTTTGACCAGTCGATTGGCGCGATTGCTTTAGGGAGCAGCATTTCTACTGAGCCGAGCACTCGCTCAAGTTGTGCAACAATTTCCGGTTTCAGGTTCAACATAATTCTCTCTTTTAAAATAAAATATACAGCCTTATGTAATCTTTCTTTATATGTTAACAGACAGATTTATGTCAAATAAAAGAGTGGTTTTTTGTTCCGGTGTTGGGATATTTAGATTTTGTAGGCAGTGTGCAGTTCAATCTGCATTAATTTTATGAAAACAGGCCGATATTATGGAAAATGATGATCTAAAGATTCGTAGTAATGATTGCGGGTTGACGGGTAACCGCTGGCTGGTTGCGGCTATGGGGTCGCTGCTGCAGGTAACGCTGGGAACCATTTATGCCTGGAGTTATTTTCAGAAGCCGTTGATGGGCTATGCCGGTTGGAGTAATCAGCAGGTCGCCTGGATACTCTCCCTTGCCATCTGTTTCCTGGGGTTGGCCGCTGCGGTTGGTGGGGTGCTGATGCCTAAGGTCGGGCCGCGCAGACTTGCCCTGGGTGGTGTTTTGCTTTATGCCGTTGGCTGGTGTCTTGGGGGGCTGGCCCTGTCTCTGAAAAGTCTTCCACTGCTCTATCTTGGTTTGGGGGTTGTTGGTGGTATTGGCCTGGGGTTGGGTTATGTTACCCCGGTTGCCACGGTTGCCAAATGGTTTCCGGACAAGAAGGGACTGGTCACCGGTATGGTGGTGATGGGATTTGGTTTTGGCGCTCTTTTGATGAGTAAGGTGATGGCACCCTTGTTGCTGATTCTGTGCAGAGTTACAAAAGATGGTGTTATTGTTGTAAATTGGCCGATGATGTTCTTTATGATTGCCTTTGTGCTTGGGATTACCGGTATTCTGGCCGCTTCATTCATGCGTAATCCACCTGCCCAGGACATCGCTGCTGGTTCGACTGTGAGTGATATCGTATCTGGTTCCGGTAATAGCGGCAGGGCATTTTCGCGAATCATGTCGCGTCGGTTTTTGGTGATGTTTTTTGTGTTCTTTTGCAATATCACGGCAGGAATCATGTTTATTGGATTTCAGTCACCATTGCTGCAGGATCTGTTGAAGGAACATAACCCTGGACTGTCAGCTGTTGCCCTGTCGGCTGCCGGGGCAACATTGATCGGTATCAGTTCGCTTTTTAACGGGATCGGGCGTCTGTTCTGGGGGGGCTTGTCGGACAGGTACGGGCGGATTCAGATTTTTCGTTGTATCCTTGGCAGCCAGTTGCTGGTGTTTGTCGCGTTGATGTTTGTCAAGAGTCCGTTGCTTTTCGGGGTGCTTGTCTGTTACGTACTGCTCTGCTACGGGGGGGGCTTTGGTACCATGCCATCCTTTGTGCTGACGGTCTTTGGTCCGGCAATGATGGGGGTTGTCTATGGTTTTATGCTGATTGCCTGGAGCCTGGCCGGTCTTGTCGGCCCTCAGGTGGTTGCCTTTGTCAAGGATTCCTTTTCGCCTGTTGAAGCGGCATCCTATACGTTTATGGTAGGGGCTGTTTTGTTGTTGGCCGGTTTTGTTGCCTCCTTCGTAGCAGATAACAGTTCGTTTGAGTCTGAAGGTGTTGCCAGGAAATAAGCTGTCTTGGTTATAATCTGAAATGCAAAGGCCCTGTTTGATTTTGCAAACAGGGCCTTTGCATTTTATTGTTTTGCTTAGATTACTTGGTGGCCAGGTAGTCTTTCTTGGCTACCGAGAGGGCGGCGAAGTGACGACGCTCTTCTTCAATAATCTTATCCAGGGTTGCATGGTCGATCTTGTTCACAAATGCCTTCAATTCCTGATAGTAGAATACAGCGTCCATCTCTCTCTGAATTGCAAAATCAAATGCCTCAACCGTTGTGTTGATGGCTGGCAAAATTTTCTGGTTTTCTTTTGAGAAGATTACCTTGCCATCCATGTAGTTGTGCAGGTAGGCGAGGTATTCGCCTGGGTAGCCTTCCGGTGCTTCAAAGTTGGCGATTCTTGAAAGCAGGTTTTCAAAAATTCCCTTATGGGCAACCTCTTCGTCAGCCAGTCTTGAAAAAAGATCCTTGGCTGTGCTGTCTTCGGTAATCTTTGCTGCTTCACGGTAAAACAGTTCGCCGTTCTCTTCCAGGCGTACTGCAAATTCAAGTACATCGGTTGCTGTAAAGGTGATCATAGTCTATTCCTTTCCTGGGTGGTCTGGACTGATTTTGGATTTGCCATATCCAACCGCCTGAGCAGCAGGATATGGCAAGCCTCATGTCTAAATTATAGCCCGAGTTGTTTGAAGAAGTCATTGCCTTTATCATCAACCAGGATGAATGCCGGGAAGTTTTCTACCTCGATCTTCCAGACTGCTTCCATTCCGAGTTCAGGGAAGTCAATGCATTCGACCTTCTTGATGTTTTCTTCAGCCAGGACAGCCGCTGGTCCGCCGATGGAACCGAGGTAGAAGCCGCCATGCTGCTTGCATGCGTCGGTTACCTGCTGGCTGCGGTTGCCTTTGGCAATCATGATCATGGAACCTCCGTTGGACTGGAGCAGATCAACATAGGAGTCCATACGACCAGCGGTTGTCGGACCGAAAGAACCGGATGCCTTACCCTTAGGTGTTTTGGCTGGGCCGGCATAATAGATCGGGTGATTTTTGAGGTATTCCGGAAGCGGTTTGCCGCTGTCCAGGATTTCCTTGAACTTGGCGTGGGCAATGTCACGGCCAACAACGATAGTGCCGTTCAGGAGCAGCGGTGTTGACACCGGATGCTTGGTCAGTTCTGCCAGAACATTGGCCATTGGCTGGTTGAGGTCAATCTTTACGCCATGCTCATGCTTGCCACGGTACTGTTCAGGGATCAGGCGGCCCGGATTGCGGTCCATCTCCTCTACGAACAGGCCGTCCTTGGTGATTTTGGCCTTGATATTGCGATCGGCTGAACATGAAACAGCCATGCCGACCGGGCAGGATGCGCCGTGGCGCGGCAGGCGGATGACCCGGACGTCGTGTGCAAAGTATTTGCCGCCAAATTGTGCGCCGATGCCAAGCTTTTGTGCTGCAACCAGAAGTTTGTCCTCGAGCTCAATGTCTCTGAATGCCTGACCATGCTCATTGCCAGTGGTTGGCAGTGCGTCGAGGTCTTTGGCAGTGGCAAGCTTAACGGTTTTCATACATGCGTCGGCGCTTGTTCCACCAATAACAAAGGCGATGTGGTATGGCGGGCAGGCGGCAGTGCCCAGGTATTTCATTTTTTCAATCAGGAATTTCTCGAGCTTTTCAGGGGTTAACAGAGCTTTTGTTTCCTGGTAAAGCATTGTCTTGTTGGCTGAACCGCCACCCTTTGCCATGAAGAGAAATTTGTAGTAGTCGCCATCGGTTGCCATGATGTCGATTTGGGCAGGAAGATTTGTGCCGGTGTTTGTTTCCTTATACATGTCAAGCGGAACGGTCTGTGAGTAACGGAGGTTTTCTTCGGTGTAGGTCTTGTAAACACCCTTGGAGATATACTCTTCGTCTTTGACGCCGGTCCAGATCTGCTGTCCCTTTTTAGCAACAATTGTTGCCGTACCAGTGTCCTGGCAAACAGGCAGTTCAATCTGGGAGGCAATTTCGGCATTACGGAGAAATGCAAGCGCGACACCTTTGTCGTTCTGGGATGCCTCTGGATCGGACAGGATTTTTGCGACCTGTTCGTTGTGGGCTGGGCGGAGCAGGAATGAAACGTCACGCATGGCTTCATTGGCAAGTATGGTCAGTGCTTCAGGGCAGATGCGAACAACATCTTTTCCGGCAAATTGTTCAACGGTTACATACTTTTCGGACCCTTCAATCTTGCGGTACTTGGTCTCATCTTTTCCAAGAGGAAATGGGTCCTGGTACTTGAATTCGGGTGTTGCCATCAGTAAAACTCCTTTCTTGGTGTTGTGGGTCTATTTTGACTATTTTAACTAAGATAAGTGGGTATAATAGTTAAAAACGGCTTTCTTGTCGAGGATGAATTGATGTTCAGGACAGAGTTTGTCGGGATGATTAAGTTGACACATTTTGTGTGGTATGTTACCTGTACAATTACAGCCTGTTACCGTTTTATGGGGTGCCGATTATATGTTTAAAAATATTAGGGAAGATATCTATTCAGTCTTTGATCGGGATCCGGCTGCCCGGAATGTGCTTGAAATTCTGTTGTGCTATCCAGGATTACACGCGCTATGGTTATACCGGGTTGCCCATTGGTTCTGGGGTAACGAACTGTTTCTCATTGGCAGGCTGATTTCACATCTTGGCCGCTTTCTGACCGGTATCGAGATACACCCCGGTGCAAAGATCGGACGTAAGTTCTTTATTGATCATGGTATGGGGGTTGTAATTGGTGAAACTGCCGAGATTGGTGACAACGTCACCCTTTACCATGGGGTAACTTTAGGTGGTGTCACCTGGGACAAGGTTAAACGTCACCCGACCTTGGAGGATAATGTTGTCATTGGTTCGGGCGCCAAGATTCTTGGTCCTTTTACCGTTGGCAAGGGGGCGCGGATCGGCTCCAATTCGGTTGTTGTCAAGGCGGTTCCAGCGAATGCTACGGTTGTCGGCATACCGGGCAGGGCAGTCATGTCTCAGGAACAGACGGTTGAAGGTCGGGCAAATCTGTCGCATGGTGATATGCCTGACCCGGAGGCCAAGGCGATTTCCTGCCTTTTTGACCAGATTCGTGAGCTTGAGAATAAATATGTCAAGCTGCTGGCCGAACATGAAGAACTCAGGGAACAACTTTCAGATATTACCGCTGACAAAAAGTAGTCGCTTTTATCGTTATTTAATATGAGAGGTTTACTTTCTACCGCTTGACGATTGGAGCGGATTTGTGCAATATTCCCGCTATGATTAAACGTCAGACAACAATCAATAGTATCTTCAAGGTGTCCGGGATCGGTTTGCATACCGGTCGTCAGGTTAATCTCGAATTTATCCCCCGTCGCGAATTCGGTATTGCCTTTGTTTTTAACGGCGAGCTTATCCCTGCCCGTTATGACATGGTGGCTGATACCCGACTCTCTACACAGATAGCCTCTAACGGTGTTTCCGTTTCCACGATCGAGCATCTTATGGCGGCCTTTTATTTCTCTGGCATAACCAACTGCCTTGTTTATATCGATGGTCCTGAGGTTCCGATACTGGATGGTTCTGCCTGGGAATTTTATCAGGCAATGTGGAAGGCTGGCGTTTATGAATTTGCGGAAAATGGTGTCTATCTGAAGGTTTTGAAACCGGTTGAGGTTACCCACAACGACTCCTGGGTGCGGATCAAGCCATTGAATACCTTTGAGATAACCATGTCGATCGAATTCCGGCAGCCGGTTGGCAAGCAGAAAAAGCGCGTTACGGATGTTGAAAATGCTTTTTCAATTATCAACTCAAGAACATTTACCCTGCTTGAGGAGATTGAGGCGATCAAGAAGGCTGGTCTTGCCAAGGGGGGGTCTCTGGATAATGCCGTTGTGATAGGTGCCGATGAGGTGATCAATCCGCATGGCCTGCGCTACAAGAAAGAATTGGTCAATCATAAGATCCTGGATCTTATTGGCGACTTTTATACCAGCGGTTACCGTATCCTTGGCAAGGTGGATGCCAATAAGACCGGTCATTATCTGAATAATCAACTCTTGAGAAAACTTTTCTCAGATCCTGAAAATTATTCACTTTATTGAAAACAGCAAGATTGATTTAATAAAAAGCCGGCGCCAAGTTAATGGTGCCGGCTTTTTTGTAGCCTGTTTCTGTCAGACGTTGAAACGGAAGTGCATGACATCGCCATCCTTGACGATATATTCTTTACCTTCCAGCCTCATCAACCCTTTTTCCTTGGCACCGGACTCACCATTACAGGTGATATAGTCGTTGAAGCCAATCACCTCAGCCCTGATGAACCCCTTCTCAAAGTCAGAGTGGATGACACCGGCGGCTTGTGGCGCCTTTGTGCCTTTTGTAATGGTCCAGGCCCTGACCTCCTTGACGCCGGCGGTAAAGTAGGTGATCAGTCCCAATAGTTCATAGCCACTGCGGATCAGACGGTCCAGGCCAGCCTCCTGTAGTCCCATGTCTTGCAGAAAGGCCTGTTTTTCCTCTCCATCCAGTTCTGAAATTTCAGCTTCAAGCTGGCCGCAGATGGCAACAACACCGGCATTTTCAAGGGCAGCAATCTCCCGGACCTTGGCAACGTTGGGGTGGCTGCCGTCAAGATCATCTTCAGCAACATTGGCAACGTAAAGTACCGGTTTGTCGGTCAACAGGTGCAGTTCCCGCATCCAGATCTGCTCATCCTCATTTTCAGCAATGCCGGTCGGTCGCTTGACCTGTTCAAGCAGTGCCCGGACGCGTTGATAGAAGGCTACCTCGTCTTTGCACTTCTTGTCGCCGCTACGAGCCATTTTGTCTGCGCGCTGAATTTTTTTTTCAACGGTATCCAGATCAGACAGGGCCAGTTCTGTGTTGATGACCTCAATATCATCTGCCGGTGAAACACGCCCGTTAACGTGAACAACATTATCGTCATCAAAGCAGCGGACAACGTGGATGATCGCATCAACGCTGCGGATATGGCCGAGAAACTGGTTTCCCAGTCCTTCGCCTGAGCTGGCGCCCTTAACCAGGCCTGCGATATCTACAAATTCGATGGTTGTGTTTTGAACCCTTTGCGGATTAACGATTGACGAGAGCTGGTCCATGCGCGGATCAGGCACCTGGACGATACCGACATTAGGATCGATAGTGCAGAAGGGATAGTTTGCCGATTCAGCGCCAGCTGATGTAAGCGCATTGAAAATGGTTGATTTGCCGACATTGGGCAGTCCGACGATACCGCAGTTAAAACCCATAGAGATTACCTTTCGTGAATATTTCCTGGCTGTAGGGTGGGGCAGGTGAGCGCTGCATCATCCTTCAAGGAAGCTTTTGTTGTTGAATATGCTCATTGCCTTGGGCAGTCCTTCTTCCAGCATCATTTCAAGCATGTCCAGCCCCCCGTCAAGAATGGATGATAGCGATTCCATCTCTGTTGGCGGGATGTTTCCAAGAACGTAGTTGACTGTATCACCATGGGGAGGTCTGCCGATGCCGATCCGCAGCCGGATGAAATCGGCCTTGCCGATCTGTTCGGTGATTGAGCGCAGGCCGTTGTGTCCGCCATGGCCGCCTCCCTTTTTCAGGCGGACGCTGCCAAAAGGAAGATCCAGCTCATCATGAACAACGATCAGTTGGGTTGCCGGCAGTTTATGGAACTGGAGGGCCTGCATAACCGATTTGCCGGACAGGTTCATGAAAGTTTGCGGTTTCAGAAGGATCAGCCGGTTACCGTTATAGTTCCATTCACCAGCCAGGCCGGAAAAGGTCTTGCGTGACAGGGCGATATTTTCTGAATTTGCCAGGCGATCCAAAAAAAGGAAACCCGCGTTGTGGCGGGTCCATTGATATTGGGGGCCAGGATTGCCCAGCCCCGCTATGACATAAGTATTCATGGTAATTGTAGTGTTATACTATTCGGCTGCTGGTTCTTCATCTTTTACGCGGCCGAGGATGCTGACAACTGGGATTTTAGCGTTGTCGAGAATCTTGACCCCTTCCGGTGTTGCGATTTCACCAACGTGGATGGAGTGTGCAACCTTCAGTGCGGTGACATCAATCTCAATCTGGTCAGGAATGTTGCCTGGCAGACATTCAACATGCAGTTCGTGATGGGCAAAGTCCAGCAAACCGCCTTCTTTTGTGCCGATTGCAGTACCCTTGAGTACAACCGGAACGGTCAGGCGCAGTTTTTCGTTCATGTTGACACGGTGAAGGTCAACGTGCTTGTAGGTACCTTTCAAGGCATCACATTGCAGGTCAGCAATGATGGCCATTGACTGATCAAGGCTGCCGCCGCCAACCAGTGTGATCAGGTTGTTCTGGCCGCCAGCCCCAGTCATTGCATTGCGGAGTTCGCGATAATTAATGCTGACAGGCATCGGATCCATGCCCTTGCCGTATACGACGCCAGGAACCATTTCCGAACCACGCAGCTGACGGCTGATACCTTTTCCTGTTTTTGATCTCAGCTCAACGTTCATTTGTTTTTGTTGCATAAGTTCCTCCGCTGTTAGTGGTGGGGAATACCCAACCTTTAGTCTTTTGGATAGATAATGATGTTACCGGGTGATGCTATACGAATAGTGAGCTGACGGACTCATCTTCGTGAATACGTTTGATTGCTTCTGCAAGAAGTTCGGATACCGAGAGTGTTTTGATCTTGGATGTCTGGTTTTCTCTTTCGCCAAGTGGGATCGTGTCAGTCAGAACCATCTCTTCGATTGCGGAATTGTTGATTCTCTCAATGGCCGGGCCGGAGAGAACACCATGGGTTGCACAGGCGAAGACGGATTTGGCACCATTCTCCTTAAGGGCTTTGGCTGCATGGGTAAGGGTGCCGGCTGTGTCAACCATGTCATCCAGGATGATGGCGATCTTGTCGCGGACATCGCCGATCAGATGCATGACCTCGGCAACGTTCGGGCCGGTGCGGCGTTTGTCAATGACGGCCAGGGTGCAGCCAAGGCGTTTTGCAAATGCCCTTGCGCGCTCTGTACCACCTGCATCAGGCGATACCATGACAACAGGCTGTCCGTCAAAGCGGTTTTTAAGGTGGTCAAGGATTACCGGGGCTGCATAGAGGTTGTCGACCGGGATGTTGAAAAAACCCTGGATTTGGCCTGCGTGCAGATCGGTTGTAACAACCCGGTCAATGCCGGCTGTGGTGATCAGGTCGGCGACAAGTTTGGCTGTGATCGGGGTTCTTGGCGCTGCCTTGCGATCCTGTCTGGCGTAACCATAGTATGGAATGACCGCTGTTATGGTCGCTGCTGATGCGCGTTTAAGGGCATCGGTCATGATGAGCAGTTCCATCAGGTTGTTGTTGGTCGGTGCGCAGGTGGACTGGACGATGTAGACATCACGTCCCCTGACGTTTTCACCAATCTCTATCATGATCTCGCCGTCGGAAAAGTTGCGTACGCGCGCAGTACCCAGAGGTACATCCAGATGTGAACATATCTTCTGAGCTAGTGCCGGGTTGGAGTTGCCGGTAAAAATTCTGATCTTGTCCCGCATGGTTTTGTCAGCCTTTCAACTACTCGAATATTCAGTTAAACAGCAAAAAAGCAAGAAGAAACTATACTAAAGAGGTTGTTAAAAAGCAACCTCTTTTCGGTTTTTCGTGATGTTACGCTTTGATGAACATTAATATTTGGTGGGGGTTAGGTGGTTATAATTGCCTTGGCGTCCTTATCCAGGTCGTCGATCTTGTTCATCAGTTCAGTCATGTTGACCTGTTGTAAATCAATGCTGGTGAAGATGCAGTTGCTGATTTCGTCTGGGGGATAGCTACTGTATGTCATGATGTTAGACAGATATATGATTTCAACCAGGTTTTTGTGGCTGGTGGAATTCTCCGGAGCATGGTGAAAACGGATGCTCTCCTGAATGTCCCTGCCAAAATTCCATTTTTGGGCCAGCAGGTATCCGACCTCGGTATGGTATTCCTCCACCAGTTTGTACTTCTGGTCATCGGAAAGCATATAGTCGCCAATCATATCCAGGATGACCGTTTTGCCGATGTCATGGAGCAGTCCGCAGATAAATGCCTGTTCGTCATCGCCGTTCATGTCCTTGGCAATCTGGCGGGCAATCATTCCGCAGGCCAGGCTGTGCTGTAAAATCTTTTTGATCTCATTGACGTTTTTGGGGCTAAAACTGCTCAGGGCATGAACCGTGATGATGCTCATCAGTGAGCGGAGGCCAATGTAGATGACGGCATCTTTCAGTGTTGAAACCTTATTTGCATGTTTATAGTAGGGCGAGTTGCAGATCTTAAGAATCTTTGAAACCAGGATCTGGTCTGTAATACAATCGACAACCTCGTTGACGGAGATGTTCGGGTTGGAGATTTTTGCCGATATGCGCTGCATGATATCCGGGATCGGAGGCAGTTCAATGTTTCCGTTTTTGATGTGGTTGATGATCTCAGTGATAACCTGATCTGCATTTTTGTGGTCGCTATGACAGGTTTCGTCGAATTTCTGTGTCGATTCCAGCATGATCTGGGTTGAATTCAGTTTCACAGGGCCGTTCAGCACAAAGCTGGGCAGTTCGTCAATGAATTCGAATGTTCCGGTTTCCCACCTCAGTACATCGGTCAGGGCAGCCTCGGCAACCTGTTTGAGCGCCTCCTCCAGGTTTGGCCGATTGATCAGTTTTTCAGAATAGAGATAGCCGACGAATGAAAGCCCAAGCAATTCCGAGTCGGCTAGTGCCTCCTTCAGCTTTTTCTGGCTGGCGGCTGTTTCCAGTTGCAGGAAGTCGGCAATTCGCTCCCCCTCGTTCTCTGACCAGATGAAGATGATTTTGCCATCCTGCATGTAAATCTTTTTTTGCTGTTCCTGTCGGCGCAGTAAAAGTGTCCCGGTGCGCTTGCTGTTGTCTGCCCACTGGATAATATCCATGATTGGCATCAGGCTAAGATTTCCTTGTATGACTCTCATATTCGTTCCGATATGTACGCCAGCTTTGTTAGAGATGTTGTGCCGCAATGAACTTTTAAATCAGTGTGTTAGCATGCCTTGATTTGAGCTTTGTATGATTCTATACAAGGATTATAGCGTGATTTTTTTCAGTTTCTGCTGCGCATTGAAAAAATTATACCTTGTTGATGGAAATAATCTTTTCTTCAGCTGCAAAACGGATGAATTCTGCGGCGTCACACTCTGTCAGACCGGCTCTGTTGGCCAGTTGGGAGCATGGTGTGCGGCCATCAATGAATCCAAGCAGGTTGAAATACTCCTCATCAATCGATTCGGTCCGGATTCCGTCCGTCCCTGAATAGATTACAACCCAGGAACCTGATTTTGAAAAATGGGTTGAGAAATATTTCAGATCCGGTTCGCCGGCCTCAAGGATTTCAAGTATCTCGTAATTCAATCTGATCAGTTGCGTTGAGGGGGGGAGGGCTGGCACCTGCTCCAGCAGTCTCTTGTCCGATTTGGGGATGTGATGGTTTTCTTTGGGTTGGGGGGCCAGCAGGGCGGCTGCGTAGTGGTAGTGATAGTCAAGCAGATCCAGGGCCAGCGGCAGCATACGTTTGTTCTTTTTTGTGTCAAACAGATGGCTTAGGAAACGGCGCTGGATTTGCCAGATCTGATGGTCATCCAGGCGGTCTTCCCTGGTATCGCTCCCAACCTCTGTATTAAGCCAGTCAGCAAAACTGGATAGAAATTGTGAGGGCTTCAGCCCAAGTGCCCTGACAACACTGTTGAACCAGGCAACAGACTTGCCGCGTGTATAAAAAATGTCACAGGCAGAGGCGAGTCTGGCCGCTTCGGCAAGTTCCATGGCTGAAAAGGATGGTGAGGAGAGCAGCGTATAAGGTGGTTTCGATATATGCTCGAGTCCTGTTGCTGAACTCCGTTTTGCCAGAGCAGTTCCGGGCAGGATCGCCAGCGGGAAGATGTCCAGATGGTTCGGGTAAAGACCGAGTGCATAGTCCAGACTCTCCTTGAAACCAGCCAGATTGTCGTTGGGTAGTCCATAGATCAGGTCAAAACCGAATACAGCGCCGCTGTTGTTGAGCATGGCTATCTTTTTTGAAAAGTTGTCCCGGTCAAATGTTCGTCCGACTCCCTTCATGATCAGCGGGTTGCTCCCCTGTAAGCCGATCTGAAGTGAGCAGGTGATGTTTGCAAAGAGTTCCGCCATTTCACAGTCGATAAATTCATTGCGCACCTCAAAGTGAAAATGTATCCCGGGGGCAATCCTTGCAATCATGCGGAGGATCTTTTTTGCGCGGTCAGCATCCTGATTGAATGTTGAATCGAGCACAAATACCTGTGAAACATTATTTTGTGCAAAATGCTTCAGCTCTGACTCAATCCGTGCCAGTGAAAAGCGGCGTACACCACTCTCGCCGCGTGCATCAAAGCAGAAGTCACATGAAAAGGCGCAGCCGCGTGACAGTTGCCAGAGGAGTCCGCCATATTTTGCTGCATCCAGGGTGCCGTTCAGCCATGGTGACGGGATATCATCCAGATTTGTTATTGGTTTCCTTCGTTCAGGTGGATTGATGTCGTCCGTTCGGAGTATCAGTCCAGCTTGTTCGGATATGACGTCATTTTTGCACAGTTTGCTGCACACATCGCTGAAGGTCTTTTCGCCTTCTCCGTTAATAATGAAGTCAAAGCATGCTTCACGCAGAACACCCTCCGGATCGGCAGTTACCTCGGGGCCTCCGGCAAAGATTGTGCGGATTTCTGGATGCTCGTTGCGTAGTTTACGGGCAATGGAGCAGCAAAGGTCACGGTTCCAGACATACATGGAAAACCCGACAGCAGACGGCCTTTGGGCAGTAATGCTCTGAACGCAATCTTCTACGCTGTTGTCAATAAAGAATTCGATGATATCTGTTGTTGGTATGCAATCAGCAGGAGTATGGCCTTGCATGTAACTGATCAGAAAGGCATTTGCCAACGGTACTGCCTGGGGTGAGCGGGAGGTGTGGATGGTTATAAGCGCAATATGCACGGATTTGGTTCCTTGACATTATAGTTTCAATGAAAGTTGATCGTTTTCGGCATCGGTTGTCGTCTGCTCAGATGGGGCAGCGGCTGGCAGGTAGATGTGGATGGTTGTCCCTTGATCTGGTTCGGATTCGGCGGTTATTATGCCGTTGTGTTTACGGATAATGGTATTGCAGAGTGCCAGTCCCAATCCAGTTCCCTTTTGGGGGCCAAGCTTTTTGGTGGAATAGTATGGGTCGAATATTTGTGGCAGATTCTCTGCCGGAATGCCGACTCCGGAGTCGGAAAATTTGAGGTGAATGTAATCACCCGCCTTGAGCGCAAATTCATTCTTTTCGTTAATGCTCCGTGTCTGGCCATAAATCTTTAGAAGCCCCCCCTCAGGCATTGCCTCGATTGCATTGTTTGTCAGGTGCATGAAGACATGCTCCATGTGTGATTCGTCATGCAGGGTTAGGGGTATCTCCTCGTTGATTTCAATCTCAAGTGTGACGGCTGTGTCTTCCAGGGCCGATTGAATGGTTGATGTCATGAGTGGCAACAGTGGATTTGCATTCATGAATATCAGTCCCCCCCTGGAAAGCATCAGCAGTTGCTGTCCCAGTTCGCATGCCTGGTTTTATATGTTCTCTGCAGCCTCCAGATATTCGTGTGTGGCACTGCCTGTTTCGGTTGACATCTTGGCCAGACAGGTATAGCCCAGAATCGATTGAAGCAGATTATTGAAGTCGTGCGCCATTCCGCCGGCAAGTATGCCGATGGCCTCCATCTTGTGCGCCTGTCTGAGTTGCTCGGACAGTCTGGCGCGTTTCTCCTCGTTTTTCTTACGTTCGGTTATGTCGCGACAGATGTTCATTATGGCCGGTTGCTCGTTCCAGTAAATCTGCCTTGCGCTGACTTCAGCATTAAGCGTGCTGCCGTCGGAGCGTTTCAGTACGGTTTCAAAGGCAGTGCTGATGATGTGGTTTACGTGCGTCAATCTGTCCTGAATGGTGTTTTCTCCGGTGGTGGCCTCCAGGCTTGCGACAGGCATGGACATTAACTCAGACCGGGAGTAGCCGAGCTGTTCACAGGCCATATGATTTGCGGCAAGCATTTTGGCGTTCATGTCGTGGATCAGTATGGCATCGGCTGAATTTTCAAAGAGCATGCGGTATTTTGACTCACTCTGCTTGATCTTCCTGATTTGCCGTTGGATAAGATAGCAGAGGATTGCCACCAGTGAAACAAAGAGTATCAGGCTGTAGACATGGTTTTTGGTACGTTTGTTCCATGGTGCCAGCAACTCGTCACGGTTAATGGATACGATTGTGATCAGCTTCGAGTCAGCGGCAGAACGGTATGAAACCAGCCTGTTGCTGTTGTCAATGATGGAAGCCAGGTTTTCAAATGTCCCGGAATATATATTGTTTGCCCGGTTGCTGATCAGGCCAGCCTTGTACAGCGGGGAGTTGAGCAGGTTGACCTTGTAGTTTGTGTTGTAGAGATCCTCTTCAGCCAGAGGGGTACCGTCAAGCCTGATCAGCAGGATACGGTCCTTTTCTCCGATTTCGATCTGTTTGTAGGCCCGGCGGAAGTAGGCTGGATCGATGGCGACCCCGGTTATGTAGCGCAGGCTGCCGTCTGGGTTGTTGATTCGTCTTGTAATGGTGATCAGCCACTTGCCTTTGATCAGTTCGTTGGTGGGGGCTCCAATGAATGCATCCAGATCCTGGTTTTGTGTGTGGTAACGGAAAAATTCAAGGTTGGATATGTCTGGCTGCTTGCCGGTAAACTCGCGGGATGAGGCGATAATTGAATTGTTGGCTGAAATTATGAAGTAGGGGTGGTTGAGCGCATAGCTTTTGGAAAAATCCGTAAGTGTATCATTAATCTGTTTCTGGCTATTATTGCTGCTGGAGTCGGTGGCAAGCAGTATTTTGGTGATCAGGTTGAGCGTATCTTCAGCATGGCCGAAGGCGTGTGCTGCATGGTCGTAGAATGTGCTTGCCAGACCGGAGGCCTGGCGTTCGGCTGAGGCAATTGTCAGCTTGCGGTCGTCGGAGATGTTTTTGAAGGAGATAGCGACAAAGATGACGGTTACCATAATGATCATGAACATGATTCTTTTGTTGAGAACATTATGGTGAACTGGCATTTTGGCCTCTTGGGCGGACGTTTTTCCGGTTAGCGTTTCCTTTATATGCCCTTGATATCAGCTTTTTTTGATGTGGTTAGTGGTTATTAAAAGCGATTCTGCATTCATGTCAGGAACAGGCGTTTAGTCCGGTGTTGCAATGTACTGGCTGTTGACTTCAGTCTTTTACAAAATCAAATTAATCGTTGTTCCGGTTTGAAAGAAGAGAGGATGAAGTGTTTGTAAGATTATCATGCTTTTGGGTAAAAGAAATGTGTTTTTTAGTATAAAAATGAATAGTCGTAATATTTTTAACACCCTGTTTTATAATAAAAAATTTATATATTTATACTTAATAATTAAGCTGAATTAAGTCTGATTTGGTAACCGATTGATTTGTTTGTGATGATGTGTTGATAATTTGTAAAAAAGTAATTGGAATTCGTCGGGTTGACGCTTGGCGGCGGCAGAATGATTTTAAATGCGACCGTAATATAAAGCCGTGTTTTTTTTGAGTGTCGGTGCAAAAATGATGTAAGCAATTAGACCCCAAGGTTTTTCATCTGTATGAAATCTAAATTGCCAACATCAGCTATTTGTTTATTTTTGGGGTGGTCTGCAGATTGGGCATGGGGAATAACCAGAATTCAAGGCAGACTGAGAGCTGTTGAATATCACTATATTGCTTTTGCTGATCAGTCTGACCTGTTGGCAGTTTGGATAGTGATATTTGCGGGCCTGTTTGGATGCGATAAAATCAGCAGAAAGTACCGTTGAGATAAATAGCAGAACAAGACAGCCTGTAATCAGGAATATTTTCTTCATTTTGTGAAATCCCCCCGGGTGTTACGGATGTATTTTGAATTCTTGGTGTCCCTGCCATGTGGAGGTTTGTATCCATGTTTTGGCCTCCTCAGTCGTCTTGAATACGTTGTATTCGACACTGACTCCACTTGTTTCTGCAATGGCTGTGTACATGCGCAGTAAACCATATTCAACTGCAGCATTGCCAACAAAAACAGTTTTGCCGCCTTGTCTGTATCCTTCGTCAGCACATTTTTTTGCTGCATTGGCTATTGCCCTGAGTTCTACATCAGATGTGTTCAGCAATGAGCCGTGTGAAAAATCCCAGATCGCATTTTGAATGATTCCATTCCGGTAATACTGGTTGATAACCTTTATTGCCTCAGCGGAGTGTAAATCGCCATCTATTTCAACAATCAGCAGATTGCCTTCTGTTTTTGTTTTTATGTTTGACATTCTGGACTCAATTTAGATTCTGTGTGGACACAATTTGTCAGGGATGTTCTTTTTAAACACGTTGAATAGATTCTGAGATCAACTTTACGTGATCTGGTTTAATTTGGTCAACACCAAATTGGTGCCTTACGGTTTACAGTGATTTGGGGGGATGTGCGTTTGAAAGTAGCGGTTTGGAACATGGGGATTCGCTTCCGTAATCTGTTTGTATGGGCTGGATATGACAAAACCTCTCATCCCTGTATACGTTAATTAGTATATCCGGAATTGAAGAGGTTTTGAGTTTTACCAGTTAAATACTGGTTGCATTAGGTGGCTGGGGCGCCAGGGATCGAACCTGGGAATGTCGGAATCAAAATCCGATGCCTTACCGCTTGGCGACGCCCCAATAAAACTATTTTACTGTTTAAAGTGTTTCAACAACAGTCGCAAACCATTCGTTATTTTCAATAAGTTTGCCGCGTGCTGTCTCTGCCATCTCAAAATCCGTAAATACGCTGAAAACTGTTGGGCCACTGCCGGACATCATTGCGCCGGTTGCACCCATCGCCAGCATTTTATCCCTGATCTCAGCAATAACCGGGAAGGCCGGTATTGTTACGGATTCAAGATCATTGGAAAAGATTGCACAGACATCGTTGACTGTGCTGAAAAACTTCGGGATAGTAGCCAGTTCATCACGATTTGTCAATTGTAAATTTTGGTAGACCCAGGCGGTTGATACATGGACGCCAGGGTTCACCAGCAGAATCCAGAGTTTAGGCATTGGTGCAGTTTCCTGGAGCTGTTCTCCAATCCCTTCCGCAAGGGCGGTCTTTTTAAAGATAAAAAACGGTACATCGGCACCCAGTTTGACCCCGATCTCCATCAGTTGCTGGTCATTCAGGTTCAGGTTCAGAAGCTGATTCATCCCCATCAGCACGCTGGCGGCATCACTGCTGCCCCCGCCAAGACCGGCGGCTACCGGGATGTTCTTTGTGATGGAAATTTCAGCGCCCTGGCCAGTGGCGGCCATGTCGAGCATGGTACGTGCCGCCTTCCAGGCAATATTGCCGGGACCATCCGGGACCCCCTTTTTACCACAGGTGACACTGATTTCAGGTTTGTCTGTCAGGGTTATCTCAATGTCGTCACAGAGGTTGATGCGTTGCATGATCATGCGCAAATCGTGATATCCATCTTCGCGCTTTCTGATGACGTCGAGCAGGTAGTTGACCTTTGCCGGGGCCTTGAGCGATATTGTTTTCACCAGCATCTCCAGAGTCTTGTTGGGTTTGGAGATAAATTTCTAGTGCAAAGTCGCTGATAAATCAAGTCAAAACTCTGCCGGGATGTGTGATCTGTCTGCTTTTAGAATTTAGGTAGCTTCTCTTGATTCTGGTTTGAAAGTTTTTTGTGTCAGATTTTTGGTGTGTTATGGTAATACCTGATAATGGATTTGCCGATGTTGCATGTATAAAATTGTAAAACAACATAAAGTTATTGGAGGAATGTATGTTAAAGCCCAGATTGCCAGCCGAATGGGAGGTTCAGGACGGAGTCCTGCTTGCCTGGCCTCATACTGCTACTGATTGGAACGGGATTCTTGAGGATTCAAGAAGGGTATATATTGAAATCATTCGTGAAATTTGCCGTTTTGAGAGGGTTGTGTTGGTGGCGCCTGATGTTGCGGAGGCAGAAAGTGTCCTTGTTGCCGCTGGTATCGATATGGAACGTGTGCAGATTTGTCGTGCCTTGACAAATGACACCTGGACCCGTGATTTCGGACCTGTGACGGTGATATTTAATAATCAGCCTGTGCTGCTTGATTTTGGTTTCAATGGCTGGGGGCTTAAATTTCCTGCCAATTATGATAATCAGGTTACAGCCTGCCTGAAGGAATCGGGTGTCTTTGTCCCTAACCTGAAGCGTATCGGGCTTGTCTTTGAGGGCGGGTCGATCGAAACCGATGGCCTTGGCACGATGTTGACCACCTCCAGATGTCTGTTGTCGCCAAACCGCAATCCGCAACTTGACCGCAGCGAGATTGAACAGGCCATGGCATCACTTCTGGGCGCCCAGCGTGTGCTCTGGCTCAATCACGGCTATCTGGCCGGCGATGATACGGATTCCCATGTCGATACCCTGGCTCGTATCTGCCCGGATAATACCATTGTTTATACGGCCTGTGATGATGAACGTGATGAGCATTATGAAGAGCTGAAGTTGATGGAGAACGAGTTGAAGGCCTTCAGGGCACCCGATGGCTCACCCTATAAATTGATAGCGCTTCCATGGCCAAAGGCTGTTTTTGATGAATCCGCCCATCGTTTGCCAGCCACCTATGCAAATTTTCTGGTTATCAACGGCGCGGTTCTGGTGCCGGTTTATGGTAATGAAACACAGGATGCCAAGGCGCTTGAATTTATTGCCACTGCCTTTCCAGGGCGCGAGGTGATTGGTATTAACTGTTCTGCGCTGATCAGCCAGCATGGCTCATTGCACTGCATAACAATGCAGCTTCCAGAGGGAGTTTTGGCGTGAAATCACTTCGATGTGCATTGATTCAGCAGAGCTGCGGTACTGATCGTCAGGAAAACCTGGAGCGGAGCGCCGCCATGGTCTGCACTGCTGCTGGCCAGGGGGCTGGTCTGATTGTTCTGCAGGAGCTGCATACCGGCCCATATTTTTGTCAGGTGGAGGATCCAGCCCTGTTTGACCTGGCTGAACCCATCCCAGGCCCTTCAACGGAATTTTTCGGTGAATTGGCCGCCAAGTTGGGGGTTGTGATTGTGTCGTCACTTTTTGAGCGGCGTGCCCCTGGTTTGTATCACAATACAGCCGTTGTATTTGAAAAGGATGGTTCTGTTGCCGGCTGTTATCGCAAGATGCATATTCCGGACGATCCCGGTTTTTATGAAAAGTTCTATTTTACCCCTGGTGATCTCGGCTTTAATCCGATCCAGACCTCTGTTGGTAAGCTGGGTGTGCTTGTTTGCTGGGATCAGTGGTATCCAGAGGCGGCCCGTTTGATGGCGCTGGCGGGTGCGGATCTGCTGATCTATCCAACGGCCATCGGTTGGGATCCGGCTGATACGCCTGCCGAGCAGGAGCGGCAGCGTCAGGCCTGGATCACTGTTCAGCGTGGCCATGCCGTTGCCAATGGGCTGCCGGTTCTGGCGGTGAACCGGGTCGGATTTGAGGCGTCTACGGATCTCTCTGCGGATGGTATTCGTTTCTGGGGAAGCAGTTTTGTTGCCGGTCCCCAGGGGGAGCTGCTGGCCGAGGGGGATGTCGAGCAGGAACAGATTGTATCCGTTGATCTGGATTTTAGCCGCAGTGAGACGGTTCGGCGTATCTGGCCATTTTTACGCGACCGCCGGATTGATCAGTACGCTGAAATTACGAGGCGTTTCAGGGATTGAGGTCGGCACTGATCGGAGGTTGTTGCCCCTTGAGCCAGAAGAGGGCCATGATCGATGCCGCGTCTTTTATAATTCCTGAATAGATCCAGTTGAGCGCATCCTCAAACGGGACCGCCCTTGCCAGCAGGTTCTCGTTGTCACTCCCTTCACCATGAATCTGTTCGCCATATCCGGATAGATCGGCAGTGCCGTAAAAGAGATGCACCTTCTCTGAACATCCGCCCGGACTGGGAAAGAAGGCGGCAATCGGGGTTATATTGGATATCCGGCAACCGGTTTCCTCCCAGGCTTCCCGGATGGCCGCCTCGGCGGGTGTCTCGCCGCTGTCAATCATGCCGGCCGGGATTTCGATGAACCAGGGGCCATCGTCTTCACCAAGCCCGCCAACCCGGAACTGTTCCAGTGTCATAACAAGATTATGCTTTGGGTCGTGGATCAGGATGGCCGACGCCTTGCCACGGTGCATGACCTCGCGTGTGATGGTCTTGCTTTCTCCTCTGGGGAAAAGGGCGTGTTTGAGCTGCAGTTTGTGGATCGAGAGAAAACCTTTGCTGGCCTGTTCGTCACTGATGATCGTGACATCCTTTGCGGTGAAACGTTTTTGCATTTTTAAGCACCTATCTGCTACGGGGTGTGTGTCGATTGTTTTGCTTGTGAAAAAACAGGGGGTGAGATTGCATGAATCTCACCCCGTTGATCTTTCTTGATAGTCTGACTTATCCCTTCAGTCCAGCCTCTTTGGCCAGCTCTCTCCAGGCGGGCAGACTTCTTTCAATGATCCCCTTGTCAATGCAGTAGGCGATACGGAAGAAGCCGGGCGCACCGAATCCGGCCCCCGGCACCAGCAGGATGCGATGCCTCTGGGCCATTTTCACGAACTCAACATCATCCTTTAATGGTGATTTAGGGAAGAGGTAGAAGGCGCCATCCGGTTTGACCATGCTGAAGCCCATGCCGGTCAGCTCGTTATAGAGTATGTCGCGTTTTTCCTGATAGGCGGCGATGTCAACGGATTCGTTCTGGAGTTTTGCCACCAGACGCTGCATCAGTGCCGGGGCATTGACAAAGCCGAGGATCCGGTTGCTGAAGATCGCCCCCTCAATGAACTGATCTGCCGTATCCATGCGCGGATTGGCTGCCAGATAGCCGATCCGTTCCCCCGGCAGGGCCAGGTCCTTGCTGTGTGATGTGACGATGATGGAGCTTTCCACCAGCGGGAAGATGTTGGGAACCTGCTTGCCGTCGTAGGCAATCCTGGCGTATGGCTCGTCGGAGATAACGTAGATCAGGTGACCGTTGCGTTTGTGGATCCCCTTGAGAAGGTCGCCAAGTCTTCGCAGGCTGTCATCGGGATAGATAACGCCGGTCGGGTTGTTGGGGGTGCAGATCAGAATCGCCCTGGTTTTTGGTGTCAACGCCTTTTCAATCGCCGCTATATCCAGTTGGAAGTTTTCCGGATTCGTCTGGACCTCTACCGGTACGCCGCCATGATTGTCGATGTAGAATTTGTACTCAACAAAGAACGGCGCCAGAATAATGACCTCTTCGCCCGGGTTGAGGATGGTTTTAAGCACAACGTTGAGCGCGCCGCCAGCGCCGCAGGTCATGATTATGTTGTTGGCGGTTACATCGATTCCGGAGTCTGTTGATAGCTTTTCGGCAACAGCGGCGCGGGTTTCAATGTAGCCGGCATTGTTCATATAACGGTGCATTCCGGGGAGTGGGTTGCTGGCCAGGGCAAGCATTTCACGCTGGAAGGCCTCTGGCGGTTCGACATCGGGATTGCCGAGGGTGAAGTCGTAGACCTTGTCGGCGCCGAATTCCTTTCTCAGTTTCTCTCCCTCCTCAAACATCTTGCGTATCCATGATGCCCTGGAAAGTTGCCCGGCGATTTTGTTTGCGATAGCCATCTCTGTATCCTCCATGGTAATGATTATCCAGCTTGAATTTATCTGTTTGCTTGTTATGTTAAGCGCTTGTGTGCTGATTTTGTAAAACTTGGAAATAGTACAATAATTGACGGAGAACTCAATGGAAATTCCTGCCTATCCCGATTCCAGGGGGATTGATAGATCCGATAAGGTTGTTTTTGACGGGCTTTTCAGGGAGATGCAGCCCCGTCTGTCCGAATTCACCTTTAGCGGGCTGTATCTCTTTCGGCAGGCGCATGGCTATTGCCTTTCGCTGCTGGGTAGTTCGCTGATTGTATCTGCTAAAGGGTATGATGGCGCTCGCTATTGTCTGCCCCCCTTGGGCGGGGATGTGTCTGCGGCGTTAAAACGGCTTGCTGGTGACGGTGTTGTGCTGTACGGCGTTGACGATCATTTTGCCGAAATCTATCTGGCGGAGCGAATGACGGATCTGGTGCCGGACCGGGACAGTTTTGACTACCTATATCTGCGGGATGCGTTGTCTGCATTGCCGGGTAACCGCTTCCACAAGAAGAGGAACCGGATTGCCTATTTCACCGCCAGACATGATTATGAGGTCTGCCTGTTTGCTCCCCAGTATCAGGCTGGCTGTCTGGAGTTGCTGGAGGCATGGGGGCACGGAACAGGTCTGGCAGGGGCATCTGCCCCGCTGGAACTGGAGGCGGCCGGTGAGGCGATCCGGTTTGCCGGTGATCTGGGGCTGCAGGGTCTGGTTGTACTCGTTGATGGGGTTGTCAGAGGGTTTGCGCTGGGAGAGCGGCTTAATGATAATACGGCGGTCTGTCATTTTGAGAAAGCGGATCGGTTTTATGAGGGTGTCGCCCAATTGCTGAATCGTGAATTCAGCCGGCTCTTATTCACGGACTGCCTGTATCTGAACCGTGAACAGGATCTTGGTGAACCAGGGCTGCGGAATGCCAAATTATCCTATCATCCGCTGGAACTTGTCAAAAAATATAGGATAAATTTATCGCTGTCATGATAATAGCTGTTGCACAATATTGTTAAATAGGTTAAAAATGCTGTTCTTTAAAGATCAGCCAAGGCTGAATCTCCTTGTTCCGGGTGAGACCGGGGCTCGAAAACCGTGAGGAGGAATAACAACATGAGGAAGTACGAAACGATTTACATCCTCCAGCCGGACCTTAACGAAGATGAGATCAAAGTCATCGCCGACAAGGTTCAGGACGTAATTGCATCCTATAAGGGTGTGTTTTACCGTCTGGAAGACTGGGGCATCAGGAAGCTGGCGTACATTGTGAAGAAAAACGCCAGGGGACGTTATCTGTATCTGCGTTACGACGGCAACAGTGAGTTGATTGCCGAGCTGGAGCGCCGTCTCAGACTTGATGAAAAAGTCTTGAGGTATCAGAGCGTAAACATTACAGATCTGCCAGAGAAGCCGGTTCTTGAGAAAAAGGCCCCTGTGGTTGAGTCTGTAGAAAACGCTGAGGCCGCTGTGGAAGCAGTTGCGGCTGAAACTGTCACCGAATAATTTCCTGGAGGAATGATTATTATGAGCAATGAAAGACCAACCAGTCAGCAGAGACCATCCGGCGGCCCAGGCGGTCCTCGCAAGAAGCGTCCTTTCCAGCGTCGTAAGGTATGCCGTTTCTGCGCTGAAAAGAATCTGACCATCGATTATAAAGAACCGCGCACACTTCGTTATTTCATCACCGAGCGCGGCAAGATAGTTCCACGCCGTATTTCCGGCAACTGCTCCGCTCATCAGAGGGAGATCACCGAGGCTATCAAGCGTGCCCGTAATATCGCACTGCTGCCGATCGCATCGAACCACGTGCTGCCATAGGGATGGATGATCAACAGGGACTGCCGATGCGCCTGGATTTATCCGGGCGCTCGTTGGCTCTGGCCTTAGCACTGTTCCTGTCAATACTGTTCGGGTTGCCGGCTGATCTCTGGTATATTGTGCCCTGCGGCATTTTGGGGTTGCTGGTTCCAGAATTGACACTTCGCGGATTTTCGGCATCAAGGACGTTGTGCTGGGGTGTTGGGGCAGCATTGGTGATTACGGTTCTGGCAGCGTTGATCTACAGCCAGTTCACCGGTGAGCAGGTTTATCAGGGGTTGTTGGATAATTTTATTGCCAGTAGCGAAATGGTCATGAAGTTTTCCCAGCAGGATCGGGTTGTTCAGAAAGAGATGCTCGAGGCGATGCGGAGCATGACTGAAACCATGGTTCGTCTGTTTCCGGCCTTGATGACCATTACCCTTTTTGCTGTAGCCGCTATAATTCGTGCTGTCTATCTGTTCATGGGAATCCGTCGCGGGTTGCCATTGGTACGCGGTGTTTTCAACGACTACCGTAACCCTGAATACCTGGTCTTGTTGCTGATTACTGCCGGTTTTGCCATGCTGGCCGGGATTCCGCAGGTAAGTTCGGCCTCATTGAATGTTCTGGTCGTACTTGCCGTTCTTTACTTTATGCAAGGGTTAGCCGTTGCGTTGACTCTGATTGCCAGACAAGCCTTTGCCGGATTCTTGCGACTGTTGATGTACTTTTTTTTGATACTGCAGCCGCTTTCTGCAATTCTGCTGGTCGTGCTGGGTGTATTTGATCTGTGGGGTGATTTTCGTACCCCTAAAATAGAGGAAAACCTGTAAATCAGGCTTGAAAGGAGAAGGTAATGAAATTAATTCTCAAAGAAAACATTGAAACTCTTGGACATATTGGTGATGTGGTTAAGGTAGCACCTGGTTATGCCCGTAACTACCTGCTGCCAAAGGGACTGGCCGTTGAAGCCACCGACAAGAATGCCAAGGCCCTTGAGCATAACAAGCGCCAGTTGGCCTACAAGAAGAACAAGGTGACTGAAGCTGCCAAGAATCTGCTTGCCAAACTGGAAGGACTGACCGTAACCCTCGCCCATAAAGTCGGCGCAGAGGAAAAACTGTTCGGTTCCGTTACCAATATTGAGATTGCAGCATTCCTCAAACAGAACGGTTTTGATATCGATCGTAAGATCATCGTTCTGGCTGAGCCAATCAAACAGCTCGGTGAGTACAGCGTTGCTGTGAAGCTCCACCCGGAAGTAACTGCTAACCTCAAGGTGGTTGTTACTGCTGCTGCCTAGTTTTTAGTATTGATTTGTAATGTTTAAAGCCGGTCAGGTTATCCTGACCGGCTTTTTTTTCAAGAGCTCACTGTATATGTCTTCTGTCATTTCCAACGATTGTTCCCAATTTCAAAGTATACTCGGATTAAAAAAATAAAAACAGACTGGAATATTTTATCACGGGTGATATATTTAAATCAGCTGGAAGAGGTTGAAACCCTTAAGAGGAGGACGCCTATGACCGACGATACGCCGCCAGGCTGTGGGGAACATATTAAATGGAAACTGATCCGGAGTTTTAAGAGCCGGAAATAACCTTGAAAAGGTAAAATAGTATTGAGCATAAAAGAAGGCCACCTAACGAATTTGGTGGCCTTTTCATTTGTTTGAACAGCTAAATCGTGTTTAGTCCGTGGCAGCCTGCATAAAATTTCCAACCTTCATTACCGCCCCCACGTGGCTGTCCACAGCGGGGGCGGTTTCAGGCATCACATCTGTGTCGGATTATCTCTTGAATTCAATTTCACCAATCATAACGGTTTGCCTGGTTTTGGAAAGGCGCAGGGTGATGGTCCGGCGCTCCTCATTTGGTTTGCCGTAGTTGGTGAAAACCTCGGCCTGCAGGGTGGCGTCCCCGGCCAGTTCAGCCGATCTGCTGCCGTAGTAGTTGGTCTCGATTTTGTAGATTCCCTCCATCCCTTTTTTCAGGATGTACTCCTCCGGCCCGTAGCCAACGGTGATATCGCGTGACATATTGCCGCCGATGGTGGTGCGCGGGTGGCCGTAGTAACTCTTTTCACCGGATGGTTCGGTTACCCACAGATCCAGGTCGGTCATATCCGCATCCCAGGTCAGCACAATGCGCACATCAACCTCCAGCGGCCTGATCAGGCGCGGGTCAACCGGAATACCCTGAATCCCTGCCTGTTTCGCCTTGGGAATAATCCTGTTCAATTCCATCAGGGCAATTACCTCGATTTCGGCAAAACGATCCCACTGGTTCGTGACCACATGATAGAGCAGATCAATGGAACGCTTGTAATCGTTGATCCTCTGTTTGTTGTCTGTTGCGGAATCTGCACGACGGGCCAAAACCAGTGCCAGATCGCGGTGTGACTGCGGCTCTTCCGGGCGCATATTACGCACCTCTTCAAACAGCATTGCCGCCAGATCAAGCTGGTTCATCTGTTCCAGTCGGTGGGCCAGAATTCGCAGTAGTGCCGGGTTTTCCAGCTCCATTTCGGCAATGTTGGATAAAACCCGCAGTGCCGTATATTGGTCGTCATGGTTAATGAAAAAGTCGGCACAGTCCAGATAGAATGCCGGTGAACGGCCATACTCTTTGCGCAGTTCCAGGTAACGGTCATAGCGTTTATCCTCTGCAACCTTCTGCAACTGTTTTATGTAGGGAGTATTCGGGTTCCACGGCTTAATTGTGATAGTTGCGGTCGGCTGATCCGCCTCCTCGCTCATTTCGCTCTTTGCACCCCCGCCAATGGCAGAGCCTCCGCCACCATTCTTGGCCTTTTTGGCACGCTTTACGGACGGACGGCTGACCTCCGCGCGGCGCTCGAATGCTTCATCACGCAGTTCTGCCGGTGCCTGTGAGGGGGCCGGTGCCGCTACAGAAGCCATTGGTGGCATGCTTTCCTGCATCATTGTTCTGCCGTTTTTCCCCTGCACGGTACCGAATTTGAAATCGGGCGGATATGTGAATTCCTTTTCCCACCATTCAACCCGTTGCTGCCATAGCGAAAGCACATACTGCAGCTTGTCCTCTTTTTTGCGTTCCGCCTCCTGCATACGCATGTTCATCTGCTGGTGATACTGGGCCCGCATCTGCGGCAGGGATGCCGGCGGTTCAACCTTGTGCTCGATGTACTGCTGGAGCGATTCCAGCACCAGCAGTGATGTCCCCTCCGTTACCAGCCCAAAGCGTTTGCCGGTTTCGATGATTTCACGCTGGTTACGTTTTGGCATGATCTGCAGCTCTTCCAGCCGCTTCATCCCCCATCTGACCGCACCCATTTCACCCCTGGCGGCATCGGCTGCGTTCAGATTATAGCTGACGCGGTGTGTGATTCGGCCGCCAATGCCGTAATTGAGCGTAATAGTGGCGCGCTCTGTCAATAGCTGTCCGTTGATGCTGAACCTGCCCAGTACCGGCTGGGCTATGCCGGGGGTAACGCCGCTGATTTCAGCACTCTTAAAGCTTGCCGAGATGAAGGAAAAAGCCGGTGAACCGGCTGCCGCTGCGGCCCTGGCCGGATCGACATTGCTCAGATTGAAATAGGCACCGCCGCTTTTCATGGCCAGATAACGGAGAAACGGGTGATTGGTGCGGGCGTTGTCGCTGAAGATGTACAGTGGTCGTGGAAGGTCTGTTGGTTCTTCGGCACCAAAATTGGAAATGCCGTCCGAAAAGAGCAGGTAATAATCGGGTGGATTTTTTTCGGGTCCAATCGCCCCCATGCGTGTACCGCCGTCATATGAAACAGACTGCAGGGTCTTGATGACCGCCGACGCATCGCCGTTTTTAACAACGAAGCGGTATGGCTTTTCTGCATTGTTACGGAGCAGTGTCAGTTCGACGACGATGTTTTTATCGGGGAAACGGGCAAAGAAGCGGCGCAGGGCATCCAGCTCACGCTGGTGGGATGCCTCGGCACGCGAGGCGGATGCATCCCAGATGATGCCGACTCTTTCCGGTGCAGCAACTGGCTGTGGTGAGGGAATCACCGGCATATCATTGATTGTGAACCAGATTTTGCCATCCGCGGATTTTTCAAGCACCAGCGGGTGTCTGTCCAGTTCAGGCAGGGCCACCTTCAGGTTTGCCGACGGGGCAACATTTCTGATAACTGTTTCGGCCAGATAACTGTCACGCCACTTACCAAAGTTAAGTCCGGGTATGCCGCCGCTGATTACCGGCATGGCCTCTCCGCGAACCACCTCAATCCGCAACCTGAATTCATCCACCTTCTTTGAAAATTGCAGCGGCAGATGGTAGAACGGGGTTCCCCTGTTATCGGAGAGCGAGGAAATATAGCGCACCATGATTGTTCTGCTGCCATGGGGCGGAATCGGGAAAACGCGGGTTTTGAAGTTATTCCCCTTGACCCACTCCACCAGTCCCGGGTCCACCCCCTTGCGGACCTCCTTTTCAAAAACCTGGCGTGCCTTTTCCTTTTCCACCACCACGCCGTCAACCATCACGCCGTTTATATCCAGCGCATAACCGCTGACCGTGGCTCCCTCCGGCAGGGGGAAGTACAGGTCCCCGGCCAGATTGCGCCCGGTCGGGTTGGCAAAGGTCATGGTCATGCGGGTTTCAGCCGTCCAGCCATGGATCCGTACCTCGGTATTAATTCTGGAAAGCCTTATTTCTTGAGGTTTGACGGGCTGTTCATCCTCCATGGGCGGCATGGAGATCAGTTGCGGCATATGTGCCTGAGATGTGCTGTAGCATGTCAGCAGGAACATCAGTGTCAGGATTGCCTTGAGGGTCTGCATATCTTTTCCTTTCTCTGGTTGGATAACAATTTAATTCGTTAAATATATCACATTTAGCAAAATATTCATTTGCAACGTTAACAATTTCAGCGTCCCGGAGGTGGTGGGGCGTAGCCGTCATTCCAGAGGCGGTTATGTGGCTGACGATAGGGGCGCTGGCATGAAATCACGCCTAGTTTGCAGAGTGTGCTGCGCCATTCGTATTTCAAGAGCACGGACTCGACCGGATACCGTTCGGCCTCAAAGGCCACATTGTAGGATGGTGAATATTCGCTCTGGCCATAGCCGGTGCCGGCGCTCTCCAAGGCACTCCTTTTGCTCTTTTTGACCGCCGGTGCTGCTGCCGGTGCCGGTGCACTTTCCGAGCGTGCTGCGGAATCACGGTGATAACCGTATGACTGGGCAACCGGCGCTTCGTAACGGCGTACCTCCGGAAATGCTGCCACGGCAATCACACCCATGGCGCTGTTGTCGCCAAATGCGGCGGCATACGAATCAGGCACATCGGTGAAATAGAAACGGTTGATTCGGTCCTGGCGTGTGCGCCATCCGGCAAACTCGCCGGAGCCGTGAGGTTCCAGAATGTACATCCGCTCGCTGCTTTTCAGCCATGACTTGCCGCCGGTGATGATGTTGCGCCCGTCCACGGCAATCACAACCCCCACGCGGCGGTTCAGGCGGTTGGTGACGCTGATCTTGTAATGCTCACCCCGGGTTGCCTCGGCGTAGGCCTTGTGAACAGTGCCATGGCTGTTGACCGGGTAGGTCGGCAGGGTTTGTCCATAGTCAGTGACAATGCGGACATCGATTGCATTGCCGATACCGGCCCAGAGATTTCCTGCGGCCAGCAGAATCAGGGTTATAATGCTGATGATGGTTTTCATGATCTGTTCCTCCATGTTTTTTGTGTCTTTGTAACCTTTGACAATGGATGGGGGAGAAATGTTCCCGGTTTTTTCAAAAAAAATCAAAATCTGCCTTTTATGGGTATTTCCACATTGTTTTCACACTTGTTGAAGGGATTTGGATGTATTCTGTCGCAGGCTTGTGAAGCATTGGCGCCGGGCGAATTGTGTTCACGACATTATGCTTGGCGGCTGCAACCGTAATTATTGGGAATGGAAGGTATTATGTTTAAACAGACCCGCAAAAAAATAATCGTTATGTCCCTGCTGATTCTGGCGCTGTTGCTGGCATACGGCGTCAAACGGATCTTTTTCACCAAGGGCGAGGTGACCTATATTACCGCGCCGGTTGTCCGTATGGATCTGGAGGAGAGCGTTCTGGCGAGCGGTACCCTCAAGGCCTACAAAACCGTTGCGGTTGGCGCCCAGGTCTCCGGTCAGTTGAAGAAGCTGCATGTGAAACTGGGGGATAAGGTCAAGAGCGGCCAGTTGCTGGCGGAGATCGATCCGGTGCTGCAGCGCAATACCCTTAAGGATGCCGAGGCGCAGGTGGAGAACCTGCAGGCCCAGAAACGTTCCAAGCTGGCATCGTTGCGACAGTATGAGCTGGCACGCCAGCGTCAGCTTGCCATGCAGAAGTATGAGGCCTCATCGCGGGCGGATCTGGAATCGGCCCAGGCCCAATTGGACAGTACCCGCGGTGATATTTCATCTCTGGACGCACAGATCAAAAAGGCGCGCATCGCCGTGGATACCGCCCGGGCCAATCTTGGCTACACAAGTATCAGCGCCCCCATAAACGGCGTGGTCATATCAATCGATACGGAAGAGGGGCAGACGGTTGTTTCCACCCAGTCCGCCACCACCATCCTGACCCTGGCCGATCTGGATACCATTACGGTCAAGGCCAAGATCTCCGAGGCCGATGTTATCCGTGTCAAGCCGGGGCTGGTGACATATTTTACCCTGCTGGGTGATACGGAGACCCGCTATTACGGCAAACTACGCGCTATTGAGCCTGGTCCGGTATCCAGCAGTTCAACCACGACAAGCAGTTCATCCTCCAGCAGCAGTAGCAGTGCCGTCTACTACAATGGTTTGTTCGAGGTTCCCAATCCGGAAAACCGGCTGCGCGTCTCCATGACCGCCCAGGTTTCAATCGTTCTTGGCAGTGCCTCAAAGGCGCTCTGTATCCCGGTCTCGGCCATTGGCGAGAAAAAGGATGGCTACGTCCAGGTTCGGGTGCTGCGTGACAACCGCCCGGAGACCCGCCGGGTGAAGACCGGGTTGACCAATAATGTTTTTGTTCAAATCCTGGAAGGGGTGGCAGAGGGGGAGCGGGTGGTTGTCGGTGACAGTAGCACCGTTCCTGCGGCTGAAAAGAGCAACAGACCGGGACCTCCGCCGGGGAGACGATAGTCGTGAGTCGTCCATTACTGGAACTTGGCGGGCTGTGTCGTGATTTTACCAGCGGCGACCAGCAGATACGCGTCCTCAAGGAGATTACCCTGCAGATCAATGCCGGAGAGATGGTGGCGATTGTGGGCGCCTCCGGATCCGGCAAGTCCACTCTGATGAATATACTGGGTTGTCTTGACCGTCCGACGGAGGGGAGCTACCGGATCAATGGCCAGGAGGTCTCCAGCCTGAACGGCGATCAGCTGGCCCAACTGCGCCGTGAATATTTCGGCTTCATCTTCCAGCGCTACCACCTGATGCCCCATCTGGATGCGGTGCAGAATGTGGAGATCCCCGCCATCTATGCCGGAGATGCCAAGGTGGAACGGCGATGTCGTGCGGAGGAACTGCTGCGGCGTCTCGGGCTTGAGGAACGAAGGCATCACCGGCCGGGACAGTTATCCGGCGGCCAGCAGCAGAGGGTCAGTATTGCCCGGGCGTTGATGAACGGTGGGGATGTGATTCTGGCCGATGAGCCGACCGGCGCACTGGACCGCAAAAGCGGTGCCGAGATGATGAACATCCTTCATGAACTGCATGCCGCCGGGCATACGATCATACTGGTGACCCATGATATGCAGGTGGCGGCCAATGCGGAGCGGATCATCGAGATCAGTGACGGCGAGATTGTGGCCGACCGGATTAATCGTCAGGCCCCGCCCTTGGAACCCGTTGAAAGAGAGGTCAGGGAACGGGGTGTTGACGGCAATCTGCTCCAGGCGCTGTGGGGGCGCTTTGCCGAGGCCTTCCGCATGGCGCTGATCGCCATGGCCTCGCACCGCATGAGAACCCTGCTGACCATGCTGGGGATTATCATCGGCATAACCTCCGTCGTCTCGGTGGTTGCCCTGGGGCAGGGGGCGCGTCAGAAGGTTATCAACGACATCAGCTCCATGGGGACCAATGTGATTGACGTCTACCCTGGCAAGGATTTTGGTGATGAGGATGCCTCCGGCATCCAGACGCTGCTCCCGGCCGATCTGGAGGCGCTCCGTTCACAGGTGTATGTGGACAGCGTCACCCCCGGTGTCAGCAGTACCCAGCTTGTACAGTGCGGTAATAAAAAGGGGAATGCCTCCATCAATGGTGTCGGCGAGCATTATTTCAGGGTGCGCGGACTGGAGATCGAGTCCGGCAGGGGGCTGGATGAAAAGGATATCCGTACCCAGTCGCAGGTGGTGGTGATCGACAATAATACCGCCAAAAAGTTTTTCAACAGCGAGAGCCCGTTGGGCAAGGTACTCATGATTGGCACGCTCCCCTGCCGGATAATCGGGGTGACCAAGCAGAAGGAGAGTCCGTTCGGCAATAATCAGAATTTGGAGATCTGGACTCCCTACAGCTCGGCCATGAGCCGCATCCTTGGTCAGCAGTATTTTAATTCGATCACGGTCAGGATCAGCGACGGCGTCTCCAATCAGATCGCCGAACAGAGTATCATTACGCTTCTGAAACAGCGCCATGGCGGCGTGAAGGATTTCTACACCAACAGCAGCGACAGTATCCTTAAAACTGTCAAAAAGACCACCGCCACACTTACGCTGATGATCTCGGCCATTGCGGTTATCTCGCTGCTGGTCGGCGGCATCGGCGTCATGAACATCATGCTGGTATCGGTCAGTGAACGTATCCATGAAATCGGCATCCGTGTCGCTGTGGGTGCCAGACAGAGCGATATCCTGCAGCAGTTTCTGATCGAATCGGTGCTGGTCTGTTTCATCGGTGGATTAATCGGTGTCTTTCTCTCCTATGGCGTTGGGATGATCTTTGCCCTGTTCGTATCGTCATTTTCCATGAAGTTCTCACTGCTTTCGATCCTCTCGGCATTCTTCTGCTCAACCTTGATCGGGGTGCTGTTCGGCTTCCTCCCCGCACGCAATGCCGCCCGGCTGGATCCGATCGAGGCGTTGGCACGGGAGTAGGGGGTGCAGATGGATGCAGATGGGGGTTTTAGTTCCCCCTCTTAAGTTAAGAGGGGGTTAGGGGGCGTTATGTGACGCCGGTGGCGTTCCATTCTTAGTTGCTGGATAAATCGAACCGGCAAAATGCCGATACGGCCTTGGTGCTTTTGGCTGATTGAAGTTCGACAGCTTGATTGTTGTGGTGGTTTTGCTGTTTTAATGGGGAGTTTGGTAGAATGTTACTTGGGTTTCATAACGCCCCCCAGCCCCCTCTTATCTTAAGAGGGGGAGCTTTAAATTCATTGTATTTGTAAGTTGCATTGGCGATCGCGTCGCGTATTCTGTAACTCTGCTTCCATATCAAGGTGAACCCGATGAATAGAAAAACCCTTCTTCAAATAACCGTATTGATCCTGTCCCTGCTCCCCGGATGTTCGCTTTTTTCGGGCACCGCCTATCAACGGCCGGCGGTGGTTGTTCCGCAGGGATGGAGCAGCGGAACCAGCGGGGCGGCCGTTGCCGCCGGTGAACAGTGGTGGCGTTCCTTTAATGATCCTGTTCTGGACAGGTTGGTGGAACGTGCGCTAAGGGTTAATAACGATCTGACAGCGGCAGCGATCAAGGTGCAGAAGGTCCGGATCAGTTCTGGATTGACCGATACCAATATGACACCGACGATCAGCGCCGGTGGAAGCAGCACGGTTTCAAAATATCTGGATAATGGGAATCTGTCGCGGAGCTACAGCCTGAATGGCACGCTCAGTTACGAGATTGATCTGTGGGGCCGGCTGGCGCGTCTGCGTGATGCCGGACGCTGGGAGGCGGAGGCCACGGAGGCTGACCGTCAGGGTGTGGCGCTGACGCTGGTCGGAACGGTGGCAACTTATTACTGGCAGATTGCCTGGCTGAACCAGCGATTGACGATCTGTGACAGCAGCATCGCCTATGCCGAGCGGACGGTGGCGATCGTGCAGGCCCGCTATAATGCCGGTTCTGTTTCGGCCATTGAATTGCTGCAGGCAAAGCAGAGCCTGACGGGTCAGCGGGCCACGCGTGAACAGCTGTTGCGCCAGCGCAGCGAGGCCAGGAACAATCTGGCAATACTCTTCGATCAGCCTCCGGGAACGCCGGTGGAAGAGTGTCAGAGCTTGCCGGAGTCAGAATTGGCACCACCTGCGGCCGGTCTGCCCGCATCGCTGCTGGCACGGCGTCCCGACCTGCAGGCGGCCGAGTATCGTCTGCGTGAATATCTGGCCAACCTGGATTCCAGCCGGGCCTCATTCTATCCCGCATTTACCCTGACCGGTTCACTGGGGAGCAGCAGCACCAGTCTGGCCGACATTGTCCGTAATCCGGTGGCCAGTGCTGGACTGGCGGTGCTGCTTCCCTTTCTGCAGTGGAACACGGCTGATCTGACGGTGAAGGCATCACAGGCCGCCTATGATGAGGCGGCGGTTAATTTCCGCCAGATACTCTATAAGGCGTTGTGCGAGGTGGAGATTGAACTCTCTGCGGCAGATTATTACCGTTCCGAGGGTGGCCAGTTAAAGGAAAATCTTGATCTGGCCGTTGCGGCGGAAAAACTGGCCGAGATCCGTTACCGTGCCGGAGCAACGGGTGTAAAAGAGTGGCTTGACCAGCAGGAAAGCCGCCGCAGCGCCGAGGTCAGCCTGGCGGAAAACAAGCTGAACCGGCTGAAGAACCGGATGAAACTCTATCAGGCGTTGGGCGGTGGGGAAGGGGAGCGTTTTAAACAGGGAAAGCTGGTTTCGCGGCTGCGGAATGTGATGGTGAAGGTGGTTTCGGCGTAGTGTCAAAACCGGTATAAAGGGATGCTAAAATCAGTCTCTTGCAAAATAGTTTCTGACGAGCACTATTCTTCCGCTATTAAGAATGTCATCCCCGAATGTCTTTATCGGGGATCCAGGCTTTCCAATTATTTTAGAATCTGGATTCCCGATCAGAAACGCTTCGGGAATGACAAAATTAGGCCTTTTGCAAGAACTCAAATATATACGTGATCACTTTTTTGTCACTGCGCCGGAAACCTCACCTTGACGATTGACCCAGTCTTTACGCTCAAATCAGATTTTTTTACATCTAAGTTGTTGTAGTTTATTTAGTTTTTTGCTTTCGATTATGTCCTTCCAATTTTGGTATGGAATGCCAGAGTCATTAAGTTCCATTAGGCTGTTAATAAATTCCGATTTACTGTGTAGATAATTTTTTATATACGCCATACTTATGTAAAAGTCTGTTTGAATAATCTGTCCTGTGTGATAGGGCGCATCTTCCACCAGATACTTGATGACATCCAGATGGTCGTTTTCGGCGGCCCAACGGACGGCGTAGTTGTCATTCGCTGTGATATCCACTTTTGGCTGCCCATATTTCGGCGCCTCCTCCACAAGATACCTGATGACATCCAAATGGCCGTTTTCGGCGGCTAGGTAGACGGCGGCGTTATCATTTACTGTGATATCTACCTTAGTTTGCCCATGCTTAGCAGACCTTTGAAAAACTGCTGAATTTTGTCCCCATCTTCCCGCTCGCTGTTTTTT
>CAXYUZ010000005.1:0-112419 GCA_964292275.1 uncultured Desulfuromonadaceae bacterium
TTTGTCCTCCACCCCCCCCCCTTTTTTTTTCTTTTTTGTTATAAAAGGGGAATGAAATAAAAAAAAAAATGCCTCCGCGCAAAAACCCCGCAAAGCCGGGTACTTCTCAATCAAGCTGCTGATTAACCTTCATAAGCAAGTTCAGAGAGCTTTTTGTAGTACTGATAACGTCTTGCAGTCAGCTCGCTGGCACGCTTCTGAAGTGCTGTTGCCTGCTCAGGATTAATTTTCTTGAGAACCTTCCAGCGATTCTCACCATTTACGAAATCTTCGTAGGTGGTGGACGGCGCCTTGCTGTCAAGCTGCAGCGGGTTCTTACCCTGCTCGGCCAGAGCCGGGTTGTAACGATAGAGTGTCCAGTAGCCGGAAGAAACGGCTTTTTTCTGCTCATCGATACCGGTAGTCATATTGATACCGTGGGCGATACAATGTGCATAAGCGATGATGATTGATGGACCATCATGTGCCTCTGCTTCCATGAATGCCTTAACAACCTGGGCAGGGTTTGCCAGAGAAACGCTGGCAACATAGGCATGGCCGTAAGACATGCAGATCATACCCAGGTCTTTCTTACCAACAGTTTTACCGCTGGCAGCAAACTGTGCAACTGCGCCCATCGGTGTAGATTTAGAAGCCTGACCACCGGTGTTGGAGTAAACCTCTGTATCAAGAACCAGAATATTTACATTTTTACCGGATGCAATTACATGGTCAAGACCGCCGTAACCGATATCGTATGCCCAGCCGTCACCACCGATACACCAGACAGATTTCTTAACCAGGTAATCGAGGATCGGGAGGAGTTTAACTGCTGCAGGCTCTTTGCAAGCCTCAACAACCTTCTTCAGTTCAGCAACACGCTCACGCTGCTTTTCGATGGCAACCTGTGTGCTCTGATCGGCATTTTTGATCTCCTGCATCAACGCAACAGAAGACTTGCATGATCCACACTCGCAGCTGATCAGTTCGTCGAGCAGCTCAAGTGCTGCCTGGTTGAACTTGTCTACAGCCAGACGCATACCGAAACCGAACTCGGCATTGTCTTCAAACAGGGAGTTAGCCCAGGCTGGACCACGGCCATCAGCACGTGTAGCCCAAGGTGTTGTCGGCAGGTTACCACCGTAGATGGATGTACAGCCGGTTGCATTGGCAATCAGTGCGCGATCGCCGAAGAGCTGTGAAAGCAGCTTGAGGTATGCTGTTTCACCACAACCTGCACAGGCACCGGAGTATTCGAATGTAGGACGAACCAGCTGGCTGCCGCGAACGGTATCAAGCTTGATGTTTTCTGTTTCAACTTCTGGAAGAGACAGGAAGAAGTCATAGTTGGCAGCTTCATCGGCACGCAGTGGTGGCTGGAACTGCATGTTGAGTGCCTTGTGAGCTGGGTTTTCCTTGTCCTTGGCAGGGCAGTTGTGTGCACAAACGCCGCAACCGGTACAATCTTCAGGTGCAACCTGAAGGGTTACTTTTCTGTCTTTCAGCTCTGCAATTCTGGAGTCTGCACACTTGAATGTAGCAGGTGCGCCTTTCAGAGCATCAGCAGGATATGCCTTCATACGCATTGAAGCATGAGGACAGACGAAAGAACAGATACCACACTGGATACAGAGCTTTTCGTCCCAGACAGGAATCTCAAGGGCGATATTACGTTTTTCATACTGTGATGTTGCAGTCGGGAAAGCACCATCGATCGGCATTGCAGATACAGGCAGGTCATCACCATAACCGGCAATGATCTTACCGGTAATATCCTGCACAAATTTAGGAGCGGATGTCGATACTGCTGGCGGCATGGTGATTTTGCTGGTTGCAGCAGCAGGAACAGCAACCTCATGGATGTTTTTGAGAGCCTCATCAACAGCGGCATAGTTCATGTTGACGACCTTGTCGCCAGCCTTACCGTAGCTCTTCTTGATTGCCTTTTTGATCTCGGCAACAGCCTCATCAACAGTGATGATGTTGGAGATTTTGAAGAAGGCGGTCTGCATGATCATGTTGATACGTGCACCAAGTCCCAGTTCTTCGCCCAGTTTAACGGCGTTGATAACGTAGAACTTGAGTTTCTTATCGATGATCTGCTGCTGAACTTCCTTCGGCATGTTATCCCAAACCACATCGTGCTCAAAAGGTGAGCAGAGGAGGAATGTTCCGCCAACTTTAGCCTTGCTGAGCATGTCGTACTTCTCGAGGAAGGAGAAGTTATGGCAGGCGATGAAGTCTGCGTTGTCGATCAGGTATGGAGCATTGATCTGTTTTTTACCAAAACGGAGATGCGAGGTAGTGATGCTGCCTGCCTTTTTGGAGTCATAAACAAAGTATGCCTGTGCAAAGTTGTCGGTTGCTTCACCGATGATCTTGATGGTGTTTTTGTTTGCGCCAACGGTACCGTCGGAACCAAGGCCGAAGAACATTGCCTCGTAGGTGCCTTCCATATTGGTGCGGAAGGATGGGTCATAGGCAAGGCTGGAGTTGGTGACGTCGTCGTTGATACCGACAACAAAGTGATTCTGTGGCTTTTCGTTTTTGAGGTTATCAAAAACAGCCTTTGCCATGGCAGGGGTGAATTCTTTTGAACCGAGACCATAACGGCCGCCAACGATAATTGGGTAGCCATCGAAGGAAACGATCTTGTCAGCCATTGCCTCGCCGATGGCGGTACGTACATCCAGATAAAGCGGTTCGCCGATAGCACCTGGCTCTTTGGTACGGTCAAGAACGGAGATCTTCTTGGCTGTCTTAGGCAGTGCCTTAACAAATGCCTCAACCGGGAATGGACGATAGAGACGAACTTTTACAACGCCGACTTTTTCACCAGCCTTGTTCAGTGCATCAACTGATTCCTGAACCATGTCTGCGCCGGAGCCCATGATAACGATAACGCGGTCAGCATCAGCAGCACCGTGATAATCAACCAGGTTATACTGACGGCCAGTAATCTTGGCCAGTTTATCCATCTCTTCCTGTACGATGCTGATTGTAGCTGTATAATACTTGTTAACCGTCTCGCGACCCTGGAAGTAAACATCCGGGTTCTGTGCGGTACCGCGGATAATTGGACGATCAGGTGACAGACAACGGGCACGATGCTCGTTAACCAGCTCATCGCTGATCATCGCACGCATATCGTCCATGGTCAGCTCTTCAACCTTCTGGATTTCATGTGATGTACGGAAACCGTCGAAGAAGTGAATGAACGGAACGCGTGCACGCAGGGTTGCTGCCTGTGCAATCAGCGCCATATCCATAACTTCCTGGACATTGTTTGATCCGAGCATTGCCCAGCCGGTTGCACGGCAGGTCATGATATCAGAGTGATCGCCGAAGATGGAGAGGGCAGCAGCGGCCAACGCACGAGCTGATACATGGAATACGGTGGAGGTAAGCTCACCGGCAATTTTGTACATGTTAGGAATCATCAGGAGGAGACCCTGACTACATGTAAATGTTGTTGTCATTGCGCCAGCCTGCAACGAACCGTGTACTGCACCAACGGCACCAGCTTCTGACTGCAATTCGGAAACAGAAGGTACTGTTCCCCAGATGTTTTTTGCTCCGGCAGCACTCTTGAGATCGGAGAGTTCACCCATTACTGATGACGGGGTAATCGGATAAATCGCAATTACCTCGTTTGTGGCGTGGGCCACGTGGGCGGCAGCGGTGTTGCCGTCAATAGTAACCATTCTTCTGCTCATGCATTCCTCCTGTTTTTTGATTATGCTTTCTGTACTCCGATGCAGACTTCCTTAGTCTTACATTGTGTATACTGCATACTGTTTTACAATCGACAAAAATGCAGACAAATACCTTGTCTGTCATAGACGCACATCTACAATTCGTTTCTTCCCTGCAATGCCCACTGAACCGTGGCGGCATCCACATACTCTATGTCGCTGCCAAGCGGAATTCCATGGGCCAGGCGCGTTACCCTTACATCAAGCGGCTTCAGCAATTTTGTCAGGTACAGGGCTGTTGCCTCACCCTCAACCGTAAAATTCGTTGCGATGACAACCTCATTGACAGCGCCAACCCTGACCCGCTCCAGCAGTTCTGCGATCCTCAGATCAGCCGGACCGATTCCATTCAGTGGAGAAATGACCCCCTCCAACACATGATAAACGCCAGCATAGGCATTGCTGCGCTCAAGCGCCATCAGATCCTGGGAATTTTCCACGACACAGATTATCCCGGCGTCACGGCCACCAGAGCAGATTGCACAAGGATCATCCTCGGTAATGGCATAACAGACCGAGCAGGCATGAACCCTGCTGTGTACATCTTGAAGCGATTCCGAAAGTGCTGTCAGGTTCTGAGGAGTTTTCAGCAGATGGAATACCAGCCTTAGTGCAGTTCGTTCACCCACGCCGGGCAGTTTTTTAAGCTCGCCAACCAGACGTGATAGGGAGGATGATTTAGTTATCATATATTCCAAAGCACAAAAACTGTTTATATAAACTGGACTGCCAAAACAAATCGATCACAAACCATCAGACTGAATGCCATTTACAAGGTAAATGGAAAACAAACAATTTACCTATTATCCGAAGCGAATTAATTAGTCAAACAAAATAAGCATTTATCCTGTAATATTAATGCGTTACACAACAAGGGACAACCCCTGAAACTGTATACACCATACTAGAACAGGCCTGGAATATTCATCCCGCCGGTTATCTTTGACATCTCGGTGGAGAGTTCAGACTGAACCTTCTTAAGGGCCTCGTTAACGGCAGCAATTACAAGATCCTGAAGCATTTCGACATCTTCCGGATCAACCGCCTCTTTTTTAATCGATAGGGAGAGCAGCTCATTCTTGCCATTGACAACAACTGCAACGGCACCACCACCGGAAGTTGCCTCGGCTGTCTTCTGAACAGCCTCTTCCTGCAGCTTGGCCATCTTCTGCTGAATCATGGTTGCCTGTTTCATAATATTTGCAATACTTTTGGACATATTCGGCTCCTTGTTTAAAGTGTTGTTCCCTCTTTACGAATCTCTGTAATCGTGCCGCCAAAAACCCTCAAGGCCTCACTGATCACCGGATGATTTTCAACCTCATGCCTCAATTCCTGCTGCTGCTGCTCCAGATCAGTTCTTTTTTTTTCCGCCACGGTCTGGGGAATGCAACCCTTCTCGGGCACGATCGGCTTAATCGCGACATCACTCTCTTTGCCCTCATACTGCTTCAACAACCCCTTGATTTCCGCAATAGACTCCGCATCCTGAAGAAGGACCAGATAGTGGCTCCCCTCCGGGAAACCAATTTCAAGCAGATTATCCGTCTTCCTCAAAGGGCTGCCATGCTCAAGCTGTGAACCAAACAGGCGGTTATTGTCATTAACAAACGAGACAAAACGCTCCCACGAGAATGGCCCACCAGACGGGGCAAAAGGCGTTTTTTCAACGGACGGTCTTTCAACTGCAACCGCCTTTACAGGCGGCTCAACCCTGGCGCTGGCGGCAGGCGGCGGACTATGTTTCACCGGCGCAACATGGCCATGGTCACGGCCTGCCTCCCAAGGAAGCCCTGGCGTATGAACCGACTGTGTTTCAAGCAGCCTGACCTTTTCCATCAACTCAACTATCGGCAGCACCGGTTCAAGGGTGGCCGCTTTCAACAGTGCAATCTCAATGATCAGGCGAGGGCAGCTGGCAAACGCCATATCACCATCCGCCTTGATCAACAGCGTCAAACGTCTTTGCAGATCAACGGATGTAAAACCGGCCGATTGCGAACACAGATCAGACAACTCCTGATCCGACAGATCCAGAATCTCTTCCGGTTTTTGGACCGTCTGGACAATCATCAGGTTTCTAAAATGCTCGATCAATTCCTGACAAAACTGGCGCATATTATAGCCGACGCCATCAACCCGTTTAACACCTGCCAGAACTGATTGCGTATCCTTCGCAAAGACCGCTGCCGAAATATCCATCAGCAGCCGACGGTCAACAGCACCGATCAGCGCAACCACATCATCTTCATCAACACTGTTTCCACAACAGGCCAGAACCTGGTCAAAGGCGGTCAGGGCATCACGCATGCTGCCATCACCCTTGCGGGCAATCAGGGCAAGCGAGGCATCACTGATTGTGATCCCCTCCGCCTCAGCGATCTGACGCAACCGCCCGATGATCTTTGCCAGCGGCACCCGCTTGAAATCAAAACGCTGGCAACGGGACAGAATCGTTACCGGCAACTTATGTGGCTCGGTAGTCGCAAAAATGAATTTTACATGGTCGGGGGGTTCTTCCAGCGTCTTTAACAAGGCATTGAAGGCGTTGTTAGAGAGCATGTGGACTTCGTCGATTATGAATATCTTGAAACGGCTGTGGGAGGGGAGGTACTTGACATTGTCACGCAATTCGCGAATGTCATCAACACCGGTATTGGAGGCACCGTCGATTTCAAAGACGTCCGTCGATGATCCCTTGGTGATCTCGATGCAGATCGGACAGACATTGCACGGCTCATGGGTCAGGCCGCGTTCGCAATTCAGTGTTTTGGCCAGAATACGTGCCGTACTGGTCTTACCAACACCACGGGCACCGCTGAACAAAAAGGCATGTGCCACCCGGCCGGAGTCAATGGCATTCTGGAGCGTGCGACTAACATGCTCCTGTCCGGTCAGCTCCGAAAAGGTTTGGGGGCGGTATTTCCTGGCCAGGACTTCATAGTGCGTGTCATTGGACAAGAGATTAAACCTCACAGGTCATCTATCGCCCCAGCACCCGGCAATTATCGTATCAATGGGAATTTGGGGGAGATTGGATTAAAAGCGCGTTAAATAACTTACAGGCAGGTATGATAGCCGGGTTTCCCTGCGGCACACGACGGGGACCGCTGCCGTTGCTTCCTTCCGGACCTGGCGGAGTTCACGATCTGCCGTTGCGCAGGACCCGACTATCATATCTGCCTGCAAAATAATCTGCCCGGATTGCAACAGATTTGAATACAAAAATGGCGGAGAGAGAGGGATTCGAACCCTCGGTACGCTATTAACGTACACACGCTTTCCAGGCGTGCTCCTTCAACCGCTCGGACATCTCTCCGCAAAAGAAGAGAAAATATATTATATACGGAATCATTTGTCCAGCTTTTCGTTAATAAACCCTGGATGAATAAATCAAATCATAGTAATCTGCCGAAAAAGCTGTTGATCAAACCATCGAGGAACGAAATGAAGATCGCAATCATAACCGCCATGCCCGAAGAATCCAAGGCGGTCCTGAAAAAGGTAACATCCTGTAAAAAGAGCTCCTGCGGCAGCCGCAAAAGATATCAGGGGCAATTCTACGGCCACGAAATTTCACTGGTCGAGGCCGGCATGGGCATGCTCAATGCTGGCTGGGCCGCCACCGCACTTGCTTTAGAGAAGCCTGACCTGCTCATCTCGACCGGTTTCGGCGGCGCGGTTATTCCGGGGCTAAACGTCGGTGACTTGGTCATGGCCGGCCAGATCCTGCAATATTCCGCCTCCGGCTTTGAAGAGATTCCGGTGGGCTTCTACGGTCTCAACAGCTATGCGGCCCAGCTCGGTATCCCGCTCGGCAGCTTTATCTCCAACGATGTCATTCTGCAGAAAACGCAACTGGCCGCCCAGCTTCCAGAAGCAGTCAAGATTCCGGTGGTCGAGATGGAAACCGCCGCCATTGCCCGTGTTGCCGCTGCAAACGGCATCCCCTTCCTAGCCATCCGCGCCATCAGTGACCCCTGGGATGAAGAACTGGATTTTAATATCGACGAATTCTGTGACGAAAACAAACAGATCCGCATTCCCAAGGTTCTGGCCACCATCGCCCGCAAACCGCGCATCATCCCGCAGTTGATTCGATTGGCCGGCAACAGCAACACCGCCGCAAAAAAGCTGTCCACCTCTGTAACCAGTCTGCTGAAGGCCATCTGAACAACGGAAGTAAATATGGCAACCCACGGGGGAAGCAGTGCCAAAACGGGGCTTTATCTTGCTGGTCAACAATATCAGCTGTTTTCAGCACGACTCCCCAAGTGCCGCAGGCACCTGGTAGCGGAATTTATTCAAATTAAACGGAAGCTGATACAGCTGATCACTCTCCCTCCCCGCTTCGCTGTCACGCAGCACCTTCACCCGCAGCGGATACACGCGCGCCCCGCTGACATACATATCAACCGTCAATTTAAACTCCGCATCACAGGTTGAAATGCGGGAACGTTCCACAATCCGTTTTCCGTATGGCATCAGAATCGATTTATTCATGCTGACATGCCCCTGATTTACCGATCCGGAACCGACAATCCAGCCGTAATAATAGTCACTGCCCAGCTTTTGAAACTGTATATCACTGGCGGCCTTGCCCCAGTCGCCGAAGGGCAGATCATCGCTCTGCATAACCAGCTTATAAGCACTACCCTGTTTTTCCATAATAAACATCCGCAGATAACCGGGGGTTGCATGACCGGCATTCTCCTCGGCCTGCAGATCACCGGCAGCTACAATATAGACCCTTTCTCCTCCGGGCGTTTCAACCCGGTTGGTCATAACCACCCGCATCCGGTATTCACCGCAGTCACCAAGATCCTTCAGCCAGCCTTTGATCTCCGGACGATATGGACCATAGACAGAATCCATCACCTGCTTTGCCACCGCCTTTTCATCGGCGGCCGAGATTACACCGGCACCGACAAACAACGCGGCAATTCCGGCAACCGCCAAAAAACAGGCCAATCGCAAACCACTGCGGATGTTGTTATTATTCAACCAGGCCATACACCCCCCTGCAAACATCTTTTACAGATCAGACGGGCTCAAGCCCAAACGTAACCCTGTTTTTGTTATACAGCTCCCGATGCAGATCATGCGGATCAACGGCACCTTCGGGGCAAGCCAGTTCATCGTAAGATCCGGCATTGATCTCGATTCCGAAACCGCCAAACCACTCCTTGTATTCTGTGAACTCTTCATCGTTGTCATAGGCATATTCCCCGAGCATCGCCTCGCTTAGCCCGCTACCGCGCAGAAGGGAAAACTGCCCCTCTGTGTCATACTTTACAATCGGTGCCGATTCGAGCGACGTTCCCTGCGGGCCGTGCCAGTAACCGATCAGATCACTGTCATCATTTTGCGCCACGAATGTGATCATCTTGAACATCTCTTCCGTCGCCTTCACATTTGAGGCGGTATCCGGATCTTTCAGATCATCCTCACTCAGATATGAACCATCCAGAAGCGGATACTCCTCACCCGGTTCAAGCAGATAGTGCATGGTTGCCTCCAGCGGGTCGCAATATTCATCACTCTCCTCCCGCCCGGACTGCATATCATACAACTTCTGCAGTTCATCCGGCAGATCCTGCCCCTTCAAAATTTTACACCTGAATTCCTGAATTCCGGTTACTGACATAACACCCCCTTAACTTGTCATTCTGTTTCTATTGAGGTTCTTACACGAATATTGTCATGCCCGAAATCTCTATCAACCATCCATGGTTACAAGCGGTGAAAAGCAGAATTTCCGTTTAAAAATGCTGCGGAGATGACATTTTCGATACTCTCACAAAGCATCACGCCTTCAACGTACATACGGCGAAGGTGTAACTTACAAAATCCACAAGGTTAAATCAAGCTAATCAGCTAAGCCTTAAAAAAATCAAGTGAAATAGTCAAGGTTATACACGACGCTCTGCTATTTCCCACAATTAACTCATGAATGTACTAATTTACTGATACAGAATTTTCTAATCTTGATAAAATAAGATTCCGCGTTAGTATTCAGTAATAGAAACGATTGCATCTCAAAATAACAATATTGAGCATCAATCAAACACATTACGACCGGAAAGGAACTAATCATGTACAAAAAAATTCTGGTGCCTCTGGACAACTCGGAGCTGGGTGAAAAGATTCTGCCGCAGGTTATTGATCTGGCCGAATCCATGAAAGCGGAGATTGTGTTGCTGACTGTCGGCAATTTCAGTTCGTCACTGGTCATGAACGAAATCGACGGTGAAACGCTGAGCCGGATTCGTAATTCAAGCAAAAAAATTGCTGACGAACATCTAGCCAAGGTAGCCGATGCACTACAGGCAAAGGGATTAAAGATTTCCACCGAATATCGTGAAGGCGATCCGGCGGTAAATATTATTCAGGGATCCCAGGATCTCGGCTGCGACTTGATTGCCATGGCTACTCACGGTTGCGGGGAGATTGCCTGGGTACTTGGCAGCGTGGCAGAGAAAGTGGCATCACATGCCAACGTGCCGGTTCTGCTGCTGAGAGTTCTTGATGAAATGCAACCCGAGCCGAAGGATCAGCCAATTGTGCGCCCCTTTGACCCAAAACTGTGGGGTGAATAGAGATATTCGTTTTTATGTACACAAAAGCCCGCTTGATGCGGGCTTTTGTCGTTGTACAAATTTGGGTGAAAGCTACTCTCTACTCAACCACGTCCTCCACGGCTGTTAAGGATTGACCACATTGGACGGAGTGCCTGCCAGAAAGTTTCTGACGTTATCGACGGCGATGTTCAGCAGTCTGCTCCTGGCCTCCACCGGTGCCCAGGCAATGTGCGGTGTGATGATGCAGTTCCTTGCGCCCAACAGCGGGTTGCCTGCGCTGATTGGCTCCGACGAAACCACATCAAGCCCGGCGGCATATACCTTGCCGCTGTTGAGTGCATCGGCCAGATCCTGCTCCACCACCAACGGCCCGCGTGATGTGTTGATAATGATTACACCATCCTTCATTTTTGCAATATTTTCGCTGTTGATGATCCCCTTTGTGCTTTCAAACAGCGGACAGTGCAGTGAAATCACATCGGATTTGGCGAAGAGCTCGTCACGCTCCACATAACGCAGGGTATCGCTTTCCAACCCGTCAATCTTCATATTGTCGTTGACCAGAACGTTCATTCCCAACCCTTGGGCGATCTGTGCGGTTCTCTGGCCGATGCGCCCAAATCCAACGATGCCCATGGTTTTAGCATCCAGCTCAATCAACGGAGAATTCCAGTAGCAGAAGTCCTGGCAGTTTGTCCACTGCCCCTGTTTTACGCTCTGGTCATGCTCACCGATGTGGTGGCAGATTTCCAGCAGCAGGGCAATGGCAAACTGGGAAACCGCACTGGTTCCGTATGTCGGAATATTGGCCACCGGAATCCCCTTTGCCCTGGCCGCTTCTGTATCGACAACGTTGTATCCGGTTGCCAGCACGCCGATGTATTTTACGGATGGACAGGCATCCAGAATCCTGGCGTCGATAATGGTTTTATTTGTGATGATCACCGGGGCATCACTTATCCGTTCAATAATCAAGTCGTCCGGTGTGCGGTCGTAAACAGTGACATCGCCAACGGCCTTCAGGCCGTCCCAGCTCAGGTCGCCGGGATTGAGTGTTTCTCCATCCAGTACAATGATTTTCATGATTGATTCTCCTTTTATAGATTTGTCCAGGCCAAATTCATGATCCATTTTGCAAGCGGCTAAATTATACATGAGAACTCGCGTATGGCGAATTTGCTCATCTAAAAAGTCAACATTGTTTCCATCTTGCAGAAATACCGTATATAAGTAAAATAGATATATTCTATGGCATATATGAATAAAACAGATAGTGGTGGATGAATATGGATATCAAGCATCTAAGGTATTTTATTGAGGTTGCCCGGCAGAAAAGTTTCAGCCGTGCCGCAGAATTGCTGCATGTCTCGCAGTCGGCAATCAGCAAGATGGTCAAGGATCTGGAGGATGAGCTGGGGCAGTTTCTGTTTAACCGTGATTCAAAGCAGATCCGGCTGACAGAGTCCGGTGAACTTTTTCTGGGGCATGCCCAGGAGGTGGTCACGCTGTTTAACAATCTGCCCGCGGAGCTGATGACCGCATCCGGGGAGGACAGGGGGCGGGTGATGATCGGGCTGCCGCCGATTACCGGATCGACCCGTTTTGCCCGGCTGCTGGGGGAGTTTAAAAGGCGCTACCCGGGGATCGATATTGCCCTGTTCGAGTACGGCTCAAAGAGTATCGTGGCCGGGGTTCAGGATGGAAGCCTGGATATCGGCGTGATCTGCAATATTCCGGATCTGGAGATGTGCCACGCCTTCACCCTGTCCAACGATCCGTTGTGGGTAATTGTCAGCCCGGAGAATAAGCTCAGCAGCTTGAATGAGGTTGAGCTGAAGGGCCTGAAGGACGAGCGTTTCGTCATGTACCGCAATGACTTCAGCCTGCACCATGAGATTGTCAATGGCTGTATCGAGGCCGGTTTTACACCGCAGATTATCTTTGAAACCACCCAGCGTGAACTGATGACCCAGATTGTCTCGGCTGATCTGGGAATTGCACTGCTGCCGGCCATGACCTGCCGGGAACTGGAGCGGGTAAATCTGGCGGCCGTGCCGCTGGTGAACCCGCAGATACATCATAAAATGTCGATCGTCTGGAAAAAGGGGCGGCATCTGAACCGTTCTACACAGTTGTGGATTGAGTTTGCCCGTGAATACCTGACAAAGCTTATAGAAGCTGGCTGAAACCAGTTCTCTGCCCTATCTGGTTTAATAGCATTTAATTGGAAAAAGGGCGATGCAATTTGCAATACCATACGTTGAAGTAATTACCACTGCATACAGATATCCAAGGCTATACCGCCGGTTGCCGGTATTTTACCGTCAGACCCTGCAGGAAATTACGCAGAAACTGGTCTCCGCAGGGCTTGTAATTTTTATGCCCCTTGCTGCGGAACAGGGCGCTCAGTTCACCCTTGGATATCCGCACCGCGGCCAGCCCCATGATTGCGATCATATCCTCTTCCTTCAAATTTAACGCAATACGCAGCTTCTTGAGGATCAGGTTATTGGTCAACTCTTCGGCATCCCGCTTGACTTCATCCGGCCGCTCCGGCTGTCGCCCGCGTTTGGTAATGATCAGGCCATCCAGAAACTGTCCCAGCAGCTGATTATCGACCTCAACATAGCCATCGTCCTCTTCCTTTTTCAGAAATGCCAGCAGCTCGCCCTGACTGATTTCACCGCCACCCTCCCTGAAAATCCCGATCATGGCCGGATTACTGAAATCAAAGACATAACGTACCCGCCGTAACAGATCATTATTTGTCATCACCATCTCCTTGCAGTAGTTTTTCAAAGCCCTGCTAATAAAAAAGGCAGGCTATTGAGCCTGCCCTCCGTTAAACATACCAGTTTTTCTTAACCCTTTCAGCTGTTCTTTTGCCGCTGTTCATCCCGGTACATCTCCACTGCCAGCAGAAACACACCGACGCAGATCAGAATATCGGCAACATTGAAGGCCGGCCAGCGAAAGGATCCAAAATGAAGATCGAGAAAATCAATCACCTCGCCCAGCCGAACCCGGTCAATCAGATTACCAACTGCCCCGGAAAAAATCATTGTCAATGACAGACCGGCAAGACGCTGATCATCCCGCAGCCGGCCATAGGCAATCATGATGACAACTGCCGCCAGGGATGACACGGCAATAAAAAACGGAATCCGCCAGGAGGCCGATGAGAGGAAGCTGAAGGCCGCCCCCCTGTTGCGGATATAAAACAGGTAAAAAAAACCATCCAGCACCGGGATAGACTGGTAAAGCGACATAACCCTGTCGATATAGAGTTTACTGGCCTGGTCAATCAGCAGACCGGCCGCCGCAAGCAGAGAAAATCTCCCCCAACGCCCCATCCTATTTCACCGCCGCTGTACATTTCGGACAGATAGTCGGATGTTCCGGGTCGCTCCCCAGCTCTTCGCTGTAATACCAACAGCGCTCACATTTCACACCCGGTGCCGCAGAGACCTGAATCTCAAGCCCGGCCTGTGTCTCCGATTTCCACCCCTCACCGGACAGCTCCGGCAGCAGTGTTACCTTGGATACAATCAGGATGCTGCTCAGCTGCGCTTCATATCCCTTGAGAAAGGTCATCAGCTCATCCGGTGCGGTCAGCGCAACGGCGGCATCCAGCGAATGGCCAATCGTCTTGGCCGTACGGGCCAGTTCAAGCGCCTTGGATACATCGGCGCGTACCTTGATGATCCGCTCCCAGCGGCCGGCCAACTCTTCGTTTTTCCACTCCGGCTCCAGCTCGGGGAAGAGGGCCAGATGAACACTCTCCTCAACGCGAGCAGGCATATGCCTCCAGACCTCATCGGCGGTGAAGGAGAGCACCGGTGCCAGCAGACGGACGAGGGTATCAAGGATCGTATACATGACACTCTGGGCGCTGCGGCGCTCCAGCGAATCAACCTTGCTGGTGTAAACCCGGTCCTTGAGAATATCCAGATAGAAGGCGCTCATCTCCACCGTACAGAAGGCATTGATATCCTGATAAATGACGTGGAATTCCATCTGCTGGTAGGCGGTAAGAATCCGCTCCTTCAGCAATTCCAGTTTATGCAGGGCCCAGCGGTCAATCTCGGGCATATCAGCAAAGGCAACCATATTTGCCTTTGGATCAAAGTCGTGGATGCTGCCGAGGATATAGCGGCAGGTGTTGCGAATCCGGCGGTAGGCCTCGGATACGCGGGTCAGAATCTCCTGGGAGATGCGGGTATCGTCGCGGTAGTCCTGTGCCGCACACCAGAGACGCAGGATATCGGCACCGAATTTCTTGATGACATCCTCCGGCGCAACCACATTGCCCATGGATTTACTCATCTTGCGCCCCTGGCCATCCAGAACGAAGCCGTGGGTCAATACACTCTTATACGGTGCCACCCCACGGGTACCGACGCTTTCCAGCAGCGATGAGTGGAACCAGCCGCGGTGCTGATCACTTCCCTCAAGATAGAGATCCGCCGGTGAGCCAAGCCCAGGGTTGGACTCCAGTACGCCGGCATGGGAGACACCGGAATCGAACCAGACGTCGAGGATATCATTTTCCTTTTCAAAGGAGGTACCACTACACTTGGGACATTTGGTACCGGCCGGAACCAGCTGTTCCGCAGGCCAGTCAAACCAGACATCGGAACTCTCCTTGCGGAAGATCTGGGCCACATGCTCCATGATATTGCCATCGGCCAGGTATTCGCCGCACGATTTACAGGAAAATGCCGTGATCGGAACGCCCCAGGAACGCTGACGCGATACACACCAGTCCGGACGGTTCTCAATCATGCCGTAGATCCGGTCGCGTCCCCACTTGGGAATCCACTGCACCTGATCCACTGCCTGGAGTGCCTTCTGACGCAGATCATTAGCCTTCATGCTGATAAACCACTGCTCCGTGGCACGGAAGATGATCGGCTTTTTGCAGCGCCAGCAGTGCGGGTAGGAGTGGCTGATTGTCGAAGTCTGCAGCAATGCGCCAACCTCGGTCAGCTTATCGATAACGCCCTGATTGGCGGCAAAGACAAACTGGCCGCCGAAGAATTCCACATTCGCCAGATACTTGCCATGGTTATCCACCGGATTGTAGATCTCCAGCCCCTCTTTAAGGCCAAGCTCGTAGTCCTCCTGGCCATGCCCCGGAGCGGTGTGAACACAACCGGTACCGGCCTCAAGAGTAACATGCTCACCGAGCAGGATCACGGAATCACGGTCATAGAACGGATGACGGCAGAGTTTGCGCTCCAGCAGGGTGGCGGAGAATGACGCCAGCAGCTGGCCGCTGAGCCCGGTGGCGGCAAGGAAAGAATCCTTGAGCCCCTCGGCGACAATCAGAACGCCCTTTTCCGTTTCGAGGGCCACATATTCAAATTCGGGATGCATGGCAACGGCCAGGTTTGCCGGAATGGTCCACGGGGTTGTGGTCCAGATAACAACATAACTCTGCTTGCCGGCCAGTGCCGGGATAACCGAACCAAGATCATCCTGCAGGGCGAAGCGGACGAAGATGGAAGGGGAATTGTGGTCGGCATATTCCACCTCGGCTTCGGCCAGGGCGGTTACACAGGATGAACACCAGTGCACCGGCTTGCGGCCACGGTAGAGACCACCGTTTTTGGCAAAACGGGCCAGTTCGGAGGCGGTGATCCCCTCATATTCATAGTTCATGGTCAGGTACGGATTTTCCCAGTCACCGAGCACACCAAGGCGCTTGAATTCGTCACGCTGAATGGCAACAAACTTGGCTGCATATTCACGGCAGAGCTTGCGCATCTCCAGTTTGCTCACCTGATGTTTCTTTGAACCGAGATTTTTCTCCACCTGCAGCTCAATCGGCAGACCGTGGCAGTCCCAACCTGGAATATATGGCGCGTGAAAACCCTCCATGCGCTTGACCTTGAGCGTGAAATCCTTGAGCAGCTTGTTCAGGGCATGGCCGATATGAATATGACCATTGGCATACGGGGGGCCATCATGCAGCATGTAACGCGGCTTGTCCTTGCCTTCGGCCTCAAGCTTCTCGTAGAGTCTGTTCTCAAGCCAGATCGCCAGCTGCTCAGGTTCACGCTGTGCCAGATTCCCCTTCATCGGAAAATTTGTCTGCGGCAAATTGAGGGTATCTTTATATTCCATTGGACCTTCTCCTCAAAAACATTGACTGAATAAAGTTGATTAAATTACAAGGATCCTATTGAAAAGTCAAGGAAAGCCCACCAACAATCCCGCCCGTAAAATAAGATTTTTTTTATCTGACTTGAGTTTTAAAATCCAAATGATATCATGCAAACAAATCGGCACCTCTGGCAAGGCATATTCAGGAACCTGCTCTGACCGGCAGAGATCAAGGCAATGCAACCAGCAAAAATAGCACCTCAGCGGCCTCACAAGCAGACCTTCAAAGGGGAATTCAGCAAACCGCAACGACAGTGCGGCATCAAGGTCACCATGAAACCAAAAAACAACCATACAAAAATCATGGCAGATAAAGAGGGCAGCTCCAGCAAACAGATCGAGGATTACCTGGCTGAAAGCGAACTGCGCTTTTCTGTTTTCATGAAATACCTGCCACTGGCCGCCTTCATCAAGGACACCTCCGGCCATTTCCTCTTTGCCAATGAATATATGAAGGATACACTGATCGCCGGCAACCCCGTCGGATGCCAGTCGGGGACAATTTTCCCGACGGAACTGGCCGCAAAAATGTGCGACGACGATCAACTGGCCCTCTCCCAGGGATTGATCCTGGCGCAGTACATCATCCAGGATCAATACGGAGATGACCGCATCCTTGACACCTACAAGTTCCCGATCCCGCTACCTGACGGCAGTTCCATTCTGGGGGGCATCTCACTGGATGTCACCGAGCGCAATCTGGCGGAAAAGGCGCTGGCGGAAAAGCAGCGTCAACTGGAGGAGCTGAACCAGTCACTGGAGGAACGTGTCAAACTTGCCGTGGACGAACTGCGCAAGAAGGATCAGATGCTGATCCAGCACAACCGCCAGGCATCCATGGGCGAGATGATCAACAACATCGCCCACCAGTGGCGCCAGCCACTCAACAATATCGCCCTGATTATCCAGGATCTGCAATCAAGCTATGACGCCGGCGAGATGACCTCGACCCAGATGGCCGCCGACATAGAAAAAGCGATGGATGTCATCACCTACATGTCAATGACGATTGATGACTTCCGCAATTTTTTCCGCCAGGACAAGGACCTGCACATGTTCATCGTCAACCGGCTTGTCAGCCGCGCGATAGATTTCCTGCAACCAGCCCTGGAAAGCAGTGCCATCCAGGTCGAACTGACCGAAGAAGGGGACATCATTGCCGAGGGATATCCGAATGAATATATCCAGGCGCTTCTGAATATCCTCAACAACGCCAGGGATGCGCTGACGGAACGCAGTATCCCCTCCCCTAAGATCCGCATCAGAATCTTTCGCGACAATGGCCATGCCGTCGTCACCATCGGCGACAACGCCGGCGGAATCGCCGAAGAGGTCCTGCCGAAGATATTTGACCCCTATTTTACAACCAAGGAACAGGGTAAAGGGAGCGGTATCGGGCTATACATGGCCAAAACCATCATCGAAAAAAACATCAACGGCAGCCTGACAGCAACCACGACAGAACAGGGCGTTGAATTCAGAATCGAGATTTAGCGGCCGTCATTCCGATCAACACGCCGTATCAGCACTGCCCCGCGAATTCTCATTTCAACCCCGAATTCAGAATCGCTCAGCTAACAGATCCGGCTAGCAGATCAGATTTTGCAAACAGCGCCGATGATTGTCAAAAAATCATTGATTTTAAGGCTAATCGAGACAGATTAACCCTTGCATTTGATTGGCCACTCTGTTAATTTTTACCCCTTTATTCCATACTTTGCATCGCTGAAAGGATTTAAAATAATGCTTAAAATTTTCGATTATATTTTCGGTCTGTTTTCCAATGACCTCGCCATCGACCTTGGCACGGCCAATACACTTGTTTACCTGCGTGGCAAGGGCATTATCGTTCGCGAACCTTCCGTAGTGGCCGTGCAGAGGATGCCTAACGGCAGACAGATGGTCCTCAAGGTCGGCATGGAGGCAAAACTGATGCTCGGACGTACCCCGGGCAGCATCACCGCCATCCGCCCGATGAAGGATGGCGTTATTGCCGACTACGACATCACTGCCGAGATGCTGCGCTACTTCATCCAGAAGGCGCACAACCGTAAAACCCTTGTACGTCCGAGAGTTGTTATCTGCGTTCCTTCCGGGATTACCCAAGTTGAGCAGCGTGCCGTCAAGGAATCTGCCGAGGCAGCCGGTGCCCGTGAGGTTTATCTGATCGAGGAACCAATGGCAGCTGCCATTGGCGCTGGTCTGCCAATCACAGAGGCATCCGGCAACATGGTTGTCGATATCGGTGGCGGCACAACCGAGGTGGCGGTCATCTCGCTGGCCGGAATCGTATTTGCACAATCAACCCGCGTTGGCGGTGACAAGATGGACGAGGCGATTGTCCAGTTCATCCGCAAGAAATACAACCTGCAAATCGGCGAACGAATGGCAGAATCCATCAAGATGGAGATCGGCGAGGCATATCCCGGTCCCGAGGTTCTCATCAAACAGGTCAAGGGGCGCGACCTGGTCTCCGGTATTCCCAAGACCATCGAAGTCAACTCCGATGAGGTTCGCGAGGCGCTTAAAGAGGCCGTCAACTCCATCGTTGACACCGTCCGCATCTGCCTGGAAAAAACCCCGCCGGAACTGGCCGCCGATATCGTTGACAAGGGTATCTTCCTGGCCGGCGGCGGCGCAATGCTCCGCAACCTGGATATCCTGCTGCGCGAAGTAACCAAGGTACCGGTCCTGATCGCCGAGAATCCGCTGGACTGCGTTGTTCTCGGATCCGGCAAGGTTCTGGACGAACTTGAACTGCTCCGCCAGGTATCAATTGCCTCCTGACCCAACAACCTGACATAAGCTTTTAGTACCGGAGAGCAGAATCCAGCAAGGGTTCTGCTCTCTTTGACTACGCCGGCTTGATCGCTGATAAGAATATGAAAACCCCTACCGTAGATATAATTGTTCCTGTCTGGAACAGACCCACTGAAACGCGCGCCTGCCTGGCCTCTATCCTGACCCATTCACCCGACGCCCGCCTGATCATTATCGACAACGGCTGCAACCGTGAAACACAGCTCATGCTGGAAACATTCATGGAGCAACTGGGCGATGACGGCCTTTTTATCTCATCCGAACGCAACATCGGACTTGTGGCAGCCATTAACCGGGGACTTGCCAGCTCCGACAGCGACTACTCCATTATTGTCCAGCCACAGGCAACGGTTTCCAGCGGCTGGCTGGCTCCACTGATTGATGCTGCCAGCCAGGGAATCGGCTCACCACTTATCAAAGGTGGTTCAATAAGCGAGGCCAAGATTCCCCGCCATTCGTTCAAGATTGAAACCCGCCAGATCTCCTTTGCAACGGTTGCGCTGAAAACAGAGATGCGCCTGCTGATAGGAGACTTTGATGAAGGACTGGACGGCGGTGAATGGTGTCTGAAGGATTATGTCAGCCGCGCCAACAGCCGTGGTTATCAGACCTTCTTTACCCCGGCCTCCGTTGTCAGCTCCACGCCGGAAACGGTTCTCGGCTCTCCCGCCCGCCGCTATGAACAGTCAAAACAAAGCCGGGCCAGATACTACGAGCGCTGGGGAATCAACAAATCCTATGCCATTCCCTATGCCGGCATTGACTTGCTGAACCATGAGGATATAATTCGCGCCATACTGGAGGGCGCCCGGCGCGGAAACAGATTCACACTGTTCCTGCAACGCAAACAGGCGGCCCTTTTCAAGCGCATGGGGTGGGATTGTCTGCACAACTGCATAGAGATACAGCGGCTCTCCATGTTCATGTCATTGCGCGACCAGAACAAGCGGCTGGCAACCCTGCTGACAAAATCACCGGATACGGTTCTGCTCTCAACAGCGGACCGACTTGCCTCGTTCTGCGCAGGCAGAGCGGACTAAGCATAAAACAAACGACATCCACTACAGCTATTTTCCAGAAAGGTTTTCCAAATGATCAATGATATACTCAGACAGCTTCAGGGGCACCGCACGGTCATCGACGCCATTGAACGCGACATGACAGCACAAATCGCCGAAATGGCAGCCATGCTGACCGATGCCTTCAAAAGCGGCAACAAACTGCTGACCATGGGTAATGGCGGTTCTGCCGCCGATGCCCAGCACTTTACTGCAGAGATCGTTGGACGCTTCAAACTGGAGCGGAGGGCGCTCCCCTCGATTGCCCTCTCCACCGACACATCCATCCTGACGGCAATCGGCAACGACTATGGCTATGACGCCGTTTTCAGCCGCCAGATCGAAGCCCATGCCGAAGCCGGTGATGTGGTTGTCGGCATATCCACCAGCGGCAATTCGCCCAATGTGCTCAAGGCACTGGAACTGGCCCGTGAGCGCGGCTGCAGAACGATCGGCCTCCTGGGCAAGGATGGCGGTAGCATCAAATACGCCTGCGATCTCGCACTGATTGTGCCGACATGCGACACACCGCATATCCAGGAAGGACACATCACCATCATCCATATTGTCTGCGACCTTGTGGAAAACAGCCTGTTCAACTGAGCCATATTTCTAAACGGAGCCCTAGATGGATCGTAAATCACTGGAATCACTCTTTAGCCACGCAACGGAATTGAATTGCCTCGTCATCGGCGACCTGATGCTTGATGAATATCTGTGGGGCAAAACAGACCGGATCTCACCGGAGGCACCTGTTCAGGTTGTCGATGTTATTCGTGAAGAGCTCCGTCTTGGCGGGGCCGGCAATGTGGTCAACAACCTGACCGACCTGGGGGCGCAGGTCACCGTCTGCTCGGTGATTGGTCAGGATGCAAATGGCAGATCACTACTGGCGGCCTTCAATCAACGCGGAGTTTCCACCGGCGCCGTTTTCCCGGACAGCGAACGCCAGACAAGCCGCAAGACCCGCGTGGTTGCCGCCAATCAGCAGATCGTCCGCATCGACCGAGAGTCACGCCAGCCACTTTCAAAGGAGATCGAGGATTCCGTCAGCCACTGGATCAATCAGCACGCCTCCTCTTTCAAGGTTATTCTCCTCTCCGATTACCGCAAGGGGGTTCTGACGGACAGGATCATCTCCAGTGTCATCAAAACCGCACAACAGAGCCATATACCGGTTCTCGTCGATCCAAAGGGGATTGACTATTCACGCTACCATGGCGCAACCATCCTGACCCCCAACCGCAAGGAGGCCGAGGCAGCGTCAGGGATCAGGATCACAGATGAGGCATCGCTAGCGGCAGCGGCGGCAGCAATCATGAACTCGGCCGGACTGGACTACCTGTTGATCACACGCAGCGAAGAGGGGATGTCGCTCTTCTCCAAACATGACCAGCCGGTGCATATCCCCACCGTTGCGCGCGAGGTATTCGATGTTTCCGGCGCCGGAGACACCGTACTGGCCTCACTCGCCATCGGTATTGCCGCTGGCATAAACTTTACGGAGGCGGCCTGCCTGGCAAACGTTGCTGCCGGCATCGCCGTCGGCAAACTGGGCACATCGACCGTCACCCCAGCGGAGATTATTAACGCCATCGCACTGAGCCATAACGACAGCGACTCCAAAATCAAGAACCTCGATGTGCTCAGCGAGATTGTCAAACGGGACAAGGCGCTTGGCAAACGAATTGTCTTTACCAACGGCTGCTTTGACCTGCTGCATGCCGGTCACGTCAAATACCTCCAGAAGGCCCGCAAACTCGGCGATATCCTTATCCTCGGGCTTAACAGCGATGCCTCTGTCCAGCGTCTCAAGGGGGACAAGCGTCCGCTGATCGGCGAGGACGAACGCGCCCATATCCTTGCCGCACTGGACTGCATCGACTATGTCGTTATCTTCGACGAGGATACCCCACTAAATCTGATTACAGCCATCAAACCGCTGATATTGGCCAAGGGTGGCGATTACAGCGTCGAGAATGTCGTTGGTCGTGAGATTGTCGAGGCAGAGGGGGGCCGGGTCGAACTGGTTTCCTTTGTGGATGGCAAATCTACTACCAACATCATTGAGCGCATTCTCAGCCGCTATTCTTGATTATTTTAAATAATCGTTTATATATTTCATATAGATATCGTTTAATTGCGATTTCAGATCCGATGGGCAAACAGGGCAAGAGAGCATGCAGACCGTCTGTTGATGAAGCGGTGAAAGGGCAACAACAATAGCACTTGATTTACAATTGGATGCAATATTGAGCAAATCCATGCGGAGGAACGACCATGACACAGGAAAGCACCAACACCAGAGAGTTGTGGATACTGGGAGTCGTACCAGGCAAGGGTAGGGAGGATCTGCTCTGTTCCTATCTGACCAAGGGTGGCTATAGCAACCATATCAAGTCCGTTGCCGACCTGGCAAACGACCGCCCCCTGGGAATTGTCCTCGATATATCACCCTTTTCCGACGATGGCTGGGGGCAGTTGATCAAAATCAAAAACAACCCTGCCACACGCAACATCCCGGTCTTGCCGGTCTTTTTGAGCGAAAACGGCAAGGTAGGCGGGGTCTTCCCGGTCGCCGGCTTCTTTACCATGCCGGTGGATGACAACTACCTTCTCGAACGCCTGGCGGTTTACGGCCTGACCGATGAGGCGGATACCTGGGACCTTCAGGCACTGGTTGTTTCCCGCACAGGGGAGGAAAAGCTTTCCAGGGCGATTGAATCGGCCGGCTTTGAGATCATCAAGGGATATTCCGGCAAAGAGGCGCTGGCACTGGCCTCGATTCACCCCAAATATATGGCCTTTGTAACACTGATGCTCTCGGATATGTCATCCTTCGAACTGCTGGAAAAATTCCACCACTACCCCTATAGCAGTAATATGCCGGTCTTCGTAATGCTGAAAGATGACATGAAACCAGGCGAGAAGAACGCCATGAGCCGCGAGATTGCACATCTGGTCAGCAAGAAGCAGCTCAGCTGCGATGAGTTTCTGGCCCATCTCAGACGCAGGGAATAACCCGCAGAGCCATATATCAAATGTGTGGCTACAGTAACTGAAATAAAAAACAGCTGCTGACCTGATCTGACAGGTACAGCAGCTGTTTTTGTTTAACAATCCGATCGGATGCCTTGAAGGTCAAAGCAGACCTGGAAGTTCCTTGATTTCAATCGTTGCCTTGCTGCGCAGATCCCTGGACCACTGGCTGAATCGGTCCTCTGACTTCTTGCGGTAAAGCTGGTCTTCAATCTCGGCCTTAACCTTTTCAAACGGCTTTGGCTTACCCTCAATCCGCTCCTCCAGCTTGATGATATGAAAACCGATTGGCGTATAAACCAGCTCACTGACATCACCCTGGTTCATGGAGAGAATCGCCCGTTCAAGCTCCTGCTGCATATCCCCCTTCTTGAAACGGCCAAGGTCGCCACCATCGGTGCGGGCAGCCGGATCCTCGGAATAGGTTTTTGCCAGTTCCGCAAAGTCCTTGCCCCCCTTTGCCTCGGCCAGGACAAGCAGTGCCGTACTCATGGTCTTCTTCAGCTCCTCGGCCGGCGCCTTCTCGTTCGTCTTGAAGAAGATATGTCTGGCGTGGAAGGTGTCATCCTCACGATATTTGGCAAGATTGGCCTTGTAATATTCGCGCATCTCGCTATCACCAACCTGAATCTTGGAACGCACCTCCATGCCGACCAGTTTCAATTTTTCAATCTGCTCACGAAGCTGGCCGTAATACTGATCATAGGTCATTCCCTGACCAGCCAGCGCCTTGATCAAGGTATCCTGATTCATATTATTGTTCTGCCGCTTCACATCCTCAATCGCCTGCCGAACCTCTTCATCAGTCACCTTGATTTTAAGCTCAAGAATCTTCTGCGCGATTATCTTGCGTTCAATCAGGCTTTCCAGGGCCATGCGCCGAATCTGGCTGCGCGCCGCAGTATCCAGCAATGACTTTTTCTCCGCCTCCTGGATCAATGGACGCGCCTCACGGTTAACCTCATGCAGCGTAATCACCTCATCATTGACAATAGCGGCAATCGCATTGAGAATCTTGTCCGGTGGCACCGCAGGGGCTTCCACAACCTGTTTCGGCTTTTCAACCTTGGGCAACTCAGCCTTAACGGTTGCCGGCGGCTGTTGCTTGGGTACGGTCAGATCCTTTTTGGCACAACCTGCCGCCATCAGCAGACAGATTCCAGCCGGTAACAGCCTGTAAGCAGTTCGTTTCATATACCAATCTCTTTTCATTCAGCTGAAAAATAGGGAAGGGCGGGCCGCAAGCCCACCCTTCCGGTTGCTCAAATATCATCGAATCATGAAGACAATCCGTTCAGCGGGGCTACTTCTTTTCCGCTGGGGCTGCTGCAGCCGGTTTCTTGTCAGCGCCCTTGGCATCATCCTTCTTGCTGTCGATCGAATTCAGGACATCTTCCTTGATATTGATCTTGGCGCTCTTCTTGAGATCTTCTCTGATCTTCTGGAAAATTTCCTGCTGTTTGGAAGGCATGATGGCGGCCTTGATCTGCTCCTTCACCTCATCAAACGGCTTTGTACCAGCAACACGTGTACCGGTGCGCTTGATGATATGGTAGCCGAAATCGGATTTAACCACGTCGGAAACCTGACCTTCCTTGAGGGCAAGGGCCGCCTTTTCAAAGACCGGTACCATGGAGCCCTTGCTGAACCAGCCAAGATCGCCTCCCTTTGCGGCAGACGAATCCTTGGAGAATTTCTTTGCCAGTTCATCAAATTTACCGCCACCCTTAACCTGAGCGAGGATATCCTTGGCCTCTTTCTCGGTCTGCACCAGGATATGACTTGCCCTGAACTGGTCACCAACCTTGAACTTATCCAGATTCTTGTCATAGAACTTCTTCAGATCGGCATCGGAAACCTGGGCCTCGCTCTCAACCTTCTTCTTGATGTAGGTCTCAACGATCAGACGTTTTCTCAAATCACGCATCTTTTCTTCAATCTCAGGGCTCTTGTCGATGCCGTCCTTGGCTGCCTGCTGCAGGATCAGCTCACGAATAACCATCTGATCCAGCATCTCCTTCTTGCCCTGCGGTGTCTCAACCATTGTCTTCAGGTATTCGGGGAGATTCTTAACCTCACGTGAAAAGTCACCTGTTGTAATCGTGCCGCTGTTAACCTCGGCAATAACCTGACCCTCTTTTTTACCGTCTGCCGATGATCCTCCGGTACCTTTACATCCAAAAACAGCTGTTGCGCAAACAGCAACAGCAAGAAATTTAACTGTATTGATTGCTTTCACGAGAACTCCTTTTTTACACTTCAAATTGGTAAAATATTCAGAATCACTAACACACTGCCCCCGTCTTTTCAAGTGCTTTCTGGCGTTTGACACCCCATCGGCACCCCTGTTCCGCAATGCCTCCAAACAATCTCAGGCACCCTTCAATTCATTTGGCTCAAAAACCCTGACAACACCATACTCGCCATCATATCCCGGACGGCAGATCACCCGTCCTTGGCGGAGACGGCTGATTGCCTCGCCCAGCAGCGGCATCTCCGAACGGATCTCGTCCAAACCGACATGCAGCAGCAGACCCAGTTCCGATCCGAAACGGGCGATCAGGGATCCATAGCGCCGCATTACCTTCGCGGACGACGGCCCAACGGACATGATCTCGCCAAGCAGTTCCGCCAACGGAATCAGGCTGAAAACCTCCGGCGCATTCCTGGCATGCTGCGGTGTCATACGATCCGCCAGTTCCGCAACCCGATACTGAACACCCACCGTTACCGGCTTGCCGCAGTGCGGACAGAGGAGCCCCTTCAGCGCGCGTGTCTGTTCAATATCAAGACAGACCCCGCAACTACGGTGACCATCGGCGTGATATTTCCCTTCCTCGGGAAAGAATTCGACCGTGCCACGAAAGCGACGGCGATCATTTCCCTTGATCGCGTCCCGCAGCGCAAAATAATCCATCTCACAGGAAAACAGATTGGCCTCACGGGCGAGCTTTGACGGCGAATGACAGTCCGAGTTGGACACCAGGGCAAAACGGTCCAGCCCTGAAATAAGGCGGTTCATATCCGGATTGGAGGAGAGCCCGGTCTCAAGCGCAAAGACATGCTCGCTCAAATCGCCGAAACACTCCTCGATGGTGTCAAAACCGGAGCGAGAGCCAAATATGGAAAACCAGGGGGTCCAGATATGAGCAGGGATCAGAAAGGCGTCCTGATGGACCTCAAGAAGGATCTCCAGCAGATCACGGCTGTCCAGTCCCAGGATAGGGCGGCCATCAGAGACAATATTACCGATGGCGGCCAAACGCCCGTTCAGCCGTTCGACCGATTCAAGGTCAGGCAGATAAAGCAGGTTATGCACCTTTCTCACCTTGCCATGACGCCTGTAGATGCAGCTGATCTCACCCGAGAGTATGAAACGGACCAGACCGCCGCCCACCTCAACCTCTGGCAGAGGGGAGGGAATCAAATGGTCATCCTTGAGCCGAAAGAGGCCAGGTTCAGCCGGAAGCAGTTCATCCTTGAGACGACCAAACCAGGCCGGATGGGTAAAATCCCCGCTGGCGACAACCTGAACCCCCTTGATGCGCGCCCAACCAGCCAATCCGGCCAGGGTGCTTGCGGGGCTGGTTGCCCGCGAAAAGGGGGAGTGTGTATGCAGATCCGCGCAATAATTCATATCCGTTAGATCCTGTAGCGCAATGATTAATCCTGAAACCTATTCCGTTGACAAAATGAACCAAGACACCTAAAATTTTGCAACCTATGCTAAATAAAGAAAAAATCAAACAAAAATTCAAACAGATCATGTCACTGGACAGCCACCCCGGCCATATTGCCGCCGGATTTGCCGCCGGTGTCTTTATCAGCTTCACACCGCCAATACCAGGCCTGCATACCGGTTTGGCGCTGGCCGTGGCATTCCTTTTCAGGCTCAACAAGCTGACCTGCCTGTTCGGTTCATGGATCAACTCGCCAATCACTGTTGTCCCTTCCATGATTTTTGCCTACAAGTTGGGTGCCTGGCTGCTGAACTGCCAGACTACCGAACTGAAACTAAAGGACATGGAATGGACCCAGCTGAAACTGCTTATGCTTCATCACTCCAAGCCACTACTGCTCGGATGTTCAATCATCGGTTTTTTTGCCGCAATTGCCGGCTATTTCATCTGTTATTATCTGATTGTTTTCACTCGACGCAAGGATGCAGCCATGGCTGAAATAACACGTGAGATGGAAGAGGTTGGTGAGGAGATAAAATAAGCCGGATTTTGCTGTTAGCCCAAAACCCGGCATATGAAATTATTTACCCAATACGGGTGTCAACGCCTGATAGATCAGATATGCGACAAGAGCTGACGCGGGAATCGTCAGAATCCATGCCGTAATAATTCGCTGGGCAACCTTCCAGTTTACAGCCGAAAGGCTTTTGGACAAGCCAACACCAAGTATGGCCGATGTTACGACATGGGTTGTACTTGTCGGCAGTCCGATTGATGCGGCCCCCATAATAACGCAGGTCGAGGCAGAATCGACCGAAAAGCCGGTCATTGGCTGCAACTTGACAAAATCACGCCCGACAGTCTTGATAATCCTCCAGCCGCCAATCGCCGTACCGATTGCCATCGCCAGGGCACAACTGAATTTGACCCATAATGGAACGCTAAACTCAGAAATGGAGCCATAACTGAGCAACGCCATGGTAATAACCCCCATGGATTTCTGGGCATCCGCCGAACCGTGGGAAAAGGACATGGCAGCGGCCGAAAGAATCTGCATCTTGCGGAAGCCGCGATTTACACTTGTCGGGGCGCTTTTATAGAAAATATTTGAGAAAATAATTACAAAGACAAAACCGGCCACAGTACCCAAAATTGGTGAAAGCACAAGTGCCAGTACAATCTTTTTGATGCCGGTCATAATCAGGGCCGAAGCACCGGCATGGGCAATCACCGCACCGATCAGACCGCCAATAATCGCATGGGAAGAGGAAGAGGGAAGACCGTAATACCAGGTGATGACATTCCAGACAATTGCAGCCATAACACCTGCCAGAATAACCATCTGGGTCAACTGACCGGCGCTGACAATCCCGGTTCCAATGGTCTTGGCTACCTTGGTGAAGGCCATGGCACCGGCAAAATTCAATATGGCCGCCATTGTAATGGCGTACTTGACCGGAAGCGCCCTGGTCGATACGCAGGTGGCAATCGCGTTGGCGGTATCATGAAAACCGTTGATATAATCAAAAACCAATGCCGCCAGCACAACCAGGCAGAGCAGCACAAGTGCTGAATCAGGCATTTTTCACCACCACACTCTCCAGGATATTAGCCACGTCCTCACACTTATCGGTTGCTGTCTCCAGTGTCTCATAAACCTCTTTCCACTTGATCAGCTGAATCGGATCCTTCTCTTCATCAAACAGACGGCTGATCGCCTCGCGGGAAACACGATCGGCCTCATTTTCCAAAGCATTGATTTCAACACAAAGTTTGAACAGCTCATCATTGGACTTCTGCCCCAACCTTGCTACCGCCTTATCCACCAGCTTACAGGCCTGAAGGATGATAAAACCAAGTGACTTTGCCTCCGGCGAGATTGTCTCCACGTTGTACATGATCACCCGCTGGGCAGAGGCATCGATCAGATCGATAATATCGTCCAGACTGGCCGCCAGTGCATAGATATCCTCACGGTCAATCGGGGTAATAAAGGTCTTGTTCAATTTCTGGATGATCTCATGGGTAATCGTGTCCCCCTTATGCTCAACATCCTTGATTTTACGCTGACTCTCCACCGGATTATCAAAATCGTCCAGCATCTCCTTGAGCAGCTTGGCACCATCAATAATATTTTCAGTCATCTGTTTGAAAAGTTTAAAGAATTTTTCATCGGTAGGGATAAGTCCAAACATGGTATCTGCCTCCTGAACCGTTTTGGTTCACTCATTATAAAACCTGTCATGACTACCATATTTTTGGAATTCTGCACACAAAAATGTCACGCAGCTGTCTCAAAACCGTAACAGGATTGCATCTTTTGGCGGTTGCCTCCAACCAGAAACTAACGTATATTCGCAACATATTATCCTCGGAGTTATTAATGAATCTATGGCACGCCGTTGTACTTGGCGCCCTGCAAGGCTTTGCAGAAGTACTTCCCATCAGCAGCTCAGCCCACCTGATACTTGTACCCTGGCTGCTCAAATGGCCCGAATCCGGCCTCACATTTGATGTAGCGCTACATCTGGGAACCTTCCTGGCCCTGGTATTCTATTTCCGGGGCGATGTTGTCAATCTGGTGCAATCAACCTTCGCCGCCATCAGCAGCCGCTCCCTTGACACCCAGGAAAAACGGCTTCCCTTCCTGATCGTCGCCGCCAGTGTACCGGCCGCCATTGTCGGTAAATCATTCGAACACCATATCGAGGAGATCTTCCGCTCCAGCCCGCTGATCATCGCTGGCGTACTGATCGTCTTCGGCATCATCCTCGGCCTGAGCGACCGCTATGGCGCAAAACAGTTGCAGGTTAGTAATGTAAACATGCGCAACGCCATGGCAATCGGTATCTTCCAATGCCTGGCCCTGATCCCTGGTGTATCCCGCTCCGGCATCACCATCACCGCCGGTCTGCTGCTCGGCTTTACCCGCGAAGGGGCCGCACGCTTCTCGTTTCTACTCTCTCTACCGATTGTCAGCGGCGCGGCCATGCTCAAGGCAATAGATATTATCAAACACGGCATCCCGGCCGGTGAAGGTCTGCCGATGCTGGTCGGAATCATCGTCTCCGCCATCACCGGCTACATCAGCATCGCCTTCCTGCTCCGCTTCGTTCAAAAACGGAGCATAGCGCCATTTGTATGGTATCGTTTACTGGTTGGAGCAGGCATTATCGTGGCCATCATGGCCGGCTTCAAGGGATAGACAGGAATCAAATAAATCCAGGCAGGTGACAGATGAGCGGTGGAATCAAGGAATGGCCCGAAGACGAACGTCCCCGTGAAAAACTCCTTAAACGAGGGGTAAACGCCCTCAGCGACGCCGAACTGCTGGCGCTGATCATCCGCAGTGGCGACCCATCCACCAAAAAGAGCGCCATTGACCTGGGACGCGAGATCATCTGCCACTTCAACGAAGACCTGCGCGAGCTGGGGAGCGCAGAGACCAGCGAAATTTCCCTGATCAAAGGGATGGGACTGGCGAAAGCAGCCGGGGTACGGGCCGCCTTCGCCCTGGCCACCCGCTTCCAGGCCCGCAAACTAGAACACCTTGACCGCTTCACCTCTCCCGGTCAGATCTTCGAATACTTCCACCACGAATTCCGCGACCACCGCAAGGAGCACTTCCTGATCCTGCTGCTGGACGGCAAAAACCGCATCATCCGCCGGGTCCAGATCTCGGAGGGATCATTAAACCAAAGCATCGTCCACCCCCGTGAGGTATTCAAACCGGCAGTCCGCGAATCCGCAGCCGCCATCATCCTGCTGCACAACCACCCCACCGGAGACCCGTCCCCCAGCCAGGAAGACATCGCCATCACCCGCCGCCTGAAAGAAGCCGGCGACATCATGGGAATCAAGGTACTCGATCACATCATTATCGGTGACGGGGATTTTGTCAGCTTTGTGGAGCGAGGGTTGGTGTAAGGAAAATACTATGGAATGTGATGAAACCCGTTCATACACAGTGGCTGAGGTGTTTCCAGAATATACCGGCAAAGGCCAGGAACTGGCGCTACGTGCCTACCGTCTTCGTGAAGGACTCACCCAAAAGCAGCTGGCCGAGCTTACCGGCATTTCTCAACATCACATCAGCGGACTTGAAACCGGCAAGCGTCCCCTTGGCAAAGAAAGGGCAAAAAGACTGGCCGAAGTTCTGCAGTGCGACTATCGGCGATTGTTGTAGGGATAAGCGGCAAGGCTGCTGATAACTCCCCCCAATGAATCAAACCTGAATTGTCGACGCAGTGCGTCTAAAATTCAAAAAACATATTTCACTGCTTTTAAATGATTTGCGGGGGCAGCAGAACAAGAGTAGTTCTACTGTCATCCCAACACTCCTTCCTCACACCATCCTTGCAAACATTTTATCCAGATAGGATGTCGGCTTTTCTGGCCCCATAAAAAACAGATGCCGCTCCTCCAGTTGCTGTTCGCTGACATTATCGGCATTTATCAGGCTATTGATGGCTGTCGGCGTGATAATAAAGGCATTCAGAACCAGATTCGGATCGGCCAGCCTGGTTTGCAATTCTTTTACTTCCTGAAACAGTTGAAATTTCGGTCCATTCAGATCCAGCATCCTGATCCCTTTGGGGTCTATGAAGTTCAGCCACTGCTTACCTGTTTTATCATCCACCAGCCAGAGCAGAAAATCGGGATAGAAGTTTCCGGCCAGAGCAAAGCCAATGCCTTTTGCAGATCTGGCAACATTGCGAAGCAGATAGAGGCTGCGGCCATTAATCAATCGCTGATTTTCAGGTTTTACACAAAAAACCTTTAACGCCTTTACAAAGTCAAGTTCGCTTTCTGCATCAAAAACCTTCGGCTGTACCACCAGAGGCACGCTCTTATCCATATACAGCAGAGGAAAGTACAAATGCCGATCAAAACAGACCGCTTGCATTAGTTTATCACTCCACTTGTCAACATCATCGCAGAAGCCCTGATCCAGTTTTGCTTTAAGAACCTTCAAACGCTCAATCTCATCACTACCGACACCATAACCGGTGGTTTCAATCACATATTTTTCAAAACTCCAATCCTTTATAAAAACCTTCACCGGCACACAGTGTTCCGCCTCATAAGCCGACTTGAGGCTTCTGTAAAAACAGCCGGTATAATCCTGCAGTAAACGGACAAGAATATCCTCCTGCTTCCGGAGATCAGCCATGCAATGAATTTCAAGCTCTGAAGGCGGAATATAAAGCGTATACCAACTGGTATCCTCTTTCTTGCAGAAACGCTCCAACCGCTCTCTGTCCAGCTGCAAATTAGGCATGCTGTTTTGCAGTTTATAGGCCTGAACAACCAGAAATATCCGGTCAAAATCGAACATTGCCATCAAATCAGGCTTGATCCGGCCCGTTTCCCTGACATTGCCTACCGGAGTTTTTGCTGTTTTTTCACCGCTCTTCAACGCCTCAATGCGAGGATACATATCCAGCTCTATTCTAAGCGATTTGATCTTAGATGAATATTTCTCAGGTATTTCGTACAATTCCACCTTTATCTGCCGCTTAAAACCCAATTTCTGGTTATCGCGGTAACCATCCTTAAGCCCGATATTCAACAATTTGCCATCAGGAAAACAGGGGGAAGTGCGCACCTTAATCTCCACTGATTGTCGTTCATCACTGGTTTCAACCCCCTCCTCATTCAAATACTTCTTGAACTGCGCCATATAACCGGCATTAATGCCGAAAATATTCAACGTTTCCAACTTATCCAGCGACACGACATTCATCGCCTGCCGTTCGCCGTATGTGCTTCTCTTCAGTGAATAATCTCTCCCTTTCAGACGCACTCCACGCCCGAAGAGCTGGATGATCTGGGAACCTTCCCCCTGTCCCATGTTAAGCAGGCCCATAGTTGACACACGCCAACTGCTCCATCCTTCGGTAAACTTGCGCGATCCGATCAATAGATGCAAATCGTCGGAGCTGTTTATCCCGTTAAAAAGCCCCTCCTGCATCTCATCATTTTCCGTATCAAACAGGCTGCTGTACTGGGCCTTTTCACACTCCTTAAAAAATCCAACATCATCGCCAATCGAGATCAGCCCGAACGGCTTCCCCCCGCCAACCTGCAAGACAATCTCCCCCTTGCTCTTCTTCAGGTTGATCACCTTCAGCCGCTGGCGTGAATCCACATTAAAAAGACGCTTCATCATATCCCGAAACAGTGCATCCACTGTATTGTGTGCATTTTTCAGCGGCGTAAAGCGCCCGGCAAAGATATTATTACCCTTGGCATCCAGCAGGCGGGCTTCATTATTCAGCAGATCCTCCAGCCGCACCCTGGTAGCCGCCTCGTCATTCAGAAAAACAGCCAGACGACGAATAATTGTCAAAATGTCTGAATTATCATCAGACACCTTATTACCAACAAATACCCACAACGGCCTGGCAATATTAAACTCTCTCAGGCGCTCGCGGTTTGTGTGCCAAAGATGCTGCTGCTGATAAAAGCTGAGCAGGCAGGCGGTGAAGTACAGTTCGGCCACATCTTCCTTGTTGTACTCATCATCCTTTAAATTCAGAATCAGCGACTCTTTGCCATAGCCGTCCTCATAAAAATACTTATAGGAATAATCAAAGAGGATGCACTTGGCATAGATTTCCCTAGTTGCCAATGTGCGAGCCTTGCGGACTTCTTCGTTGTTCAGGGACAACTGCCCCAATTGCCCATCCGTCAGATCGCGATACCTGATCCCTTGAAAAACAATTTTAGCCTTCCTCTTCCGGGCATCCTCCTCTGCCTTTTCCACGGTAAACCCTTTGGCCACTGCCTGACCAAAGGTTGCCGAATATTCAAAGGCAAAGCCATCCCGGCAGAGTGAATCTCTCCGCCCCATCCAGGCCCCGGCAGCAGTGCCGGTGCCGCGGTGCCCTTCATCCACCAGCACCAGATTGTTTCCCTCGAAGGCCTCCACCGCAACGGTCTTATCCCCCGCCTCGTTACCCAGTTTGTTGATATCGATGACTTCGATGGTACCTCGGAAGGCATTGTTATTCTTGTCAAACAGCCGAAAGAAGTGGAAACCGGACAATTCCAGCTCCCTCAGGTGTTGGAGCGACAACCCCTCGTTCGGCGTCAGCAGAATGATCTTGTCCGGATATTTTCCTTTATCCCCCTTCTGGAAATAATGCAGATACTGCAGAATATTGACATGCAGCAACAGAGTCTTACCCGATCCGGTGGCGTTCCAGAATGCCAGCTTGTTCAACTCTTCCCCATCATAGGAGCGAAACGGAGGTTCCTCTTTTTTTACAGCATCATTGTACAGACGCAATTCATCATTCAACCCCTCCAGCAACTCTGCACGACGACTGAAATACCAATCCAGATAGATCTCCGTAAACAGCATTGACAGATACTGAAAGTACTTCATCCGTAACTCTGTTTCTTCATCACGGTTGCGCTTTTCAGTAATTTCCTGCCAATGACGAACAATATTAAGGTCATAGCGACGCAACTCCTCCGCACTGATCCTGTCCACCTCAAACAGATTCCCGGTCAATTCGTGAAAAAAGAGCGTCTGGCCATCCTCTGCCACCCCCTCATAACGGTCATCCCCCAAACGCCCCTTCAGTCCTTTAAGGCCGTCTCCCTTGAAAAAACGATACATCCAGCGGTTCAGCAGCAGTTGCTTATGAAAATCCATAGTATGACCTCAGAATGAAATCCGTAACTTGTTACAACAACATCTTTTGTGCTACTGTCTTTATAAATCAGGAGGTTTCAGCCCATGAGCACAACAGCCAAATATCTTGACCTTTCAGTACTTCCACCGGCTTCCAGGCGTGTAATTCGTGACTACTACGAGTTTCTGCTGTCACGCCAGACACCCAAAACCGATACTGAGAACACCCACAACCAATGGGCCACCAGACAGATTGAGGCAGCCGTAAAAATCGCCGATGACCCCGCCACTAAATTTGTCAGCCATGAAACGGTCAAGTCACGTTGGGCAGACAAGAAAAGAGAGCTGCTGGCGCGCCTGCCTGAGGAACAAAAGGCATGATTATAGAATGGCTGTCATCCGCACTATCTGACTTTGATGAAATCATTGACTATATTGCCCAAGACAATCCGGCGGCAGCCGTTGAACAGGGTAACGAAATCGAGCAGCAGATAGATGGTTTACTTGAGCACCACCAGCTTGGTCGAACCGGGCGCGTCAAGGGAACCAGAGAACTTGTCATTGTCCGCACCCCTTACGTTGTTGCCTACCGCACCCAAAAATCCCGCATTCAAATTCTCAGGATTCTCCACGGCGCCAGGCAGTGGCCTGGTAAGTTCTAATCCCCGTCAAACATGCGGCTGAGGAACTCCGGCTCGATCTGGCGCAGCTTGAGGGTTTTGGTGATGCCACCCTCCTCCTCGGTTCCGGTAATAACCGATGGGATATTATGATCGCCGTTGATGTAGACCACCTCAAACTCACTGTCGCGTGGATTGATGGCATACTTGTCACAGATCCGCTCCAGCTCGGCGTAATCAACCTTTTCGCAATCACGCCACAGCACCAACGTCTTTTCTCCAGTGGGGAGCGCCCCCTGCACCATGGCAATTCCCCGCTCCAGCATATAATCCAGGTGCTTCACCCGCAAACCGATCAGATAGTTGAATGTCTCCACCAGATCAATCGTCCGCTCTTCACAGGCCCCGGCGGAATCCACTGCCACCTTCAAGCGGCAGTCAAACGGCTTACGGAATGAATCCACCGAAAGAATGGAACCTCTGCTTTCCACATCCAGCATGTAGCGGAGCAGGTAGTCATCCTGTGCATCTTTTGAAAGAGTGGACAGCAGGTTTCGCTGCTGTTCGGTGCGATTCAACTGCAGATTATTGAGGGTATCCTCGTAGCTTTCGATCTTGAGGACTTTGAAGGCGTGGGAAATACCGTTATCGTTATAAATATCTCCCTCGTCCCTTTGGGGAGAGGATTGCGGTGAGGGAACAGGTTTGCCGTCTTTCCAGTTTTCAGAATAGACCACCTTCTGGATACGTGGTTTCAGGACGGTGTCGAAGTATTCACCCTGCTCGACAAGGATGTATTTACGCTGTCCTTTGTCTTGGCGATTGAGGTTTATGACGGCATGAGCGGTGGTACCGGAACCAGCGAAGTAGTCAATTGTTGTGCAAGATGCGATACACCCTGAAACAGAAAGACAGTCTTGCACAGCATGAATTGATTTCGGATAAGAGAAAGCTTCATGCTCTCTAAATAGTTTTTTCAATAATGCTGTACCATGTTCAGTGGCAGAGTATTTTGCGTCAGACCAATGTGATGTAGGCTGGACTCCTTCATTTGGGCGTCTACGATAATATACGAAATAATTTCCATCTGCTTGTTGCACAGCTTTTAGTTCATCAACAACTGTAAGCATTTTTTCGAAGCCAAAATACCAGCAACCAGGGTTTCCATCGTCTTTTGTTGGCCATATAGCCGTCTCACCTGCAGTAGGCGCTTCCATATTTATATATATTTCTTCAGTTTTAGAGTATTTCATTTGAGGTAAACGTATCTTGCCGTTATCACTCAAATATAGTGGGAAATACATTGTTGGCCTGTCTTTGCTTGTTGAATTAGAACCCGCTTTTCGCAACATTTCCCAAAAAAACTTTCCCTTTTTATCAGACTCGCGATAACGAGCAATTTGCTCTGCATCCCTTTCAAGTCGAGATATCGATGTCTGCGTGTCCTTTTTTGAAAAAAGGGCATACTCGTGGGAAACTGCAAATCCCTTTGGAATTGGTCGACCAGAAGGCTTAATCCTTATCGCAACTGTTCCCGATAGATTCCCAAATATTTGCTGCATGAGTATCCCAAGATTTTTGTGCTCATAATCGTCAATGGTCGCACAAATTATTCCATCATTCGACAGCAACTCTTTCCCTTCCGAAAGACGGTCTGCCATAAGTGAAATATAGGAAGAATCGCGAAAACCATTTTTGTATACGATTGGCTCGGAATCGGTATTATAAGGTGGGTCAATATAAATACACTTCACCTGTTCCCGATACCGCTCCTGCAACAGATTCAACGCCTGAAAATTATCCCCATGAATCAGCAGACCATCCAATGACTCATCCAGGTTTTCAATCGCTCCCAACAGTTTCGCTTTGAATGTCCCGTCAAACAGTGACGTATCCACCATCAGAAACTGGTGCTGATGCAGGTATTCGACAGTTCGGGGTACTGGACCAAGGGACAGCGAAGGATGCGCCCCTTCGACTCCGCTCAGGGAACTCTCCAGCATCCCCAGCTTTTCCCACTGCTGCCACTGTTTCTCATTGGCGGCAATTGTCTCCAGCAGTTCCGGTGCATCCCTGATTACTCGGTCCAGGGTGATGCAGTAATGCGCCGCCACTACGAATTTCTTTTTCAGCCAGAGCTTTTTCTGAAAATCCTCCAGCTGGGCAAGAAAGGTGATCAGATCCAGCGCTATGGCCCGCAGGCACTGAATCATGCGCAGGTTCTTTTCGATATCGGCGAACTTTTCGGCATGCTGCACGTCATCCAGATGCATGACTTCGTTTTTGATGTAGAAATCCAGCTCACGCCGCAGGAATGCGCCCAGATCCTTATGGATAAAGTAATCGGCGCTGTTCTTCTGGGTGTAGGTGGTCAACTGTTTTTCCAGCAGCGTGCGCTCCAGTTTTTTCTCGGTCGGTTCGCGGCGGGAAAGCTCCTGCCAGCTCTCTCTAACCGCCGATTCCGCCAAAATCGCTTTCACCGCCTGATTTACCAGCTCATCCTGCTTTGTCCCCTTAGGCATAGAACGATACTCAAAACGGATCAGCAGTTCGCCATTCTGCTCCTCCACCGGCAACAGTTCCTCTTCGTATTCTTCACCCTCGTCATCCACCAGCAGTCGTGTCTGCCTTTCCAGCAGCACAAAGCAGCGTTCCTTGTCATTGTCCTTGCGGTTATCCTTGGCCGTGTCTGCGACTGTCAGCCGGAAATGGACCGCGCGGCCATCAGCCAGCTTGAAACTGTAATTGGCAAAGTTCTCCCCGCTTTTGGTGTAATACTGATCCTTGTTAGCCCAATGCAGCATCACCTCTTCACCGGCATAGGGGATGGCGTAGGTGTCACCCTTGTAGCGGCGCTGACTTATGAAATCACCCTTGTCGTAATAGCGAGAGAAGAAGGTCAGCAGATGGGAAAACACGGCGTTTTCGTGGTCTGCGGCACCATTGCCCTGTTCGACAATGCGCTGCCGCAGTTCCTGTACCTTGGGCACGTTATCCGGTGACACGCCAAGCGCCTCCGCACCTTTGATCGCCTCGGCCAGCTCCCGCTTCAGCTGTTCCTGATTGGCGTTACCGGCGTTGGCCAGCGCCTCCTGTACACGAGCCTTGAGACTATTATTCAGGTAATCGTTGATCTCGTCGGCCCTGGCCCCAATGATGCGGTATATACCGAAATCCAGTTCCGGCCGGTCAATCTGGAATATCTCCCGCAGCTTGGCGGTCAAATCTTCATATTTGCTCATATCGTTCCCATTTCATATTCTGACTTGTAGGGGCGATCCTGTGTGATCTCCCGATTTTTATATGTCGTTTCAGTAACAAGGGCACCCACATGGGGGCGCCCCTACGAGAATCAAACCACCGCCCACCGAACTATAAACAGCCGCTCCCGTTCGCTTTTCTGCTCCATCTGACGCTCCAGCCCGACAATCATGGCGTCGCGCCGTTCCATGATTTCGTCCTCCACATCAAACAGCCTCTGACGCTGCCGGCGCTGTTTACGCTCCGCATCCGCTATCTGCCGCTGTAGTTCCAACTGTTCGGTTGTGGTCGCTGCTTGCCGCGCCTGGCGGTTCAGCAGCTTCAAACCGGCCTTGGTGTCCTTGAGTTCCTTTTCCGCAGCCAGAACGAGATCATCGGCCCACTTCTCCAGCTTCTCCCGTTCCTCCTGAAAATGGCGGTTATTGGCATCCAAGGCCCGGCTGATAGTGGCGGCGGCATGGCGTTCACTCTCCTTATCCAGCGCAGCGGCATTAATGGCAGCGCCAAGTGGCAGAACATCGGCCCGGCAATGGAAAAGCTTTTCGCACTGTTCCTGATCCAGCCAATGCCCCTGGTCGGTAACGGCGCTGAATAGCAGGTGTTCTTCCGTATCGAATGAGGAGATGCTCAACCTTTCCAAGGTCAAAAGACCGGATTGACCTTTCAGCGCTTCGATCATGGAAATACGCATCGGATGCTCAGTGATGTTGAAACGAAGTAAGGCCGCCGGTGTGGGATTAGCCAGTGCGCTGTTCAGCACATGCTCTCCCAATGGATGTGACAGGCGGTAGAGATGACTGCCGGAAATATTGGTGCGGTTTTTGGAAATCAGCTGGTATGCTCCGGCGCTAAAACCGTCCGGTGGCTCATACAGATCAAAGCTCATTTTATGGTCATCAAAACTGGCCCGTTCAGCCAGCACGGTGCGGGTAACATCCCAGAACAGCCTGCTGAAACGATCCAGTTGATGCCTGGTCTGGTCCAGCCGGTTTTTCAGCCGGGCATGCACATCCTCGTCAAAATGCTCCAGTAGTGTTTGACGGGTCTCATTCATACGGCTGGCAATGGATTGCTCCATTTCGGACTGCAGCTCGGCAAAGGCAGCTTCTATCTCACCACTGCTCCGGCACTCTTGATAGATGCGCAGCACACGCCGCTCGAAATCCACCCCGGTTTCAATACTCCCCAGCACCTCATCCGATGCGCCGAAAACGCCGGAAAACAGGTTGAACTTCTCCGTCAGCAGTTCATACACCCGGCGGTCGGCGTCGTTACGTTCGTTGAGGAAGTTGATCACCACCACGTCATGCTGCTGGCCGTAACGGTGACAGCGGCCAATGCGCTGTTCGATGCGTTGCGGATTCCAGGGGAGGTCGTAGTTGATCACCAGCGAACAGAACTGCAGGTTGACACCTTCGGCAGCCGCTTCGGTGGCGATCATGATTTCGGCGCTGTCACGGAAATGCTCGATCAGAGCATTGCGCATGTCGGCACTCTTTGAACCGCTGATCCGCCCACTGTCCGCATTGGCCTTCAGCCACTGTTCATAGATGGCCTTGCTTTCGGTATCACTGTTACTACCGTTGAACAGGACTATCCTTCCGCCAAATCCATTGGCATCGAGAAACTGCTTCAGATACTCTTGTGTTCTCCGGCTTTCGGAAAAGATCAGCGCCTTGCGCGGCGCCCCCATCTTCTCCATTTCACTGAAGCCCACCTCCAGCGCGCTCAGCAAGGTACGGGTTTTAGTATCAATACCGATCTGGCCAGCCTGGACGATATAGCCGTCAATCTCGGCAATCTCAGCATCCAGCCGCTGACGATTGTAACAGTTAACCCCGCCCTCACCCCGGCCCTCTCCCTGAGGGCGAGGGAGAATTTCTTCGCTTTCGGTCTCCTGCTCTTCTTCCAGAAAGTCATCGCCAAGCCCGTTTTCATCCACCAGTTCCTCCAGCATGTCCGCCGGTTGCGGCAGACCCTGACGGAGCGCTTCCAGCCTTGCCCTGATGGTTTTCAGCGTACCGGCCACCGCCTGTGTTGAGGACGCCAGCAACTTGCGCACGATCAGCGTGGTCAAAGTGCGCTGGCGATCCGGAATGGCGTAGCTGTCCTGCCGTTGGAGAAAGGCCGAGATGGCTTCGTAGAGGGATTGTTCCTGATCGGAAGGACGGAACGGACGCGTTACGGCGCGGCGCTCGGTATAACGGATGTATTCCAGCACCTGTGAGCGCAGGGTACGCTTGGTGAAGCCGGCCAGCCGTCGTTTCAGACTGTCCAGATCGGCATTGCCACTCGTGTACTGTTCGCGGAATGAGGAAAGATCACCAAAAATTTGCTCATCGATCAGCGTTGCCAGACCGTACAGTTCCAGTAGTGAATTTTGCAGCGGGGTAGCTGTCAGCAATAATTTGCGGCAATCCTCCAACGCCCAGCGGATGGCCTGCCCCATGCGGTTGCCAGGACGATAGGCGTTGCGCAGCTTGTGGGCCTCGTCCAGCACGGCCAGATCCCATGACGCCAGTTTGAGCAGATCCTTCTTCTGCGCCGCGAAATTGAACGAGGTGATAATTACGACACCCTGCCGGAACGGGTTATCATGCCCGGCCCTTAAGGATTCACGAAATGACTTGGCCTCCAGGATCAGTGATGGGAGATTGAACTTCTCCTCCAGCTCCAACGCCCACTGTTTGCGCAGCGCAGCCGGACAGATGATCAGCAGATTACGTCGCCGTTCCGCCCAGTACTGACAGAGCACCAGCCCCGCTTCTATGGTCTTGCCAAGCCCGACCTCATCGGCCAGTAGCACCCCTTTGGAAAGCGGAGAGCGAAACGCAAACAGGGCCGCCTCGATCTGATGCGGATTCAGATCCACCGTGGCATTGAACAGCGACATGGAAAGCTTGTCGATATCACTGGATGCCGAGCGGCGCAGCAGTTCTGCTGCAAAATATTTGGCATGGTAGCTGGTTGACATTTGTTGGCAGATCTCTTGGGTGGAGTCACCAACAAATACCACAAATCGAACCTTCTGTGCATACCTTTAATATGCTTCAAAGCATATTGTTGATATGTTTTGCCAAAAGTCGCCTCAGAGTATGCTCTGCCCAAAACGAGGCGCATTTATGGTAAAGATTCGGACAAATGTTGAAATAGGCAATAGATTAAAGCTACTTCGAGAAAAAGCTGGCTACAGCCAGGAAAAACTGGCGGAACTTATAGAAGTATCACGATTTCAAATACAGAAGTACGAACGCGGGCAGGATATGCTGAACACTGAAAAACTACAGTTACTGGCAGACGCTCTTTCTGTTCCGATACAGACATTTTTCATCAGCAACGATAGCGAAACCTTGCCGCTGGCCGTCGAAGAAAAACTGCTGCTGGATTCCTACCGCGGGATTCCAAACCGGGAGATTCGGGAAAGTATTCTGAAGATTACAACAAACGCAACCAGGGCAACGGAAGAGTAGCCCTGACTCATACACCCAAAACACCCCGCCAGGTTCATCCCGGCGGGGTGTTTTGTTTACGGCTGCAGCCTCTTCGTTCGTTGACAGTCATATCCATTGCGGATATGGTGAATCCGCTCAGCTTCGGAATTATCACTTGTCACAGGGAATCTGTATTGAACCTCGACTATGACACCCTCCATCTGCTCCGTCAGAACCATCCCGCCTGGCGGCTGCTCCGCTCCGACCATGCACCGCTGATCGCCGCCTTTCTGCAGCGTGTTTTTATCATCCCCAATCTGCGTGTTATGCCGCAAAATGACCTTCTGGAATCATTGCGTGATGAACTGTTTGCATTGCATGAACGTCTGGGAGCAGGGGCCTTTCCACGTCCGCCGCTTGAATATCTGAATGAATGGGCCTCCAACGACAAGGGGTGGCTACGCAAATTCTACGCCCGCGATTCCGATGAACCGTATTTCGACCTGACACCGGCGGCGGAGAAGGCCATTTCATGGCTGGGCACTCTGGCCGAGCGCAGTTTTGTCGGTACGGAATCCCGGCTGCTGACCCTGTTTGAGCTGCTCAAACAGATGAATGACGGCAGCGAGAGTAACCCGCAGGCCCGGCTGGAAGAGCTGTACAAGAGGCGAAACGAGATTGATACCGAGATCGCCAGGGTGGAGGAGGGTGATATCCGCCTGATGGACGACACGGCCCTGAAGGACCGTTTTCAACAGTTTGCGCAGCTTGCCCGCGAACTGCTGGCGGACTTCCGTGAGGTTGAACATAATTTTCGCAGCCTGGACCGACATGTCCGTGAACGGATTGCACTCTGGGAGGGGAACAAGGGTGACCTGCTGGAGGAGATTATGGGGAAATGTGACCTGATTGCCGATTCGGACCAGGGACGCAGCTTCCGGGCATTCTGGGACTTTCTCATGTCCAGCCGGAGACAGGAGGAGTTGAGCGGACTGCTGGAACGGGTACTGACCCTGCCGCCGGTGACCGAACTGAAACCGGATCCGCGCACACGCCGTCTGCACTACGACTGGCTGGAGGCCGGCGAGCATACGCAGCGCACGGTGGCACAACTTTCGCAGCAGCTGCGCCGCTTTCTGGATGATCAGGCGTGGCTGGAAAACCGGCGCATTATGGATATCCTGCACAGCATCGAGGCAAAGGCGCTATCCATCCGTGAAACACCACCACCCGCGACATTCACCACGATTGAAGAATGCACTGCAGCGATCGAAATGCCCATGGAACGCCCACTGTTCACACCAAAGATCAAGCCGGTCATTATTGATAGAATTCCCGATTCCGTGATGGAAGAACTGGATCTCGGCGCGCTCTTTTCCCAGACCATCGTTGACCGGACCCAATTGGCACGTAATATCCAATCCGCCCTGCAGGAGCGCCAACAGATCAGCCTAGCGGAGTTGTGCGCTAAACATCCGCTGCGCCACGGCCTTGCAGAATTACTGACCTACATACAGATCAGCGGCGATGATTTTCAAATCGCCATCGATGAAAACAACCGCGAACAGATCACCTGGCGTACAACCGATGATGACGGCGCCCCGCTTGTCCGACAAGCGGTACTGCCCAAGGTGATTTTTGTGAGGTAGAGATGTCTGAAGATCAAAATTCACCATACGACGGCGACCTCTCCAATCTGGTGATCACACTGCTCAGGGGTGTGCTCTACCACGAAGAGAACGATAGTCTCTGGAATGCCCTGCTGCAGCTGCAGACGCAGCTGCGCGACTATGTCTCCGTACTCGGTCTGCAACTGGTACTGGACGAGGCAGAAGGATATGCATTCCTCCGTTCACGCCCCGATGCCGATGGAGAACAGCAACTGCTTCGTCTGGTCAACAGACGCCAGCTGACCTTTCCGGTCAGCCTGCTGCTGGCGCTGCTGCGCAAAAAACTGGCCGAATTTGATGCCGGTGGCGGTGATACACGACTGGTCCTTTCCCGGGATGAGATTGTCGATCTGATCCGCCTGTTTCTGCCGGACAGCAGCAATGAGGCCCGGCTGATCGATCAGGTTGATACCCACATCAACAAGGTAGTTGATCTTGGTTTTCTGCGCAGAATGAAGCCGAGCTCATCAGGAAACGTGCGTCAGGCGGCACACTACGAGGTGCGTCGGATATTGAAATCCTTCGTTGATGCCCAGTGGCTGGCGGAACTGGATGACAAACTTGAGGCCTACCGCTGTCAGCTGACCGGCAAAGGGGAAGACGATGATGAGTGACACACAGACCTTGCCGCTTGATTTTACGGGTGACCCGGAACTGTCCGGCTTCCGGCTGCAGCAGCTGGAGGTCTATAACTGGGGTACGTTTGACAACCGTGTCTACACACTGGAACCGGCGGGCAGAAACTCACTGCTGACCGGTGATATCGGTTCCGGCAAATCAACCCTTGTGGACGCTGTGACAACACTGCTGGTCCCCTCCCAGCGCATCAACTACAACAAGGCCGCTGGCGCCGACAACCGCGAGCGCACACTACGCTCATACGTTCTCGGCTTCTACAAATCAGAACGCAATGAGGTCAGCGGCACCGGCAAGCCGGTGGCACTGCGTGACCAGAACTGTTATTCCGTAATCCTGGGCAGGTTTCATAATGCCGGATACAACCAGACCTTCACCCTGGCCCAGCTCTTCTGGATCAAGGATTCGGCGGCACAGCCGGCACGCATCTTTGTCTTCAAGGAGGGACAACTCTCCATAGGCGCCGATTTTACCGGTTTCGGTTCCGATCCGGCCAACCTGCGCAAAAAACTGCGCAAGGGGGGGGCGGAGATATTCGAATCATTCCCACCCTATGGCGCCTGCTTCCGTCGCCACTTCGGTATAGCCAACGAACAGGCGCTGGAGCTGTTTCACCAGACTGTTTCCATGAAATCGGTCGGCAACCTGACCGAATTTGTGCGTAGTCACATGCTTGAGCCGTTTGACGTCAGGCCCCGTATCACGGCGCTGATCAGTCACTTCGATGATCTGAACCGTGCCCACGGCGCGATAATGAAGGCCAAGCGGCAGGTTGAACTGCTGAAACCGCTGACAGCCGACTGCGAAAGACACACATCACTGGTGGCCGCCAGCGAGGAGTTGCGCGCATGCCGCGACGCCCTTAAATCATACTTCGCCGAGCAGAAACTGGCGCTGCTGGACAAAAGGCTGGGCAAGCTGCAACATGATTGGAATCAGCAGAACAAGCGGGTTGAACATCAGCGCGAGCGCTGCAGCACCCTGCGCGCCGATGAGACCAGTCTGAAACGCGACATCGCCGAAAACGGCGGCGACCGGCTGGAACGGCTGGCCGCCGAAATAGTGGATAAGGAGAATGAACTGCAGCGCCGCAAGCAGAAGGCCGGACGCTATTGTACACTGATACAGACTATTGATGAGATGCCGGCGAACAATGATACCGCCCTGCTACAGCAGCAGGCCCGCCTGGCAGAGCTGAATCACCAGGGACAGAGTCGAGAGGCCGAACTGCAGAACTTGCTCACCGAACATGGCGTTGCCCTGTATCAGAAACAACGTGAATTCGATAAACTGAAGGGTGAGATTACCAGCCTGAAGGGGAGACGCAACAACATCCCGGCGCTGCAGGTGGCCATGCGTGACGGTTTGTGCAGCGCGCTGGGCATTCCTGCCGATCAGATCCCCTTTGCCGGTGAACTGATTCAACTGCGGGATGACCAACGGGACTGGGAAGGGGCCGCCGAGCGTCTGCTGCGTAATTTCGGCCTGTCCCTGCTTGTACCGGAGCGATACTACAAACAGGTGGCCGACTGGGTCGACCAAACCCACCTTAAGGGACGACTGATCTATTACCGGGTCAAGGCGGGACAGGAAAAGGCTGTGACAGAACTGCACCGCGATTCGCTGATCCACAAACTGGCTGTCAAACCAGATTCAGCTTTTACCGGCTGGCTGAAGAATGAGCTCTGCCGCCGCTTCAATATCCTCTGCTGCAACACAAAGGAACAGTTCCTTCGCGAAGCCCACGGCATCACCATTGCCGGACAGATCAAATTCCGCGAACGTCATGAAAAGGATGACAGCTACCGGATTGACGACCGCCAACGCTATATACTCGGCTGGAGCAACCGTGAAAAGATCGCTGCGCTGGAGAATAGAGGTAGGGTGATACAGGGACTGCTGGACGAGCTGAATGTGCAGCACTGTGAGATCATGGCCGAACAGACAGCACTGAAGCTGCGGCTGGATTCTCTGTCGAAGCTGCAGGAATACAACGACTTCAGAGAGATTGACTGGCAGTCACACGCAGTGGAGCTGGCCAGTCTTGAGTTTGAAAAAAAGCGTGTGGAATCGGCCTCCGACCTGCTGCAGGGACTGACGGCGCGACTGCAGGTATTGCAGAGAGAAATTACGGATGCAGAGCTGGAGCGGGAGAAAAGAAGCGGCGAACTGGGGGCGATCCGGGCCCGCCGGGAAGGTGCAGAAGGGCTGCGAGAACAGACACTGGAGCTACTGAATGCCACTGATACCGCTGCGCACTCTGGGCAGTACGAAAGGCTGCAAACACTGCACCGTGAGTCACCGGCAGCACAATCGATTACTGTAGAATCGTGCGACGGCATTGAACGTAATATGCGTGACTGGCTGCAGACCAGCATGGACAGCCACTCTGACAAGATCAAGAGGGTTCGCGACAAGATCATTCAGGCCATGAGCACATACAAGGATGAATTCAAACTGGAAACACGGGAGGTGGATGCCAGTGTCGAGGCGGGGTTTGAATACCGGAAAATGCTCGATACCCTGCAGGCGGATGATCTGCCCCGCTTTGAGGCCCGCTTCAAGGAGCTGCTCAACGAAAACACCATTCGCGAGGTGGCAAATTTCAAATCCCAACTGGCGCGTGAGTGCGAAACCATCCGTGAACGCCTTGCCAAAATCAATGAATCACTCAACAAGATCGATTACAACCCCGGCCGGTATATCATTCTGGAGTCACAACCAACGGCTGATGCGGATATCCGTGATTTTCAATCGGAACTGATCACCTGCACGGAGGGGATTGTCACCGGTTCCGAAAATGACCAGTATTCAGAGGCGAAATTTCTGCAGGTCAAGCGGATTATCGAGCGTTTCCGCGGACGTGACGGCCAGACCGAACCGGACCGGCGCTGGACCGCCAAGGTGACCGATGTACGCAACTGGTTCACCTTTGCCGCCAGTGAGCGGCTGCGCGACGATAACAGCGAATTCGAGCATTATTCGGATACCGGCGGTAAATCGGGCGGCCAGAAGGAAAAACTGGCCTATACCATTCTGGCCGCCAGTCTGGCCTATCAGTTCGGGCTGGAACCGGGCACAGGGCGTTCAAAGACATTCCGCTTTGTTGTCATCGACGAGGCCTTCGGGCGCGGTTCAGATGAATCGGCACGTTACGGGCTGCGCCTGTTCGCCCAGCTTAACCTGCAGCTGCTGATTGTCACTCCGCTGCAGAAGATCCATATTATCGAACCATTCGTCTCCAGCGTCGGCTTTGTACAGAACGAACATGGGCACTCATCAAAACTGCGCAACCTGACAATCAGCGAATATCATCAGGAAAAGGCACGGATAACAGCATGAACTGGACCGGATTGGAGGAGTTGCGCAAAAAGATTCTGCGGCTGTGGGAGCGCGGAACAATTGCGGCGGCCATGGTAACCGGCGAAAAGATCTTTCCCCTGCGACTGACACTGAAGGTGCCCGCTTCGACAGAGATCGGCGATCATTTTGACGATGTGCGGGCCTGGATTGCCGATCTCCGTTCAGGCAGCGCATACCGGATCGAATACCGTGAATTCAGACACCGCCTGTTCGGCACGAACAGCATACCATCTGCCGTCTGGTTTGACACTGTCGGGGATGCCCTGGCACTGATCGGCAAACAGCGTGCCGCCGCCCGCTTTGATGCGGTCATTGATCAGACACACCACCACATACCGCAACTGCTCAACTGGCTGGCCGTCAAACCGTTGAAGACGCTTGAATATGCCGAGCAGTGGGAAAATCTGCTGAAGATCATCATCTGGCGGTGTGAAAACCCACACCCCGGAATCTACCTGCGACAGATTGATATCCCCGGAATACACAGCAAGTTCATTGAGGCCCACCGCGGAATATTGACTGAACTTCTGGATAACGTACTGCCATCGGACTCAATCAACCATGCATTTACCGGTATCAGCAATTTTTCCGTCCGCTATGGCTTCAAGGAAAAACCAACGACAATACGCTTTCGGCCGCTCGATCCTGACAGGCCGCTCCTTAACTGCGGCACAGACAGCGACATGGCCCTGGATTCCGCCAGCTTCAGCCGCCTCAACCCACCGGTTAGCAAGGTTTTTATCACCGAAAACGAGATCAACTTTCTGGCATTTCCCGAACAGCGGGACAGCATGATCATATTCGGCGCGGGATATGGATTTGAGGTATTCAGCCAGATAGAGTGGTTGAACCATTGCCAGATATTTTACTGGGGCGACATAGATACGCACGGCTTTAACATCCTCAACCAGCTGCGCAAATATTTCAGTCACACCAGATCAATCCTGATGGACCGCAAGACCCTGATGACATTTAAGGCGCAGTGGGGGGAGGAGGGGAAGCAGGTACAACACGACCTGGCAAGACTGACCCCCGAGGAGACTGAGCTTTATAATGATCTGCGTGACAACCGACTGGGTAAGCAGCTTCGTCTGGAACAGGAAAAGATCGGCTTTGAATGGGTGACCAAGACGCTAGAATTCTGACAATTCTGACAATTCTGACCAGTCGGACTTGTCGGATGAATCAGACCGGTCTGACTTGTCTGACTGGTCGGAAGGCCTTTCAAGATAGCTGATTTCGTCTTCCTTGATTCTTACGGCTCCGCGGTTTTCCTTGCGATAGCTGTATAGCCGTTCTGTAAAGCCGCCATTTTCGACAAAATCCTTTTCCAAGCGTTCCATCTGACGGGCAAGCAGGAAGGTCGCCTGATGGGTCAGACAGAGCAGGATATTGGCGCTAACCTCGGCGGAGGTGGTTTTCAGGGCATGAAGCGCTGCCAGCAGAGGTTCATCAAAAACCTGAGAACCTTGATCAAAGCCTTCAGACCGGTCAGACAAGTCAGACTTGTCTGAAGGCCTTTTTCCTTTAAGCTTCCCGGCCAGTCTTGCCCGCATTGCCAGCACTTTCGGGGAATCCTTGTCCCAGACCGGCAGCCCGTTCTGTCTCAGATAATCCTCATAATCACGGATCAGCTCCCCCAGGCTGGCGCGGGCAACACCCGTCAGTTTCAGTTCAGTCTTTTTAGAGGTTCCGGATGCCAGCGACCCTTCGGCAATATTCTGCACACCGCTACGCGCCGCCTGCACCATCTGATCATGGGTGCGCGAACGCCGATCGATAAACCGATTACAGAATACGACGGTGCCATCATAAGCAGCCAACGAGACAACAAAACTGCGTAATTTTTTATAGCCGCCATGGGGCAGGATCAGGTCGGTCGGTTTGTTCATTGGGGTATCTCCGGTTTGTCGGACCGGTCAGACTTGTCCGACTTGTCTGAAAGCCTCTTCTGCTGCCCTTTCGGCCGCAGCTACACAGTCATTCAAGCCAACACCGCGGTAGGAGTTGCCGGTCAGGATCAGTCCCGGGTAATTTTTCAGCAGTTCATCCAACGCCTGTAACCGCTTGCCATGGCCGACGGTGTACTGTGGAATTGCCTGTTGATGCCTGAAAATCCGCACAAATGAGGGCGGTGAATCAATTCCCATGGTCTTCTGCAGATCGCGCTGCACCAGCGCCGTTACCTCATTGTCATTCAATTTGATGTATTCAGGAAAGCAGGCGCCGCCAACCATGCTGCGCAGTAGAACCGTCCCCTCGGCGGAGCGGGATTCAAACATGCTGGAATCCCAGAGTGTCCCCAGTGTGCTGCACCCTTCGCGTTTCGGTATCAGGTAACCGAATCCAGCCAGCGGATGGCGGATCATCTCCCGTTTGTAACCAAAGCAGACTACGGTCATGGACGCATACGGTATCTGGCGCAGCACCCCGCTTATGCCGTCATCTACCGCCGATAACATCCCGGCTGCATCGTAGGCGGGGGAGGCGACAATTACCAGGTCAGCATCATGGCTGCCGCTGCGGCAGTTTACCCGCCAACTCTTGCCGGTTTTTTCGATGGATGTAACCTCCGCACTCGTGACCAGGCTGCTCCCCAGCGCATCTGAAAGCACATCGGTGAGCTGCTGGATGCCCCCCCTGAACGAGGTCAGCACGCCACCGGGACCGGCGGCCGATGAGACCACCTTCCCCTGAGCACGCTCACGCTTCTTCTTCCTGGCCAGCATGACCATGGCCCGGATCAGGCCACCGTATTCACGCTCCAGCTCGGCAATCCTCGGAAAGCATGATACCAGCGACATGGTTTCCGGGTCACCGGCAAAGATACCGGAGACCATCGGGGCGATCAGCTTTTCCAGCGCCTCCCTCCCCAATCTGCGTCGGCCGAAATCGGCCAGTGACTCATCCACGCCGGCAGGTGGTGCCGCGATAAACGGGGTCGGTTCCAGTGCCAGGCGCAGCTTTCCGGGCCACGAGATCAACTTGCTCTTGAGAAATGACTGTGCATTTTCCGGCAGCTGATGCAGCTGGCCGCCGGAATAGATAAAGCGCTTGCGGGCGTTGTCGTTGCTGCGCATCAACCTATCGCTGATGCCCAGTGCATGGCAAAGATCAAGGGTCTGCGGCTTGCTGTCCAGAAAACCGTTCGGTCCCCATTCGCAGGTATACCCCTCTTCGTGAAACGTACAGATCTTCCCCCCGGCCCGTTCTTCACGCTCCAGAAGCTTGATGTCGACCTCACCCCCGGCACTGCGCAACTTCTCCCGCAACAGCCAGGCAGTCGCCAATCCTGAAATTCCGCCGCCGATAACAACCACCCGTTTCATAACTGCTCCCGTTTACAATTGATTTCAGCCGCAGATAGTATGCGCGCCACAGGCAGTAGTCAAGATGAAGTAAAAGAGCCGGGATAACAGCCAGCCATCCACCATTAAATTCTCTTCCAGATTCCCGGCAATCACTTTTTTAACAATTTCAATGGAATCGACAATCCTGTATGAAATCAACACATTTTTGGTGATCTGTTGACAGCCGCGGCAAGAGGCCTTACATTCCTGCTAATATAATTTCTGAAGGGAAAAACCCATGGCGCAAACCGACTATTACAAGACACTTGGTATCGATAAAAAGGCTTCTGCGGATGAGATCAAAAAAGCATTTCGCAAGCTGGCGGTAAAATATCACCCAGACCGCAACCCTGGTGACAAATCAGCCGAGGATAAATTCAAGGAGATCAACGAGGCCTATGCCGTACTTTCCGACCCGCAGAAAAAGGAACAGTATGACACCTATGGCTCAACCGGTTTCCACCAGCAGTACAGCCAGGAAGACATCTTCCGTAACTTCGACTTCGGCGGTACATTCAAGGATATGGGGATGGGCGGGGGAGATGACATCTTTTCCCGGCTGTTTGGAGGTGGAGGTTTCGGCCGGCGCGGCGGCGGTTTCAGAAGCGCCCCGCAGAAGGGTGGCGATCTGGAGCTGGAAACCGATGTCAGTTTCCGTGACGCGGCACTGGGGGCAGAAAAGGTAATCGCATTCCGCCGCAGCGGAACCCGCGAAGAGCTGAAGGTAAAGATACCGGCCGGTGTTGACAACGGCAGCAAGATCCGCATCACCGGCAAGGGGAGCGCTGGAGGGCAGGGCGCCCCGGCTGGCGACCTCTACCTGATTATCCGGGTACTTCCCGATCCTGTCTTTACCCGCGATGGCGGCGACCTGTTTGTTGAACGCCAGATCCCGTTCAGCGCGGCATGCCTTGGAACATCGCTGGATGTGCCGACACTTGACGGCGATAAGCGAATCAAGGTACCAGCCGGAATCCAGCCCGGCACAAAAATACGCCTCAAAGGGTGCGGTATCAAGGCGCTGTCGTCAAACAGCAAAGGGGATTTGTACGTCAAGATCAGCGTGCATGTACCCGAGGCACTGAACGGCGAACAGAAACGGATGATTGAGGAATTGGCGAAGAAGGGACTTTAAACATGGCTCTTGCAAAAGTCCAAATTTGCCATTCCCGAAGCAATTCTGGTCAGGAATCCAGATTCTGAAATACTTGAAAAGCTGGATCCCCGATAGAATCATTCGGGGATGACAACCTTTTTTGAACGAAGCTCAATCTGTATGCAATTGTTTGAACCTGCGAGGCTATTTGCAAGAATAGCCTCGTTTTTTAACTATCCGTTATTATTGTTATTGTTGTTGTTATTTTTATTGTTGTTATTGTTACTGGACATGCCGACGGAAGTGCTGTTCTCATTTCTACGCCCGTTCGCAGCGGCAATGGCGGCACCGGCAACTACCGATGCGGCAACGGTACCGATAATGACAACATTGCTGCCAGACAGGTATGCGTCACGGTCCAGAATTGAAATTTTTTCCCCGTCGCAGTGCAATACCCGGTTACTGGCCCCTTCGATCTGATATGTTTGCAGCAGTGTCCCGTTTTGGTAATGGCTCAGAGTGCCGTTTGAATAGACCAGATACGGTTTCTGATCCTGCGCAGCCGCTATTTGACTGACCACCCGCTGTTCGATGGCGGTACGTTTGGCATCATCGGCTATTTCCAGCAGATTCATGAAACGTTCAACATTTTGCGCCACCGACGCCAGATTCATTTTACCCATTCAGCACCTCACAGATCCGACCAATAGAATTCAAAATTTTGAAACGGCAGGTTAACCGCCTGTATGTGATAAAAGGCGTTCGACTTCTGTTTCAGGTAGTGGTAATCACGCAGATATGACGTGGTAAAAAACAGATTATTGAGCACACCGGGCAGATAACTGCCGCGGTACATCTGCAACAACGCCGTCAGATCAACCGTCATGAAGTCACCATCAGATTGCAGATGGTTATGGAAAATCTGGTGGGTGAAGACATGTTCCTGCTTGCTGCGCTGTTCATCACCATAAACCACCCTGGTGTCGCGCAGCAGCTGAATATACAGGGTGTTGCGCAGCAGTTCGGGGCAGTTGGCCTGAAACAGCGCGGCGCGTATCCGCAACCTTATGCGGTCGGATTTCGAGACCGTGTGCAGCGTCCGCGCTGGTGACAGAATCTGTGACTGCAGCCCGATGCAGGTATCATTGATCTGCAGTTCAAAGGCGCTGTCACTGTACAACGCCTGCAATTCCCGGTCTGCCGCAATCAGTTGCTGCAGCGCATTTTTTGACTGCAGCAGTTCATCGGGTATCTGTGCGGCCTGCTGTGGTTGTAACAGCGGCGGCGCTTCAGCCGTCACGAGATGCGGGTGGACATCCAGCATATGGCTGCGGCTGGCGCGCTCGATGTCACCCTGCTGCGGATAACTAGCCGGATTATCCATATAGATCGCTTTCTGCAATTCACAGGTATATGAACGGCCGCTACCGTGCTGTTCCTTCACCACCGGGCAGCCGCTGTGACAGATATGCAGCCACGGACATTCCCGGCAATGCGGATCAAAGCCCTGCCGTTGATGAACAGCGAGAATCCGCATGCGGGCGTTATCCATGATCTGTTCCACGGAATCGCTCAGAATGTTGCCGTAACAGAATTGCGCCAGCCCCTGTCCACGGACGCACGACCAGACGGAACCATCCCCCTGAAGCAAAAAAAACCGTTCACCACAGTTGAGCGAATTGGTGCAGTATGACGGTGTGAATTCATCAAACCAGTTTTGTCTGAATCCATCCCCCAGTTCACTATCTGCAAATTCACCCTTCAAGTAGCGGTATAGTCCGACCTGTTCATCTCCGCTGGCCTGCTTCAGATTCAAGGCACCGCTGGAAATATTATTTTCATGGTTCAAGGCGCTTTCAAACCCGAACATGATATTGAAATTATTCATATCAAAGCCAAGCTGGCGATGGATATGCCAGATGTCATCACGGATTGCCGTCAGATCGTGAAGATGCTCTTGATAGAAGGTGGCTGATATCTTCTTGCGCTGCGGGTAACGGCCGAGCAGTTTGAGATTTTCCACCGTCTGATCCAGCCATGACATACCGTTGCGCCCCCTGCGGTAATCTCCGTGAAGACTGAGCGGCAGATCGATGCTGCCGCTGATGGAGACCTTGTGCTGCAGCAGCAGATCGTGAATTTTGTGAAAGTTGAACAGGTTGGTCTTGATGTGTGGTGTGGATTTACGGTGACCCAGGGCATTCAATTGATCAAAATAGGTCTGATAGTGCTGCTGAATGACGCTGAACAGGCCGTCAAGCACCGTTTCCGGCAGAACGGTCACCTCTCCGCCATGCAGAGAAACATTGAAGGGAAGCACACCGGCAGCTATAAAGGCTGACAGCGCACGTTGCAGGGTATCTACCGCACGCCGGGAATCCTGCGCCAGATCGGCACTCCAGGTCTGGCCACCCAGATAGCAATAGCGGCAACCCAGATTGCACGCCAGTGTAGGGACGTATAACAGGTGTATGCTGCGCTTGAAACTGGTCATGGCTTCAATGGAGGACATGCGGCGCGACCTCAGTCAGATGCCTGACCAGTTTTTCGGAAACCTTATTAAATTTGGCCGTTGTGTTGGCGACTATTTTATGTTTCTTACGTGCATCGGTGGGGAACTTTTCGGCACAGATAAAGGTCTCACTGCCGTCTTCAGTCCGGATTGCAAGGGTTCGCTGTAGATCATTTCTGCTGTATGAAACGACATTCCGGTAATAGATAATTTGATCACCAACCACCAGATAGCGCGATGTGATCACGATTTCGTTGCCGAGCCGTTTATATTCCCGGGCCAGAAGTATTACCGGGAGAGGAAGCAAAAGCAAAAACAGCGCCGAGAAAACAATTGCCAGGGTGATAACAGAAACCAGCAACAGAATGATGATGGCTGCGCTTTTTACAGAAATGCTCTTGCCACAATTATATTTGTAACGGCCAAACGGCTGATTTTCCATTCTATCCTCCGCAATCACATCTATTAACCAAGCGGCATCATGATAACAACCGCGTGTGATGAGATTCCCTCGCCGCTTCCTGTAAAACCGAGTCGTTCCTCTGTGGTGGCCTTTACATTAATCTGCTCCACCGCGGCCCCCAGAACCTGGGCGATATTTGCCCGCATCTGCTGGATGTGCGGTGCCATTTTAGGCTGCTGGGCAATGATTGTTGCGTCAAGATTGCCCATACGATAGCCGCGCTCACGGGCGATTTCGGCCACATGCTGGAGCAGTTTCAGACTGTCAGCCCCTTTAAACGCCGGATCGGTATCCGGAAAATGTTTGCCGATATCACCTTCACCGATTGCACCAAGAATTGCATCCGCAATTGCATGCAGCAGCACATCGGCATCGGAGTGCCCAAGCAGCCCCTTTTCCCATGGGATATCCACCCCACCCATGATCAGTTTTCTGCCCTCAACCAGTCGATGTACGTCGTAACCGTGACCTATGCGCATATTATCTCCTGAAATAGTATTTAAAATCCTGGATTGCTTGCAAAAGTTAAAACTGTCATTCCCGAAGTGCTTCTAATCGGGAATCCAGACTCTATCTGTCTAAAGAGGCTGGATCCCCGATAACAGTATTCGGGGATGACAATCATTTTGTTAAATCAAAGTATTCAGCAAATATAAAAAATACCCCGATACATCTTATATGCGTCGGGGTATTTCAATCAAATATTTAATCAATAAGTGTCTACTCTTCCGCCTTCAAATCACGCGCCATCAGCTCTGTCACCGCCTGACGGGCCGGTTTATCCTCATGCAAAATCTGATATGCCTTTTCAACAATCGGCATCTCCACACCAAGTTTTTTTGAAAGCAGATGAACGGATTCAGCCGATTTTACCCCCTCTGCCACCATTCTCATCTCGGCCAGAATATCGGCCAGACGCATCCCCTGACCAAGCTTGAAACCAACGGTGCGGTTACGGGAGAGATCACCGGTACAGGTAAGCACGAGGTCGCCCATTCCGGCAAGACCTGCAAATGTGGAGGACTGGGCACCCATGGCCTGACCGAGACGGTTCATCTCTGCCAGACCGCGTGTAATCAGGGCAGCACGGGCATTATGGCCAAAACCAAGCCCATCGCAGATACCGGCGGCAACGGCAATGACGTTTTTAACGGCACCGCCCAATTCAACACCGGTAACATCACTGTTGGTATAGACGCGGAAAGAAGGGTTGCTCAGTGCATTCTGCACCCGCAGAGCCGCATCGGAACTGGCAGAGGCGGCAACAATCAGGGAAGGGAGCCGGGCGGCAACCTCACGAGCAAAGGTTGGACCGGAGAGGGCAACGTAACGTTCAAGTGCTTGGCTGCCAAGCAGGTCGGAACAGATCTGCGAAACCGTGTTCAGTGTCTCCAGCTCAATCCCTTTGGAGGCGTTTACCAACAGTGCGTCAGCTTCCATGAGCGGCGCAGCCTGGGATAAAACCGAACGCATGACCTGCACGGGCGTCACCAGCAGGATCATCGTACGCCCCGACAGAGCCTCTGGAAGGCTACTGGTGCAGGTAAGGGCAGGGTGAAGGGTAAATCCGGGCAGGTAGAGGGAATTTATGCGTGTGGTGTCCATTTCGCGGGCAAGATCCTGCTCATAAACCCACAAAGCCGTGTCATGTCCGTTCAGCGCCAGTGTATCCGCCAGCGCTGTGCCCCAACTGCCACCACCGATAACGACGATTCGTTCATTTTTAATATTCATTATCAAGCCCTTCCTCAAGTCGCAGATCAAAACCCTCTTCCAGCGCCTGTCTGGCCGTTTCGAGACTATCCAGCAACAGACGCCGGATGAACGGATGTCTTGTATCCGGCACTATTCCGCCAACCAGGCTGAGTGCGGTTGCCAAAACCCGCTGAACCTCACTATCATCATTACCGGTCTGTTGCATGTAATCCGCATTAAGCAGCAGTCTTTTAACAAATTCCGGTTTTCTGGAAACAATCAGCTCTGTGCATAATTTCTGCAACTCCTGTTCGACCGCATTGGCCAATGCCATCTTGTCAATGGAATCGTCCTTCTCAATCCGGTTCAAACGTTCCGCTGCATCAAAAACAGGGTATTCCGAAAGCAGCCACCCCTCCAGTACGGGATAATCGAGGATTTCATTGCTGCTTGCAATCGCCTCCGGAATCCTGTCGGCGATCCCCTCAAGATGATCGAGATCAAATTTGGGCATATAGGCATCCGGCTTGATTGATTCCGGATCAAAGAGGCGTTTGTCCACATACAGGTCCGGTGGCAGATGATAGCCATACTTATCACTAAGATAGATGGCATCGGCCAGCAGGGCCAACGCATATTCATGCTCTACGGACTGCAAAACCTCACCAAAGGCAACTTCAGCAATCACTACACCATATTCGCGCTCATCCCGCATCCGGTAGCTGAGTGCGTTGATCACCCCTTCGCTATCCCCGATCAGCATCACCACCGCAGCATAATCACCCTGCTCCAGTTTCCAGGAAAAGAGCAATGTACGCGATCCGTAAATATCCACAGGCCCAACTTGGGTCTGGTGCAGATGTGATGTTTCGTGCAGCAGCGCCGGCAACGGTCCGTTTTCGCTGACACCGTTAAAGTGCAGTCTGCGGATGCTACGCCTGATCAAGGCCTGATTTTCAGCACTCTGATTTTTTTCGGCATTTTCAAGGATCTTCAGGGAGAGTCGGCTTTTGATCCTGCCCAAGGCAATAATAGCCTCACGGGCAACCTCGGGCCGTTCAAACGTAATCAGGATTTCAAGCAATAGAACGGCCTGATCAGTGGTCATTTCAGTCAGAAATCCGATTATACGCTGGCGAATCTCGTCATCTGCATCAATGAAAAAATCCATGAAGCGAACCAGACCGCGGTCACCATCCTGAAGGCATTCCGTTACAAAACCCTCAATTGAACTGGAACCATAGCCGGTCATGGCGGCAAAGGGGGGAGAGGTTACATCTACACCGTAATCATGCAGGGCGTCCAGCAGTGCCAAACGCCCGTCTTCATCGAGATCTTTCCGTTTCAGGGTAATCTGAACCAGCTGTGCCAGCCAGTTCTTATCATCAAAAAAATCCAGCATGCAGGTATAACGATAAATCGTTGTGCCATTCTTTTCCTGCCAGAGCTTGCGAACCAGTGGCCGCAAGGCGCTTCTACCTGATTTCTGCAGCCGTCTCCCGATCCGTTCCATCTGATCCGTTGTCAGATCATCACGCTTGAGAAAATCAAGCAGCCGGATAATATGTCGACGCTCTCGCAGGGTACTATCAATCTTATACGGTTTGTTCATAATTCAGTAATTCACGCTTCTCCACTGACATCTTCCAGATCATCAGCATCATCGTCATCTTCCTTCTCGGCCAATCTGGCCACTGCCACGACCTTTTCCTTCTCTTCGGTGGTAATCAGCTTGACCCCCTGTGTGTTACGGCCAATCACCGAGAATCCGGAGACAGGGACACGTAGAATCTTGCCGTTGTCGGTAATGACCATCAGATCGTTATCATCGGCAACCTGCATGACATTAACCACACTGCCGTTACGATCGGTTGTCTTGATCGTGATGATCCCCTTGCCGCCACGGCTCTGGTCACGGTATTCGTCCAGATCGGTACGCTTGCCGAAACCGTTTTCGCAGACGGTAAAGATGGTTGATCCGACCGCCTCGTTATCAACAATCTCCATGCTGATAACATGGTCATCATCATTAAGACTCATACCGCGCACACCGCGGGTAACACGTCCCATAGGACGGGCATCTTCCTCATTGAAGCGGATCGCCTTGCCATTGCGGGTGGCCAGGAAAACATCCTTCTTGCCATCGGTCAGGGCAACACCAATCAGTTTATCACCATCATCCAGCTTGACGGCAATGATGCCGCCAACACGGACATTGGAGTATTCAACCAATGGGGTCTTCTTAACAACACCGTTGCGGGTTGCCATGAAGAGGAAGGTCTCTTCACTGAATTCCTTGACCGGCAGGATCGTGGTAATCTTCTCATCCATGCCAACATTGACCAGATTAACAACCGCCTTGCCCTTGGTGGTCGGACTTCCCTCCGGGATCTCATAAACCTTGAGCCAGTACATACGGCCGGCATCGGTGAAGCAGAGCAGGTAATCCTTGGTCGAGGCAATAAAAAGCTGTTCGACAAAGTCCTCATCCTTGGTCTTCATGCCGGTCTTGCCTTTGCCGCCCCGACGCTGGGAGCGATAAAGATCAACAGCACTACGCTTGATATAGCCGGTATGGGAGATGGTCACGACCATCTCTTCATCCTCAATCGTGTCCTCGAGGGTAATATCGGCGGTCTTGTCGGCAATCTCGGAACGGCGCTGATCTCCGAATTTTTCCTTGATCTCGGTCAACTCGCCAACGATGATCTTGAGAATCTCTGTATCAGAGGCCAGGATTTCACGCAGTCGGTTGATCAGCTTCATGATCTCTTCATATTCAGCAACAATCTTTTCCCGTTCCAGACCGGTCAGGCGCTGCAATCGCATCTCCAGAATCGCCTGAGCCTGAATTTCAGTCAGCTGTACCGCACCTTCATAGCCGGCAGGCATCGGCAGATTCAGCCGCTTCAGATATTCCGGATCCGCAAATTTACCCTCTATCAGACCTTGCTTGGCCTCAGGCGGGGTTTTCGATTCACGAATCATCTCAATAACCGCATCCAGCCAGTCCAGTGCTATCTTGAGACCTTCCAGGATATGGGCGCGAGCCAGGGCCTTTTTCAATTCAAAATTGGTTCGCAAGGTAACCACTTCACAGCGATGCTCGATGAAACAGTCCATCATCTCGCGCAGGGTCAACACCCGTGGCCGATTGTGGACAATCGCCAGCATGATGATACCGAATGAGACCTGTAACTGACTCTGTTTATAGAGCTGATTAAGCAATACCTCGGCATTCTCGTCACGCTTGACCTCGATGACAATTCGCATCCCCTCACGGTCCGACTCGTCACGAATCTCGGTGATTCCCTCAACCTTCCGTTCCTTGACCAGTTCAGCGATCTTCTCGATCAGACGGGCCTTGTTAACCTGGTATGGAAGCTCAGTGATTATAATGGATTGACGCTCTGATTTCTTGGCCGATTCCACATGGGCCTTGGCGCGAATCTGGATAATGCCACGCCCGGTGGAGTAGGCATCGTAGATTCCCTGACGGCCATAGATCGTGGCGCCTGTTGGAAAATCCGGACCAGGTATGAGTGTCAGAAGTTCATCGAAGGTTATCTCCGGATTATTTATGATAGCAACGATACCATCAATCACCTCGGAGAGGTTGTGGGGGGGGATATTGGTGGCCATACCAACAGCGATACCGGTCGAACCGTTGACCAGCAGGTTGGGGAACTTGGACGGTAATACAGTCGGTTCCATCAACTCGTCGTTGTAGTTTGGGGCCATGATAACGGTTTCTTTATCCAGATCGGCCAGCAATTCATGGGTGAGCTGACGCAAACGGATCTCGGTATAACGCATGGCAGCTGCACGGTCACCATCCACTGAACCAAAGTTACCCTGACCATCAACCAGCATGTAACGCAGAGAAAAATCCTGGGCCATACGAACGATTGTATCGTAGGCGGCTGTATCACCATGGGGATGATACTTACCGATAACATCACCGACAACACGAGCCGATTTCTTGTACGGCTTGTTGTAATCGTTACTCATGTCATACATGGCATACAAACAACGGCGATGTACCGGTTTAAGCCCATCACGAACATCCGGAAGGGCACGTCCGATTATAACCGACATGGCATAATCCATGTATGAACGTTTCATCTCGTCTTCTATATTGACAGCTACCTTTGTCAGCGGTGTGTTAATCATTGCTACCTCTTGTATCGCATGAAAATAAGTTGTTAAATATCCAGATTAACCACGTTCAGGGCGTTTTTCTCGATAAAATCGCGACGCGGCTCAACTTGATCACCCATCAGAACAGTGAAGATCTCATCCGATTCAACGATATCCTCAATCTTGACCTGCAAGAGAACACGATTTTCCGGATTCATGGTTGTTTCCCAAAGCTGATCCGGGTTCATCTCACCCAAACCTTTGTAGCGCTGGATGCCAAGACCCTTTTTGGCATTTTCAAGGAAAAAGGCCAGCAACTCCTCATGATTGCTCGTTTCCAGCAGAACCTTGCCACTATCCTGCTCAACTGTTGCCCGTCCGTCCGCCATGGTTTCCACAATACGGGCATGATTCTCCACCAGTAATTCGTATTCATGACTGCTTAAAACTGACATGATCTGTTGATCAATAATGGCACGGATATTACCGATGTAAAAAATGATCCGATCTTCTTCCACCTGATACTCTGAACCAGCCGATAAAACCTTCATTGCCTCAAGATAGGATTCCATCTGACTAAAATCCTCAAGACCGGCGGGAACATTGCTGCGGACAATGATTGAAAGAAGCTCGGCAGTAATGCCCTTTTTAACCACCTTGTCAAAAATGGCACGATTATCGATAAACTGACGAATCAGCGGAATGATCTGTTTGCCAATATAAGTCCGATCACCCTTTTCCAGGCGCAGAATCATATCCTCGGCACCCTCTTCAAGAAGGAAGTTCTGCATGGCTGCTTCATTACGCAGATACATCTCCTTTTTGCCGCGTTTAACCTTGTAAAGCGGTGGCTGGGCAATATAAAGATGCCCACGCTCAACTAATTCACGCATATTGCGATAGAAAAAGGTCAATAGCAGAGTTAAAATGTGCGAACCGTCAACGTCGGCATCTGTCATGACAATTATTCGACCGTACCGCAGCTTGGCGATATCAAAATCGTCCTTGCCAATGCCGGTACCCATGGCAGTAATCAGGGTACGGATTTCCTGCGAAGCGATCATTTTATCAAAACGGGCCTTCTCGACGTTAAGAATCTTTCCCTTGAGCGGTAAAATGGCCTGAAATTTACGATCACGTCCCTGTTTTGCAGAACCACCGGCAGAATCACCCTCGACCAGGTACAATTCGCACAGTTCAGGATTTTTTTCCTGACAATCAGCCAGCTTACCAGGCAAACCACCCAGATCCAGGGCACCCTTACGGCGCACTGTTTCACGCGCCTTACGGGCGGCTTCACGGGCACGGGCTGCCTCAATGGATTTTTCCAGAATACGTTTGGCAACCTGTGGATTCTCTTCCAAAAACTGAGCCAGTTTTTCATTAATCAAGGTCTCAACATAACCCTTAACCTCAGAATTCCCAAGCTTGGTTTTTGTCTGTCCTTCAAACTGTGGTTGAGGAATCTTGACGGAAATAACACAGGTAATCCCCTCTCGCAGGTCATCACCGGATATGGAAACCTTTTCCTTTTTAAGCAGATTATTTGCAGCCGCATAGCTATTCATGGTTCGAGTCAGGGCTGCCTTGAATCCAACCAGATGCGTTCCACCCTCATGGGTATTAATATTATTGGCAAAGGAAAAAATCTTTTCATCATAGGAATCGTTATATTGCAATGAAACTTCCGTTTCCACGCCACCTTTTTCACCCTTGAAATAAATCGGTTTTGGATGCAGGGCGGTCTTATTACGATTGAGATATTCCACGAAGGAATTAATGCCGCCTTCGTAATAAAATTCATGGGATTTATTATCTACACGGGCATCTGTAATTGTGATGCGTACACCGGCATTAAGAAATGCCATTTCACGCAAACGTTGCGAAAGAACATCAAAAGAGATCTCTGTCGTTTCAAAGATTTCTTCATCCGGCATGAAGGTAACCTTAGTGCCACGTTTTTTAGTCTCACCAACAGCTTCCAACGGGGCAAGTGGATCACCACGACGGTATGATTGACGAAAAACCTTGCCATCCCTTCTTATTTCAAGTTCCAACCATTTGGAGAGCGCGTTAACAACCGAAACACCAACACCATGCAATCCGCCAGAAACCTTGTACGAATCATTATCAAACTTTCCGCCGGCATGAAGCACAGTCAAAACTACCTCTGCTGCGGATCTTCCCTCTGTTGGATGCATATCAGTCGGAATTCCGCGGCCATTATCAACAACCGTTACTGAGCCATCGGAATTAATGGTTACACTGACATTATCACAATGACCTGCCAATGCCTCATCGATGGAGTTATCCACAATCTCATAAACGAGATGATGTAAACCGGCACTGGAAGTTGATCCGATATACATGGCCGGTCTTTTGCGAACTGCCGCTAAACCTTCCAAAATTTTAATATTATCTGCACCGTAATCTTCTGTATCTACTTGTGTCATTTTATCAATGTTATCCATTAGATCCATTTCCCTCAAACGTCAAATTGCCGTTTTCCATATGAAATACGGCCCATTTTTCAACATCACTTTGATTAATATCAATTTTCTCTGTCGTCGTTATAAATACCTGTAAATCCCTCTTCAAAAGAAATGACATCAATTTTTCTTTTCTTTGCTGATCAAGTTCAGAATTTATGTCATCAAGCAGTAATACAGGATTTTCGTTGAAAATATTATTAATATTATCAATTTCAGCCATCTTTAACGCTAAAATATAGCTTTTCTTCTGTCCCTGAGACCCGCTGGTTTTTAATTTCTTTTGATCCAGCCAAAATTGTAAATCGTCCCGATGTGGTCCAACTGTTGTTGTACCGTATCTGAGATCATTCAATTGATGTTTTTGTAATAAAAAATATAGTTGTTTGTAAAGTTCCTCTAAATCTGAACAATTTTTAATATCAGATAAATATTCAATTTCAGCCTTTTCTATAGTTCCAGATATATCCGAATAATAATGATTAATTACCTCGTTTAATTGTTTAACAAAGGCATATCTGTATCTGATTAATTCTGCACCTGATCGGGCTATTTTTTCAGTCCATATATCCAAATCATCTTTTTGTTTTATTTTAAGTAAATGATTTCTCTGTTTTAGAATTCGATAATAATCATTCCAATGCTGCAGATACGTAATATTTGTTACATAGATTGCCCGATCCAGATATTTTCTGCGCATATCCGGACCTAATCTGATCATATCTGTATCGTCTGGTGAAAATATGATTAAGTTAAGTAGTCCATATAATTGAGAAGCCCGCTGAATTTTTTTATCATCAATTTCAACGTTTTTTCCATTCTGCTCAATGTCTAATCGTATTGTATTTTTTGTATTTACTGACTCTATCGTTCCATTAATTCGAGATATCTGACTGTCATATTTGATTAAATCGTGTAATTTAACATTTCTGAATGATCTGGAACTACCTAAAATATAGATAGATTCCAGCAGATTTGTTTTTCCATGCCCATTTAATCCGTAAATTAAATTAAAATTTTTACCAGGGGAAAATTTTAAAAATTCTATGTTTCTAAATCGGCTAACTACAAGACTATTTAGACGCATTACTATTCTATAATCTCATTGGCATTATAACTGCTAAAAAGCTTTCTGTTTGTTGTGGTGTTATGATTGACGGTGATAACTCATCTTTAAATTTCATCTCTACTTTTTCAGTTTCGGTTACTGCAAGTACATCAAGTAAATATCTAGCATTAAATCGTACTGAAAATGGTTCGCCACCATATTCAATATCAATTTCTTCCATTGCATCACCCAATTCAGGATTACTGGAAGAAATTTTTATATTTTTGGCGGTTATCTCCAGCATAATTCCCTTGAATTTTTCACTGGATAAAATAGCCATTCGACGTACTGAATGTACAAATTCATCTTTATTTATAGTAATAATTTTTTCATTATTAGCTGGTATAACCCTATTATAATCAGGAAAATCTCCATCAACTAGTCGCATGACCATATAAGAATCACCACGTTTAATTACAGCACTGTTTTCAATAAATCCGAAGAATAATGTACCATTATCTTCTTCAGTAATTTTCTTTAGCTCATATACACCTTTTTTAGGTAAAATAACTCCCTTTAATAATTCAGCCCCTACTATTCCTTTTAAATTCCCATTTGCAATAGATAATCGGTGTCCATCAGTTGCAACCATTTTAAGAATTTGTTCTCCAGCTGGATCTATTTCAATTTTTGTATATAAGCCATTTAAATTGTATTTAGTATCATCAGAACAAATTGCATAAGAAGTTTTCTCAATCATTTGTTTCAGTAAATTACTTTCAATTTCAAACAAATTTTCTTCAGTTATGGTTGGAAAATATGGAAATTCATCAGAGGAGAGACCAACAATATTAAATTGAACCTTGCCACATTTAATTTCAACCCAATCATTGTCTTTTGTTGTAAATGTAATTATCTGATTTGGTAATTCTTTAACAATTTCATATAGTTTTTTAGCTGAAACCGTAATTTTTCCAGGAATTGCAATTTCTGCCTGATATATACTTTTCATTCCTACTTCTAAATCAGTCGCTGTAATCTGTAATAATTTTTCAGTCGCTTCAATCAATACATTTGATAAAATTGGCATTGAAGTTCGTTTTTCAACGATGCCTTGAATTTTTTGTAGCGACTTGAGGAATATTTCCTTTTCAATTTTAAATTCCATTTGTCACTCCTTATATAATAGTCTTTTATAAGTCTTTAAAATCTTGTAGTCGTTGTAGAACCTGTGTATTTGGTGATAATATTTTAAATGGTTAGTTTTGTTATTGAATTTTAAATTTTTGTCTGTGGATATTTTTATATAAACTCTCTGTTTTTCAACAAGCCATTTTTTATCCACAGTGGTTAAACATAATTTAAACAGTTTATAGTCATTTCATCAGAATCATCTTTATTTCTTCAATTGTTTTTGCAATTTTTGAATCTTCTTTGATCATTTGTTCAATTTTTTTTGTGGCATAAATGACGGTTGAATGGTCTTTTCCGCCGAATTTTGTGCCGATATCAGGATACGATAATTTAGTCATATCCCTGCTGATCCATATAGCTATTTGTCTTGCTTGAACAAGATTTTTTAATCTTTTACTTGATTTTAAATCAGCAGGTTTAAGTCCATAGTATTCTGATACAACTTTTTGAATATGTTCCACTGTAATATCTTTTTTACGATCGCCAAGAATATCCTTTAAACTCTCTTTTGCCATTGAAAGTGTAATTGGAACATTTTGTAAACTGCTGTATGCACCTAATCTGATTAACATTCCTTCAAGTTCACGTATGTTGCGTATATCGCTTGAAGCTAGAAAATAGGTAACATCATCTGGCATGATAATTTTTGCTATTTCTGATTTCTTCTTTAAAATTGCTATTTTGGTTTCTAAATCTGGTGGTTGTATATCTGCAATTAATCCCCATTCAAATCTTGATCGCAACCGCTCTTCAAGATCAGGTATTTCTTTAGGGAATTTATCAGATGTTATTACGATTTGTTTACGTAAATCATATAACGCGTTAAATGTATGAAAAAGTTCTTCTTGAGTACCAACCTTCCTGGATATAAATTGAATATCATCAATCAATAAAACATCTATATTTCTAAACTTAGCTCTGAATTGATCCATTTTTTTATGTCGAATTGAATTAACCATTTCAGTTACAAATTGTTCTGCTGAGCAGTAACAAATATTAGTTTCAGGAGATTTGTTTCTGATCTGGTGTCCTATGGCATTCAGAAGGTGGCTTTTACCCAAGCCGACTCCACCATAAATGAATAATGGGTTATAGGTTTCTGCCGGATTGTTTGCTACTGCCATTGCAGCTGCATGGGCAAATTGATTTCCAGTGCCACTGACAAAAAAATCAAATGTATATTTGGGATTTAAGGCTGTATAAGTAACTTCAGGTTGGGCATGAATATTTTTTGTATCAAATGAATCCTGTTGATTTTTTATAAAATTTTCTTCTGGTTGAATATCCTGGCCACTTTCATTTTCTTTTACAACGAGGATTGCAGAATAGTATTCTCCAACTGTTTTCGATATTGCATTGTTTAAAATCTGTTGATAATGCTCTTCAATCATTTCCTTGAAAAAAAGCGAGGGGACCTGCAAATATATATTGCTAGCATCATGACTATCATAGTTAATAGGCTTGATCCATGTATTGAAATCTCTATCGGATAATACTTTTTCCAGATTATTTGCTACTTGTTGCCAGACTTCGAGCATAATTATCACATTCGTAATAGAATTTAATATTGTGTTACCAACAGTATTTTTATTGCTTTTATCAATCAGGATAAGTAGTTAACTTCCATTTATCCCATTTTTTATCAACATTGTTTTCAACAGTTGTTGATAACTTTTTTATTATTTATTTCAGTAAGTTACGCGTAAAATTTTTCTAAAATCGCATTCTTTTCGCGAACGAAGATTACCAGAGGACGGTTTGTTTTACAAGGTAAAACATTTTTATTTATTAAGTTTTATCGTATAAAAATATTGACAAAAAAAAGCATTTGTGGTTAATAAAACGTTTCCTGAAAACTATAAATAAGGATGAATACTATGAAAAGAACATTTCAACCAAGTAATACCTCACGTAAAAGGACTCATGGATTTCTTGTCAGGATGGCATCAAAAAATGGCCGTCTTGTTATTAAGCGTAGGAGAGCTAAAGGTCGTAAATCATTAGCTGTCCGTATCGCTGTAAAATAGAATTGTCTGAATACGATGTAATTATCAGTACGTTTCCGAAATCTTCCAGGTTACGAAAACGTACTGATTTTTTATCATTATTGAAGTCAAGCAAAAAGATCCATGTTAAAGGATTTCTTATTGTTTGGCATAATAATTCATATTCTGGTTCCAGGTTGGGAATAACTGTAAGTAAAAAGAACGGTTGTGCAGTTATTCGTAACAGAGTGAAACGTCTTTGTAGAGAAGTATACAGGCACCATAGGTTACTACTTCCTTCTGTCGATATAAATATTATCGCGCGTAGGGAGTCTGTCCTAATGGATTATGATAGTATTCAACGCGAGTTGATTTCAGCCTTCACTCATATCGGCGCATTCTCATGTTCAAGAGTATCTTGCTCTGCTTAATAGATTTGTATCAAAGATTTTTATCACCCCTATTTTCCCCGGCATGTCGTTTTTATCCCTCCTGTTCAGAATATTCAAAAGAATCAATTGTTCGTTATGGCATTTTAAAAGGTTGTTTTTTATCTGCTATTAGAATCAGCAAGTGTCATCCATTCCATTCAGGTGGCTTTGATCCTGTACCCTAATCGAAATCTTGGAGTTTTTATGGAAAAGCGAGCTTTATTGGCAGTCGTATTATCAATAACAGTTTTTTACTTATTTTCATTCTTTTTCGGTCCAGATAAAAAGCAACCTCCTGTGCAGAACCCTTCTGCACCAGTTGCTACAAATTTGAAAAGTCCAGAAGTGACTGCACCTCCCTTGGCAACGCCCGTAAGTGTTGCTAAAACAGCGGATAAATCAGCTGTTGAGCGTGATGTTATTGTTGAGAACGATCTGTTTAAAGCTGTTTTTTCAACTCGTGGCGCTGCTTTAAAATCTTTGATTTTAAAAAAATACAAAGAGGAGAGTAATCCAAAGTCAGAGCCTGTTATTTTGGGTGCTAATTCTGATCCTTCAATATTTAATTTTTCTTCCCGTGCCAGTGGTTTTAATTTCAATGAAACATCTGTTTTTTCCACCAATACAGATAATTTAACTATTTCATCCAATGACTCAAAACAGCTTATTTTTTCATTCATTTCTGATCAGGGTTTTGTAGTTCGTAAGATATATAGTTTTGCAGGAAGTTCATATGCTATCAAACTGGAAACACAGGTAATTAACAATTCACCGTCTACTATTTCAGGTGTTTTGCAGCATTTGATGTCTTATCCAAGTACACCTAAGGTCGTAAATAATAGATTTGATACAGCCGGTTCATATATCTATCTTGATAATGGGTTGAAAACAGATAAGGCAAAGGACGTTGCCAATTCTTCTAAAAAGTATGACAAAAATCCATTATGGGCTGGTTTTGCAGATAAATATTTTATTGCATCTCTTTTGTCTGTCAATGGAAGTATTGCTTCGGTTGAATTAAAGAAGTCGCCCGCCGGTTTTTTAGAAACTATAGCCGCTACGCCACAGTTTACGGTTAATTCCGGTAAAACTGTTTCTTTGTTTCACAATATTTTTGTTGGACCTAAGGATATTGATATTCTTAAGTCTCAGGGAAACAGCTTGGAACAATCTCTTGATCTAGGCTGGTTTACAGTACTTGCAAAACCGCTCCTTTATACACTCAAGTTTTTCTATAAATATGTCGGAAATTACGGTTTGGCCATCATTATCATAACAGTGATTTTAAAGATGTTGTTTTTTCCGTTAACACATAAAAGCCATAAATCCATGAAAGACATGCAAAAAGTTCAGCCGATGATGGCGGCATTGAAGGAAAAATTCAAAGATGATAAGGAAGCCTTGAATAAGGCTGTCATGGAATTATACCGTGAGCATAAGGTTAACCCGATGAGTGGTTGTTTACCGATGTTTATTCAAATTCCAGTTTTTTTCGCGTTATACAAGGCGTTGATGTTTTCGATTGAACTAAGGCACGCACCATTTTTCCTTTGGGTGACGGATCTGTCAGGTCCTGATAACCTTTTTGGAAATTTGCTTGGTTTACCTTTTGTACTTGGCCCATTGCCACTTGTTATGGGTGCAACAATGTTTATTCAACAGAAATTAACACCAACGAATATGGACCCACTCCAGGCTAAAATGATGTTGGCTTTACCACTGGTTTTTACAATCATGTTTTTAAATTTCCCATCAGGTCTTGTTCTTTACTGGCTTGTTAATAATATTTTGACGATTGGTCAGCAGATGTACATCAACAAGATTACTGCAGATTGATATAATAGGAATTTATTTATGTATGTACATGATTCTATCGCCGCAATTTCTACACCAGTTGGGGTAGGTTGTATTGGAATTGTAAGGGTAAGTGGCGATTTAGCCGAACAGCTTGCTATTAATATTTTCAGGAAGAACAAAAACGGTGGCTATCAAAGCCACCGTTTTTACTTTGGCACAGTCTTCGATCCTGCAACGAATGTTGATATTGATGATTGTCTTTTGGTTTTGATGAGAGCTCCTCATTCGTATACGCGTGAGGATGTGCTTGAGATTCATTGTCATGGCGGCATGCTGGTGACAGAGCGTATTTTGTCTCTGGTTCTTGGTTTGGGTGCCCGTCTGGCAGAACCAGGGGAGTTTACAAGGCGAGCATTTTTGAATGGCAGAATTGATCTTGTCCAGGCAGAAGCTGTTATGGATATTATTGGCGCTAAAACAGACCTGGCTTTGCAGGTGGCTCGTGGTCAAGCATCTGGCCTATTGTCTAAGTTGTTTTCTGATGTTCGATCGCATCTGTTGTTTTCTCTGGCTCTGGTGGAGGCTTATATTGATTTTCCTGAGGATGATATTGGAGAAACGGACGTTACTTCAATTACTGATTCAGTTACTAAGGCCAAAACGATTGTCAGTGACTTAATCAGCGGTTTTAATGATGGCAAAACATTGCGAGATGGTATTTCGGCGTTGATAATTGGGAAACCGAATGTTGGTAAATCAAGTCTGCTTAACTGTCTGCTCAATGAGAATCGTGCTATTGTTACCCATGTACCAGGTACAACCCGTGATATTATTGAGGAAACATTGAATATTGGTGGTCTGCCTGTTAGATTGCTCGACACGGCTGGTATTCGTGATACCGATGATGAGGTCGAGCAGGAGGGTATCAAAAGGGCTTTATCTAAGATCCCTATGGCTGATATGGTGTTTTTTGTTTTGGATATCTCTAGGCCATTTGATGATGATGACCAATCTATTTTTGATTCGCTTAGTAACAGCAATTTTTTTGTGGTTCTGAATAAATCAGATCTGGATTCGCGCTTAATCCTTCCTCCATTTTTATCAAACGTTCCATGTTTTAGCATTTCAACATCACATTGCACAGGCATTCAAAACCTAAAGGAATCAATTCGGTCTCACTTTTTATCTTCTTCTGCAATTGATAATCGTGAGCTAGTTGCGCTTTCGCGTCAGAGACATCGTGATGCCTTGGTAGAGACGGATAGGCTTTTAACGAGTTTAATAGATTCAATATCTAATCGAATTGATTTAGAACTTATTTCAGTTGATTTACATTCAGCGCTTGAAAGCATTGGTTCTGTGACTGGGCATGTCTCGAATGACGAAATGCTTGATATGATTTTTTCTTCATTTTGTATTGGCAAATAGTTGTTTCACGTGAAACAGGGGTTAGCTATGTATAAGTTTGAAAATGATTATGATGTAATTGTTGTTGGTGCCGGACATGCCGGCTGTGAGGCTGCACTTGCCTCTGCCCGTATGGGTTGCTCAACATTATTGCTGAATATGAATCTGGATGCAATTGCTGTTATGTCTTGTAATCCATCGATAGGTGGCTTGGCAAAAGGACATTTAGTTAAGGAGATTGATGCCCTCGGCGGAGAGATGGCAAAAAATATCGATGCAACCGGAATACAGTTCCGAATTTTGAACACACGTAAAGGGCCGGCTGTAAGAGCAACCCGGGCCCAGGCAGACAAACAGCTTTATCGTCTTAGGATGAAGCATATTCTTGAAACTCAGAAAAATTTGTATGTCAAGCAGGGTGAGGTTACAGGGCTATATCTTGAATCAGGGGAGTTGAGAGGGGTTGATCTTCGTTGTGGATCAAGGTTTATGGCCAAGTGTGTTGTCTTGACAACCGGAACATTCATGCGCGGCTTGATACATATCGGACTGAATAATTATCCTGGTGGCAGGGCAGGCGATCTTCCATCGGTCGGCTTATCAGCGCAGATTGCAGATCTTGGATTTGATGTCGGAAGACTCAAAACTGGAACGCCAGCCAGGTTGGATGGTCGCACAATAAATTTTGATATTCTGGAAAAACAAGCAGGCGATGACCCGCCACGTCCGTTCTCATTTTCAAATAGCAGTGTTCCTCTGCAGCAGGTGCCATGCCATATTGCTTATACAAACCCCAGATCCCATGAGATTATTCGTTCAGGATTGGATCGTTCACCATTATATGCCGGGATTATACAAGGCATCGGTCCTCGTTATTGTCCTTCGATCGAGGACAAGGTGGTGCGTTTTCCAGACAAGGAACGGCATCAGACATTTCTTGAGCCGGAAGGTTTGGAGACGGTTGAGATATATCCAAGCGGTATGTCAACATCATTGCCTATTGATGTTCAGATTGAATTTTATAGATCAATTGTCGGGTTAGAGCGAGTAGAGATTATGCGCCCTGCCTACGCAATCGAGTATGATTATATTGATCCTATTCAGTTGCAAAAGTCACTTGAAACAAAGCTGATAAAGAACCTGTATCATGCTGGTCAAATTAATGGAACTTCTGGATATGAAGAGGCTGCGGCACAAGGTCTGATTGCAGGAATAAATGCTGCATTGCGTATTAAGGGCAGGGAACCGCTGATTCTATCGCGTAGTGAATCATATATCGGTGTTATGATTGATGACTTGGTAACCTTAGGTACAAAAGAGCCTTATCGCATGTTCACCTCGCGTGCAGAATATAGATTGCTACTCAGGGAAGATAATGCTGATTTACGTTTGAGGGAAAAGGGTTTTTCAGTTGGTTTGGTTTCACAGGATGAATTTGATCTATTCAATTATAAGCTTGAGTCTATCAACGCCGAATTGTCACGTATCAGTTCTACTCGGATCAATATGACATGCGAGCAGCAGGAATATTTGAATTGTATTGGCTTGGCTGATATCCAAAAGGGTACATCCTACGAGCAGCTGCTTAAACGTCCGGATGTTACCTACGATAATCTATGTGTACTGGACGATGTTTCACGTGAAACAGCAATAGATATTCAGGAACAGGTGGAGATACAGATAAAGTATCAGGGATATATTGCAAGGCAGTTGGAACAGATCGCCCGATCAAGCAAATTTGAGTCAGCCAGAATTCCATCTAATATAGATTATGTAAACATGAATGGAATAACAACAGAGGTAAGGGAAAAACTGATAAAGATAAAACCTGAAACACTAGGTCAGGCATCCAGAATTCCAGGAGTAACTCCAGCAGCGATTTCAGTTTTATCAATAGTATTAAAAACCATGGGTTCTGAGGGTAGGTGATTATGTCGATGCGTAGTTATCTGTTGTCGGGTGCCAAGGAATTCGCAATTGATTTGAGTGAAAATGAGATTACGGCAATAGAAATATATGGGGCTGAACTGCTTAAATGGAATAGCAAAATCAATTTGACCGCGATTGTTGCTGATAAGGAAGTTGCAATAAAGCATTTCGTAGATTCCCTGATCTTAAAAAAGTATCTTGGCAATACTAGGCGTTTACTGGATATAGGCTCTGGGGCAGGATTTCCGGCCATTCCATTAAAAATAGTCCTGCCGGAGTTAGATATTGTAACGGTAGATGCAGTAGCCAAGAAAATACATTTCCAAAAAAATGTAGCCCGGCTTTTAGGGTTCAATGGTTTTAAGCCGATCCATTCTAGGGTCGAGGTTTTGGCAAAAAATATTGGAGAGCGATTTGATACAATAGTTACGCGCGCATTTTCTGATATTGGCATGTTTATAAAACTGGCCTATCCATTATTAACAAAAGATGGACAGATGATAGCCATGAAAGGCCCTGATTCAGAAAATGAATTAAAAGAGATAAACAAGTGCGTTAATCCAGATTTATTTGAAATTCGGCAATTGGATGAATATGAACTTCCATTTGGTTGTGGAAAACGGTGTTTAGTCGCAATCAGGCAAAAAAACATATAAAATCAATTGTTTAGGACGGGCTTTAAATTTGGGTTTTAATAGCGTTTTTATGGGTAGCGAAGGGTAAACCCTGTGTTTTGGTAAGAAATAGCTCAAATGGACTATAAACGGCAAATTGAGGATTTTTGCTTCAAAAAAAGGAAAGAAATAGTTTGACGTTGCAGAGGCGAACGTTCTGCACTAAAGTAGTCCGGTTATGACCTTGCTCTGACTATTAAAATCCCAAACAGATCTAAGATCTATCTAGATTTATGGAATGTCGTTCTCGACAGCCCAGTCTTTTATAAAAGATTCTGTCAATGGTTTAAACGCTACGGAACAGTGAGAATCAATATATAACTATGATGAATCATATATTGGCTAAAATAAAAAATTTTGAGCGTATCGATCGGGGTGAGGCAATCAGCCTATTAAAAAATGCTGATTTGCTGGATCTGGGGGCTACGGCTGATTGGGTTAGAAAACAGAAGAATCCTGCTGATCGAGTGACATTTGTTGTCGATCGTAATATTAATTACACTAATATATGTGAATCCAAGTGTAAATTTTGTGCCTTTTATAGAGATGCTGAAGATAGTGATGCGTACGTCTTATCCAAGGATACTGTTTTAGGCAAGATAGATGAGTTGACAAAGCAGGGTGGCACACAGCTGTTAATGCAGGGTGGTTTGAATCCGGCTTTGAAGATTGAGTTTTTTGAGGATCTTTTTAGAGAAATCAAGAAACACTACCCGAATATTCAAAATCACTCCTTATCACCGGCAGAGATCATCTGTATTGCTGAAAATTCAGGGTTGAGCAATAAAATTGTCCTGCAGCGTTTGCAGTCTGCGGGTCTGGATTCCATACCGGGTGGTGGGGCAGAGATTTTAGTAGACGAAATCAGGGCAACAATCTCTCCAAAAAAGATTGGTTGGCGTCAGTGGGCTGAGATCATGCTGCTGGCAGCCGAATTGGGGATGTCGACAACGGCGACAATGATGTTCGGCAGTACTGAAAGTGATGAGGATATTGTTGAACACCTGTTACGGATACGCGATATCCAAGACCAAGGTGGCTCATTTACGGCATTTATACCCTGGACTTATCAGCCCGGGAATACCGAGCTGGGCGGCAAAACAGCCACGGGAGTGGATTATCTTAAGGTCCTCGCACTGTCCCGGATTGTGCTGGATAATATCCAAAATATTCAGGCCAGCTGGGTGACCCAAGGCGCTAAAATTGCCCAAATAGCACTGTATTTTGGAGCAAACGACCTGGGTGGCACAATGCTGGAAGAAAATGTTGTTGCTGCTGCCGGATGCAGTTTTAGAATGTCTCAAGATGAAATGATTGCTTTGATTAAAGGCGCACAATTACGGCCGGCCCAACGAACAACCGGATATAAAATATTGATGGAGTATAACGACTAATGACACAGGGCATACTGGTGGGTGACTGTAAAATTATTACAGATACCGCCGGCTTAAAGGAAATAGTAGGAAAAATTGAGATACAGCGAGAGATTGCCGTTGATCTGGAGATGGACTCACTTCATCACTACCGTGAAAAGGTCTGCTTGATACAGATATCCACTCGCACAGAGAACTGGCTGATTGATGCGTTGGCAATCAATGATCTGTCACCATTAGCAGCTCCACTGGAGAATACAGGGTTGATCAAGGTTATGCATGGCGCTGATTATGATATCAGATCATTGCATCGAGATTTCGGTATTGAGTTGCATAACCTGTTTGACACAATGATTGCATCGAGGCTGCTGGGAATTACTGAATTTGGTCTGGCAGCTCTGCTTAAAGCCAGATTTGGAATTGAACTCGACAAAAAGTATCAAAAGGCGGATTGGAGTAAACGTCCTCTTCCAGCTGAAATGTGTGCCTATGCTGCTGCTGATACCTCCAACCTGTTGCCGCTTTATGATCAGTTATGTGATGAGTTGAAACAAAAAGGGCGTGAGTCATGGCTGGAGGAGGAATGCCAGTTGGTTTCACAGGTACGTGTCACAGAGAAGAGTGGACCACTGTTTTTGTCCTGTAAAGGGGCTGGCAAGCTGAAAGCCCGTAGCCTGGCAATCCTGGAGGAATTACTTCAGTTTCGTGATGTTTATGCCTGTAAGCTGGATCGCCCACCATTCAAGATTATATCCACAGAGGCATTGATTGCCATTGCAGAACACAAACCAGCGGCAATGCATGATTTATCCTCAATCAAGGGCATCAGTCCTGGTTATGTGGAAAAATACGGTAAACAGCTGCTTCAGGCCGTTGCAAAGGGCGTAAAGATAGCGGATAAGGACTTGCCTTTTTTCCCCAAGATTCTGCGCGTAGATCCGCCGGAGGGGACGAATGAAAGGCTTAAGTGCCTGAAGTCCTGGAGGCAGGAAAAGAGCCACAAGCAGGGGCTTGAGCCTGGCGTTATTGCCCCAAACTGGCTATTGGAGGGTATTGCGGAACTTAATCCCGATAATATGTCACAGCTTGATGGTGTGACAGGTATAAGAAACTGGCAGAAGGAATTGTATGGCCAGGAAGTGATTTCAGAGTTGGCGACATTGAATTAGCGGGGATGATGATGGCAAGACCGTATCTGAGCATAGTTGTGCCGGTATATAATGAAGAGAATAACCTGCCGTTGCTGATGGAGCGGTTGTATCCGGTTGCGGTGAACACCGCTAGAGAATTTGAAATCATTCTGACAAACGATGGTTCAAGTGACCGTTCTCTTGAGATTCTGCTGGCGATGGTGCCGCGTTATCCTGGTGTAAAGGTGATTGAGTTTAATGGAAACTTCGGGCAGCACATGGCGATCCTGGCCGCATTTGAGAAGTCAAGTGGGGATATCGTCATAACCCTGGATGCCGATCTTCAAAATCCGCCCGAAGAGATCCCAAGGCTTATAGCAGAGATCGAAAAAGGGCATGATGTAGTTGGTACGATCAGGCAGAAACGTCAGGATAGCCTGTTTCGTAAAATGGCATCAAGGGTTGTCAATATAACCACCAACAAGATGACCGGTATGAAAATGAATGATTATGGCTGCATGCTGCGGGCATATCATCGGGATATAATTGAAAATATTAACCAGTGTGGTGAATCTACAACGTTTATTCCGGCATTGGCCCAGACATTTGCCTCCAGCCCGACCGAGATTGAAGTCAGTCACGCCGAACGTACCCTTGGTGAAAGCAAATACTCACTTTACAAGCTGATCAGACTTAATTTTGATCTGATGACCGGTTTTTCCGTTGTCCCCTTACAGCTGTTTGCCCTGTTTGGAATTATCACATCGATTTTATCCCTCTTCTTTGCACTATTCCTGCTGATACGGCGCTTTATTGTCGGAGCAGAGGTGGAGGGGGTCTTCACACTCTTTGCCATCCTGTTTTTCTTTGTCGGCATTATCATCATGGGTATTGGGATCGTTGGCGAATATGTCGGGCGGATATATCAGGAAGTGCGCAAGAGGCCGCGTTTTGTCATTCGTAATATCCATGGTTTTCAGTAACATTAAGGGCGTAGAGCTGGTTTATGCGGATTGTTCGGGCGCGTATGCAACCGTAGCCGTAAAAATTAAAGCATAAGGGTAATATGTCTGTTATCAGAAAAAAACTGGTTGTCTGTGCCTATCATAATGTCGGTTATCGTTGCATTCAGGAATTGCTGGATCAGGGGGCGGAGATTGCCATGATCTTCACCCATGAGGATTCCCCCACAGAAGAGATCTGGTTCTCGTCGGTGAGAGAACTGGCAGATCGCTATAAAATTCCTTACCTGACAAGTGATATCAATCAACCGGAAAACGTGGAACTGGTGCGGAGTATCAAGCCGGATTTTCTATTTTCCTTTTACTATCGCAACATGATCAAGCCGGATCTGCTGGAAATTCCCCTCTTTGGAGCGCTTAACCTGCATGGTTCCTATCTGCCGAAATATCGCGGACGCGTACCGGTTAACTGGGTTGTGATCAATGGTGAAACCGAGACCGGGGCCACCTTGCATTATATGGTTGATAAACCGGATGCCGGTGATATTGTTTATCAGCAAAAGATTGATATTGAATTCAGTGACACGGCACACGATGTCTTTGCCAAGGTCACCGATGCAGCGGTAGCAGTTATTGCCAATGCCTGGCCACTCCTGCGGGAAGGGCTGGCAGAGCGGATTCCAATGGATCTGGCCTCCGGCAGCTATTTTGGCGGACGAAAACCGGCGGACGGTCGTATTGACTGGGGGCTTGATGCCGTTCAGATCTATAATCTGATTCGTGGCGTGACCCATCCATATCCAGGCGCATTTACAATGCTGGGTGATAAAAAGGTTCTGATCTGGTCGGCCAGGCCTAGGGAAGGGCAGGGGGCGCCAGGACGGTTCATTTCTCAAAATCCATTTCTGGTTGGTACGGGAAAGGGCGTTTTGGAAATATGTTCATTGCAGCTGGATGGCGGACAGGAAATATCGGCTGCAGAGTTTATGGAAGAGAATGAAGGAAAAAATCAATCATTTCAGGAGCAACCATGAAGGTTCTTATCCTAGGGGTCAATGGTTTTATTGGCAATGCCCTCACACATCGCATTCTGACAACAACTGACTGGGAGGTCTTCGGGCTCGATATGGCCTGTGACAAGCTTGAGCGCTCACTTGGAGATTCTCGTTTTCATTTTTTGGAGGGTGACATCACCATCAACAAGGAATGGATCGAATATAACATAAAAAAATGTGATGTTGTTTTGCCATTGGTTGCCATTGCGACGCCGGTGACATACGTCAAGGATCCGCTGCGCGTATTTGAGCTGGATTTCGAGGAAAACCTGAAAATCATCCGTCTTTGTCACAAATACAAGAAGCGCGTTATTTTCCCGTCAACCTCCGAGGTCTACGGCATGTCGCCGGACCGTGAGTTTGATGAGGAAAATTCACCATTAATGCTTGGGCCGATTGCCAAGGAACGCTGGATCTACTCCTGCGCAAAGCAGATGCTTGACCGCGTTATCTATGCCTACGGCATGCACGAAGGGCTCAAGTTCACACTCTTCAGACCTTTCAACTGGATTGGTCCCAAGCTGGACAGCATCCATACGGCAAAAGAGGGGAGCTCGCGTGTCTTGACCCAGTTCCTGTATGATATACTTGCTGAAGAGCCGATTCAGCTGGTGGATGGTGGTAATCAGCGCCGCTCGTTTACCTATATCGAAGATGGTATCGACTGTCTGATGAAGATTATAGCCAATCAGGATGGGTGTGCCGATGGTCAAATCTTCAATATCGGTAATCCATCCAATGATCTTTCAGTCAAGGAGCTGGCGCTCAAACTGCGCGATATGGTGGCAGAATTTCCCCTCTATCGTGAAAAGGCCGAGAAATGCAAGATTGAAGAGGTTACCTCAAATTCCTTCTATGGAAAGGGGTATCAGGATATGCTGACACGCGTGCCGTCCGTTAAAAAGGCAAAGGATTGCCTGGGATGGGAGCCGGTAACAACGGTTGATGATGCGCTTCGTAAAACTTTGGAGTTCTACCTTGTTGATGAGCGGGAAAAATTGAGTGAATTTCTGTAAAATTGCCGGATAGGGCGCGTTAGTGAAGATACGTTTTTATGTCAGGTATTGATCTCAATAAGTAACCGGGGGATTTCAATGGAACTCAAACTGGGTGAACTGTTGATCAAGGAAAAGATCATTACGCAGGAACAGCTTGATGAGGTACTTGATAATAACGTTTTTTACGGGGTCCGTTTGGGTAGTAGTCTGGTTGAGATGGGGTATGTTGAGGAGGATCGGCTGGCAAAGGTACTTAGTGAAAAGTTTGGTGTGCCATATGTTGGCGCAAAAGAACTTTTCGATGTTCCCAGTGATGTTATTCAGGATTTCTCCAGGGCGCTGATTGTAAAATATCAAGTAGTTCCCTTCAAGCTGGAACGGAACCGGCTCGGACTTGCCATGACCAATCCTAACGATTTCAAGGCGATTGAGGAAATTTCATTTATTACCGGTCATGTTGTTCAGCCTTATATCGCCCCTGATGTGCAGATTTCAAAGGCCCGGGCCAAGTACTACAGGATCAGCGAAGGTGAAATGCGCTATCAGCAGTTTGCCTGTCAGAATGGAACTGGCAGAAAACAGCGAGCTGATCAAACTGATACAGTAACCGTGTCAGCCTATTCTGAAGACGGTCAACGGTTGAATGTGATTATTCCGGCGGAGTTTGAGACGTTTGCCAGTTTGAACCGTGAGATGGAATTCGAGTATGAACCGTCAAGGATAACTCAACCTGTCAAGCGCTATTCTGCCGATGAGATGTTTAATGATTTTGTGGCAGCCAGGTCACGAGAAGTTGTGGCGGATGCCTTTATACGTTATCTATCACAGGAGTTTGAGCGGGCGGCACTCTTTATTCTGCGCGGAACAACCGCAGTTGGTTGGAGATGCGTTAAAAATGGGGCTGTCGACGCGAGTATATCCAGGCTCAGCTTTTTGCTGAGTAAGCCATCGGTATTGCAAGACGCGGTTGATTACAAGAGTTGTTATCTTGAACGGCTGATGAGCTCAGCAGAAAATCGGCAGATTCTGGCTGCAATGGGAATTGCTGAAGATGCAAAGATACTTGTCGCTCCGGTGGTCATGTTAGGCAAGGTTGTTGTTGTCACGCTTGTGTCCGGTGAAGAAGAGCGGCTCAATACAAAAATGGAAGAATTGCAGGCCCTTGCCATGAAGGTCTCGCTGGCATTTGAGATGCTGATTATCAAGCGTAAGATATTAATGACCTGAAGTCTTTTGTCATCCTGAGGATGGCATCTATCAAGAAAAGGAACAATTATAATGGTAACCAAAAAGGTAGCAGTTGCAGCAAAGAAGACATTAACCTCTCAAGAACGTGCTCTCAGGTGTGCAGAGCTGGCGTTTGATAAAAAGGCCTATGATATCAAGGTAGTCGATATATCCAGGGTGTCTTCGATTGCTGATTATCTCGTAATTATTTCAGGTGGGTCTGACCGTCAGGTTCAGGCGATTACCGATAATATTCGTATCGGCCTGAAGAAGTATGGCAAGGTAAATAATATTGAGGGTGAAAATGAGGGTAAGTGGGTTGTCATGGATTATGGCGATGTGCTGGTGCATGTATTCCATGATCCGATCAGGGCCTATTATGATCTTGATGGTCTTTGGAGCATGGCCCCGGATGTTGAATTGCCCAAGGCCATCAGCGAGGCACGGAAGGAAACGATCTGTTGAAGCTGCGTGTAGTGTGGGTTGGCAAGAGCCGTGAAGGTTGGGTCAAGGAGGCTGTTGCCGATTATACAGGGCGGATTCGCAGGTATCTGCCTTTAGAAACATGCGAGGTGCGCGAGGAAAAGGGCGCCATCGCTGAAGATATGCGCCGTCGTGAATGTGAACGGCTGGGGAAGTTGATACCGTCGAATGCCAAAATTATAATTTTGGATGAGACGGGTGAACAGATGGATTCAGTCGGGCTGGCGTCTGTTATTGGCAAGGAGCGTGATTCAGGAAGCTCAGAGCTTGTGTTTGTGATTGGCGGTGCCTATGGCTTTGCCGAGGATTTCCGGCGCCGGGGCAGGCTGCTCTCATTATCTCGAATGACCTTTACCCATCAGATGGTGCGAGTCTTTTTGATGGAACAGATTTACCGGGCCTTCACAATACTGAATAATGAGCCCTATCACCACTGATCTGCTGCAGAGGAATGCAATGAAAAAACCGTTGATTTTAATGATATTGGATGGCTGGGGAATAGGTGAGGACAAGGCAGACAATGCCGTTGCGCTTGCCGAGACTCCCAACCTCAAGCATCTGCTCTCTACATATCCCCATACAATGCTGCGGACATCAGGAATGGCTGTTGGTCTCCCGGATGGACAGATGGGCAATTCAGAGGTCGGACATCTCAATATCGGTGCTGGCCGGGTGGTTTACCAGGATCTGACCCGGATCAGCAAATCAATCATGGATGGAGATTTTTTCAGCAATCCGGTTCTGCTGGATTGTATTGCCAGAGTCAAGGCCAACGGTGGGCGGCTGCATCTATCCGGTCTGCTGTCCGACGGTGGGGTTCACTCTCACAATACGCACCTCTATGCCTTGCTGGAACTGGCGAAGCGGGAGGGGATCAAGGATGTCTTTATACACTGCCTGCTGGATGGACGTGATACTCCTCCGCAGAGTGGTGCCGATTTCCTGGGGCAGCTTGAGGAGGAGATCAAGAGGATCGGTTCCGGGAGAATTGCGTCGGTTATAGGGCGTTATTATGCCATGGATCGCGATAACAGATGGGATCGGGTTGAAAAGGCTTACAATGCAATCGTCTGCGGCATTGGTGCCGAATATGCAACCTCTGGCGAGGCAATTCAGGCCAGCTACGCAAACGGTGTGAATGACGAGTTTCTATTGCCCGCCGTTATGACCGAGGCTGGTGCGCCGGTTGCCACAGTCAGGGATGGAGATGGTTTTATCTGTTTCAATTTTCGCTCCGACCGTTTGCGGGAGATTACCCGGGCGATAGCGTTGGAGCCGTTTGACGGATTTAGCCGTCGTTGTCATCCGAAACTGGCTGCTTATGTCTGCATGACAGAATACGATGCAACCTTTAATCTGCCGATTGCCTTTTCACAGTCAGAACTGGCCAATATCCTTGGTGGTGTGCTCAGTTCAGCCGGGCTCAAACAGCTGAGGATTGCCGAAACTGAGAAGTATGCCCATGTAACCTTCTTTTTTAACGGTGGCAATGAAACCCCCTTTGCCGGTGAGGAGCGCTGTCTGATACCGTCACCGCAGGATGTAGCCACATATGACCAGAAACCGGAGATGAGCGCCTATTTGGTGACGGATGAACTGATCAAGCGGCTGGATCAGGATCTCTACGACGTGATTGTACTCAACCTGGCCAATTGCGATATGGTTGGGCATACCGGGATCTTGGACGCTGCGCTAAGGGCAGTTGCCGCCGTGGACACATGCGTAGGGCGGATTGTTTCCAAGGTTCTTGAAAAGGGTGGGACAGCCCTGATTACAGCCGATCACGGCAATGCAGAACAGATGGTCGCTGAGAATGGCGGTCCGCATACGGCCCACACGACAAATCCGGTCTGGCTGGCGCTTGTCGATGATAGTAGAAGGGACGTAATGTTGCGGCAGGGGGGCTGCCTGGCGGATATTGCCCCGACAATCCTGACGTTGCTCGGGCTTGAACAGCCGTTGGAGATGACCGGAACGAGCTTGCTTTAAATTTTTCATGATCTGAGATATATATCTTGCTGATCTTTGATGGCGTAATGGGCCTTGAATGGTGCTAGCGCAGGCAGGGTTGATGGTAAAATCGAACCAACCAAGACAAAACAAGCGCATTACACGAATCCGGCGGCTGCTGGAGCGTGCCCGTACGCCATTTGTACCGGTGATATATCGCCACAACAAGGTTGAGCTCTATCCAGATGGCTCGACCTTTTTTAATGCACTTCTGGAATCCCTCCGTACGGCAGAAAAATTTATCCTCCTTGAATACTATATCTTTCGCGATGACAGCACCGGCAGGGGCATTGCGGTGGAGCTGATTGAGGCGATCCAGCGCGGCGTGCGGGTCTTTCTTGTTTATGATTACATTGGCTGTGTTGATACACCTTCATCATTCTTCAGATTCCTGGCGCAGGAGGGGGTCAATCAGGTCTCTTTCAATGTACCCTCGATTCAGCGCGGAATTCGCTGGTTTGACAAGCGGGATCATCGCAAGATGGCGATCATTGATGACCGGGTGGCCTTTCTGGGTGGTTTCAACATCGGCGATGAATATTCCGGGGCCGCAGAGGGGCAGGATCGTTTCAGGGATATCGGTTTTAGTGTGGATGGCGCCGTTGTCAGGGAGTTGATCAGCATATTCCAGGAGACCTGGCAGATGGAGGCGGGTGGGCTTGCGGCTATTCCGCCGCTGGCCATACCCGGGCGAAGCGAGATCGATCATGGCGACGCCAATGTTGCTATTGTCAGCGGTGGCCCACATCACCGCAGCTCCTACATCAGAAATGCCTTTCTGGTTAATATTGCCTCTGCATCCGAGGAGCTGCTGGTTGTAAATCCGTACTTTGTTCCAGGACCGAGGGTTATCAGGGCTTTACTGCGGGCCGCCCGGCGTGGTGTCAGGGTTCGGCTGCTCCTGCCGGCGCGCAGCGATATCATGGTGATGCAGATTATCGGACGGAGTTCATACGGTACGCTTCTCAGGGGTGGGGTGGAGATCTATGAGTTCGAGGGTGAAATTCTGCACGCCAAGGTCATGCTCGTGGATGATGAAAGAACGATCATCGGTTCTGCCAATCTTGATCAGCGCAGCTTTCACCGTAATTTTGAGATAAATGCAATTATTGACAGCATCGAATTTTCGGATCAGATCAGGGTGGTGCTGGAGAATGATCTGCAAAAATCCGGTAAAATTACTCTTGAGCATCATGAAAACCGGGGCTTTTTGCTCAAGGTTCTGGAAAAGGTGGTCAACCTATTTGTCTGGTTTTTGTAAATCGATACAACGGCTGAGATTGGCAGGTTCGGTGTGAACAGAGCTGCAGGGCTGACATTGTTTGATAGCCACTGTCATCTGGATGCGGAAATTCTTTTGCCCCGCCTGAATCAGGTGTTGGAGGCTGCTCGCAGAACAGGTATACGTTACTTTGTTGTGCCAGGGGTAGCTCCGGCCGGTTGGGAGGTGATGGCCCGGATTCAGCGGGAATATGATGGCGTTTATGCAGCATTCGGGGTGCATCCCATGTCAGCTGCCACCCTTGATGATCCGGTTTTTGATCGTTTGAGTCTGTTTGCCGGACTTGGGGTTGCCATTGGCGAGGTCGGGCTTGATCCGTTTTGTGGGGTTGGGTTGGATGTTCAGGAGCAGGCTTTCCGGCGGCAGATCAGACTGGCGGTTGATCTGGGGTTGCCGCTGATTGTGCATTGCCGTCGATTATATCAGAGAACCTGGAACATTCTTCGCGAAGAGGGCGCTGAAAGGGTTGGTGGTGTTATGCACGCCTTTTCCGGATCCGTTGAGATGGCATTCGAGTTCATTCGGCTGGGCTTTTTGATCTCAATGGCTGGAACCGTCACCTGGCCTGGAGCGGTGCGCCCGGCAAAGCTGGCGGCCAGGGTTCCGTTGGATTTCCTTTTGCTGGAAAGTGATGCGCCGGATCTTGCACCGGGAAGCAGAAGTGGGCAGCCAAACGAGCCAGCCTTCATGTTAAAAACCTTGCAGAAGATATCTGAAATAAGGGGGACTGAATCCGAACTGCTTGCAGCGGCAACAACCGCCAATGCACTCAGGCTGTTTAACAGCGTCAGCGCCTGATCCGGGTAAATTGTCAGATCGGTGCTATAATATTTTCATAAGCTATCAATTTGCCTGTAATGGAGATGGCCATGAAAAATGCACTCTTGTTTATTGCCGCTACGGTTGTTTTAAGCAGCTGTTCCATGATTGGCGCCTGGAGAAGCATTCCGCCGCCGGGAGGCTGTGATCAGTGCCATACAGCTGCTATCAGCACCAATTGGAAGGTTGCCTATCATCCGCCGCAGGTTGCCGATGAGCGCGGGCGTCAGGCGTTTCAGACACCTGAATACAATGATGCCCATAGAACCGATAAGGGTCTGCCGGTTGAAACAAAGCAGGTGACGCAACAGCGCTGTTTTGATTGCCATAATTCACCAACACCGGCCCATCAGGGAAGGCAGGGGCGTTTTCACCATTGATCCGGTAAAGTATCAATGCTTTTAATCCGCAGCTGGCGTACCGCTATTTAGCGGTGTCAATCTTTGGCGTGGTTTGTTGTGCGAATTCGTGCGACATTTCATCACCAATGTCAAAAAATACTATCGCTATAAAAAAAACTGGCTTTTAAGACTGAAAGCAGATAAAGTCCTTCCGTTAGATTTCAGCGTTTATAGGATGTAAATAATAAAAACAGCTTGACAATGCAAGTCTTGCAAGTATATTTATATATCGTTTTTAAAAACCATGCGCATTAGCGTCTTATGGTAAATCTAAAAAAAGAGGTCACACAATGAAAAAAATGCTCGCACTCTCCATGGTACTCGCTCTTGCTGTTGCTTTCACCGCTGGTTGCAAGAAAAAAGAAGAAGTAAAACCTGCTACTCCTCCTGTTGTTGAACCTGCTAAAGCTCCAGTTCAGGCTCCTATGTCTGCTAAAGCTGCTCCTAAAGCTGACGCAACTAAAGCTCCTGAAGCTGCTAAAGCACCAGAAGCTCCTAAAAAGTAATTTCACGTTAATCGTGATTGTAAAAAGCCCACTGAGAAATCAGCGGGCTTTTTTTACTTGAAATCCCCGTTTCAATCCCTGCTGTCCTGTAATGGCTATGATTGAACAATAAAAAGGGCGTTGTCATTTGACAACGCCCTTTTGCTAATCTGAATTGATCGATCAGAGTGAATTAGCCACTTCCGGGGAAACCTGATCAAGATACTGCTTGAAATTGTCCTTGAACATGGCAATCAGTTTTTTTGCTGTTTCATCGTATGAATTCTTGTCATTCCAGGTGTTGCGCGGATTAAGTACCTCAGCCGGAACATCGGGGCAAGCGGTTGGAATTTCCAGACCAAAAAAATCGTCCTTGGTGAAAGAACCGGCGTTCAGGGTGCCATTAATGGCCGCTCTGACCAAGGCGCGGGAGTAGGCGATCTGCATGCGGCTGCCAATGCCGTATGGGCCGCCGCTCCAGCCGGTGTTAACCAGCCAGCAGGTGACATTGTGATGGGACATCTTGTCCTTCAGCAATTCTCCATACACGGCTGGGTGTAATGCCATGAACGGGCCACCAAAGCAGGTGGAGAATGTGGCCGACGGTTCCTTGACCCCTGCCTCGGTACCGGCAACACGGGCCGTGTAGCCAGAGAGGAAATGGTACATGGCCTGATCGCTGTTCAGGCGTGCAATTGGAGGCAGCACGCCATAGGCATCGCAGGTCAGCATGATGATGTTGGTTGGGTGGCCGGCTGTGCCATTCCTGACAACATTGGGGATATGGGTAATCGGATAGGAAGCACGGGTGTTTTCGGTGAATGAGTCATCATCCAGATCGATTCGCCGTGTCTGGGTATCAATGCTGACATTTTCAAGTATTGTCCCGAATTTTCGTGTTGTTTCGTAGATTTCCGGTTCGGCTTCATGGCTGAGTTTGATGATCTTTGCGTAACAGCCCCCTTCAAAGTTGAAGAGCCCCTTATCATCCCAGCCATGCTCATCATCGCCGATCAGTGCGCGGTCATGGTCTGCCGAGAGGGTGGTCTTGCCTGTTCCGGAAAGGCCGAAGAAGATGGCTGAATCACCCTCTGGCCCCACATTGGCAGAGCAATGCATGGAGAGAACCTTCTGATTTACCGGCAGGAGGTAGTTCATGATTGTGAAGATGGATTTCTTGATTTCACCGGCATAGCTGGTGCCGCCAATCAGGATCAGTTTTTTGGCAAAGTTTATGATGATGAATGCTTCGGAGTTTGTGCCGTCCTGGGAGGGGATGGAGTGGAAATTCGGCATGTTGATAACAGTAAATTGTGGTTTGTGCCTTTCAATCTCTTCAGGGGTGGCCCGGATGAACATGTTACGGGCGAACAGCGAATGCCAGGCCTTTTCAGTGATGACACGAATCGGAAGCTGATGATCCTTGTCGGCTCCGGCAAAACAGTCCTGAACAAAAAGATCGCGTCCATGCATGTATGCCAGAACCCGATTATAGAGCAGGTCGAATTTTTCCGGGGTGAAAGGTTTATTGACCTTGCCCCAGGCAATATGGTCATGTGACGACGGTTCATCAACAATAAACTTCTCATTTGCAGCCCGGCCAGTATAATGACCGGTTTTGACGGCAATCGCACCAAGGTGGGAAACCAGACCCTCTCCACGCTTGACAATCTGCTCATAGAGAACAGATGATGGTGGTGTCCAGTAAATCAGATTAGCGTTAGTTATGCCATGTTCTTCCAGTCCGGTTCCTCTTGATACGTCATTGAATTTCAAGGTCCTACCTCCCAAGAAAATTGAAGAGTTTCCCTATTTAAGTAACATATGATTATAAAAAGTAAAATTAAATTTTGTATCTGTTGGTCAATAAAGTCTAGATATTGCAAGCAGTCTTGTCGACTGACTGCTTAATAAGCAGAATGTTCGATTTTGTTGGATTTGATTTGGCAGGATAAATCTGCAATGGGAATGGTGTTATATGCAGAGGTTAAAAAAATAGCGCCCCCGTCTGTTTCCGGACGGAGGCGCTAAGAAACGAATAATCAGGCTACCTGAACAACCTCTTTCACGCCAGGGATCTGTTCCTTCATTGCGCGTTCAATCCCCATCTTAAGGGTCATGGTTGACATTGGGCAGCTGCCGCAGGCACCCTTCAAGCGAACCTTGACAATACCATCTTCGGTTACGTCAACAAGTTCAACGTCTCCGCCATCAGCCTGCAGTGCCGGACGCACCTGTTCAAGTACTTTAATAACCTCTTCTCTCATGATGATCTCCTTTATCCGTTGTTTGCCAAATTCAAAGCGCTTACAACCTGCTGGCAGGATGTCTACAGCAACAATACATCCTGCCCGGCTAACGGTGGAGGTCACGTTTCCGCGCCAGCCAGGCAGGTGTCATACTGTACCGTTTTGATTGACGATCAAAATTATTAATACATGAAACAGAAAAAATCTGCACGTAATTTATGAGTAAATATATCGAGTACAGATGACGTTAATGGCAGATCTTGTTGTGGTTCTCATAAAATACCAATTTATTAATCAAATTGACTATCATCGTTAATGAAGCTAATTTGTGTCGACTGTCAAGTCCGGAGGTTGTTTCGCGCCGCGGATAAATCAGTTTTGCAATTGCCGACAGGCATGAGGGTAAATTGATGATGCGTCTGTTTATAAATGCGTTCATATTTCTGTTTCTACTGGATGGCGCTGTCTCTATTTGTGATGATCTGCTGGCCTTTTTTTATAATCTGGCATTTCTGAATAATATACGGGACATGTTGGCGACTGTCGTTCTGGTCACCGCCTGCCTTGTCTACATTTCACTTGGTGTTGACCAGCGCCTGCCCAAGCGGAGGCTGCTGCCGCTGATATTCTATTCATATCTAAGCCTCGTCCTGTTGTGGTTTTTTCCGCAGTTTGCCGATAATAAACCGTTTGGCCTGTTTTTCTCCGTGATTCAGCTGTTTTTGGGTTTGATGCCATATTCGCCGTTGCCATTGGTGGGGGAGCGCACGCTCTTTCTGGATAAGGAGCGGTTGCAGGGGGCCATCTTCGGTGCCAGAAACAGCCTGATCTTTACGGCAATCAGTATGGTTGTTATTCCGTTTGCGCTGATATCTGTTCTGCTGGCAACGGCGGATTCATATGCGCGCGGCATGACATCCGGCTTCATGCGCATTGCGCCATCTGGTATGTATATGGCGGACAGGATTTATCAGCAAGGTGGCAAGACCATCCGTCTGGTCGGTATGATCCATATCGGTGAGCAGGGCTACTATGAGGATCTGGCCAAGACAGAGACTAGTGGGCGAACAATCATCCTGGCTGAGGGGGTCTCCGACAGACAGGGTATCCTGAAAAGCAGGTTTGGTTACGGAAAGATGGCCGGTTTTCTGGGGCTGACCTCGCAGGAAAAGTTGAGGTTTCACGGGCGTCAGATCGAGTCGGAGGAGCTGGATGCAGAAGAGGATGATAAGGCTCTGGAGAGTGACAACAGCCTTAAATCAGCCGATATTCTGCGGGCAGATGTGGATATAGCCAGTTTTCGTCCACAAACGATCATGTTTCTTGATGCAATAGGTCGTTACATGAACGGCGGGGATTCATTCAGGGCTAATATGGCTGCCTTCAATGCCTGGGCTGAGAAGAATGTCACCCCGGAGGTTAACCGGACAGTCATGGATGATATCCTGCACCAGAGGAACAAGGTTGTCATCAGGCATATCGGCGCTGTTATGGGGCGCTATGATACGGTTATCATACCCTGGGGCGCATTGCATATGGCGGAGATCGAACAGGCCGTCCTTAGTCGCGGTTTTGTTCTTCAGGAAAACAGATCAAGGGTTAGCATCGATTTTTTAAATATTGCGAAGCGCAAGCTTTTTGCCTCCGGGCAGAAGTAATCGATTGTCAAACGTTTAATTTGGTGCGATTGTTTCATAAATTCAGGATGTTATCTAAATAATCAGAAAGGGGTAAATAATGAAGATCCGGCTTGTTTTGATGGTAATGGCATGTCTGCTGACGTTCAATTCCCAGCTGCAGGCGGCTGGTCCGGCTGATGTCAAGGAGCGCCTCGTGGCGGCTCATGAGCTGTTCAAGACCATGCACTACGAAAATACCTTTACGGAGACCATTGAAAATATGGTTGATATGCAGATCAAGCAGAATCCTGCCATTGAACCGTTTCGCAAGGTGATGCTTGAATTCTTTTCTAAATATATGAGCTGGAACAGCATCAAGGATGATGTTGCCCAGATCTATGCGGAAGAGTTTTCAGTGCAGGAATTGAAGGAGTTGAATGAATTCTACAGCAGGCCGGTTGGGCAGAAATCCGCGTTGCGTATGCCGCAGTTGATGAGTAAGGGATCCGAGTTTGGAATGCGGAAGGTCCAGCAGCATATGCCGGAACTGCAGCATATGGTTGAGGAAGAGATGAAAAGGCTGTCTGCCAAAGAGGGTAAAAAGTAACCGATTGAGTTCAGAAGGATTTTACTGTGGCCTGTCTGTTCAAAGAGCAGACAGGCCATTTTTTCAGGCGGACAGCTCTTCCCATTCGCGATAAAGTTCTTCCATATTGTTGTTCAGTGCTGCATGGCGTTCTCCACCCTCTTTGCCACGCTGGGGATCATCAAAAAATGATGGTTGCCCCATCTCCTCTTCCAGCAGTCTGATCTCAGCTTCAATTCTGGCAATCTCATCCTCGACCGCGCTCAGCCGCCGCAACCTCTTTTCTTCATCCCGTTTCAGCCGTTTCTGCTCTTCGCGATCCCTCAAACGTTCATCCTTGTCCAGGACCGGGAGTGGCTGGGGAGATTTTGGCGTCTCTGTTGCCGTTTGCGAGCCAGGTTTTATCGGCGTCGACTCTGTAGTGAAACCTTCCTTCTTTTCAAGATAATATTCGTAATTGCCGAAATAGTCTACCAGCCCGCCATTCTCAACCTCCACAATCCTGGTTGCCAGGCCGTTGACAAAATAACGGTCATGGGAGACGAAGACCACCGTCCCTTCAAATGAACGGAGTGCGTCCAGAAGAACCTCCTTGCTGAACAGGTCCAGGTGGTTGGTTGGTTCGTCCATCAGCAGCAGGTTGGAGGGGCGTAAAAGCATCTTGGCCAGGGCGAGCCGGTTGCGCTCCCCGCCGGAGAGGACGGAAACCGGTTTTTCGATATCGTCGCCTGAAAAGAGAAAGGCGCCCAGGATGTCCCGCAAGCGGGGCACCATGTCATAGGGGGCGTCGCTGTAGAGCTCTTCCCAGGCCGAGCGTGAATGATCGAGCACATTGGCCTGATCCTGTGCGAAGTAATCCATGGAAACGTTATGACCAATGATTCGCTGGCCACCCTGAAACTGCCCGCCGGCCAGCACCGACATCAGCGTGGATTTGCCCGCGCCGTTGTGGCCGACAAGGGCGATGCGCTCCCCTTTTTCAACCACCAGGTCGACGTGGTCGAGAATGGTCTTGGTCTCGTAGGCCTTGACGAGTTTTTTCAGCTCGATCACAATCTTGCCGCTCTTTGGCGCCTCGGGAAAGTGAAAGCGGATCTTTCTCCGTTCGGGGGGGATGACGATGCGTTCAATCTTTTCCAGTTGCTTGATTCGCGATTGAACCAGAGAGGCCTTGTTGGCCTGGTAGCGGAAACGGCGGATAAAGTCCTCGATCTTGCCGACTTCTTCATCCTGAACGCGTTTGGCCTCCTGCATGGCAGAGACCCGTTCGTCACGTTGAACCAGATAGCGGGAATAACTGCAGTGATAATCGGCGATGGTGTGATTCCAGACCTCTGCGATCCGGCTGCAGACCTGATCCATGAAGAAACGGTCGTGCGAAACCAGAATCACGGAACCAGGGTAGGAGCAGAGATACTCTTCCAGCCAGTTGCGAGCCTCGATATCCAGGTGGTTGGTCGGCTCATCCAGCAACAGCACATCAGGTCTCTGCAGCAGGAGACGGGCCAGGGCGATTCGCATCTGCCAGCCGCCGGAGAATTCCCCGCAATCGCGATACCAGTCATCGGGTGAAAAGCCGAGTCCCTTGAGGACTTTGCCAATTTCCGATTCCATGGTGTAGCCGCCCTGATGGCGGAAACGTTCCTGGAGTTCGCCATAGCGGTCAAGCAGCTGCTCGTGGCTGCCGCTATCGCTGGCTGAATTCTCCAGTTCAGTGGCCAGCTGGTGAAGTTCCCTTTCCATGGCCAGCAGTTCGCCAAAGGCGCCCCGGGCCTCGTGAAAGAGCAGTGTGCCAGATGTGACGATGCCGTCCTGGGGAAGGTAAGATGCCCGTGCGCCGCGTGCAAACTGGATCTCACCGCTGGAAGGGTCAGCAAGGCCGGCGATGATCTTCATCAGAGTGGACTTGCCGGCACCGTTTTCTCCAACCAGGGCGACACGCTCGCCCTTTTTCAGGTGCCAGGAGATATTTGTAAACAGCGGCTTGCCGGCGAAATCTTTGGATAATTGTTTGAGATGTAACATAGGGAGAGTATTAGCACAGAAAATACGAATTCAGCAAGGGGACAGGGTAAGGCAACTCTATTCAGATAGCGATGCTGGATGCGATGGCGGTATAAATTTCCTGGGCCTCCTGGCTGAACTGAACGTAATAGATCTGCTCAAAATCATCATTCTGGGCGGCAATTTTTCCCTCGGTGATGGCGATATCTGCGGAGAGATCAAGGGGGTAGCCGTAGACACCGGTACTGATGGCGGGGAAGGCGATGGTGCGGATATTGTAACGTCGGGCAATGGCAAAACAGCTGCGGTAACAGTTGCTGAGCATGCCGGATTCACCATTGCTGCCGTTATGCCAGACAGGCCCAACGGTGTGGATGACATAGCGGGCCGGCAGGTCGTACCCCTTTGTGATTCTGGCCTCACCGGTCGGGCAGCCGCCAATGGCAGAGCATTCCTTTGAGAGTCCCGGGCCGGCGGCCCGGTGTATGGCCCCATCTACGCCGCTTCCGCCCGCAAGCCGGTTGTTGGCGGCATTAACGATTGCATCGACTGGCAGGGTTGTGATGTCGGTCTGGATTACTTTGATGATTGCCGGCATATGCAGTTGCTCCTCAAGTTGATTTGAAAAGCACATCTGGTGCAGGGGGGGGCTAACCCTGCACCAGACAGTACCGTAATACTATAGCATGATAATTAAAAAGTTCCAGATTTAACCTTTGATTTCACCCTGGATACCGATAATTACCTCCTTGTAAGGGATCTGCTTGCCGCTGTTAGCCAGTGCCTGACGGGCGGCCATGGTGATTCCGCCGCAGCAGGGAACCTCCATGCGCAGCACGGTGATGCTCCTGATATCGGATTTGCTGAAAAGCTCGGTCAGCTTTTGTTGGTAGAAATTGTTGTCATCCAGTTTCGGGCAGCCCATGACAACGGCCTTGCCCTTGAGAAAATCCTCGTGATAACCGGCATAGGCAACCGGAACGCAGTCTGCGGTGATTAACAGGTCCGCTCCCTGGAAGTAGGCTGCGCTGGTTGAAACCAGGTGGAGCTGCACCGGCCATTGGCCAAGCTGGCTCTGCCTGCTGGAAGGAGCGGCGGCCGGGGCATCATTCTGTTTGGGTGCAAAGCTGATTGCCCGCGAGCCGGGGCAGCCACCTGCATGCTGGGTTGGCTGGCTCTGCTGATGTGCTGGTGCTGTTTTACCCTCCAGCGCCAAGTGCTCTTCAACGGCGGCCTCATCAAACTCATCGGCGTCGCGCTCTTCAATGCTGATCGCATCCAGCGGGCAGTCGCCCAGACAGGCGCCAAGCCCGTCGCAGAGCTTGTCGGCTGCCAGTACCGCCTTGCCATTGATGATCTGGATGGCACCTTCGGCACAGGATGGAACGCAAGCACCGCAGCCGTTACATTTTTCCGGGTCGATTTTAACGATTTTTCTGATCATCTTGATTCTCCTTATTGGTAGTCGGTTTATAAAAACAGCGGTTCTGTTTCAGAAAAAATAGTGCCAGAGATAATCCAGACGCCCCTTGCAGATGAATCTCTTGCCGGAATAGGCCATCACCTCACGCATCTGCCCCCGTTCCCGGCTTTCGTAACAGTGGATAGGGCAGTTCTTGCAGGATGGTTTGTTCTCCTGCAGCGGGCATTTCAGTCGTTTGGAAATCGCGTATTCAAGGAGTCTGCTACATTCAGAGCATAGCAGAATTTTTTCTGATTTCACGTCAGTGCTATGCGGTTCCCTGTCGCAGCCATCATGTTTTCCGTTGCAGTATTCACCAAGGAATATTGCGATTATACGGAGATCCCTTTTCTGTTGCTTACTGATTGTTTCCATGTGTTGATCATGCCAGAACCGGTTTGTCTGGAACATGACCAAGATCAAATTTTGGTGTTTTCTCCCACTTGGTGCCAGCTCTATCTGCCGGTTGTGACGAACCACTTTTTAATCTTGAAATTCACGTTCTTTAATGGAGATTCTGCTTCCTGTTGTGCTAGGATGCGCCGCATAAAAAATAATTTTAATCAGATTCTCTTGCAATAGGCTCATCAAGGTATGGATTTCAATTTAATCGGAGGGCATATGCGTCGTTTTGAGTTCAGTGATGACAAGTCCAATAAATTTTGGGAAGTGGAGCAGGATGGCAGTAGCCTGAACATCCGCTGGGGGAAGATCGGTACGACCGGCCAGAGTCAGACCAAGGGGTTTGATACGGAGGCCAAGGCCGGAGTGGCCATGACCAAGCTGATCAACGAGAAGACCGGAAAAGGGTATGCGGAAACCACTGTGTCGGCGGATGCAAGCATTGGCGCTGCTCCTGAAAAGGTTGTTACGGAGAAACCGGCAAAGAGCGCGGCAAAGAGTGAAAAAACAGCGGAGCCGGCACCCGCTGCAGAGCTGGTAAACACAACTCCGGCAGAATCTCTGGACAGCCAGGCCGATCGGGCTTTTCAGGCAATAGTTACTTTGATCGCCTCAAATGATGATGCATACAAGGATACTCTAACTGTGAACCGTCTCAAGCGGGATTACCAGATCAGTGAACCAGCCGCACTGCAGACACTTCAACGCCTGGCCGCAAGCAATCTGGCCTGGGGATATTCAGGCTCTTATCGGATTAATCAGAATAATCAGGCCATAGCCGCCCGTTTGGCCGGAATCGGCAGCAGCATGGGGCAGGTTGCTGAGTTGGAACAGATAAAAGATGGCAGCGTTCCTCCATGGCTGGCAAATGGTGCACCGCTGCGGCTGCTGCCGGAACTGATCTGCCACGCCGCTCCCACACGCCGCTTTCCCCAGCAGGCTAAGGTGCCGGAGATCAGCAAGATCTGGTACAAGCTTCGCAATTATCTGAACAGCAATATTGAGTTTAATGTCCAGGACAGTACCCCGGAACTTCAACAGGGAATTGAGGAGCTGATAGAACGCATTAAATCCCCCAAACATGAAGGCAGTAGCTTGTCGGATACGCTTTTGCTGGCCTGTGCGCTGGCCGAAGGGTGCTATGACTCCGAAAGCGGAACAATTGATTTCATATTTGCCAAAGGTGGAATGATCTACCTGATGGAAAGTTTTCTGGCAGCCCAGAGTCTGACGGTCAGCAGCGATTATAAAAGTACGGGGAAAAACGGCTATGTCTATGTAAAGACATTTCTCACCGAGGTTCAAAGCTCTCTGACTAATCAGTATTACCCACCTTTAGGCTGCAGTTGCAGAGATATCATGACCTACCTGTCATCCGCCCCAGAAGACGTTTACCGGCAATGTCTGCAAATGGCGGAAATGGCGCTTCCCGGACTGCATCCGTCGCGCCAGCCAGCTGTGGCTCTGCTTTTTCCCGATCAGTCGAGTCTTTCCGACCAGGTCGCCCTGGAGCATGGCGGTATTGCTTCGGCGCCACCGGCCATCCACTGGCTGCAATTGACAGCCAGCGCACCGGAAGCAATTGCAGCTGCCCGCAAGGTCCGTTCGGAAGCCAATTTTTGGGACCACAACGAGACAATTGCCACCCTGCTTCAGGAACGCGGGATTGATGCACTGGAAATACTGTTGCCAGGAGCTGCCTGTGATGCTGCAGGCCAGGCTTTGGGCTGTATCGGTCTGCCGGAGGCGGTGGAGGCGCTGGCCCGTGTTGCCAGCAGCTCCAAAGTGGCGCTCTCCCGTTTCAGTCAGGCGGTGGAGCGTTGGCCGCATGCCGCCGTGGCTGCCATGGCCAGGGTGATAGCCGGTGGTGGCAAGGATGCCAGTCTGATTACTCCCAATATGTTGCAGTTGATTTGCACCCGCCCGGAACTGGTACAGGAATTGACCCCCTGGCTGGATAAGGCAGCGTTGAATGCGGTTATGAAGCTGAAGGAACAGATTGATGGTCCCAGGGATGTGGCCGGGGATAACGAACTGCCGGAATTGCTGGTTTCACCACCTTGGCTGAAAGGTCGCAAGGCGGCCGTCAAGCCAATCAGCATCGAACCGCTCCCGCTGGTGCCGGTTGAGTTCTGGGAAGAGGGTGAAAGAGAGGAACTTGTCAATATAGACAATAAGTGGACAAGGGAACGGGTCGACAAATGCAGGGGGAGTGTCGACAAAATACTGAAAGAGATCGGTTTTGATAGTGGCAGTTCCACTGCCCGGCTGCAGAAACTTGTCAAGGATGGAGACGGGCAGGGGCTGGCGGAAGCGTGGGTCAGCAACTTCAAGGAACAGAAGGCCAAGCAGCGCTATTACTATTCCAATTTGAGCGGTATTTACGTCACTCTGCTTCCGCGCGAAGCTGCGATCAGTTTCTGGAACTGCATTGTCCCGGAAATTTTAAAGAACGGCAGCTATATCTATTCCAATGACAATGTAATTGCGGCATATGGCCTGGAAGTCCTCCCGGCCATGAGAACCCTGGCCACCAGTCGTCCGACTGAATATCTGGCCGAGGCACTTCATTTCGGAGATGTCTCACTCGCCCCGATCGCCGCCCGTGCTTTTGTCAAACTGAAATCACTGCGGCAGGTTGGCCGGGCCTGGCTGCTCCGCTTTCCGGAACATGCCGTCTGTGGTCTGCTGGCTCCGGCAATGGGTAAACTGTGCGAGGCACGCGACTGCGCCGCCACAGCCCTCCGTTTCCTGGTCGCCAACGGCCATGAGACGATGATTATGGAAAAGGCTGCCCTGTACGGTCAACCGGATGTGGTGAAGGCGGTTAGTGTCATGTTGGACGAAGACCCGCTGGACCGTTTTCCTTCCAAGGTAGCTCCGCTGCCGCAGTTCTGGCTGGCAAAGAGCTGGAGCAGGCCACGGCTGAAAAGCGGCAAGGCGTTGCCGGAGGGTGCCCTGCAGCATTTGGGAACCATGTTGAGCTTTCCGACTACGGAAGAGCTGTATCCCGGCATCTCGACGATCAAAGAAATCTGCGAACCGCAGAGTCTGGCCGACTTTATGTGGGATGCCTTCAGCGCCTGGCTGAATGCCGGTGCCCCGTCAAAAGAAGGGTGGGCATTAACCATGTTGGGGCAGTTAGGTAACGATGAAACCGCCCGCAAGCTGACCCCCTACATTCGCAGCTGGCCCGGCGAGGCTGCCCATGCCAGGGCGGTCACCGGCCTGGATGTACTGGCCGCCATCGGGAGTGATGTGGCCCTGATGCTGTTGAACGGTATTGCCCAGAAGATTAAATTTAAAGGTCTGCAGGACAAGGCCCGTGAAAAGATCGATGCCATCGCCGAGGCACGCGGCTTCAGCACCGAAGAGCTGGAAGACCGGCTGGCACCGGACCTGGGGCTGGATGAATCCGGTTCACTGGTGTTGGATTTCGGGCCGCGTCAGTTCAAGGTCGGTTTTGACGAGGCGCTCAGGCCGTATGTGCGCGAATTTATGGATGGCCGCGATGGCGGGAGATTGTCCGATCTTCCCAAGCCAAAGAAGAGTGATGATGCAGAACTTGCCAAGGAGGCCGTTGATCGGTTCAAGTTGCTTAAAAAAGATGCCCGCACCATTGCCGGTCAGCAGGTTGTCAGGCTGGAAACAGCCATGTGCAGCAGACGGCGTTGGTCAGAGGCGGTCTTCAGGCAGTTCCTGGCCGGGCACCCGCTGGTGCGCTATCTGGTGCAGCGCCTGATCTGGGGTGTTTACCAGTGCGAACCGGAGAGCAGCAATGGCGGCAAACTCTTGACCTGTTTCCGGGTCAGTGAGGATGGTAGCTATACCAACGCCGAAGACGATGCAATCACACTGACAGAAGGGGATAACCTGCTGATTGGTCTCCCCCATGCACTGGAACTGCCACAGGAAGATGCGGCCGCATTTGGTCAGCTGTTTGCCGATTACGAGCTGCTGCAGCCCTTTGCCCAGATTGGTCGCGATACCTATACCATTAGTGATGCAGAGTTGAGCGGAGAGAAACTGGAACGCTGGAAGGGTACTGTTGTTCCCACCGGTCGCGTGCTTGGCCTGGTTAATAAGGGGTGGCGCCGGGGACAGGCCCAGGATGGTGGCAGTATCTGGTATTTCAACAAGCCTCTGGCTGGCGACAAGGTCATTGAACTGCTGCTTGATCCGGGGATTATTGTCGGCATGGTCGATGAGTATCCAGAGCAGACCTTGCAGGAGATCCAGATCGGGATCCCTTCTTCATGGGGCGAACTGCAGAAACCGGAAAGGCTCCATTTGTTGGATCCGATCTCCGCCAGTGAACTGATCCGCGACATGGAGGCGCTGCGGGGGTAACCGGGGTGAGTCGGGCGAAGCACGATCAGGCTGTGCTGTCGCCCCTACAGGAAATATCAGATTGCAGAAAAGCAACGTAGGGGCGAAGCAAGCCTCACCTGCTTCGCCCGGTCAGTTGAAAGGTCACAACGTGAAAGACAATATTTACCTGCTTGGTGTAGCCAGCATACTTGCCGCTATGAGTTGGGCATTTTGGCACTTTTCGGGCGAAAGCGGTTTTAGTATCTTGTCAGTTGTAATAACGGTATGTGTCGTTGCAGACAACATTCGCCTGCGGCGGTTACTCCGTTCCTACTCTTGTGTAATTGAAAAGTGACCGTACATAGTGCGTTCAAAATAATCTTCAGGATGGCGGCGATCATTTCTGCTCTGTTCGGAGGGCTGTTTTCTGTTTGGGCCTTCAATGAATCCAGGCTCCCTTACAATGAGGCGGGACGTTATTTTGATAGCGCTGAAATGGTTGTTCATCATCAACAGGATCCGCTTGGGCTCTCCATGGTTGCCGCTGCTTTCTTTGCGACGGCGCTTGTCCTTTTCTGGTTTGGGGTCTTGGTCAAGAGTACCAGCATCACCGGCAAATAACGGGCGAAGCACGATTAGGTTGTGTTGTCGCCCTGTCCGTGTCTACCGAATATGCAAAACGTGGTTCACTGCCATGGCCGGCGACTGGATTGTATTTAAGAAAGAGGAAAACGTAATTACATGAATATATTAGATTTTCTTTCAAAGTTGATCTGCTGGTCAATGTTAATACTCACCGTTGCCGGAACGATATACTCGCTGTATGTGCTTTTAAAGGCATCTAAAGAGGATGACCATTTCAATCGAACTGGCATTAACACCACTGCAAAAATCATTTCAATTGAAGAAACTGGCAGATGGGCAGGAAACAACCCGGTCGCAGTTATTACGGCAGAAATCATCATCAATGGTAATCAGACTCAAATTTCGACATTCACAGAACCAATCCCACCGATCAATGCACCCGCAATTCAACCCGGTAAAAGTATTCGTGTCCGCTTTTTGCCGGAAAACCCGGATAAAGTTGAAATAATCTGGTAACCGGTTGAAAAAGCGAATGGTTATTGTGATGTTCTGCCAGACGGCGCTGGCGGACGTGAAGATCATGCAGTGGCATGAGGAATCCCAGCGGAGGCAGCCCGTGACACGTGACAAAACGCCAGGCGATTACAGCAAAACTGCGAGGAAAAATGAAAAAAACAACGATAGCCTTATCTGTGCTCGGTTTCATCCTGGCCGGCTACACCACGATGGCCGCCTATGTCGTCATAAGCCAGGATATAGAATCTCTGCTGATCTGCTCGGACAAGCCCGGTGTTTACAAAATACCATTCGGCAAGAACGTTTGCCGGGCGTATCTGTTTAACTTCCGGGGAACCCCGGAGGATATTGCAACACTGCAAAAGGGGATTGGCGCGTCATTTGTGACCGGCGGCGAATCGCCTCTGCCGGAGCGGGAACGTGTCCTCAAATATCTGATCGGTAAAGGACTGGATGTAAATCAGATCGATATGCATGGCATGTTGCCATTGCATGGTGCCGTTGTACTGAACTCCACAGATGAACTTGAAATGTTGTTACGCAATGGAGCCAGGCCGAATCTTAAAGATAAACGAACCGGCGGGACTCCACTGGAACTGGCCATTAAATTAAAGGCGAAGAGTAAAGAGCCGGAGAAGAGACAGGCGGTTGTCTCTATTTTGGAAAGGGCAAAATGAGATATATCCTTGTCATTCAAAGCTGGACCGTTCTGCTGCTGATGGCAGCAACAGCGCATGCCGGTGTTGTAGGTTGGTTGACGTCGGATGCACGTGATTGGGATTTTGTCCGGAAAACGGGGGGCATCCGCATATCCCAGCCAGTACAGAGAGATGGAAAAAACGTTCTGCCGGTTGAATACGATGTCTCTGGCCTGACCACGGTTACGCAAAGACCAACGCTGATAAACTCTGGTCTGGCCGTCAGAAAAATTGAGGTCAGGCAGGATGGGGCACAGATCGTTATCCGGGTTGTTACGCAGGCTGTTGAGAAGGGTGCACCGGTCGGTCCGGGGCACTATGCCGATCTTACGGGCATTCCGGCGGGGAGCTATCGGGTCTACTACGAAACTGCCGGGGATGTCGGGAAGGATCTGGGGGCGGTTGAGATCAGATAGTGCGGGTACAGTCCGCTGAGTAGTTGTTGATATCAAAGAGAAAGTTTGGGGGGCGAGGGAAACCTCCTCGGGAGGAATTATGGCCGCGGAGATTAATCCAAATGATCGTGTAACGCCGTGGGTACTAAAATGGATATTTCTGCCGCTGATCGTTGGCGGCTTTTTATTGATGTGCCTTGAAGTTCAGTTCAATCAATGGAAATGCTCCAGAGAAGCTAAAAGGCAAGGATATCTTGAAGGGGATTTCATCCCCCGCTACAGGTTCAATCCCGCGGCATGCGTATGCGAAGGGCAAACCAGACCAGATGGAACGATTGATGCGTCGGCGAGAAAAGTCATTGATCTAGAAAATAGAAAGCTGTCCTGGTAACCGGAAGATGCTGATCATGCAGCGTCCTGCAAAAACCTTCGACATACTTCGACACCGCTCAGCACAGGCGCTCAGGGTGAACGGACTTTGGATTGATCGCTGGCTGTCATTACGTTCATGGTGAGCCTGTCGAACCATGGACGTAATATGTCTTCATAATCAAAGGGGAAACCATGCATGTGACAAAAACAATCCAGCAGGGAACTTCGTACCCGCTATGAACGGACTGCCCTGGACATTGGATGCGATGACGGAGGCCGTCTCCTCGGTAAGGCCTGGCGGCAGCATTGGCTTCGCCTTTGGTTTTGAGTCACTTGAAAAACTGCTCGAGCTGGACAGCCATGTTTTTTCCGTGCGGCCTGATCTCAAGCTGCATGTCTGGACTGTTGCAGATTCCGGGATCTACAGCGATGAAGAGCTGCAGACCCTTGCATCGCTTGGGCATGTCCGCACTCTGGAAGTCAGCATTACCAAGCGGCAGTCTTTCCTGCCATTGGCAAAGCTGGCAATGCTTGAGTCGCTGGCGCTCAAAAACAGAGCACCGATAAGCCTTGCGTTTCTTCCATCGCTGAAAAAGCTGACCAGCCTTGATCTTCTGGGGAAATACGATGAATTGGACCTGCTGGGGGACTGCACTGCGCTGCAGAAACTATATCTCAGTACAGCTCTGACTTCATATGGTCTAATCGCTTCGCTGCCGGGTTTGCGCTCGCTGATTGTAGACGCTTGCACGGCCCCGACAGATTTTCTGCCGCTAAGCCGGGCGGGTCTTGAATCGTTGCATTTAAGCGGCATTCGCAAACTCGATACCGTTGACAGCATAACGTCCCTTTCCGGATTGCAAAGGCTTAGTCTGTGCGGCGCGCCGCATCTTCACGATCTGCCGGCCCTGTCCTGGCTGGAAAATCTGCGCATTCTGGAACTGCGCGGGCTGAAGGCATGGACAAATCCGGAAGCCTTAAACGATATGGGCAATCTGGAGTATTTGCAGTTGGAGGAGATCAACACGAAAATTGAGGCGGAGCAGTTTGCCTTTTTGCCTGATCTGCCAAAGCTTGCCAGAATCGACTTCAGGTTCATTGATTCCGGCAAGCGTCGTCGTCAGAAGCTGGAATCCATATTTCAGCAAGCGAACAGATCCGCCCTTGTTGTCAGGGATGACAAGGGGGACAGCTGATGAAGAAAGTGTTTAGCCTCATGATGGCAGGGGTGACATTTATGATTTCTTTTCTGGCGCTTTCCACAACCGGTCACACCAAATCCCCCCCGCAGGTTCAAAACGAGGCGGAAGCGGAAAGGCTGCTGCAGTCCGATTGGCAGAAGATCGCGCGTAAATATCCGTTCAACACGGCGGATTCGCGGGCGATTGCCTGGTCATACCGCGTTACGCCGCCGCTGCCCCTGCAATGGCCCCCGGACGGCGGCAGGAAGGTGGTGTATTACGCCTTTCCGGAAGGGTTGGTATTGGGCGGCGGCGATCTGCTGAAGGTCGGGAAGCCGTGGGCAACGGTCACCATCGGAGCTGGTTCCGAACCGGAAGTCCGCATATTGCGCAGTTCAATCGAAGGCATATCCAGCCTGGGGGTGCGCCCCCTCAGCGCCGAAGAGGCGGCTGTGGCGAAGGCCAGTACAGGCGGCCCGAAACTGCTCAGAAAGCTGGCCTCACTGCCTGCTGTCGGAAGCAGGGAAGCCGCAATTATCCGGAATTTCTACTGCGGCTGGCTGCAGGGGAACAGTGTGATTGCATCACAGCTGCGACCAAATCATGCCGGATTCTTTGCCTGGCTTGACTGTCAGTCATGGAGAGCGGTCCCGGCCAGGTAGGGCGACAGCACGGTTTTGTCGTGTTTCGCCCGCTTTTGCGACAATTCTAGAGGGAGAGCTTATGCGATATTTACTACAGATCCTGTTTATCACCATCTTATGCCTGTCAACATGCAGTACAGTTTTCGCCGATGTTTCACTGCTTGAAACAGCTACGCAGATGGCCAGGGCTTTAGCAAGCAATGACACCGCTGCAATTGAGAAACATCTGCTGACCTATGAAGACGGCTGCCAGATCTCCGACAAGATCAAACAGCAGTCTAGTGCTGATTATATCAAGGGGCGTGACAAGATTGTTTCTGAGCTGTTAAGGGAACTCAAGGCTGCAAAAGCCGACATGGATGCCATTGAAATTCAGGATGTCATCATCGTTGATTTATTTTCCAGTACAGGAAAACAGGGCGTGATTGTCTCTGTCAGACCGGTGATTACACAGTATAACAGGAAAATTCCCTATCATCGTTTAGAACTGATGTTCATTCAGGTCGGCAAACAGTGGAAATATCAGCATTCGACCTGAATTTTTTAAGTAAATCGCCATAAACACGGAGATGGATAACTCATGTCGCAATCTGCAATACATTCTTTCCGCGATTTACCGGTTCTGGCCGGTAAAATTTTATATTTTTTGCTGCCAATAGCATTGAGCTGGCTTTCAATCAGCCTGATGAGCATGCATATGGCCTACTATGACATCGGGATTAATGCCTCGGCCAACAACGGTTTTCTGATGTTTTTTGTATTTCCTGTGCTGCTGATTATTCAGTATGCCATTGCCATAGCTGCACCGTACATTGCAGGCCGCTTCCTGAAATCACGCCGGACCGGTTTCGTTGCCGGCGGTCTGTTGCTGCTTTGTACCGTAGCCGGCTCATTTGTAATGCACCTCCATAAGTATGCCGACTATCCAACCGGGATACCGAAAAATACGGTGTTATTTCTGAAATATTATCTCGTGGAAATTGGCAGGCGCGTTAATTGACATGAAAAGCAGGGGGTGTATGAAGCGGGTTCTGACTGCTATGGCGCTTTTATCCGCATCTCAGCAAGCTGATGCGGCGGATATTGAACTTGCCAGATCATATCTGAATGTTGGAGTCAGGGCACTTGATTCGGCGGAGTATCCTGCCGCTATCAAGGCCTGCAAAGCCGGAATCAAAGCCATTGGCAATCATTATGGCGGTTCGAATATAATCGATGACACGGGACAGAAACTGGTGGTTGCCGAAACGAATGAAAAACAGAACAGGCCGGATATTGCCGCATCAGTTTATTGCAGCGTACTCAAGTCACGTTTATCGGTTTTAAAATGAGCAATAGCATGGATATTGACCGAATACGCAGATTATACCTGAACAGCAACTTGCGGTTCATATTGAGAATTATTCTGACGGGCGGAGTGATTGTTTTCGGTGTGCTTGGGGGGATGTTCGCTGTCTGGACCTTTAACGAATCGCGGTTGCCGTATAATGAAGCGGGTCGCTATTTTGACAGCGTTGAAATGGTTGTTCATCACCAAGACAATCTGCTTGGGCTGTCAATGATTGCCGCTGGTTTTTTTGCGGCTGCGCTTGTTCTCCTGTGTTTTCACACCCTTTTAAAAAAAGCTTCCGGGTCTCATTCATAAAAGCGGACGAAGCACTATTGATCCGGCGGTTAAATGTCTGAACCGTAGGGGCGAATGGCCGTTCGCCCAATCAGGAAATTGAAGCGATCTGGCGTAATGTGTCCGATGGTACGGTGGTGGAGATTGTAAACGGTGGAGGAATTATGGGTTCTGCCGGCATAATTATTATTGGTATTATTGACGATTCCATATGAAATATGGATTACCTGCCAAAAAGGAAACGGAGAAAATATGGTACTGAAAACCGGCGATATCTATTACCACCTGTTGCCCGGGAGCGGGTATTACTCTGCTGTTCAGATTACCGGTCTGACCGATAACGGCGAGGCAGCGGTATTGTGCCTGGATTATTACGACAAAACTCCGCCATCTCACGATCTTCTGCCGGGGTTCAAGCCGCTGCTGGTCAATCACCACAGCTGGGCCGATCACTTCCAGCATTTTATGGTCCGTCTGTCGGTACCTGCATCGTTCGTGCATGTCGGTAACAGGCCGGTTCTGGTGGATGCACTATCGAAAGATGAAAAAGATGGGTGGGGTTTTTACTGGCATATCGCTAAGCAGCGTAAATGGGAACGGCTGCCGGAAGAGACCCGCAAACGCTACAAGGAGGCGGATAGTGAAATCCGCGAGGTGCTTATAGAAGGGGAGACCTACTATACCCACAACAGTCGCGTCTCGTTTGCAACGCTGGACAGCCCGGCTCCGCTGGCCCAGCTCCCATGCCTGACTGAAATCTACTGCAACAACCAGCCGGAGTGGCTGATTGATTATATTAACGGCAACCCGCTGATTGCACGCTTGACGCTGCGCAAAATCAATCAGAGCAGACTGGATTTCAGCGACAGCTCGCTTGAATTTCTGTACCTGAATTGCGACCTTGAAACGGGTCAGCTGGAAGAGGTCCGCTTTGATCAGGATCTGCAGGAACTGTCTCTCTCCGGGACGGTCCCGGAATCTCTGCAGCTGCATCCGCACCCGCTGGGAAGGCCGCTGACACTGCATCTGACCGGCCTTTGCCCTCCGTCGGTGACAAAGCCAATTCGAGTCAGGGCGCTCTATCTGAGCAATGTTGATACGCTTGATTTTGCAGAGCTTCTTCAGCAATTTCCGAACCTTGAAATGCTGCGCATATGGGGGAAACCGGGGATTGCTAAAAATATAGGTTTGCTGACTGAATTTGCATGTCTTAAAGAATTCAGCCTGATGGATATGTTCGGTTTTGATGCGGCAGAATTCCCCTCGCCGGAAAAACTTCCCAAGTTGCGCTGGCTCTGGCTGACCAGTGTTCCCAAGGATTTGGCGGAAAAGGTCAAGCGTGAATACAAGGGGTTGGGGATTGATCTGGATGTTTCCAAACCGAGAACAGCCGAATGGCTGGCGGAAAATCTGGACAACCCGTTTCGCAGCTGGGATGGAGATGGCGTTGTTACGACGGCAAACAGCAAAAAGGCCGCCGGGCTGTACCGTGATTTTAAAAAGACGCTGCACCGGCTCAAGCGGGAGGTCGCGGATGCTGTGGTTGCACAGGCAACCCTGCTGGAGAGTGTAAGAACCTTCACGCTGGCATTCAACAAGATGGACGGCAAACGGCCCTGGATAGATACGATTTACCGTGAAGACATTGCCGAAGCGCTGGAATTGCTGCTGAAAGATGCGGAGGAACTGCCGGGGATTGACCGGCCGCCACTGTGGGATGAATTTGAAAAGCTGAGGGATTTTTAGGGGGTTTGTTGGTGGATGATAAAAGAAGGGCGAAGCACGGTTTATCTGCCTCGCCCGGTTTCGTTCTTACGGTTGCCTCCACCATCGAGTTTTTTAGCAGATTATTCAGCTGTCAGATTGTACGCTTGACAATAATACGGCGTTAAATTAAATTTCGTTATTTAAAAAATACACAGCCGGGGGAACCGTTATGAGAATTATCATTCTGACACTATCTTTTTTACTGGCATGCAGTTTTACAGCGATTGCCGATGAAACGCGCCCGCCGGTTTCCAAGTATGTCCGCGCCTACACAGGTGAAGAAGGGATCCAGGTCTGGATTGCACGCATGGGAGAGCCGTCCAAGGGGGAGGTGCTGCTCCAGTTCGCTCATATTGATCATCCCTGGGACCTGCTTATTCACAAGGCAACCGTGACAGGGACTGAGCGGGAGCGTCGTTATTCGATAAAAGTGGATGGCAACGACTATCAGGTATTGGTGCTCGGCTCCGGTTCCGGAACCGTGTACCTGCCCCATTACGCCCCTAATAACAAGCGAAGCTTCAATGTCTCCTACGACGGTTCGCTTTCCGCTCAGGGGAATGCCCAGCATATGTTGACACGCTATCTTGCACAGTGATTAGTAAACGTCCGTAGTGTGATTTAGCATACGAAACCAAATTTTATATCCAGGAGGAATACGATGGAAAAGAGTTATGTCGCAACAATCGGAGCGGTATTGATGGTTGGTCTGTTGGCGGGATGTGATGGTGGTTCAAAGAACAAGGGGACTACGGCATCTTCCAAGATTATTGAACCGGCCATGTTGATAACCGTTGAAGACGCCAAGTCGCTTACAGGGGTAGCCTTCGGGCCATGTAAAACAAGTGAAGAGCCCAGGGTTGGCCAGAAGATCTGTGTGTACGACAAGGATGCCGCATTTCTGCAGATCACTCTGACACAGTCTGCCTTCATGGATAAAAACAGCCCCAATACGCCTGAATCGCTGTTCAAAACGACAAAAGGTTTTTTCAAGGACGCGGGCAAAATTGAGGGTGTTGGTGATGATAACTTCATTGCGCCACCGGGACTGCATATCTATAAGAACGGTTATTACATGACGATTTCCACCGGTCTGATGTCAAAGGATAAACAGAAAATGAAAGAGGTTGGTTTAAAGGCGGTGGAGAATCTGGTCAAGTTGACTTCAAAATAGTGGCTTGGGTGGGGAAGCCAATTGCCTCAATCCGGCGGCAAATGCAGTTGCACCTCCGTTGGCCGGGTGCCTGACTGTTGCCGCCGTTTTTACCCCCATGGACTGCATGAGAAACTCCGCCTTTTTGCCGACGGCCACAAGCGCGGCATTTGGAAAGTTTGATACCAGAATCCGTAGCGCCGCCGCGCCGTGGGCCAGTTCATCCGCTGTGGGAGTACGGTTGGAGTGCGGATTTCCCGGCTTGTAGGGATGCAGCTGCAGGGCATTCCAGAGAATGGTCTTCTCCGCGATCCCCAGATCGTGCAACGCCCGCCAGACAATGGTGGCGGACGGCTCCGAGAATGGCAGATGGCGAGTGGAGAGTCGCTCCTTCAGCAGGGGCATGCGCGGAATGGCGCCTTCCAGCAGCAGACGCTCGCTGGTGAAGGCGATTCCGCTGTAGCGGCACCCCTGGTATCCGGGAGCCTCACCGACCAGTATGTATTCCGGGGTGCATGCCAGGTGCAGCGCCAACCGCTCCAGTTTTGTCTCCGGGCCGTTACCGGCGGCATCGTGTTCGCACGGCTCGCGCCACGGATTAAACAACCCCGGCAACCCGCAGGGAAGCGTTTTCACCAATTCAAGCGCCAAGGTCATACCGGTTGTGGATTCAGGTTTACAGTTCATGATTCGTCTTTCCATTTTGGCTGCAATCTATTTTGACCGGTGACAAGCTGAACACATTTCACCGTTACCAGTCTACTTAAAATGTTCATGATTTTTCACATTTTTTGCGGCTATAAGTGAGGATTTTTTTCAACCGGACTTGCGAAAAATGGGATTTCGAGGATATGGGATGATTATGGATGTGAAAACTCCGGAACCATTAGAAATAGGCGTCGTTCACGAGGGGCGATCCGGCTTCATACAGATTGGTACGTACAGATACACAATTCTGGCCGAGCAGGGCGGTCGGTTTACGGTGTTTTTTCCCGATGGCAATCGGCACAAGCATCTGCTGCAGCATCTCCAACTGCTGCATGCCTATTGTGACAAGCAAACTCCGGCCTGGTTTGTTGAAAACAAATCACGAAAATACAGAATTACGCAGGGGATACTTTGAACGAAACAGATCGTTTCTTAAAGGCATTTGTGGAAGGCAGCGTATCGTTAGCTGAGTTGATGGCGTGCATTGAAACAGATGAACAACTGCAGAACAGACTCTATAACCCGTCCGGAAATATTCGTAATACATACATCTACAACGAGGCCGGTTCCGTGGAGGCGTGGATAGCAATTCAGAGCTGCCGTGGTCTTGATGATCCCTCCTTTGCGCTTAACATGCAGGGGTTTATCAAGGACTTTATCCTTGCACCCGCAGAGATAAAATGCAAGCCAACCCCGGTTCATAAGGATATGTGCGATCTGCTCGCTACTGCCCAGCCGTCGTGGCTGGATCTGGATGCGGGATGGATCAGCAGGCATCTGCTGGCCGATGCAGGTGAAATGAATAAACCTGCTCTGAAAAAATGGCTCAAGGAGCGTTTGTTACAACTGTTCCGCTACGCCAAACGTCCACCCTCATGGATCCAAAACCCAGCCTGGCCGATTGTAGATGACCGGCCGCTGTTTTTTCTTGGGCAGATCAAGCTGGAAACCCCGGAATTTTTTCATGATGACGGGGCGGTCTATGTGTTTTTCAATCCTGCTACAAAAGAGACCGTAAATGTTATCCAGACTTATTGAAAGGATATTCTACAATAATAAGGACCTGTAATGGACATTGTTGCCAGGGTTTTGAGATGTATAACAATTGAAATCAGAGATTGGTTCTTTGGGGTTTGCGGTCTTGTTTCAGCTATCATGATACCAACTGTTTTTTCAAACTGGTGGTTAGCAATACCAGTATTCATTGCTTTCATGGCGCTGTATTTGGTTACTCTGTTTTATTCAAGCCGTTTGTTGAAAGAGAAGTAAATCGTCAGGCCTGGAGTGCAGCCTTGCAGCCTGCATATTTACTGATATCTGTCAATTTGCCTGAATTTTTTGAAATCTTAAGGTGACAGATCGATGTTGCCGCGGGATATGGAGTCTAGTGTGACCAGTAGGATCATGTCTTTTGTTGATTATGTTAAATGTCCCGTTGTGCTGTTGATTGGATTGTTGATCGGCTGTCTGCTGGCCGGTTGCCAGACTGATTCATCGCCTGTACCGCCGGAAAACAGGGCTGTATTCAATGCGCTGACCAGGGCGTCCGCTTTGGGCATTCCGCAGAAAGAGGTGCATTGTGAAGTTGCCGGCCCTGGAAAATCCGTCAACGGTGTCACCGTCTACCCTGAAACCAGGGTAAGCGATTTTCTGGCGGCGTACCTGACATGGTCGCAGCAACGGACGAAGCACAGCGTTACCATCCTGGAGTGCGAAGGTGGCGCTCTGCGGCATTGTGTCTGGCGGTTCGGTGAATCGAAAGCTGCCGAAAGCTGGACAACGATTCTGCGTTTTGATTACGACGTATCTTCGCATGCGATCGTCCCGCAAAGCCTGGGCTGCAGCACTGTTCCGTGAACAGGGACGGCTGCATTGCGTAGGTAAGCCCGGTTTCGGTTCAATGCCGGTAGAGATGTTTGATGGTGAGGGTTGTCGCAAAGACCAAACCGGACAAAGTTGATGCTGGAATAGGAAAATTGAGAGGAGATGGAAAGAAAAAAATGTACAGATTATTATACATAATTTTGTCAGGTTTTATCGGCAGTTTGGCAGCTGCGCTTGTTAAACTGGGGTTAGGCAGTATTGCCTCTGAAAGCGTTTCCGGCTTTTTCCAGATTGTTACATTTCTGGTTGCATTCTATTACACCAACAAGTGTCTTAACATCCTTCGGCAGTAAGCCGGCCCGGCAGTAAGACAAAAACATTGGAGTTTCAATTCATGAAATCACTATTCATCGCAGCCCTGATGCTGCTCATTTCCGGCATCGCCCATGCTGAAAGCACGCCGCGAAGCACCCTGGAACAGTTCTATTCCATAGAGCTGAACCACCCCACCGCCGGATTACTGTCGGATAAAGAGCTGGAGGCGGTGCGGGGGCTGCTGAGTCCGGAATTGTCAAAGCTGATCATCGACGCGAAAAAGGCAGAGGCAATCTGCATCAGCAAAGCTCCAGCCGGTGACAAGCCGGATGTTTTTGAAGGGAATCTCTTTTCAGGAATTTATGAAGGAGGCAGCGAGATTGTCTATGACTCAATGACAAAGGGTGATCAACGAATGGTTGCGGCGGTTAAGCTGCTGTACATCGATCCGCGTTTCCCCAAAGGACATCTACACCGCACGGCATCATCTGATTTGCAGGTGGTGCTGCGTGAAGATAAAGGGCGTTGGGTGATAGATGATTTTGTTTTTGCTGCAAAAAAGGACAGGATGTTGAGCGATATCTTGAAGAGATACATCGATCACTGTAAACCAACGGCCGTTTTGAAGAGTCTGCCAGGAGCAGCAAAATGAAAAACGTCGCACGGTTGAGCGGTATCGCCAGCGCAGCAGCCATTATTCTGATCCTGCTCTACCTGCAGATCAATACTTCAGGACATACGGGCATAAATCCGAACCTTGCAAATCTGTTCTTTATTCCGGCAGTGCTGGCAGGTTGTTTTAACATCATTTCAAGACGGAGCGACCGCCTGTGGGGCGGCGTCATAGCTGCGTTTACAGGTGTTGCCGGCATTACCCTGCTAATCTATCTGGACCGGTCGAATACACTGCTGCAATATGAAACCTGGATCAGGCGCGGGATGCCGTGAAGCTGGATATTATCCTGTAAAACCGGATAGTTTTATCTCTCAGGCGCGGAGTTAAGTAACTATTTAAAGTAGGGAGATAACAAACATGGGACTCAATTTTGATGCATTACGTAATGAAATAGAAGCTGCTGCCAGAGCTGCCTTCATAGAGTTGCTGAACAGAGATAGTGAACACGAAATTTACAGCTTTGCGCTTTACAGCGACGAAGGGGCCATGACCGTTTGTCCGGCGGCTAATTCAACTGCCTGGCTGAATCGTCAAATCGAGGAGGATCCTTCTCAAACTGACTATTACACATACGTTCCGGCTGAGTGGAAGTATGAAGGCACCGGGGCGGATGACGCCTTTGAAGGCATCTGCACCCAATTGCGCAATCATCTGGATACCCTTGAGGAAGACAAGGCGTTTAATAGTTTCAGAAATGAGCTGTTTGAGTGCTGCGTTTCGGTGCTGGAAAAGTTGAAAAAAGAGGATTTTTTCAATCAGACCGCCGGGAGGGATATTCTTGTTATTTTTGATGCGACAGAATATGAGTTCAAAAAGAAATTTCTGCAATCGATGATTAAACGGCTGAATTCAGAGCAAACGGCTGAAAAGTATCTTGAATGTCTGGCAACATGGGGGCGCTAGATTTGACTGTAAAACCGGTTTCCGAAACAGATCTCACTGAATTGATGCGGCTTCATAAAGAGTTGATTGATGAAGAAAGCAAAATTTCTATAGGTGCGGTAAATTTCAGGACTGTTTTTTGATTGGTACGACAGTAGAATTATCCTGGTCATGGAGTGCGTAAATGCCTAATAAAACCATCCCCACAAGTTCGATTGACCCTAAAGCTAAAAAGATCCTTTTTAATACATCGCGGATTCAAGTCTGAAGTGCAACTTTTGTAAGTGAATTAAAGTGGTGAACTG